>CAXSDP010000186.1:0-2044 GCA_964235705.1 uncultured Beijerinckiaceae bacterium | reverse complement strand
TCGCGGCATCGCAGGATGCGGGACGCGCGGCGACGGTCATTCATCGCCCATCGTCATCGACGGTTCGCGCCGGGAGACCGCAACGCGCGTACGGGAGGGTGGCGGCGCCGACACGGGAGAGGACCCGATGATCCCGGAGCAAGGAGCCCCCTCCATCTTCGACGGCACCGGCGAGGACGCGCTGCTGGAGGCCAAGCGGCTGGTGCGGGCCGGCGAGCTCGCCGCCCGCGCCAACCCGGTCAACGACGACTTCTAAGCGTTCGGCTCGGTGTTCCGCGCCATCGAGGGCCGGCTCGAGCTCGTGGAGCGATGGGTGGAGGGCGGCCGTCAGGAGGTGCTGGCGCTCCGCGCGTCACAAGGACAGGGACATCCGGGCGACCTCGTGGACGCGAAGGGTTCGTGATCATGCGGGCGGTCAGCGTTGGTGAGAGTTGTGCGGCCAAGAGGGTAAGGCTGGCGACGATGATTGGGATCGTCGTCCTCTCATCCCATGGCACCTGCGGAACCACCAGCTTGCTTCGTCCGCGGAAATGGGCCCGTCGATCGCGCCGCCCCCCTTCAGGGGTCCATCCAGGCCGGAACCGAGATTTGCGGGTGAAAGCACCATAGGCTTCCGTCGGTATTCAACGAAGGTCCTCGGCACGGATGATCGTCCGGCACCATCACGCGATCGACGCGCGGGTGGTCTTCGGCAGGACTATCGCGCGCCTTCGCCGCCCGGGCTTGTCGCAGTTGCAGCTGGCCTAATCCGAAGCTCCGGACCCTGGTCGCCATCGCGTGGGCCTTGCGCGTTCCGGTCGGCGAGGTCGTGGCCGGGTGCGACACCCCCGAGGATATGGACTGAGGACACCAGCCGCCGTCGGTCGACGCGGTCGGGGTGGGTTCCGAGGTACCCCCTTGGGTGAGCAAGGAAACATCGGCGAGCGAGGTGCGTCACCGTCCAGCGCGTCAGGATCGCCCCATCCGACCAGCACTGACGCGACCGAGACCAAACCCTGAGCCGATGACCGTCCCGCGGCGTAAGCCAAGGGAGATCACCCCCAATGACCAGAGATGTAATGAACCCGTCCGCCGCGCTCACGGCGGACCAATCGATAAGCCACGACCTGCCAGCCGAGGAGCACGGCGCGACTGGCTTGGCGCGCACCAATGCGGCACCCACCATGAGCGTGGCGGCGTTCCTCGACCACGTCGCGCGGCTGCTGCGGGCCGGTCTGCCGCGCCAGGTGTGGCTGGAGGCCACCGTGGTCAGCGTGCGTGCGGGCCGATACGGCCACACCTTGGAGCTCGCCGACCCGGCTGCTGGCCAGGGCGCCACCCTGCGGGCGTTCCTGCCGGCGAGCACCCTGGCCGCCGTGCGGCGGGAGGTCGGCTCCTCCTTCGATCCCGCCCTGCTCGCCGGCATGACCACGGTGCTGCTGGCGGAACCGTCGTTCGACCCGCGCTGGCACCTCGGCGCCCGCGTGGTCGCCCTCGCCCGCACCGCCACCGCCTCACTGCGCCGGCGCATGGTCGAGCGGACCGTGGCGGCGCTGAAGCACGAGGGGCTGTGGGATCGCCAGCGCCGGCTGCCGACGCCCCCTGACGTGACCCGGGTCAGCGTGGTGCACCCGGCGGGTGCCGCAGGCTGGGCCGACGTCGCCGCCCGGCTCGCCCCGTGGCGCGCGATGGGGCTGCTCGTCATCCGCTCCGTGCCATCGCCGTTCGAGGGCGAGGGCGCCGCCGCCGCGCTGGTGCGGGCGCTTGCCGAGGCCACTAGCTTCCACGAGGGCCATCTCCCCGACCTCGTCCTGCTGGTGCGCGGTGGCGGCGCCCGCGAGGGGCTGGCGGCGCTCGACGAGGAGGCGGTGGCCCGGGCGGTGTGCACCTGCCCGGTGCCGGTGGTCGCCGGCACCGGGCACGCCACCGACGTGACGCTGGTCGACGGCTGCGCCTGGCGCCGGGTGGACACGCCCACCGCCGCCGCGGCGCTGGTGACGTGGCTGGTCGACGCCGCCGCGCGGGCGGCCGCCGCCGACCACGCCGCCATCGTCGTGGTGGCCAC
>CAXSDP010000185.1:0-2251 GCA_964235705.1 uncultured Beijerinckiaceae bacterium | reverse complement strand
CCGCAGCGACGCCACGCGCTTCGGCGTGCCGGACAGTTTTAGCAGCGCGAGGTCGTTGGTGGCGTCGGTGGCGAGGCGCGAGGCGTCGTGCGCCTGCCCGTCGTCGGTCTTCACCACCACGCTCGCGCAGTCGGCCACCACGTGCGCGTTGGTGACGAAGGCGCCCTCGTCCGACACGAAGAAGCCGGTGCCGGTGGAGAAGCCCTGCCGCTTGGCCGGCGCCGGCTCGACCTCGCGCGCGACCGGCTGCGGCGCGGGCGGCGGCGGCTCCGCCCTGGCTTCCGGCGGCGTGCCCTGGGGCGGCTCCGACTTGGCTTGCGGCCGGCTGCCCTGCGGCGGGTCGATGAAGGGCAGGCCGTCCATCGACGCGGCGAGCACGGCGGAATCGAGCACGGCGATGCGCTCGGCGTTGACGTCGCCGGCGGCGTTGTTCCAGTCCATCGCGAAGCCGGTGAGGGTTCCGCCGTCCTGGTGGTAGCGGTAGTAGTGGTCGGTGCCGTCGACCTTGGTCGTCGACACGGCGAACCAGCCGTCCTTGAGGACCTTGAAGTGGATGGTCGTGCCTTGCGCGACCTCCTTGGCGAGGAGGCCCTGGTACGCGTCCGCCGCCGACACGCCCGGCAAGGCGAGGACGGCGAGCGAGAAGCGGCCCTGCCGGTCCGCGTAACGAAAACCCTTGTCGGTCGTGCGCGCCTCGAGGCCGAGGCCGAAGGGCACCCACACCGTCGCGGCGCGGCCGGGCAGGGTGACGCGGCGCAGGCCCCAGAGCGCGAACTTCGGCTCGACGATCGCCGAGAGGCGGGCGACCTGCCTGCCGTCGAGGCGGCCGTCGGGCACGAAACCGTTCTCGCCCTCGAATCGTCGCAGCGCCTCAAAGGTGCGGGTGGAGAAGCGCTCGTTCGGCACGGCCTGGCTGAAGCCGCCGGCGATCAGCCAGACCTGGGCGAGCTGGCGCAACTCGGGGGTGAACGCGTCCTCGAACGCGCGCCGCGCGTCCGGGAAGCCGGCGGGCTCGGCTCGCGCCGGGACCGGCACCGCCACGAGGCCGAGCGCGGCCGCTGCGAAGGCACCCCACCTCATCATGCCGGCTCCGACGATACCCGTCATACGAGTACCGCCGTCCTAATTCCCTCGCAAGATAATTACGGCGGAAACGGGGCTCGGATGGTCGGCCGGCTCGGCCGGGCCCTCAGCAAGGGTCCTTCCGCCAATGATCGGGCGTGTCGCGATCCTGCAGGTGACGGACGCGGGCGACGTGCACCGGATCGTACTTCTCGGCGCAGGCCTTGTCCTTGGCGGCCGCCTGGGTCTTGAACTCGCCGTGTTTCTCGACGCCGCCCGTGACGATCACGTAGTGGGACGTCGCCTTCGTCTCGTCGGTGCTCTTCGGTCGATGTTCGATGTAAGCCGCCGCCATCCTCGTCACTCCCCCAATCGCGCGAAACGATCATATGCTGGACGCGAGGGGGCCGCCAGGGGTCGGATCGGCCGCGCGGGGACGGGCGCGCCCGTGCCGTGGAAGGGCATCGGCGCGGGGATCGCGTCGCGGTTGGCGGCGGAGGGGGCGGGCGTGGTGGTCAACGACGCCCGCGACGCGGCGGACGAGCTCGGCGATCTCGACGGCATCACGCCGGACATGATCGACCGGACATTCGCGGTGAACGTCAAGGGGCTGCTGCTCGCGGCGCGGGCGGCGGCGTGGTGGTCGACATCTCGTCCAACAACGGCGTCACCCTGTTCGCGCAGGCCCCGGTCTACTGCGCCACCAAGGGGGCGGTCGACAACCTGACCCGCTCGCGCTGGAACTCGGGCCGCGCGGGATCCGCGTCGTCGGCGTCGCGCCGGGCCTCGTCGCGACGGAGGGCACGAGCGGCCTGGGCGAGGCGATGGCCGCCCCGCTCGTCGCGCGCACCCCGCTCGGCCGCATCGGCCAGCCGGCCGATATCGCCGTCGCCTTCGTCGTGTCGGACGACGGGGGCTGGATCATCGGCGAAACGCCGCAGGTCGGCGGCGGCGGGCTGCGGCTGTAGGGAACGCGCCCGCGTGATGGCGCCCCGGGTGATGGCGCCCCGGGTGATGGCCCAGGTGGGATGGCTTAAGTGGGATGGCTTAGGTGGGATCGCGACCCGGCGCGGGCGCGCCGCCCATCGACGGACGGGCCGGCGCGGGCTATATTATCGGCCCGGGGCGGCGGCCGCCGCGATGTCGGCCGCCGCCGACATGGGTCGCGGGATCAGGTCGGCGTTGGCCG
>CAXSDP010000184.1:0-2253 GCA_964235705.1 uncultured Beijerinckiaceae bacterium | reverse complement strand
AGCAGATGCAGCCGTTGTTCATCTCGAAGACTTCCTCGTCGGCGTCGACGACGAGCTCGTTGTCGATGCCGATGGCGCCGAACTCGTTGACGATCACCGCGTATTTCTTGCCGTGCGGCTCGGACAGGATGCGGTTGAGCAGCGTCGTCTTGCCGGCGCCGAGGTAGCCGGTGAGCACCGTCACCGGGATCTTGGTCGCCGCGATCTTGCCGGCCGCGTTGCCCGCGTCGACCGAGGTCTCGCTCATGGTGGGGTCTCCGGTTGCCATCGCGCCCCGGCCTCGCGGGGTCCGTTTCGCGCTTCGGTATAAGGACATATGGGTACGTCGGGAAGGGCCTTGGGTCGGGAAGGGCCTTGGGATGCCCGCCGGCGAACGTCGCCGGTTCCACCATCCGGTCCCGCCGTCCGATCTTGCCATCCAGGCGTGGCGGTGGTCCAAACGAGCCACGCCGCCGCCCACCGACCCCGAGCCGCCAGCCCCGAGCCGCGATGCCCCGAGCCACGATGCCGACCGACAGCCGCCCCCGCCTCCGCCCCTACGCCGCCGTCCTCGCGGGCTTCGTCCTCGTCGGCATCGCCGCCGCCCTCGTCGCGCTGCCGCGCGGCGGCCACGCCGGCGCGGCGATCGGCGGACCCTTCACCCTCGTGTCGCAGGACGGCGCGCCGGTGACGCAGCAGGTCCTCGCCGGCCATCCGACCCTGGTGTTCTTCGGCTACACCCACTGCCCCGACGTTTGCCCGGCCACCCTGTCGGCGGTCACGAGCGTCTTCAAGGCCCTCGGCGACGCCGGCGACGTGCGCGCGCTGTTCATCACCGTCGACCCGGCGCGCGACACCCCGGTCGTGCTCAAGGACTACATGTCCGCCTTCGACGCGCGCATCACCGGGCTCACCGGCACGCCCGACCAGGTCGCCGGGGTGGAGCGCGCCTACAAGGTCGACGCCAAGGCGGTGGCCGACGCCGACGGCACCACCATGATGGACCACACCGCCGTCACCTACCTCATGGACAAGACCGGCCGCTTTGTCGGCCCCTTCGACCTCGACCGCCCGGCGGGCGAGGCGGCGGCGGAGCTTCGCCGGTACTTTTGACGCGCCGGTTTGTCCAGGGCGCCGGACCATGCGGCGAGCAAGGCTGGAGTGCAGGAAAGGCACAGCCGCCGGGCGAAGCGCCGCGCGCGCGCCGGCTTGGTGCTTCGATGATGCCTGTGGCGGGATCCCCATGCTAGGCGGTTGGCATCGAACACCGACGCCATCACACCGATCCCCTGGAGGACCCGTGACCCGTAAGTGCCTCGCTTCGCTCGCCTTTCTCGCCATGACCCTGCCCCTGGCGACCGCCGTGCCCGCCCTCGCCGTGCCGGCGGACGTCACCCAGGCCGACAAGGACGCCTGCACGCCCGACGTGTTCCGCCTCTGCTCGGCCTACATCCCCGACGAGGCCCCCATCCTCGCCTGCCTGCAATCCCACAAGCCCGACTTGTCGCCGGAATGCGTGCCGGTGATCTTCCCGCCGGCGGACACGTCGCGGCACCGCCGCCGCGCCTCGCGCTGACCGCCCCGCCGGCAGGGCGCCGTTCCCGGATCGCGCTGTTCGTCCTCGAGGCGCTGCCGAACGCGCGCGCGGTGGGCCGGTTCATCGCCGACCACGCCGCCGACATCGCGCTGGTCGGCCTGTCCAACGCCGAACGCCCGTCGACCGGGGGGCTGGTGGGTCAGGTGCGCCGGCACGTCGCCCGTTCCGGCCTGGGCATCCTGCCCTACCTCGCGGTGAACTTCGGCCTGCCCGACGCCCTGCGTCCGCTGGCGCCGCTGACCCAGGCGCTGGCCGGCCGCCGCGCCGCGCCGGCCGCCACGCCGATCCGCCGGCTATGCCGGGGCCTCGGCATCCCGGTGCTCACGGTCGACGACGTCAACGGCCCCGCCGTCCGCGACGCGCTGGCGGCGGCGGACCTCATCGTGTGCTACCATTTCGACCAGATCCTGGACGCCGCCACCCTCGCGGCGACGCCGCTCGGCGGCATCAACGTCCACCCGGCGCTGCTGCCGCGCCATCGCGGGCCGGTGCCGACGATCCACGCGCTGGCCGACGGCGACCGCGCCTTCGGCGCCACGGTCCACCGGCTCGCCCCGACCATCGACGCCGGCGCGGTGCTGGCCCAGGCGGCGGCGGACCTGCCGGCGGGGGTCAGCGCGACCGGGGCGGCGATCGCCCTGCACGAGCGCGCCCGGCCGCTGCTGGACGGCGTGCTC
>CAXSDP010000183.1:0-2433 GCA_964235705.1 uncultured Beijerinckiaceae bacterium | reverse complement strand
GGCCAAACCCGCGTGCCCGAGCCGCCACACATGATCACGGGAAGTATCTTCATGGGTCCATTCTCGGTTGGCGGGCGCCGCCGCCGGGTCGCCGAACGTCCATTAGGCGTTGGACCTGTTCGCATCCTGAATCCCGACCGGTGTCGAGTCGCCATCTCATACCATGATGAACGAGGGCCAAGCGACTTGCGTCGCGCCCCGTCGATCACCCGACCGCCCGGTGCCGACCATCCTGGTGTTCGCGTCCCGATGCCTTTACAATTGTTAGGTTCGAGGTGACATGGGGGGCTTGAATGCGTGCGATCCACCGAATGCTGCTGGTCAGCCTGCTGCTGCCCGGATCGATCGTCCAGGCGGGTTGGGCGCGGGCCGCCCCCGAGGCGGCGGCGCGGGGCGGCAAGAGCGTCAAGGAATGCAACGAGGAGTTGGGGCGCGAGACCGCCGCCCTGGAGGCGGCCGGCGAGAGCGCGAGCGCCTTCTTCCACGCGTGCTGGTTCCATTCCGAGAAGGGCCAGCCGACGCCGATCGTCGCCAAAGGGCAAGGGACCGTGCCGCCGGATGGGCAACCCGCGCCCAAACCCTCCGTGGCCGGGTCTGCCACGACCACCGACGAGGCGGAAGGGCGCGGGGTCGGGCGCCGGGCCGTGCGGCACGCCGCGCGTGGGCTCCGCCGCGCGCGCCGCGTGGCGATGCGGCGCTATCGCCAGGAGGGGACCGGCATCGACGAGGCCGCCATGGCCCTGTCGGACGCGACCCCTGTCGCCGTGCGACCCGAGGCGAACCGGCCGCCGGGTCACGTCAACGTCGGCGTGCCCCTCGTCGGCGTCGTGGCGGTACCGATCCTGCCCGGGCTCGAAGCGGCCGTTCGGGACGTGGTCGAGCGCCCGCTCGTGCCCGGGCTCGTCACCATGTCGCCCTGAGCCTCACCCCGCGCGCGAGGGCGTCGTCGGCGCCGGAGCGGCCCATGGCGTCGAGCCCCGAAACGCCGGGGCGCCATGAGGTCGCCCGGTCGCGGCGGGCGCCCCCCGCCGGGTCGAGCGTGGTGCCGTGCTACTTGCCCAGGTGCTTGTCGAAGAAGCGGGCGATCTCGCCGAACGCTTCCTTCGTTTCCGGCGCGTCGGCGTTGAACAGGTACTGCGCGTGGCTCATGCCCTCGAACACCTGCAGCTCGGCCTCGACCCCGGCTTGGCGCAGCTTGCGGTGGGTCCGCACCGTGTTGGACAGGAACAGGTCGCGCGTGCCCGAGGTGAGGATGGCCGGCGGCATGCCGGAGAAGTCGCCGAAGAGCGGCGAGAGCTGGGGGTCGCGCAGGTCGTGCCCGGCCGTGTAGATCCTCGTCGCGTTGGCGACGTAGCCGTCGGCGCTGACGAGCACGTTGTCGAGCCATTCGTTGGTGCGGATCGTGTCGCCGGCGTTGGTCATGTCGGCCTCCGGCGTGCCCGGCGCGATCGCGCCCGGCAGCGGCACGCCTTCCGCCTTGGCACGCAGGCAGAGGGCCAGCACCAGCCCGCCGCCGGCCGAGGTGCCGACCACGCCGACGTTGCCCGGCTTGTTGACCTTGAGCAGCTCCTTGTAGGCCGCCATCGCGTCGTCGTTGGCGGCCGGGAACGTGAAATCGGGGGCCTGCCGGTAGTCGATCGCGATCACCTTGTAGCCGCCGAAGCCGGCCATCAGCACCGCTTCCAGCGTGCCGGCCTCGCCCGGGTTGTAGACGAAGCCGCCGCCATGGATCGCCAGGATGACCTGCCCCTTGTGCGCGTCGGGGATCGTCTTCGCCTGGACGATGAAGGCCTTGACCCCGCCGACCACCGTCGGCTCGCTCGTCACCCCCAGCTTCTCGCGTAGCGCGGGAAGCTTGGCGGCGCCCTTGGCGGCGAGGTCGGCGATCAGCGCCCGCCAATCCTCCTTCGTCTTGGGATTGGCGTCCCAGTCCGGCGTGCGGTAGGGCGCGGCGACGAGCGTCTCGAACTGCGGGCTTGTGGTGGTCGGCACGGGGATCGCGCGGCCGGGAACGGTGCGCGGGCCGGCCGCCGCGTTGGCGGCGCCCATCTCCGCCTCGCGCCTGGTGAAGTCCCGCGCGGTCCCCTCACCGTTCCCGGCCACGGGCGCGCCGCCGGGAAGCGTCGAGGGCGGTACCGGCAGGGACTGGGTCGGCAGGGCGGGGCTCGCCGCGTTCGCCGGAGCTCTCGGCGGGCTGGCTGGGGCCAACGGCCGCGCGTCCTGCGCGCGGGTGGGCAAAACGTTGGCCAGCATGCTCACGACGGCAGCGGTCGACAACCAATGGCGCGATCTCACGGGTGCGTCCTTCCTGTTCGGGGCCAACCCCTTAAGCCCCACCGCGCGGCCCGCTCAAGCGGTCCTTCCGGCGGAGCCGATCACGCCCTCACGCGTGCTCCTTCTGGTAGTCCTTGATGTCGGCGAAGGCGATGTCGG
>CAXSDP010000182.1:0-2543 GCA_964235705.1 uncultured Beijerinckiaceae bacterium | reverse complement strand
TCCTCGCAGGACCGGCCGGTCGGCAGCAGCACGCCGTAATAGCCGCAATCGTCCGCCGCCCTGGCGACCTGCGTCAGGTACTTCAACGTCACGGCGCGCGCGCCGTGCGTCGTGCCCAGGTGACGGCCGTCGCCGTGGGTCGGCAGGAACCACATGACGTTGGCTTGCGCGGCGGCGGTGGGGGACGAGGGGGTCATGGCGTGTCTCCGAGCAGGCGGGCGAGGATGCGCGCCTCGAGCGCGGCGGCCTCCGCCGAGCCGCGACGGCGCGGGCGGGGCAGCGGCACGTCGACGTCGAGCGCGATGCCGCCGCCATCGAGCATGATCACGCGGTCGGCCAGCGCGATCGCCTCGGTGACGTCATGGGTCACCAGCACGGCGGTGAAGCCCTGCTCGAGGGTGACGCGCTCGATCAAGCGCTGCATCTCGATGCGGGTCAGGGCGTCGAGCGCGCCGAGCGGCTCGTCGAAGGCCAGCACGCGGGGTCGCGAGACGAGGGCGCGGGCCAGAGCCACGCGCTGCTTCTGACCGCCCGACAGCGTGGAAGGCCACTGCTCCGCGCGCTCGACGAGGCCGACGTCGCGGAGCGCCGCCAGCGCCCGGGCCTTGGCGTCCCGCGCGCCCTGTTCGAGGCCGACGGCGACGTTCGCCGCGACCGTGGCCCAGGGCAGCAGGCGCGGCTCCTGGAACATCATGCGAACCGCCGCGCCCTCCCCGTCGCCGAAGCGGATCGTGCCGGCGTCGGGCGCGTCCAGCCCGGCCAACAGGCGAAGCAAGGTGCTCTTCCCGCACCCGCTGCGCCCGACGACGGCCAGGAACTGGCCGGCGGGGACGTGCAGGTCGAGGTTGGCGATGACGCGGGTGTCGCCGAAGCCCTTCGACAGGCCGCGCGCGCTGATCGACAGCGCGCGGGCTCGACGAGCCGGGCGCTCGAGCGTCGCCGCGCTCAAGCGCGCACCTTCGTGCCGCGATAGGCCGGGTTCCAAGCGAGGAAGAACCGCTCCAGGACCCGCACGCTGGCGTCGGCGAGCTTGCCCAGCACCGCGTAGATGCCGATGGCGAGCACGACGACGTCGGTCTGCATGAACTCGCGCGCCTGCATCGCCATGTAGCCGATGCCGGAATCGGCGGCGATCGTCTCGGCGACGATCAGGGTCAGCCAGGTGATGCCGAGCGCGTAGCGCAGGCCGACGAAGATCGCCGGCAGCGCGCCGGGCAGGATGATGCGGCGGAACAGGGTGCCCGGCCCCATGCCGTAGCTGCGTCCCATCTCGATGAGCTGCGGATCGACGTTGCGGATGCCGTGCAGCGTGTTGAGGTAGACGGGGAAGAACACGCCCAGCGCGACCAGGAACAGCTTGGCGCCCTCGTCGATGCCGAACCACAGGATCACCAGCGGGATGAGCGCGAGGTGGGGCACGTTGCGCACCATCTGCAGCGTCGTGTCGGTGAAGGCGTCCGACCAGCGCGACAGGCCGTTGGCGAAGCCGAAAGCGAGCCCGATGCCGCCGCCGACCACCAGGCCGGCGAGCGCGCGCAGCGTGCTCACCTCCATGTTGCGGACGAGTTCGCCGCTCGCCGTCAGGCGGAGGGCGGCGCGGCCGATGTCGAGGGGGTTCGGCAGCACGCTGGACGAGAGCAGCCCGCTCGAGGCGCCGCCCTGCCACAGCGCGAGGATGGCGAGCGGCAGCAGCCAGCCGATCCAGCCGCCGACGGGCGAGGCGGTACGGCGTGCCCTACCCCGCCGCGGCGGGGCGGAGCTCGCGCGATCTCGAAGTGTCAGGGTGTTGTCCATCGCCGTCTTTCCCGCGCCGCGCCGGGCCGCTCCCACGGAGAACGACCCGAGACCAGAAAGTGGGCCATGGCACCGCGTCCGTCGATGAAACCAAGTTCCGAAGTTTCACCCATCCTTGGAAGGGCGTGCTGCGTCCCACGCGTCCCCGAGAAGGTTTACGCCGTCCCTCGTGGAGGCTCGGTCGGCCGGTCGCGGCGAACATCGTGGGGAGCCCCCGCGCGCCAGCTATCGCCGCCTCGGCGCCCCCAGCAAAGGTCACCCGCCTTTCTCCTCCCGATCGAGGCGCATCGCGAGCCGGTGGGCGAACTGGTCGCGGATGTGACGCGCTGTCAGCTCACCCGCCGCGTTGAGCCGCATGCCCTGCGGCAGCCGTTCGAAGAGGGTCGCGCCGAGTTCGTGCTCGATGTCCTGGATCCGCCGCGTCAAAGCCGAGGGCGTGAGGTTCAGCCGCTCCGCCGCGCGTCGTATCGATCCGGATCGGGCGACTTCGGCGATGGAGGCGAAGCTGCGCAGGTGCTTCATCGCGGGGGCCTCTTCGGGACGATGGGCTCGAGGTTCCCCTGTGTCGGAGGGGTGTTGCCTGAAGCGCAACAGCTGTCCCGGAAAATAGCACTTCCTCGCATCCCGTTAGGTTTGTAGCCTCGCGTCCATGGATCACGAGGACCCTTCGCGGCACCCGGCCCCCTCGAAGCGAGGGGCCGGGCGGCCGTTCCCGACGATCGCGGCCCTGCACGAGGCGTATGCCGGCG
>CAXSDP010000181.1:0-2685 GCA_964235705.1 uncultured Beijerinckiaceae bacterium | reverse complement strand
GACGATGGGCGATGAATGACCGTCGCCGCGCGTCCCGCATCCTGCGATGCCGCGAGAGGCGTTCTCCCGTGATCGCGACCCTTCCTCCCGTTGCCCATGTCTTCCCTCCCGTTGTTCCCGGGGGTTCTCCCTCGACCTCCCCTGCCCCGACAGGGTCGGAAGCCACCTTCCGAAGGTCCTGCCACACGGGTGGACCGGAACCTGGCCGCGTTCTCGCGTTCCGGGACGTCGATGGCGCCGGGAAGGTCGTCAGCCCGTCAGCCACTCGCCGAGCTTGGTCCAGCGCCGGCGCGCGTCCGACGTCCTGACGGCGATCGCCAGCGCCCGGCGCTGCCCCACCACGATCACCAGCCGCTTGCCCCGGGTCACCGCCGTGTACAGCAGGTTGCGGGCGAGCATGGTGTAGTGCTGCGTCGCCAGCGTGATCACCACCGCCGGGTACTCCGAGCCCTGGCTCTTGTGGATGGTCGTGGCGTAGGCCGGCACCAGCGTGTCGAGCTCGCCGAACGGGATCTCCACCGCGCGGCCGTCGAAGCTGGCGTGCAGCACCCCGTCCTCCTCGTCGATGCCGGTGACCGTGCCCAGGTCGCCGTTGAACACCTCGCGGTCATAGTCGTTCTCGGTCACCATGACCTTGTCACCGACCAGGAACGTCGAGCCGAAGCGCTCCACCCTACCCGCAGCGTCGGGGTTGAGCGCCGCCTGCAGGTCGGCGTTGAGGCTCCTGGCGCCGAGCGCGCCGCGCTGCATCGGGCACAGCACCTGAACGTCGCGGACGGGATCGAGGCCGAACCGGCGCGGGATGCGGTCGCGCACGATGGCCACCACCTTGGCCGCCCCGTCCTCGGGATCGCCGCACTCCACGAAGTAGAAGTCCGAGGCATCAGTGGCCGTCGGCTCACCAGGGGTCGCGCGGTCCGGCCTCGGCCACTCCGGCATCGCGCCGGCGTTGATCCGGTGCGCGTTGCTGACGATGCGGCTGCCGGCCGCCTGGCGGAACACCTCCGTCAGCCGCGCCACCGCCACCGCGCCACCGTCGATCACGTCGGCGAGCACCCGGCCAGGTCCCACCGAGGGCAGCTGGTCGACGTCGCCCACCAGCAGCAGCCCGGCGCTTGACGGGACCGCCTTGGTGATCGCGTTCATGAGGGGCACGTCGACCATGCTGGCCTCGTCCAGCACCAGTAGGTCGCAGTCGAGGGGATCATCCACGCCCTTGCGGAAGCCGCCGTTCTTCGGGTCGATCTCCAGCAGCCGGTGCACGGTCTTGGCCTCCAGGCCGGTCTGCTCCGCCATCCGCTTGGCGGCGCGGCCGGTCGGGGCGGCGAGCAGCAGCCTGACGCCTTTGGCGGCGAGGATGCGCAGGATGGTGTCGAGCAGCGTGGTCTTGCCCACGCCCGGGCCGCCGGTGACCACCGCCACCTTGGACGAGAGCACCAGCTCCACCGCCGCGCGCTGCGAGGCTGCCAGCACCTTGCCGGTCCTCGCCTCCACCCAGGGCATGGCGCGGGCGAGGTCGACCGCTGGCCAGGGCGGGCTGCCGCGGGCGAGCGCGCGCAGGCGCCCGGCGATGTCGCGCTCGGCCCCGTGCAGTCCGCGCAGGAACAGGCAGGGCGTATCGCCGATGGTGTCCCGCACCACCTCGCCGCCGGCGAGCTCCGCCTCCACCGCCGCGCGCACCGGCGTGTCCGCCACCTCCAGCAGGGTGGCGGCCAGCTTCACGAGCTCCTCGACAGGCAGGGCGCAGTGCCCCTCGTCGGTGGCGGTCTGCAGCGCGTAGGACACCCCGGCCCTGAGCCGCTTGGGGTGCTCCTTCGTCAGGCAGAGCCGCATGGCGATCGCGTCGGCGGAGCGGAAGCCGATGCCCCTGATGTCGCGGGCGAGCCGGTAGGGGTCGTCGGTCATCACCGCGATGGCCTCGAACCCGTAGGTCTTGAAGATCCTGACCGCCCGCGCGGTGCTGACCCCGTGCCCATGCAGGAACACCATGATGTCCCTCACCGCCTTCTGCTCGGCCCAGCCGGCGGCGATCCTGTCCGCTCGCAGGCTGCCGATGCCGGCGACCTCGCGTAGGCGCGAGGGCTCGGCCTCGATCACCTCGAACGTGTCGAGGCCGAACAGGGCGACGATGCGGGTGGCGAGCTTGGGCCCGATGCCGCGCACCATGCCGGAGCCGAGGTAGCGGGCGATGCCGTCCGCGCTGGTCGGCGCCGTGGTCTTCAGCGTGTCGGCCCTGAACTGCAGGCCGTGGGTCCTGTCCGTCAGCCAGACCCCGACCGCATGGACGTACTCGCCGGCGCTGATGGTTGCGGCGTGGCCGACGAGGGACACGAGGTCGCGCCGGCCGCGCGCCTTGACCCGGAGCACGGCGAAGCCGGTGTCGGCGTTGTGGAAGGTCACCCGCTCGACGCTGCCCACCAGCGTCTCGCGCTCTGGATTGCTCCGCGTATCAGGGGTCGACATGGATGCCGTACCTGTTGGATCGTTGTTGCGCCGCTCACCATCGCTCATGTGGGTATCATCGCGATCGGTCTTGCCGCCGTGCCGATGTTCCGTTTATGTTCCCCTGCAACGGAGACGAGGGCGATGGCGACGAACACCAACATGGCCCCCCCTCCATCCATCGCCGAGCGCGACACCTCGCTGGTCCCCGACCCGCCGCGGCACGTCGAGGATCGGGCGAAG
>CAXSDP010000180.1:0-2701 GCA_964235705.1 uncultured Beijerinckiaceae bacterium | reverse complement strand
AACGGCAGCCGCCTCGGCCCCGTCCCCATCACCACCATCGAAGCCATGATCGCCGGCGACCGCTTCAGTCGCAGCACCCTGGTGTGGAACACCACGATGAGCGATTGGGCCAGCGCCTCCAAGACGGAGCTGATCAACCTGTTCGGCGACGCGCCACCGCCGCTGCCGGCAAGCGCCCTGCCGAGCTGGCCCGTCTACGCCCTCGCCACCCTGCCGCTATGGGGCGGCCTGCTGATCGCCGTGCTCTCCCAAGACTCGGCCGCGTCCTACAACATGACACCGTTCGCCCTGTTCAAGAGCCTGTGGTGGATGATTTTCTACTTCGCCGGCTTCTACGGACTGGGCGCGCTCGACGCCATCGGCCTGCGCAAGGCCGGCCTCGACACGCGGTGGGCGCTGGTGGCGCTGGTCATCTGCGTTCCCGCCTACCTCGTGGTGCGCGGGGTCAAGCTGCGCAAGACCTATGACCTTGGGCACCTCAGGGCCTACGCGCCGCTGTACGTGCTCATCGTCATGTATGCAGCCTCCGTGTTCATCGCGCCGCTTTACTTCGGCTACGCAGCGATGGGGATCGACAATGGCTGACCGCATGATGGGGCGCGCGGCGCTCACTGCGGCGGCGGTGGTGGTCGCGATGCCATGTGCGACGCCCGCGAACGCCGAGGCGGCCGGCGCCTTCATCCAGACCTACGTGGACGCCAGGGGCGGTTGCAAGCGACTGGCACCCCTGCTCATCTTCGAGAACGGCGTCGCCAACGCCCGCGCCCCGTTCGGCAAGGCGGCGGAGGACTGGACCGACGACGACATCGCCGCGCTGCAACGCTTCATGGAAGCTTGTGTCAGGGCGCCCAACCGCTTCGATGTCAGCGAGGAGAGGACGATCCTCTCCAAGGTGGCGCAGCGGGTGAGCGAGGCACGAGCCGCCCGGGACGCGCGTGAGCGCCAAGCCGCCGCCGCCCGGGAAACGGCCGAGAACGCCCACCGGCAGCAACTGGTGGACGACGCGAGCCGCGAACTGCAAACCTTTGGCGGCCACATCATGTCGCCGGCCGAGGTTGAGCGCACGGGCGAGTTGCTGGACCAGTTCCCCAACTTATCGGACGACATCAACGACCTGCTCGCGGCGCAGGACGGCCTGAAGCGGAAGGCCGAAGATGAGCGCCAGCGTGAACAGGAGCGCGTCGCCGCCGCCCAGCGCATCGCGGCCGAGAAGGAAAAGCAGGCGCTCGACGACAAGCTGCAGGCCGAGGAGGCGAAGGTCGCGGCCGAGCGCGAGCGCGACGCCTTCATGCGGGCGCTGCCGAGCGCGTGCGCGAAGGCGAAGGCGGGCGAGGCGGAGCTGAAGGGCAAGGCGTTCCAGCAGCAGCTGGCGCAGGCGACGGCGCTGTCGGAGGCGGGCGACGTCGCCGGTTCGTGCCCGACGCTCAAGCTGCGGAGCGCGATGCGGGAAAGCCTGCGGGCGAGCTTGGTGGCGTGCGCGAAGCAGCTCGCGGGCGATGCGAGACAGGTCGGGCGGCAGTTTGCGACGAATGCTCTTAATGAGGCCATTGAGATCCATGACCAACAAGCCGCGCTGAACGAGAGCCTGAGCGACGCGGGCTGCCGATAGGCGGCGTCGCCACAACGCTGGCTGCTGTTGAAGCTGACGAACGCGGCCGGCGCCGGTCACCGCCCAGGCCACCGGGTGACTCCCTCAAGGTTCAGGTTGTGAGTATCGCCACATCCGGTCTTGCTACCGCGCTCATGTTCCGTTTATGTTCTCAACATCGGAGAGCGAATCCATGGCGACCACCACATACATCATCCTGCCGTTCGTGGTCGCCAAGCGCGGGGACAAGCTCGTGCCGGGCACGCCGCAGCGAGCCAAGGACCAGGGGAAAGCGGTCGCCGCCGCCGAGCGCATAGCTGGTCAGGTCGCCGGCGTGGTCGTGCTGGAGGAGCGGTCCGACCCCGATCAGGACATCTTCGCCGAACCGCGCCTCGTACGCGTCATCGGCCGCGTGCCCGACGAGATGACCGAAGCACTCGCGGCCTAGCCGCCGCCCCATCAGCCACATCACGAACGGAGAAGCGCGTGCAGGTCATCGGCATCACGCTCGGCACACCCGTGCCGGTCCCCTTGCTCGCCCGCGCGGTGCGCGCCGGCTTCCCGAGCCCGGCCGACGACTTCATCGAGGAGGAGATCGACCTTCAACGGCTGCTGGTCACCAACCGGCCGGCGACCTTCCTCGTCCGCGTCGCCGGCCACAGCATGGTCGGCAAGGGGCTGCTCGACGGCGACCTTGCCATCGTGGACCGGTCGCTCGTGCCGGCGAACGGCGACGTGGTGGTGGTCGATATCGACGGTGAGCGCTCGTTCAAGGTGTGGGAGCGCCGGGCCGGCAGGGTCGGGCTCGCCTTCGCCAACCCTCGCTACCCCGCCTTCGTGCTTGACCCCGGCGCGTTGGTCGAGGTGTGGGGCGTCGTGTCCGGCAGCGTCAACCCGCGCCGCCGGGCCGTGCGGGGGTGAGGGACAAGCCCGCACGGTCGCTGGCGCTCGTTGATGGCAACGCCTTTTACTGCTCGTGCGAGCGGGTGTTCGACCCCCGGCTTCGGGGCGTACCGGTGATCGTGCTGAGCAATAATGATGGGTGCGCCATCGCCCGCACCGCCGAGGCCAAGGCGCTCGGCATCCGCATGGGCGACCCCTGGTTCAAGATCC
>CAXSDP010000179.1:0-2726 GCA_964235705.1 uncultured Beijerinckiaceae bacterium | reverse complement strand
TCGGCGACCTCGCGCAGGAAAGATGCGAAAAGTCCGAGCAACGGGAAGCTGCGAAGCGGGATCGTCGTCACCCTTGGCTGGACGCTGAGGGCGGCGGTGCCGAGCGCCAGGATCTCGCGCGGACGTCCGCGTTGGCCTTGAGGCGCTCGACATTCACGAGTGCCAGGCGCATCGGCGCTCAGGACCTCCGGCCGATTGAGGGTGATGATGCCGATCGTCCTGCGGCGTTTGATGAGCATGGAATCCGCCAAGGTTGCCTCTGGTTACCGCCGCGCGAGCGTGCGTATCGAGTTCGGGGCTACCGGCGGCCGCGAGCCGGCCTCAACGCCGTGGCTGGGGCACGAGCGATGGAACGTGCGGGACGGGATGCTCGGGGTCGGCCCCAGTCCAGGAAGGGCCAACCCCGACGGCTCAACCTCCAATCAGGCTGTGCTCGAACTCTTTGCCCTTGCACATGTCGTGGCATCCGCCTTCGAGGGAGCAGCAGAGCGAGCAGATGTCACCCTTGTGGTAGGGGCAGTTCGTCATGTCGGCCCGCTCGTACTCGTAGCCGCAGCATGTGCAGGTGAGGTCGGCGCGCGTGCTGACGGCGAGCGCCGGTTCACGGGCGATGTAGTACTTGCCCTTGGTGGCGATCGCGATGATCGGCGACAGGATGAAGGCGACGCCGAGCGCGATGAAGGCCGAGAACGACTGCCCGTAGGCCCCGAACAGGCCGAAGAAGGCGAAGGTCGAGATGATCGAGGCCACCACCATCGAGCCGAAGCCGACGGGGTTGAAGTTGTACAGGTGCGCCCGCTTGAACTCGACGTAGGACGGGCTGAGCTTGAGGATCGGCTTGTTGATGACGAGGTCCGCCACCACCGCGCCGATCCAGGCCACCGCGACATTGGAGTAGAAGCCGAGGATCTTGCCCAGCACGCCGAACATGTTCAGCTCCATCATCGTCAGCGAGATACCGACGTTGAGGAAGATCCAGACCACGCGGCCGGGATGGGCGTGCAACAGGCGGGAAAAGAAGTTCGACCACGACAGCGAGCCGGAGTAGGCGTTGGTGACGTTGATCTTGATCTGCGACAGGATCACGAAGAACGTCGCCACCGAGAGCGCCGCGAAGGCGCTGGGGAAGATGTAGTTGAAGCCGGCGATGTACATCTGGATCGGCTCGTTGGCGTCGGCCAGCGTGGTGCCGTGCGCCACCGCCACGGACGCGAAGAACGAGCCCATCAGCTGCTTGGCGGCGCCGAGGATGACCCAGCCCGGGCCGGCCAGCAGCACCGCGACCCACCATTTCGCGCTGTTGGTCGGCGCCTTGTCCGGCATGAAGCGCAGGTAATCCGCCTGCTCGCCGATCTGGGCGATGAGCGAGAGCGCGATGCCGGCGGCGCTGCCGAACAGCAGCGGGTCGA
Source organism: uncultured Beijerinckiaceae bacterium (assembly GCA_964235705.1). GTDB lineage: Bacteria > Pseudomonadota > Alphaproteobacteria > Rhizobiales > Beijerinckiaceae > RH-AL1. The sequence goes on along the minus strand of CAXSDP010000179.1, from coordinate 1,317 downwards.
AGCCGGCGCCGCTCGTTGAGTGCCCGGCGAAGTGGGTCCAGTCCGACACCGCCTTCGAGTCGCCGAAGAACACCGCGATCGGCGGCGCGAAAAGCAGGATCAGCCACACCGGCTGCGTCCACACCTGCAGCTTCGACAGCAGCGTCATGCCGAACACCACCAGGGGTATGATGATGAGCGAGCCGAGCGCGTAGCCGACCGGCAGCGGGATGCCGAAGTAGATCTTGAACGCCTGGGCCATGATCGACCCTTCCAGCGCGAAGAAGATGAAGGTGAAGGACGCGTAGATGACGGACGTGATGGTGGAGCCGAGATAGCCGAAGCCGGCGCCGCGCGTCAGCAGGTCGACGTCGACGTTGTACTTGGCGGAATAATAGGCGATCGGGATGCCGGTGAGGAAGATCACCACGGCCGCGGCGATGATCCCCCAGAACGCGTTGGTGAAGCCGTACTCGACGGCGAGCGAGCCGCCGATCGCCTGGTCGGCGAGATAGGCGATGCCGCCGAGCGCGGCGGAGGCGACGGCGTACTCCGACCAGCGCCGGAACGAGCGCGGGGCGTAGCGCAGGGAATAGTCTTCCAACACCGGGTTGCTGACGAAGCGATTGAAGGCCCGCTTGGGCCTGACATCCCCCGTCGCCGTCCCCGGTACGATCTCCGGCCTCACTCCCGTCACATCAACCATCGCTCGACCCCGCCTGTAGACGAAGCGTCAAGCTGCACGTTCGATAGGGGGTGCTCTATACGTAAATCCACGTAGCCGATCCACATACCCGATCCGCTCGACCGGTTCCGGGGTCGCACCCTCGTGAAACTACGTAGAGACGTCCGCGTCGCGATGGCCGACCCTCGCGCGCGAGACCACGACCCTTAAGCGCGGACCTTCACGCGCACGACATCAACCGGGAGATGCCGAAATGATGCACGGTGATATCTCATCCAGCCACGATGGCGTCGGCGTCGCCGTCGTCAACTACACGATGCCGCGCCTGCACACGAAGGCGGAGGTGCTGGAGAACGCCCGCAAGATCGGCGAGATGATCGTGGGCATGAAGGCCGGCCTGCCCGGCATGGACCTCGTCATCTTCCCCGAATACTCGACGCACGGCATCATGTACGACGCCGCCGAGATGTACGAGACCGCCGCCACCATCCCCGGCGATGAGACGGCCATCTTCGCCGCCGCGTGCCGCAAGGCCAAGGTGTGGGGCGTGTTCTCGCTGACCGGCGAGCGCCACGAGGAGCATCCCCGCAAGGCGCCTTACAACACGCTGATCCTGATGAACGACCAGGGCGAGATCGTGCAGAAGTACCGCA
>CAXSDP010000178.1:0-2757 GCA_964235705.1 uncultured Beijerinckiaceae bacterium | reverse complement strand
CGACCGAGCTGCTCCAGCCGGCGGCTGACCTTCGGCAGTTCGCTCGACGCGAGCGCCCGAAGGGAGGCGTCGTCGCCGTTGGTCGCGTAGTCGCGGTACAAGGTGGCGAGCTGGCGCAACGAGTCCTGCTGGGTCGACAGGTACAGGGCCTCGAACTGACGGCCGTTGAGCCCCTTGAGCCGGTCGAGGTCCTCGCGGTTGGCCGGCAACAGCCCGGTCCCGATCAGCGGGCCTTGCGGCGCCGCGACCACGGCGCCGGGCACGACGGCGCCGGTGGCACCGTCCACGACGGCCCCCACGCCGTTGGTGACGCCGCCGGCGACGGTGAGGGGCGCCGCCGCGATCGCGCCGACCGGGCCGAGTGGCGAGAGCACCTGGCCGACCCCCGCGCCGGCGCCGTTCAGCACGCCCCCGACCGGCGTCGTCACGACGGCCGCGCCGCCGCCGCTGAGCGCCACGACCTCGCCGTGCCCGGTGTGCGTCTCGGCCCAGGCGACGAACGCGTTGCCGGCGATCGTCTGCTCCTCGGCCTCCTCATGGGCGTAGGCGCGCAGCCGGGGGGACCCCTTGTCAAGCGCGAGGCGGCTCGCGGTGTCGAGGAAGGTCACGTTGGGCCGGGCATTGGTGACGAACGCGTCCGTTTCCGGTGAGGCGGCCCGCGCCGGGGTGGTCGCGATGCCGACGAGCAGGCATGTCGAGGCGAGGAGGGAGGTGAGCTTGGACGTCATCAACGAGCCTTCGAGGTGGAGGTGACCGCGCACGGCGCAGCTTCACCACGGCAACAGGAATCGGGTCGTCGTGGTTCCGACATCGCGTCCAGCTCATGTCCAGCCAAGGGGCCCGCCCCGCCGTGGGCGACCCTCGCGCGCCGGTCCGATGGATCCATCTCACGCGATCCCGACCAGGCGGATGAGGCCGTAGCTGATGAGGCCGAGCACCACGAGGGAGAGCGTCACCGCGCCCGTGACCCTGAGGCCGGCCTTGGCGACCACCCGCACGTCGACGCCGAGGCCCAGCGCCGCCATCGACACGGTGGTCAGCCCGTTCGCCAGCCTCGTGATCGGGGCGAGCGCCGGTGCCGGGATCAGGCCGAGGTTGCGGGCCGCGGCCACCAGGAGGAAGCCGACGATGAACCAGGGCACGAGCTGGTGGAGGGCGACGCCATCCTTCTTCGGCCGCTCGCCGGTGGTGACGCGACCGATGCCGACGTGGGGCGCTGGCTCGTCCGTCTCCTCCCGCAGGCGGCTCGTGAGGAGCGACATGCCGAGCACGACGGGGCCGAGCATGAGGACGCGGACCAGCTTGATGACCGTGCCGATCTGGTTGCTCAGCGCGCCGATCGGCAGGGTCGCGGCCAGCACTTGGGGGACGGCGTAGACGGTGAGGCCGGCCAGCACGCCGTACTGGGTCAGCGACAGGGCCAGCAGGGGCACGAGCAAGGGCAGGCCGAGCACCACGACCACGCCGAGCACGGCGGTGAAGGCGATGGCCGAGGCGACGTCGTCGCCGTCCGCGCCGATCACCGGCGCCACCGCCGCGATGGCGGAGTTGCCGCAGATGGAGTTGCCGCAGGCGACCAGGATCGCCATGCGCTGTCCAAGGCCGAGCGCCCGGCAGATGCCGTAGCTCGACGCGATGGCGACCAGCACCACGACGGCGATGCCGACCAGCAGGTAGGGCCCGAGCGTCACCACCTCGCGCACGCTGATGGCGGCGCCGAGCAGCATCACCGCGACCTCCAGCAGGATCTTGGCGCTGAACTGGATGCCGGGCTCCCAAGTGTCGCCCGGCGTCCATGACGTGCGGACCGCGACGCCGATGAGGATCGCGAGCACCAGGGCTTCCAGGTAGGGCTGGCCGGCGTAGCGGGTCTCGAAGACCTGGAGGAGGGTGGCGAGCGCGGTCACGGCCAGGCACAGGCCGACGCCCGGCAGCACGCGTCGTGGATGATCGAGAACGGGCACGTCCACCTCCTGGTCGAAGGGGACGCTACGCTTCCGACCACGGGGGTCTAACGCGCGTTTCCGATCGGTTCGATCGCGTCGCTCGATCGCCGCGGCGGATTGCGCGAGCCGTAGGCGCGGCCCTACAAACGGGCCGGGCAGGGGCGGCGCGACTCGTGCACGATCGTAGCAGTGGACGACGGTAGCAGTGGACGAGGGTAGCATCGGCATCGTTTGCGAGGCGACCGACAACGTCGGCCTCGCCTATCACCAGAACCGCGTGCCCGTGGTGCGCGAGATCACGATCGAGAACAGGGGCGAGGACGCCCTCGCCGACCTCCTGCTCACGGTTCGGAGCGAACCGCCCGCGTTCCGCCCCTACGAGCTGCGCATCGACGCCATCGCACCCGGCGCCAGGGCGAGGGTGGAGGCGCCCGACATCGGGCTCGACCCGGCGGTCTTGAAGGGCTTCACGGAGGCGGTCGCGCTCGAACTGGTCGTGGAAGTCTTGAAGGTCATGGAGGTCGCGGGCGCGTCGGGCGACCCCGCGGGCGTCTTGCCGGGTCTTCTGCCGGATAGATTACCGGGCGTGCTGGCGCGGCACGTCCTGCCGCTGCGCCTGCTGCCGCCTGCGCACTGGGGCGGGTGCCGGAGCGCGCCGGAACTGGTCGCCGCCTTCGTGCGGCCCAACGATCCCGCGATCGACGTGGTGCTGCACGACGCGGCGGCCAAGCTCGCCGCCGCCGGCCGTCCCCCCGGCCTCGACGGTTACGGCGCCGGCGGGCGCGGCCGCGCCTGGGACGTCGCCGCCGCG
>CAXSDP010000177.1:0-2906 GCA_964235705.1 uncultured Beijerinckiaceae bacterium | reverse complement strand
CGGAGATGTGCTCGCTGAACATGGGGTCGATGAACTTCGCCCTGTTCCCGCTCGCGACTCGCTACACAACGTGGAAGCACGACTGGGAGGAGCCGTACCTGCGCGGCACCGACGACTTTATCTTCCGCAACACGTTTCGCGACATCGCACGCATCATCGAACTGCTGAACAAGGAGCACGGCACGCGCTTCGAACACGAGTGCTACGACGTGGGCCACTTGTACAACTTGGCTTACTTCGTGGACCGCAAGCTGATCCAACCGCCTTTCTTCATCCAGTTCATCTTTGGCATCCTGGGCGGCATCGGCGCCGACTGGGACAATTTCCTGTTTATGAAGCGGACGGCCGACAAACTGTTCGGCGATGACTACGTCTGGTCGGTGCTGGGTGCGGGTCGGTTCCAGATGCCGTTCGCGACGCAGGCGGCCATGATGGGTGGAAACGTGCGCGTCGGCCTCGAGGACAGCCTTCACATCGGCCGCGGCAGGCTCGCCCACTCCAACGCCGAGCAGGTCGTCAAGATACGGCGGATCGTGGAGGAGCTGGGCCACGAGATCGCCACGCCCGAGGATGCGCGCGAGATACTGCATCTCAAGGGCGCGGACCAAGTCGGCTTTTGACCGACGTCGCCTCGAAGCGTGTTCGGGCGGCCCCGGCGGCGGGCGTTCGGTCAAGGCGACGAGCCTCCAGCGCGGGTCTCGCCGCCCGCGCCAGCCTTGAGGGCGGAAACCGGCGTCGTTGCCTCTCGCCGACACGTGCAACCCGCGCGGGATTTAACGACGCCTCTCGCTGGCCCAAACCTCGGCCAATTGTCGGCGCCCGTCGGCGGCACCGTCCGACCCATGGGCGACTTAAGGGAGTAGGCGACCGAGACTGGATCCGAACCAGTAGCCTACGGTTTAGGAAACCGTGCTCCGGGATGCCGTGCAGGCACATCGCATCCGCCAAGGCCTCGATCATATCCAGCGCCTTGGTCCTGGCTGATCCTCTCAATCAGCCAGGACCAAAGCCAGCCGGTCACGTCAGCGACAGATGGCTACGATGGTGAAGCCACACATTGAGCCGTCGGCGGAGTTGGCGGTTGGCGCGAGCGACCTGCGGCCCATGGCGCGGGGGGAAACCAACGCTTGGTAATCGTAGGTCGAGTCGTAAGCGCTCGCCGACGGGACGTGATCGGCCGGGGGTGTGGCGCTGCGAGCCTGCGCGGCGGTGCTGAGGGCGAGCACGCCAACGCATAAGGCGTAACGAACGATTTTCATGACACATCTCCGAATTGCACCCCGTTCCGCATCTCAGCGTCGGCGGGGTGGAGCCAGTCGGCCGGTGAGTTCGCTAACTCGCTCGGCATTGACATGAACGGAAGATGCGCCTGACATCGCCATTTGATAATCGTTGACATTCTGAAAATATCTTTCACCCTCCCTTGATAATAGGGCCCTCGTGGTTTCGATCATGCCACGTCTTGTTTTCCCTTCCCGCGCCAGCGACACGGCCTTTGGGATCGTAGCGTCATGGATCGACTGACCAGTCTAACCGTTTTCGCCCGCGTCGTGGAATGCGGTGGCTTCTCCGCCGCGGCGCGCCGCCTCAACATGTCGGTCGCCATGGTCAGCAACCACGTGCAGGCGCTGGAGGATAAACTGGGCACCCGGCTCCTCAACCGGACGACTCGCAAAGTCGGTTTAACCGAAATCGGCCGCGAATATTACCAGCGCTCCAGTCACATCCTTGCTGATCTTGAGGAAGCCGATCGCTTCGCGAGTTCACAACAAGTGAAGCCGCGCGGGGTCCTGCGCCTGCACGCCAGCACCAACATAGCCCGCTTCCTGTCGCCCGTGGTGGCGTCCTACCTCGATGCACATCCCGAGGTATCCATCGACCTGACCGCCGGCGAGCAGATGGTCGACATGATCGAGAACGGCTACGATCTAGTGATCCATACCGCACCACCGCCCAATTCTCGCCTGATCGTGCGGCGTCTGACCTCGTGGCGCCACGTGCTTTGCTGTGCGCCAGCCTACCTCCAGCGCCACCCGGCTCCCCGAGACCTCGCCGACCTCAAACGCCACAACTGCCTGCGGTTCGCCTATTACCCGTTCGGTGAGGACTGGCGCTTCGATGGACCTGACGGCAAACCCGTCCCGGTCCACTCGCGCGGCAACCTCGTGACCGGAAGCGCGGAGCTGCTGCGGCTGCTGGCTGTCGCCGGCAACGGCATCCTGCTGGCCCCCGACTTCTTCATCGCCGATGAGCTGGCAGCGGGAACGCTGGTGCAACTCCTGCCGCACCAGCCAACGACCGAACTCACGATCAACGCGATCTATCCCTCCCGTCACCACCTGTCGAGCAAAGTGCGGGTCTTCATTGATCTGCTGACAAGCCGCTTCCAAACGCGAGCGCTTACATCATCGAAGAGCATTGCCCCATCACGTGACCATGACTCAGAGTGAGTGGAGAAGGCTCTGGCCGCGTTACACCGGCAGCGCCCGGCACCATCGCACCAATCCGGACCGATCAGTCCACGGGCATCAGCCACTCCGTTCGTCACGCCAGTTGTCGGGTGCGGACGACGGGTCGGCTCGGGGATCAAGCCTGCTCACACACCGCTCGCCCGACCGCTACGCCGGTGATGGGGACGTTCTCGACCGCGCGCTTGGTGCTGACGCCCCGGTAAGCGTCCACCGGCACGTCGACCTCGCCGAGCAGGTCGTGCTCGCGGCGGGTCTCGACCGCCTGGAGGGCGACGGCGCGCGTGGTGGCGACCTGCAGGGTCGCGGCGGGATCCTCGGGCGGTGGCGGCACGGATGCGACGGGGTCGGATTGAATCATGACTCGATATTCCTGGCCTAGGTGTTTGGTCCCGGAGTTTGGTGGTACGGGTTGTGTGTGAACCTGAATGGTTCATC
>CAXSDP010000176.1:0-2943 GCA_964235705.1 uncultured Beijerinckiaceae bacterium | reverse complement strand
CCCCGCCGAGCCCGGCGCGCCAGCGCCCCGCGAGCGCCAGGTCCTTCGCGATCCAGCCGTCGGCGGTCAAACCCTCATCGGACGGCAGGCGAGCGGCGTCGGGGACGCCCGCCAGGGCACACAGCGCTCCCGTCGCGCGCGACGCCCCCGCCCAGGCGGCGACCAGGGCGGCGCAGGCGTCCGCCACCTCGCCGCCCGCCCTGAACCGCCGGGGCCGGTCGGCGAGGTGGTGCGCGAGGTGGGCGCGCGGCGATGCCCGCCACTCCCCGGACAACCCGCCACGGCGCGCCGCGCCTTCGAGCAGGGCCGCGACGCCGTCGGCCCAGGACGCCACCGGCGCGAGCGAGGCGGCGGTCCGCGCGGGGTCCGACCACGGCGCCCCCAGGGCGTCGAGCGAGGCCGCCTCCGGGCAGCCCTTCGCGACGTGCCGCTTGGCCTCCACGAGGGCGGCGAGGTCGGGGCCGATGTCGGCGGGAAGCGCGCCCTCGGCGTGGACGGCGAGGCGGCCCGCCACCTGGCGCTGGCGGCCGCCGCGCACGAGGAAATTGCTCCCGCGCGCGGCGAGCCACGCGTCGAGCAGCGCGGCCAGGTCCCCGTCGAGCACGCCGTCGCGGTAGCGACCGAGCGTGCGGGCCATCAGGCGCGCGGCCTCGGCGCGGTGGCGGTCGCGCGCCGCCACCTTGCCGAGCAGCGCGTCGGCGTCGTCGCGCAGCAGCGCGGTCCCCTCGACCGCGCGCGGGTCGAGCAGGGCGTCGGCCAGCGCCGCCAGGTCGCGGGTGCCGGCGCGGGACGCGAGCAGGGTTTGCAGGTCCAGCGCCTCCGCCACGCGGCCGGCCTTGCCCTCCAGGTCCGGCAGCGCGGTGGTGAAAGCCGCGATCGCCGCCTCGACGTCGCGGCGCCAGCGCGGCGACCAGGCGAAGGCGCCCATGGCCGATAGCGGGTGGTCCGCGGGGTCGCCGACCGCCTCGAGGACCGGCGCCAAGTCGCGGCACAGCCGCCGGAGGGTGGCGAGGTCGGCCGGCGCGTGCTCGACCGCGCCAGGCCAATCCAGCGCGAAGGGCGGCGCCGGCGCCGCGACCACGGCGCCGAAGCCCTCGAAGGCGGTCATGCCGTTGGCGCGCCGGCGGTGCAGGGCGTCGACGAGCGCGTTCAAGCCCGCGCGGGACGCCGCGAGCTCCGCCGTCGCCTCCTCCCAACCCGGTGCCGCGACGCGGGCGCGGTGCCGCCACGCGTCGCCGAGCCGCGCGAGCACCGCCGACTTCTGCGCCTTGGCCGAATGCACCTCCAGGCAGTGCGACCCCAGGCCGATCGCCTCCAGGCGGCGCTGCACCACCTCCAGCGCGGCGGTCTTCTGGGACACGAACAGCACCGTCTTGCCGCCGGCGAGGCACTGGGCGACGATGTTGCAGATCGTCTGGCTCTTGCCCGTGCCGGGCGGGCCGAACAGCACGAAGTCGCGGCCCTGCGCGGCGGCGAGCACGGCGGACAACTGCGAGGAATCAGCCGGCAGCGGCGCGAAGACCCGCTCCGGCGGCCAGTCGCGGTCGAGGCGGGAGGGCTCGGGGAAGGGCTGGCCGTCGCCGTAGGCGTGCTTGGGCGTGTCGATCAGGTGGCGCACCACCGGGTTGCGCTTCAATGCGTCGGCGCGCTCCACGAGGTCGCGCCACAAGAGGTGGGTGGAGAAGGACAGCGTGGTCAGCGCGACGCCGGTCTCCACCTCCCAGCCGCGCCGGTCGCGGATCGCGGCGCGCATCACGTCGAAGATGCGCGGCACGGCGAGTCCGGCCGCGTCGCGCGGCAGGTCGCCCTCGAGCGCGGGGACGCGCAGGGCGAAATCCTGGCGCAGCAGTTCGAGCAGCGTCGGGTTGACCTGGGGATCGTCGTCGTGGAGCGACAGCCGGAACCCGGCGCTGGCGCTGGGGCGGCGCAGCGCCACGGGCACGAGGAGGAGGGGCGCGCGGTGGGCGTCGTCGGCGCCGTGGCGCGTCCAGCGCAGGAAGCCGACGGCGAGGAACAGGATGTTGGCGCCGCCCTCCTCGAAGGCGTTGCGCCCCAACCGGTACAGGTTGAGGAGGCGGTCGCCCAGCACCGTCTCGCCCAGGGCGACGTGGACCTCGCCGCGCCCGAGCGCTTCGGCGGATCGGTGGTCACGGTCGTCTCGCGGGGATGGACGCGGGCCACCTTCGGCCTCGTCCGGCTCGCCGACGAGGCGCACGGCCTTGCCGGCCGCGAGGTGGTCTTCCAGCGCCGCCGGATCGGCGCAGTCGAGCGTCACCGCCGCCGCGCCGGGCTTGAAGTTCAGCAGCTTGTTCCTGAGCGTGAGGTCGAGCAGCCGCCGCTTCCACCGCTCGACGCGGTCGGGATCGTCGGCGCTCTCGGTCGCCACCACCTCGTCGCGGAACACGGGCGCGGCGGCGAGCGCCTGCGGGGCGGCCTCCACGACGCTCGGCGCCACCGTGCCGGCGGTCTCACCAAGGTTCTTGCCACCGAGGTCCATGGGGCGGATGCCGCGCGCCCGGCAGGCACGCACGTCCACGGCCACGTCGAGGGCCGGCGCGCCCTCCTCCACGGCCGCCGCGCCGCGCGCCACCGCCGCCGCGAAGTCGCCGGGCGAGGCGCCGGTGAGCAGCGTGGTCTCGACGAGCACGAGCTCCTGGAGGTCGCGGCGCTTGCGGAGCACCCGCATGTCGTCGACCGTCGCCTCGGCGCTCGCGCCGGCCGTCAGCCACACGCCGGCGAAGGCGTGGCCGGCGACGAGGACGACGAGCGCGTCGAGGCCGGCCTGCTCGATCGCCGCCGCGTAGAGCAAGGTGAGGTCGAGGCAGGTGCCGACGCCGCGCTCGAGGACGTCGCCCGGCGCGCGCACCTTCTGCCCGCCGACCTCGAAGCTCGCCGGCGGCAGGGTGTAGGCGACGCGGCGGTCGGCCAGCGCCGCCCAGAGCG
>CAXSDP010000175.1:0-3005 GCA_964235705.1 uncultured Beijerinckiaceae bacterium | reverse complement strand
GTCTGCTTGGAGGCGCTCGGCGCAAAGAACCGGACGTTTACTTGCGTTTGATCTCAGTCCCCTGCGGACGCCCGCCCCTGGGTGTAAGGTGTCATATCAATCTGGAGGCCGATGTCCCGCCGGCGGCGGATGACATTGAAAGCTGCGTGACCGAGTTCGCGTCAACAGGCCCATCGAGCAGGACCGATCCCCGGACCGCCCTACCTGTCACACCGCCCCCCGCCTCACGAGGCAGGCGGACGCAGGCCGGCCACCAGCAGGTCAAGCACGCGGTTGATCTGGCCGCGATCGGTCGAGGCCGCCGCGGCAAACACCGACCCGGCCAGGATCACGGTGACATCGTCGGGCCGGACGTCGCCGTTGATGCTGCCGTCGCGCACGCCCGCAGCCAGGAACTTCGCGACCGTCGCGTTTATCCTGATCCGCATTTCGGAGCCCTCGACGGATCGGGGCGCGAGGGCGATCCGTAGCGCGTCGTGCATGGCATGCTTGGCGACGACGAACTTGGCATAACCATCCATCCATCGACGCATCGCTTCGGCGGTCGGGCGATCGGCGAGGAGGGCGTCGGCCTCGCGGTCGAGCGCGTCGAGCTCGGTTCGGTACACCGCCTCGACCAGGGCCTCCTTGGTCGGGAAGTGGCGGTACAGCGTGCCAATGCCGACCTCCGCCGCCCGCGCGACCGCTTCCAGCGAGACCTTGGCGTCCGCCGCCGCGAACAACCGCTGCGCCTCGGCGACGATCCGCTCGCGGTTCCGGATCCCGTCGGCGCGCGGCCGAGGCGGCGTTGACAAGCGGAGGATCCTCCGTCTAGATGTAAGCAGACGGAGGAACCTCCGCTTGCAAAGCCATAGCATGGGTGGACGGCGATGTCCCATGATCCCGCACCGGATGCCAGCCGCGCCGGCACTTTCCCCCTCGGCACGCGCGACGTCGCGCGCATCGGCTTCGGCGCGATGCAGGTCGAGCGCCTCGCCGACCAACCGGCGGGTGCCGCGGCGCTGCTGCGGCGGGCGATCGACCTGGGCGTCGATCACGTCGACACGGCCCAGTTCTACGGCAACGGCTTCGCCAATGACGTGATCCGACAGGTGATGGCTGATGGACGGGCGTTCGTCGTCGCGACCAAGGTCGGCGCCGACCCGGCGCCGGGCGCGGCCATCCCGATCAAGCCGGCCCAGCGCCCCGAGCAGCTTCGGGCGAGCGTGGAGGACAACCTGCGCAGCCTCGGGATGGAGCAGCTCCCCGTCGTCAACCTGCGCCGCCTCGACATCTCGCCGGGACTGACGGCCGAGGGCGACCAAGTCGTCGACATCGACGACCAGCTGGCCGCGATGGTCGCCCTGCGCGACGAGGGCAAGATCGGCGCGATCGGGTTGAGCGCGGTCAGCGACGCCAACCTCCGGCGCGCCATCCCCGCCGGCATCATCTGCGTCCAGAGCGCGTACAACCTGCTGAGCCGCCGGTACGAGGACATGCTCGACCTGTGCGCCGCGCACGGGATCGCATGGGTGCCGTTCTTCCCGCTCGGCGGGGCGCGCTTCCCCGGCTGGCCCAGGGTCACCGAGCACCCGAGGGTCATTGAGATCGCAGCGGAGGTCGCCGTCACCCCCGCGCAGCTCGGGCTGGCGTGGCTGCTCGCGCACAGACCGAACATCCTCCTCATCCCCGGCACGTCGGGTCCCGCGCACCTCGCGGAGAACGTCGCCGCCGCATCGCTCTCGGTCGGGAGTGGTGCGCTGGCCGAGTTGGACGCCCTCGGCGCCGGAACGGTTGAGAGCACTGTGGGAGGTGTACGATGACGGACAACCCAAGACACGTCGTCAGCGCCGCCGTCACCTACACGGGCAGGGGCGGTTACGACGTCATCGCGATCGCGGAGCGGATGGTTCGGCCGCCTGCGGCCGGTGAGGTCCGCATCGCCGTCAAGGCGGCCGCGGTCAACCCGACCGACCTCCTGTTGCGCGACCCGGCGCCCGGCGTCGAGCATTGGCCGGTCGTGCCGGGCGTGGAGGCGGCAGGCGTCGTCGAAGCGGTGGGCCCGGGCGTGTCGCGGCTTCAACTCGGCCAGCAGGTCATGGCGGTGGTGATGGCGCGGCGACCGGAAGGCGGGGCCCAGGCGCGGCACGTCGTCGTCCCCGCGGCATCGGTCGTTCCGATCCCCGTCAACGCAACCCTGGCGCAGGCCGCCACCCTGCCGATGAACGGCCTGACGGCGCTGCTCGCGCTGGAGCTCGCTGCGCTCAAGGATGGGCAACAGCTCGCGGTCAGCGGCGGTGCCGGGCTACTGGCCCACTACACGATAGCCCTCGCGAGAAGGCGGGGCTTGAGGGTGATCGCCGACGCCAAGCCCGCTGAGACCGCGCTGGTCCGCGGCTACGGCGCAAGCGAGGTGGTTGAGCGCGACGATGATTTCGCCGCCGCTGTCCGCCGCGTGGGGCCCGACGGCGTCGATGCCCTGGTCGACACCGCGGTGCTCGGCCGCAAGGCGTTCGGGGCGGTCCGGGACGGCGGCGTTTACATACCGGTGCGGGGTTGGGATGACGTGCCGGGCGAGCGCGGCCTCTCGATCAAGCCGGTGTTCGTCTACCAGGCGTTTGAGCGCACCGAGTGGCTCGAACTGTTGCGCGACGTGGCTGACGCCGGAGAGGTTCGCCTGTATGTCACGGGAGAGTACCCGATAGATCGGGTCGCGGCCGCGCAGAGGGCGCTGGCAGCCGGCGGCCTGCGCGGCCGACCGGTGATCGTCTTCTAGGGAGCGACCGCGAGCGGTCAGTTCAACGGTCAAGGTCGGCTTCCGGCAGCCCGCATAATCTTTAGGGTGATGACATGGATGGTCCGAGCACGGGGGCCTGGCTCGTCGATGGTCGCCTCGACCCTGCTTGCATCCGCAGGCGAACCGTCCTGCCAGGGCGGCTAAGAGCCGCCCCGGCAGCACAGGCCCGGCTAGCGAACGTCCGTTGTCGGGCAAGATGCCTGATCCTGTGAACGGCCGAGTTGGGCGC
>CAXSDP010000174.1:0-3096 GCA_964235705.1 uncultured Beijerinckiaceae bacterium | reverse complement strand
GGATCGGCCAGGAACATCTCCAGCACCTCGATGAAGTCGAGGCCCTTCACCGGGTCGCCGCCGATGCCGACGCAGGTGCTCTGGCCGAGGCCGACGGCCGTGGTCTGCGCCACCGCCTCGTAGGTCAGGGTGCCGGAACGCGACACGATGCCGACCTTGCCCCTGCGGTGGATGTGGCCCGGCATGATGCCGATCTTGCACTCGCCCGGCGTGATGATGCCCGGACAGTTGGGACCGATCAGCAGGCTCTTGCTGTCCTGCAGCGCGCGCTTGACCCGCACCATGTCGAGCACCGGGATGCCCTCGGTGATGCACACGATCAGCGGAATCCCGGCGGCGATCGCCTCCAGGATGGAGTCGGCCGCGAACGGCGGCGGCACGTAGATCACCGACGCATCCGCCCCGGTGCGCTCGCGCGCTTCCGCCACGGTGTCGAACACCGGCAGGCTCAGGTGGGTGGCGCCGCCCTTTCCGGGCGTGACGCCGCCGACCATCTGGGTGCCGTAGGCGATCGCCTGCTCGGCATGGAAGGTGCCCTGGGAGCCGGTGAAGCCCTGGGTGATGACGCGGGTGTTGCTGTCGACCAGGACCGACATCAGCGCTTGCTCCCCTTGACGGCGGCCACGATCTTGCGGGCGGCGTCCGACAGGTCGTTGGCGTTGATGATGGGCAGGCCGCTCTCGTCGATCAGCTTCTGGCCGAGCTCGACGTTGGTGCCTTCCAGGCGGACCACCAGCGGCACGGTGAGCTTCACCTCGCGCGACGCCTCGATGACGGCGGTGGCGATGATGTCGCAGCGCATGATGCCGCCGAAGATGTTGACGAGCAGGCCCTCGACGTTCTTGTCCGACAGCAGGATCTTGAACGCCGCGACCACGCGCTCCTTGGTGGCGCCACCGCCGACATCGAGGAAGTTGGCGGGCTCGGCCCCTTCCAGCTTGATGATGTCCATGGTCGCCATCGCCAGCCCGGCGCCGTTGACCATGCAGCCGATATTGCCGTCGAGCGCGATGTAGGACAGGCCGTGCCGGGCCGCCTCCAGCTCCTTGGGGTCCTCCTCGCTCTCGTCGCGGAGGTCCTCCAGCTCGGGATGGCGGAACAGGGCGTTGTCGTCGAAGGTCATCTTGGCGTCGAGCGCCACCAGCGTGCCGGCGCCGGTGACCACCAGCGGGTTGATCTCGATCGAGGCGGCGTCCAGGGCGACGAAGGCGGCGTGGATCGCCTTCACCACCTTGACGAAGTGCTGGATCGACTTGCCCGTCAGGCCGAGGCCGCCGGCGAGATCGCGCGCGATGTAGTCGGAATAGCCCAGTGCCGGGTCGATGGTGGCATTGAGGATCTTCTCCGGGCTGGTATGGGCGATCTCCTCGATCTCCATGCCGCCTTCCTTGGAGGCGATGATGGCGATGCGGCCGCTCTCGCGGTCGGTCAGCATGGAGAAGTACAGCTCCTGGGCGATGTCGCAGCCGGCCTCGACATAGAGCCGGTTGACCTGCTTGCCGGCGGGACCGGTCTGCTTGGTGACCAGCACGTGGCCGAGCATCGCGGTCGCGGCTTCCTCGGCCTCGGTCGGGCTCCTGACCAGGCGGACTCCGCCCTTGCCGTTCGGGTCGTCGGCAAAGCGCCCGGCGCCGCGGCCGCCGGCGTGGATCTGCGACTTCACCACGTATACCGGGCCCGGCAGGGTGCGGGCGGCGGACAGCGCCTCTTCGGGAGAGCGCGCGACGCGCCCGTCCAGCACAGGCAGGCCGAAACCCTTGAGCAGGGTCTTGGCCTGGTATTCATGGATGTTCATGGCCGCGCGGGCTCCTTCGGTCTGAAATCTACCTGTCCATGCCAGGCGACGCCGACCCGACCCCGACCTGAGGCAGGCGGCACGGACCGGTCGGCAGGCGCCTCCATGATCAGGAAACGACGAGGCCGTTCGCCATGCTCCGTCCGCCTCCGGAACCGGACGTTCTGCGGCCGGGCGGAGGATGTTTGCCCCCGATCGGGAATAAAGTCACGCCGGCCGTCTCGCCGGAGGCCCGTGCCCTGGCTGCGGTCCGGGATTGGCGGCGATGGGGCATTCCGTGGCAGCATGGGATAGATACTCGTCGCCGCAGCCGGCGGCGGGATCGGCATCGCGGCGGGACGCAGGAACACCATGAAGCACTGGCGGATCGCAGACGTGGCATGGGACCGGTTCGAGCCGGCCCGGGTGGACCAGGACGTGCTGCGGCTGGTCAAGGCGGCCTCGGTGGTGGAGCGCAACGGCGTCGACTACGCGGCCTACCTGAACAACGTGTTCACCGACGATCCCGACTTCCAGCACGCGTCCGACAACTGGGCGGTCGAGGAGGTGCAGCATGGCGACGCGCTCGGGCAGTGGGCGATGCTGGCCGATCCGGGCTGGGACTATCCCGGCGCCTTCGAGCGCTATCGCTCCTCCTACAAGATCCCGATCGAGGTGGATGCGTCCGTGCGCGGCTCGCGCACCGGCGAGCTGATCGCGCGCTGCATGGTCGAGACCGGCACGTCAAGCTTCTACACCGCCCTGGCCGAAGCCACCGACGAGCCGGTGCTGAAGGGGATCTGCAAGCAGATCGCCGCCGACGAGTACCGGCACTTCAAGCTGTTCTACGACCACATGCACCGCTACCTGAAGCGCGAGAAGCTGGGGGTGATGCAGCGCGCCCGGATCGCGCTCGGACGGGTCACGGAAAGCGAGGATGACGAGCTCGCCTACGCCTATCACTGCACCAACGAAGGCGAGGGCATCGCCTATGACCACCAGCGCTGCATCGCCGCCTACATGTCGCGCGCCATGGGCTTCTATCACCGCAACCATATCGACCGGGCGATGGGGATGATGTTCAAGACGATCGGCTTCACTCCGCACGGGCGGGTGTCGCGCGCGGCCTCGAGGCTGGCCTTCACCGCGATGCGCCGGCGCGGGCGGAAGTTCGAGCGCGTGATCGCGGCCCGGCCGCCGGTCGCCGCGACTCCCGCCCGGGAAGCGCTCGCCACCCGATGAGGCCCCCGGCCGCGGCCGCATGCCGGGCCGCGCGGCCTTGACACCACCGGCCGCAGTCCGGCCTGTGCCGGTCTGCGGCA
>CAXSDP010000173.1:0-3311 GCA_964235705.1 uncultured Beijerinckiaceae bacterium | reverse complement strand
TATCGCGCGCCAAAAATGGCGCTGCCGACGCGCACGTGGGTGGCGCCGAGCTGGATGCCGAGGGGATAGTCGCCGCTCATCCCCATCGACAGGCCGGCGATCCCGTTGCGCGCGGCGATGGTCGCCAGCAGCGCGAAATGCGGCGACGCCTGGTCGTCGACCGGCGGGATGCACATCAGCCCGGCGACCGCGAGCCCGTGCGCCGCGCGGCAGTCCTTGAGGAAGGCGTCGGCCTCCCCGGGCAACACGCCGGCCTTCTGCGGCTCGGCGCCGGTGTTGACCTGGACGTAGAGCTGGGGCTGGCGGCCGTGCTTCTGCACCGCGTCGGCGAGCGCGGCGACGATCTTCGGCCGGTCCACCGTCTCGATGACGTCGAACAGCGCGACCGCGTCGGCCGCCTTGTTGGATTGCAGCGGGCCGATCAGGTGAAGCTCGACCCCGGGGAAACGCTCGCGCAGCCCCGGCCATTTGCCCTGCGCCTCCTGCACCCGGTTCTCGCCGAACACCCGCTCGCCGTCCTCCAGCACGGGCACGATCGCCTCCGCCGGGAACGTCTTGGACACGCACACCAGCGTCACCGACGCCGGGTCGCGGCCGCAATCGCGGGCGGCGCGGGCGAGCGCCGCCCGCACGTCGTGGAGGCGTCGCAGGACGGGGGATGGCTCGGGCGGCGGGTCGGCGGGGTTGGTCACGGGCAGAACCTCGGCGGTGGGGGATGCGGTCACGACATCGTGCGCGGGGCCGGCGCGGGCTCACCCTCGCCGATGCACCTTCACTGGTTCACCTTCACTGGTTCACCCTGGCCGGCTTGCCCGCGCCGCGCGCCGCGACACATGAGGCCGGCCGCGCCCGGCCCCGATCCGACAGGACTATCATGTTTGACCTACCATGCCGATGACCCCGCCGTCCCTTCCGTCGACCCGCCGGGGGGCGCTCGCCGCCGGCTTGGCCACGGCGGCGGCCTTGGTCGCCCCGGCCGCCCCAGCCCCGGCGGCTCCGGCCCCGGCTCCGGTGAATCCGGCCCCGGCGGCCCCAACCGCGCCCGCGCCGTTCACGCCCCCCGACCGGTACGACGAGCCGCTCGGCATCGGCCTGGAGGGCTGGCCCTACCCCGCGCCGGTCCGTTGGGAGCCCTGCGTCGTCGGTGGGCAGGTGGCGCGGATGGCCTACATGGACGTCGCGCCGACCGGGCGGGCCAACGGCCGCACGGTCGTGCTGCTGCACGGCAAGCCCTTCGACTCGTCCTACTGGGCGGGGCCGATGCGCGACCTCGCGGCGGCGGGGTACCGGGTGGTCGTGCCGGACCAGGTCGGCTTCAACAAATCCTCCAAGCCCGACGTCGACTATTCCCTCGACACGCTGGCCGAGCTGACGGTCAACCTGCTGAGCGGCCTGCAGATCAAGACGGCGACCATGATCGGCCACGCCGCCGGAGCCATGCTGGCGGTGCGCGTGGCGACCGCCACCCCCGACCACGTCGACCGGCTGGTGCTGGAGGCCCCGATCGGGCTCGTCGACTACCGCCGCTTCATCGCCCCGCAGTCGACCGAGACGCTCGTCGCGGAGGAGCGGCGGCGCACGGTGGGGGCCTATCGCGCCTTCCTCCGCTCGTTCTTCCCCGTGCTGCCGGCGGCGGCGATGGAGCCGTTCGTGGAATGGCGCATGCGCGTCGCCGGCAGCGGCGAGTACGAGCGCTTCTGCCGCGCGGCGGCGGCGACCTACCAGATGATCTACCGCGAGCCGGTGCGCGACCAATACCCCGACATCCGCTGCCCCACCCTGGTGATCGTGGGCGACAAGGACGGGACGGCGCCGCTCAAGCATTACGCCGCCCCCGACATGGTGGCGAGCATGCCGGCGCTGGCCGCCGCCGCGCCCGACGCGGTCCGCGACCTGCGCCACGGCAGCCTGCTGGTGGTGCCGGGCGTCGGCCACGTGCCCCACCTCGAGGCACCCGACGTGGTCCGCCGCGCGGTGGGGGACTTCCTGGCGGCGTGATGCCTCGGCGGCGTGAGGGTCCCTCATCGACCGGCACCTGCATCGTAACGAGGCATCCCGATGACGATCACGCGCGTCCATGCCGGAGGATGCGGGTTATTCGTGCAGGAACGAAAGCCGGTGCGTCTTGTTTAAGCAGCGACTTGACCCTCGCGAGGATCCCATGAAGCGCCTTCTCACCGCCGTCGTCCTTTCCACCATCGCCACGTCCACGGTGGCGACAACCGGGATGGCGCAGACCGCGACGGCCCCGATGGGGAGCACCACGGCCCCCGCGGGGGGCACCATGGCCCCGGCGGGAAGCACCATGTCCCGGGCGGGGGGCACCATGACCCCGGCGGGGGCCTCGGTGGACAACAACACGTCCAACAACGCCGTCTCGACCTCCAGCGCCAACAACACCGCCAAGCCCGCCTCCGGCTCCAACAGCTTCACCGAGGCCCAGGCCCGGTCCCGCATCGAGTCGCAGGGTTACACCCAAGTGTCGGGCCTGGCGCTGGACGCCAACGGGGTTTGGCGCGGCACGGGCATGAAGAACAGCGCGAAGCACGACGTCGCCGTCGACTATCAGGGCAACGTCTTCGGCGGTTGACGTTCCGGCGGCCGACCTCCTCGTCGGCCGATCCCGTCCCGCTGACACACCAACAAGGAACCTTCCATGACTCAGACGATCACCGGCCTTTACGACGATTACGGCGCGGCCCAAGCGGCCGTCGGCGCCCTCGAGGGCGCGGGCATCCCGCACGGGGACATCAGCATCGTCGCCCACAACGCCGACAACCGCCACAACGCCGGCGCCGCCGCCGGCGAGGCCACCAACGACGCCGGCCGGGGCGCGGAGGTCGGCACCGCGATCGGCGGCGTCGGCGGGTTGCTCGCCGGCCTCGGCATGCTGGCGATCCCGGGCGTCGGTCCGGTGGTGGCGGCCGGCTGGCTTGTCGCCACGGCGGTGGGCGCCGGCGCCGGCGCGGCAATCGGCGGCGCGGCCGGCGGCCTGATCGGCTCGCTGACGCACGCCGGCGTCAGCGAGTCGGACGCCCACGTCTACGCGGAAGGCGTGCGCCGGGGCGGCACGCTGGTCACGGCGCGCGTCGCCGACGACCAGGCCACCGTCGCCCGCTCCATCCTGAAGGGCAACGACGCGGTCGATCCGGCCACGCGCGGCGAATCCTATCGGGCCTCGGGCTGGTCGCGCTTCGACGAGGGCGCGCAGCCCTACACGCCCGAGGAAACCGCCCGCGAGCGCGCGCGCACCAACGGCCTTTGACACCGGAGGGGCGGCGCGACACCCGCGCCGTCCCGCCATCGTTCAT
>CAXSDP010000172.1:0-3342 GCA_964235705.1 uncultured Beijerinckiaceae bacterium | reverse complement strand
TATAGTCCCTGTGCTCGAAGTCGGTTTTGGCGAATGGATAGCATCCTACGCAGGTGCATAATCGCTATTCATTTTCATCTAAGTTAAAATCTCGCGCTATCATTTTACATTAGTTAAGGTGGCAACGTCAAAACGCAGCGTGGATGGATGCAGAGATGATCGGACCTATCGAGATCGCGTACTCGATCGATCGTATCCAAAGAGCGAAGACACGTGTCGTGCACCAGCAGTCAATCGTCGGGTGCTTGAGGCCCAACGTAGACCCTGAATACCTCATATGCGCCAACGATCTGCTCACGCGCATGGAGCAAAAGCTCGCGTTGTTGCGGATCAAGCACCGTAGCCTGCTTGCATCGACGAAGATGGCGCGCTGCTCATCGCCAACGAGCCATTAGGAGGCAGCCTCGATGCAGAACCCCTTCACGCGAAAGCTTGAAACATTCGCGCCCCTCGACGAGGACGATAAGAACTTCTTGGACGACGTCGTTCGCACGAGTCGGATCGTCGATGCCGGTGACATCATCATCGACGAGGGCGACGAACCGACCAAGGTCCACCTCGTCATCGAGGGCATCGCCCATCGCTACAAGCAGCTGTCCGATGGGAGACGTCAGACCGTCGCCTACATGGTTCCCGGCGACCTTTGCGACATGCATGGCTTCCTCCTCAAGCACATGGACCATTCCATCGCGGCCATGTCATGTTGCCGGATCGTCGACATCCCGCGTTCCCGCGTCGTCGAGTTGTGCGGTCGTCCGGTCATTCAGCGTGCGCTATGGTGTGCGACGTTGATCGATGAAGCGGTGCTTTGGGAGTGGCTCGTCAACATGGGGTTGCGCAGCGCGGAGAAGCGCCTCGCGCACTTCTTCTGCGAGATGTTCGTGCGCCTGAGGGGAGCCGGTTGGGCGTCGGCAACCGTTTGTCCGTTGCCCCTCACGCAAGCGGACCTTGGCGAAACCCTCGGCTTGTCCACCGTTCACATCAACCGGACCATGCAGGCCCTGAGCGGCAGGGAGCTGGTCAAGAAGAAGACGAAGTCGCTGGTCATCCCCGACTTCGAGAAATTGGCCGCTTTCGCCGATTTCAATCCGAATTACCTGCATCTCAAGGGTGCGAACCCCATGGAACAGGTCGCGCCGACCAATGACTTCCCGGCCGTCCACGTCGACATGGCGAGGATCGCGCATTCCCTGCCGCGGCAGCACTGATCGACGCAAGCTTGAACGATCGAGCACGTCGGGGCACGCGGCTAATGCGCGGAGCCGTCTTGCTCGGGGTCGGCGTCGGCCGCGCCACCCGGCTTGAGCTTATCGCGCGATCGTCGCACGCATTCGGCGATGTGTGTCATCACCGTTCGGATCCGCGACGTGTCGCGATTGTCCTTGTGGACCACCAGTCAAATGCCCGTGGTCGGCGCGGTGACTGGTGGCAAGAGGCGGACCAATCCATGCTCGCGGTCGGCTCGGAAACGGGCCAGGCACGCCAAGCCGGCACTATGCACCGTCGCACCGACGGCGGCCTCGTGGCTGCTGGTCTGGAATGAGGTCCGAGCGCGCGGCGTCAGGTCGGCCAGCCAGCCGGACTGTGGGGTGTTCTCCACGTCGTCGAACTGGCTGACGAGGTGATGGTCGGGACATCCGTCCTCGAAGGCGCGGTGACCATGTCGTTCCAGGTAGTCCGGGCTGGCGTACAGGCCGAAAGCCATGCTGCCGATGCGTCGAATCATGAGATCGTGCTGGCTCGGCTGCGTGAGACGCACCGAAAGCTCCGCCTCGCGCATCGACAGGCTGAGTTCCCGCGGATCGGGGAGGAGTTGTACTGTAATGTCGGGGTGCTGGCGGCGCAGCGCGGCGAAACAGGGCGCCAGGACGTGTGCCGCCGTCGTTTCCGCGCAGGTCACGCGCACCAACCCCGATAGGCGCGTGTCCCGGCCGCTGACGGTCCGTTCCAACGCCTGCGCCTCGCCGTTGAGGCGTTCCTCCTTCTCCCGGACGTCTTGACCCGCGAGGGTCAACGCGTAGCCGTCCGGCGTTCGGTTGAGGAGCCGCACACCGAGGCTGGCTTCCAGCGATGCCAGCCGGCGACCGACGGTCGGCTGCGATACGTTGAGTTCACGCGCCGCCGTGGACAGCTTGCTGTGCCTCGTTATCGCAAGGAAGAAACGCAGGTCATCTCACTAGAGCGTCGGACGCCAAACCTGGCGCGATGAACCTGCGGCGGTTTTGATGATTCCTCCTTCTTGAGGTGGATCATGGGCCAGCCCTTATCTGTTGCTCTTCGCGAGCGCGTCGTCGCCTTCGTCACGGCGGGCCACTCGCGCCGCGTTGCCGCCCGACACTTCAATGTTGGCAACAGCTCCGCGATCAGGCTGGTGCAGCGGGTCGCGGCGTCGGGCTCGTGTGAACCCGACCGCCGGGGGCGACTGCCGGGCACGGGCAAGCTGGCGCCCCATACCGCGTTCCTGATCGGCGCGGTGGAGGCTAAGCCCGACATCTCACGGCAATGCGCGGCATTGTCCGTACCATGCCCGGGCTACGCGACCGACTGGTCGAGGCGCACGGCGTCGGCGCCGAGCCGGCCGCCCTGTCGCGCTTCCTGTGCCGGCACGGCTTCTCATATGGAAAAAAGCCCTGGCGGCGGCGGAGCGCGAACGCGCCGCCGTGGCCGAAGCGCGCCGGTGCTGGATCACCCAGCGCCAGGAACGGATGCGGGACCAGCCAGCGCGGCTGGTGTTCGTCGACGAGACCGCCGTGACCACCAAGATGGTGCGGCTGCGCGGCCGCTCCCCGCGCGGCTCCCGGCTGCCCAGCGCGGCGCCGTTTGGCCACTGGCACACGCAAATTCCCGCATGCGCGAGGACAGGCTCTTCATCGCCGACCTGCGCTGCGATGGGCTCAGCGCGCCATGGGTCGTCGACAAAGCGATGGATCGCGCCGCCTTTGACCTGTGGGTCGAGACCCAGCTCGCCCCGACCCTGACCAGGGGTGACGTCGTCGTGCTCGACAACCTCGCCGTTCACAGACACGCCAAGGCCGTCCGCATCCTCAGGGACCATGGCACCTGGTTCCTGTTCCTGCCGCCCTACAGTCCCGACCTCAACCCGCCTGAGCTTGTCGAAGGGCGAGATGGCGTTCTCCAAACTCAAGGCGCACCTGCGCGCCGCCGGTGCCCGCACCTTCGACGCCCTGTGGCGCGCCATCGGCAGCATCTGCGACCTGTTCCGACCGCAGGAGTGCTGGAACTACTTCCAAGCCGCCGGCTACGCGTCAGATTAAAGGTCCGACGCTCTAATTGTTTGGTCCCGGAGTTTGGTGGTACGGGTTGTGTGTGAACCTGAATGGT
>CAXSDP010000171.1:0-3401 GCA_964235705.1 uncultured Beijerinckiaceae bacterium | reverse complement strand
GGACGCCGAGCGTGCGGCGTTGGTTCACGCGGCGCGGGAGGCCAAGGCGATGTTGGCCGACCGGGCTCTCGCCTCGTTCGGTCGACGATCCACGGAAGGCGCATTCGACGCTGCCCCCGCCCTCGTCGCGGAAACCCTTCGTGCCAGGACCATGGCGTCCCCCGGTCGGCTCCCCGAGGAGGCGACGAGCCTTCCACATCGTCGACGGCCACCTTGATGGCGCCCCCACCGAGACGTTGGAACGCCCCTTCCGGTGACGGCGGTCACACGCAAGATGATCCGCCGAGACCGGGCCTTGACCTCACACTGATCGGCCCCCGATGGGAGGGGGAGGATCGATCGAGATGTTCACGCCCCCTCCCGCAACCACCGTGGCCGACTTGGATGCCGACCAGGACTTGGACGAGGACGAGGACTTGGATGCCGACGAGCATGAAGGCGGGTCGGAAGGCGCTTAGCGCCCGACACGCCCGTTCCACGAAAGCCGCCGGCGAGGCCGACCCCTCACGCGTGCGCGGCGACGGCCCCGATGCGATCGAGCGCCGCCATGGCGTCGTCGGGCAGGGCGAGGGCGCCGGCCGCGAGGTTCTCCCGCAGGTGCGCCACCGATGACGTGCCGGGGATGAGCAGGATGTTGGGCGCGCGGCGCAGCAGCCAGGCCAGCGCCACCTGCATCGGCGTGGCGCGGAGGCTCGCCGCGACATCGGTCAGGATCGTCGATTGCAACGGGGTGAAGCCGCCGAGCGGGAAGAACGGCACGTAGGCGATGCCGGCCGCCGCCAGCTCGTCGATCAGCGCGTCGTCCGCCCGGTGCGCCACGTTGTACAGGTTCTGCACGCAGACGATCGGGCAGATGCGGCGACCCTCAGCGACCTGCGCGGGCGTGACGTTGCTCAGCCCGATGTGGCGCACCAGCCCCTGTCGCTGCAGGTCGGCCAGCACGCTCAGCGGCGCCTCGATCGAGCCCTCGGCGGGGTGGTGGTCGAACATGACGCGCAGGTTGACGACCGCGAGCGCGTCCAGGCGCAGGTTGCGGAGGTTGTCGTGCACCGCCGCCGTCAGCTCGGCGGGCGAGAAGGCCGGGTTCCAGGATTTATCGGCGCCGCGCTTGGCTCCGACCTTGGTGACGATGACGAGGTCCCGCCCGTAGGGGTGGAGCGCGTCGCGGATCAGCTCGTTGGTGACGTGGGGTCCGTAGAAGTCGCTGGTGTCGATGTGGTCGACGCCGCTCGCGACCGCCTCGCGCAGCACCGCGAGCGCGGCGTCGCGATCCTTCGGCGGCCCGAACACGCCCGGCCCGGCGAGCTGCATGGCGCCGTAGCCGAGGCGGCGCACGGCGCGCTCGCCGAGGGGGAAGGTGGTCGAGGCGTCGAGTGTGGTGGGCATGGGCGATCTCCCGTTGCGGTGAGCCTTGAGGTAAGGGTTGCGCCCTCGCGCGATAATCCGGCGTTATCCGCACGGGCCGTGCGGGATGGCGGACAGTGCGGGTGAGGGACGGGGCGGGGGACGATGAGGGTCGATCTGAACCACATGGCGGCCTTCGTGGCGGTCGCCGACGCCGGGGGGTTCCGCGAGGGCGCCCGCGCCAGCGGTCGCAGCGCGTCCGGGCTCAGCGAGGCGGTGCGGCGGCTGGAGGCGCGGCTCGGCGTGAGGCTGCTCCACCGCACCACGCGCAGCGTCGTCCCGACGGAGGCGGGGCGGCGGCTGCTGGAACGGCTCGCGCCGGCGCTGGGCGAGATGGCCGCCGCGCTCGACGTGGTGAACGGGTTCCGCGAGCGCCCCGCCGGCACGTTGCGGCTCAACGTGCCGGTCAGCGCCGCGCGGCTGGTGCTGCCGGCGATCGTGCCGCCCTTCCTCGCCGCCTACCCCGACATCCAGCTGGAGGTGATCGCGGAGGACGGCTTCGTCGACGTGCTCGCCGCCGGCTGCGACGCCGGCATCCGCTACGACGAGCGGCTGGAAGGGGACATGATCGCGGTGCCGATCGGGCCGCGCGTCCAACGCTTCGCCACCGCCGCCGCGCCGGCCTACCTCGATCGGGCGGGACGGCCGGAACACCCGCGCGACCTGCTCGGCCACGCCTGCCTGCGCGGCCGCTTCGCGTCGGGCGCGACGACGAGCCCGTGGGAGTTCGAGCGCGACGGCGCGGTCGTGCGGGTCGAGCCGTCCGGGCCGCTGCTCGTGCTGGTCGGCGCGGCGACCGACCTCGCGATCGAGGCGGCGGTCGCCGGCACCGGCGTCATCCACCTGTTCGAGGATTGGCTGCGCCCGCGGCTCGACGACGGCGCGCTGGAGCCCGTGCTGGCCGACTGGTGGCAGCCCTTCCCCGGCCCGTTCCTGTACTATTCCGGCCGCCGCCTGCTGCCCGCGCCGCTGCGGGCCTTCGTCGACTTCGTCAAGGCGGGGCGCGCGTGAGGGGCGCTGTGTGCGGAAAGGATGTAAGCTAATGACGATAAGCGGTCACGAACTTAGCAATCGTCGTTCCCGTCGAGATCTCCCAAACGGAGCGTACATTCGACGTAGGTTTGTTGTTCGGGCAGCCATGCATCGGTGCCAGGAACGTAACGGTCGTACCATACTTGTTTGTTGTCATTGTCTCGATCGGAGACGTACGGAAGTGATCGAAGAGCGACGAGGCCAGTTCGTGCGGTCTCGAAGCGTCGAAGCCATAGCTCATGAAATACTGGGCTTTCGATGCGCCTTTACCATGAGGGTTCAACAGGTATGCCGTTATTTTTAGACTATCGATTCGCAGATCCGACAGAGGCGGCAAGGTCGGCACGACTTTCTCCGGCTACGGGATCGATGAACTCACATTCCACTGTGATGAGGGCATGGAAAGGCGCCTCGAACTCCACGCGATAGGCTTCCCCGGACCCATAGACGGACACGATCGTGCCTTCCGCGCCCGCCGGCATGAGGCCTTGATCGGTTGCAAAGGGCTTCTTGAGCGAGACCGCGCTCAGCTCCTCGATCGGCTCGATGGGCATGGATCCATCGGTCGAGAAATACAGTCGAGCGTTCATGGTCCGCCCTCCTTGGCAAGTGACCGCTGGCCGTGATCGTGGGGCAAACACGAGAGGGCGTAAAGAGGTTCACGCGACTTGGTGCCCCGGCCGGACTGGTGCCCCGGCCGGCAGCCGATGAGATCCGGGCCGATCGCCTTCCTCGTCGCCAACCTCGTGAGCCGGCGAGCTGGTCCCTGTTCGACGCGCGTCGGCGCCGCCGCCCCGACGCGGGGTCGCCCCGCGAAGACCGCTGCGGGCCTTCGTCGACTTCGTCGAGACGGGCGCGCGTGAGGGGATGGCGTCCGGCGCCCCAGGCGGGCGGATCGGTCGTGGAGGCCGGGGCGCGGAAGGGCGCGACATGGCGTTCAAGCACCTGAGAAGGTTACGTGACCG
>CAXSDP010000170.1:0-3451 GCA_964235705.1 uncultured Beijerinckiaceae bacterium | reverse complement strand
AGCAGTTCAGCAATGAGAACTGCTTCAGGTCGACCGATGAGCCCTGTCCCGAGGGGGCCGCTTCCGCTTTGCACTCCATCCCGAACGTTAAGGTGCCGTCGAGGACTTCCCCATAGCGGATATGAGTCGGAGCATGATGGCTACCGGTCGTTCGGGAGGTTCAGACCTAGAAACCGGCTGACAAGGCTGGAGCGACGTGACGCTTGAAAACGATTCCCGTGACGTCCACACTCTCAGCATGGTCGGGGGGCCAAACGGCGAAGACTGACCCCCCCTCCCAGGTTCAGGCTACCAGCTCGGCAGGTACTTCAGGACGGTGGCGACCGCCTGAAGTACCCCAGCCACCGCGCCCAGGAGGGCGACGATCCGCCTTACCGTAAGCCTTCGCGGCTTGCCCATGCGGACACTCACCGAGGCGCAGACCCTGCTTGAGGAGCCCTACGGCCCCGAAGGGCGCAGGGCTGCTACGGGAGCCGCAGAGTGCGTATGACAATCAGACCCGCACCGTCACAACTAGGACGGAGGCCGCTTCGCACTCGATCCGGACGGACGTGCAGCCGGCTCAGTTCTGTTTCCAAGCAGACATGTTCCAGACCGGACGCTTTCGTTTGGTAATGAGTGGATACCGGACCTCACGGCCTACCGCGTAAGTGCATCAGCATTCTTCTCAGCCGAGCCGTTCACCCCTTGCGTCGCCGCCGCGCGACGCACGGCGTCGATGAACGCACGCACCGCCGGTGCCCTGCGCCGTTGTCGAAGGTAGCACAGGGAGAACCCGGGAAAGGGCGCCGACCAGCGTTCGAGCAACGGCACGAGACGGCCATCCGCGAGTTCGGCCGCGACGCCGTCATCCCTGGTGAATACGATTCCAATCCCGTCCACGGCGGCTGCGATACCGAGCTCGCGACTGCTCGCGACGAGCGGTCCGTCGACCTTGACGGAGAACCAGCGTCCGTCCTCGTAGAACTCCCAGGCGTAAGGAACCGACTGTCCCGGCCAGCGCCAACGGATACAGCGGTGACGCAGCAGGTCACGGGGCGTGTCCGGTGCACCGTGCTCGGCAAGGTAGCGCGGAGACGCCACCGCGATCTGGCGCATGTCGCCGCCGAGAGACATCGCGATCATGTCGCGTTCAATGGTCTCGCTGACGCGGATGCCGACATCGTAACCGCCGCCTGCGAGGTCGACGAGCTGATCGTCCACGGCGACGTCGAGTACGACGTCCGGACATGCGGCATGGAAGGAAGCCAGCACTGGCCGAACGAAGCGATCCGCGGCCGCCCGGAAGCAGTGCACCCGTACGGTGCCGGATGGACCGCGTCCAGTGCCGCGCACCCGGTCGAAAGCCTGGTCGATGCCGTCGAAGGCAGGTCCCAGCTCGTCGAGCAGCGCCGCGCCTGCGTCAGTTGGCGATACGCTCCTGGTGGTCCGGTGAAGCAGGCTCGTGCCCACACGCTCCTCGATCCCGAGCACCGCCTGGCTCAGCGCAGATGGGGAAACGCCGAGATGCTTCGCGGCCTGGCTGAAGCTCGACAGCCGCGCCACCGTCACGAAGGCCCGCAGGGCGCCCAGATCCACCGTCCTGATCATGATCCCGTCGAACCACCATGAAGCGACGCTAACAGGCTCGGTTAGCAGCCGCCGCATTATACCGCCGACCTCCGGGCGCTATGTCGAGTCCTGAAGGAGATTTGCCCATGAAAACCTGGTTGATCACCGGCATCTCGCGAGGACTTGGCGCGGCGCTCACCCGAGCCGTTCTCGCTCGCGGCGACGCGGTCGTCGGCACCGTGCGGGAAAACGCCGCGCCTTTCGATGCAGAAGCTGCCGGATTGACGGTGCTGACGCTGGACCTGGACGATCGGGCAGCGGCCGAACCGGCAATCGAGAAGGCATTCGCGGCGACCGGCCGCATCGACGTTCTGGTCAACAATGCCGGCTACGGGTTGCTGGGCGCGATCGAGGGCGCCACCGACACCGAAGTCCAGCGCCTGTTCGAGGTGAATCTGTTCGGCCCGTTCCGCCTGATCCGTGCCGCCCTGCCACGCCTGCGTGCGCAGGGATCCGGGCACATCGTCAACGTGACCTCGATCGCGGGCCGGGCGCCGATGGCCTCGTCCGGCCTCTACGCGGCTGCCAAGTCGGCGATGGAGGGTCTGTCGCAGAGTCTGGCGCAGGAAGTCGAGCCGCTTGGCCTCCGCGTGACGGCAGTGGCGCCCGGCGGGTTCCGGACCGATTTCTTGTCCGACCATTCGATCCGGCGCAGCGACGAGGCGATGACGCTCATCTATCGGGACAGCGTCGGCCGGGCACTGGACCATCTCGACGGCATCGCCGGGCGGCAGATCGGCGATCCTGCGCGGGCCGCGGACGCGATCATCGCGGCGGTCGAGGCGCCGCATCCGCCGCTGCACCTCCTGCTCGGCTCGGACGCATTGGTCCGCGCGCGGGCGAAGATGGAGGCCACGTTGGCGGAGATGGACGCATGGCGGGATGTGACGGGGAGCACCGACTTCCGGGAGACCTCGTCATGACGGCTCTGCCCCAATCCTGGGACCTCGGCGGCAAGGTCGCCGTCGTCACCGGCGCAGCCCGCGGCATCGGCCGCGAGATCGTACGCGTGTTGGCCGAACGCGGCGCCTCGGTGGTCGCCTGTGACCTGCGTGAGGAGGTCCGCGTCCTCACCGGCGAACGCGTGGTAACGCTCGTCGGCGACGTCGGTGAGGAGGCGCATGCGGCTGCCGCCATAGCGCTGGCGACCGATCGTTTCGGTGGCATCGACATCCTGGTCAACAACGCCGGCCGCACCTTGAACAAGCCGCTGGTCGCCACCGGCACGGCCGAATGGGACGCGATCTTCGCCACCAATGCGCGCGGCAACTTTACCTTCGTCCGCGCGGCATTGCCCTCCATGGTCGCCCGCGGCGGCGGATCGATCGTGAGCGTAGCTTCGGTGGCCAGCGTGGTGGCCCTGAAGGAGACCGCAGCCTACGGCGCGTCGAAGGCGGCGATTGCCCAGCTGGTCAAGACGATCGCGATCGAGCATGGCCGCGACAACATCCGTGCGAACGCGATCGGTGTCGGCGTGGTCGAGACCGACATCCTCGAGGGCGTCGTGGACGATAGCCGCGCCACGCTGGCCAGCTACGGCGACGCTCACGCTCTCGGCCGCGTCGGTCAGCCCGAGGAAATCGCCGAGGTGGTCGGCTTTCTTGCGTCCTCAGCCGCAAGCTTCATTACGGGAGCGCTCATCATGGCGGATGGCGGCTTCACCGCGATATAGGCTGCCTCGCGTCCGCTATCAGCAAACGGTGTAAGCCGCCTGAGTGGCCACTTCAGGGTCGATAGTTGTGGATAGGCGCTGAGTTTTGAACGCCGTTTGACACCCAGGTGACGCCAAACACATGTTTGCCGTCACCGGTGCTAGCTCGGGAAAGCTCGACGTGCCTAG
>CAXSDP010000169.1:1360-3654 GCA_964235705.1 uncultured Beijerinckiaceae bacterium | reverse complement strand
CGACGGCCTGCTCGCCGATGCCGGCGCCGTGCCGGGCAGCCCGCAGGACTTCGCGGAGAACGTGGGCGACCGCGTCTTCTTCGAGTCGGACTCGACCGACCTCACGCCGAAGGCGCAGGCGACGCTCAACCGGCAGGCGGCGTGGCTCCAGCGCTACGATCGCGGACCCTTCACCGTGGAAGGCAACGCCGACGAGCGCGGCACCCGCGAGTACAATTTCGCCCTCGGCGCCCGCCGCGCGGCGGCCACCAAGGACTACCTCGTCGCGCGCGGCATCCCGTCGGGGCGCATCCGCACCATCTCCTACGGCAAGGAACACCCGGTGGCGGTGTGCAACGACATCTCCTGCTGGTCGCAGAACCGCCGCGCCCAGACGGTGGTGGGCGGCGGGCAGAGCTAGCGCCACGATCGGGCAACCAAGGGCGTCGGCCACGCGTTGCCCCGCGTCATGAGGACGAAACCCGTCCCCGCGACAGCAGGAGGCACCATGCCGACCGACCTTCCCCCCGATTACAAGCCCCAGCCGGCGGCTGATCCGAAGACCCCCGGTTCGTCCCCCGGCGTGCCGCCTGCGACCGGCGAGGATTCCGTCGACCCGGTCAACCCGAGGCCCGGCCCGAACACCGGCGTCGCCGGTCCCAACGGCGGCGATGGCGACGTCGTCGATCCCGCGAGCCCGGGGGGCATCCCGGCGCCGGCCGGCATGCCGAGCTTCTGAGCGCCCAGGTCCCGGCCGGCCGACCCTCGTTCACCCTTCGCTAACCATGATGGGAGCGCGCGCGAGGCGGTGACCGCCGTAACGCCCCATCAAGGTTGACGGAACACCGCCGGTTAACCATCGCCGGGTACTTCGGAGCGCATGGGACGCGTTTGGAGTATGGCGATGAGCCTCAAGGGTTTTGCCGGGACCGCGAAGGTCGTGGCCGTGGTGTGGGCGGGTTTGGCGATCGCCGGTTGCGCGAAGACGCCGGGCGAGGAAGGCCTCGCCGGCCTGGGCGGGGGCGGATCGTCCAGTGGCTACGGCCAGGGCCGCGATGGCCAGGGGCGTGGCGGTTACAGCGTCGATCGCAACGCCTTGGCCAGCCGCGACGGCGGCGGGCGTGGCGACGGGTCCCGGGGCGCCGGGGCGCCCGGCAGCGCCCAGGAGTTCGCGCAGACCGTGGGTGACCGCGTGTTCTTCGAGTCGGACTCGACCGACCTCACGCCGAAGGCGCAGGCGATCCTCGACCGCCAGGTGGCCTGGTTGCAGCGTTACGACCGTTCCTTCATCATCGAGGGCCACGCCGACGAGCGCGGCACGCGCGAGTACAATTTCGCGCTGGGCGCGCGCCGCGCGGAGGCGACCAAGCAGTACATGATCGCGCGCGGCATCCCGGCTGGGCGCATCCGCACCATCTCCTACGGCAAGGAGCGGCCGGTGGCGGTGTGCAACGACATCTCGTGCTGGTCGCAGAACCGCCGCGCGGTGACCAACGTCGGCGAGGGCAGCCAGAGCTAATGCCTCACCCCCGGGGCCGACGCCTCAAGGAGGGGGTGCCGACGCCCCGGCGACCACTTGGGCGACGCCGATCAGGCTGTCGCGGGTGACGAGCGCGGCCAGCGCCGCCTCGTCCCAGCCTTCCGTGCCGGCGGGGCGCATCGGCAGCACCATGTAGCGCATGTCGGCGGTGGAATCGTGCACGCGCAGCGCGACGCCCTCGGGCAGGTGGAGACCGAACTCGGCCAGCACCGCGCGCGGCTCGCGCACCGCGCGGGCGCGGTAGGCCAGCCCCTTGTACCAGGCCGGCGGCAGGCCGAGCAGCATGCGCGGGTAGCACGAGCACAGCGTGCACACGATCATGTTGTGGACGTCGGGCGTGTTGGCCATCGTCAGCACGCGGAACGGGCCGGCCTGGAAGCCGAACTCCGCCGCCGCCGCCGCCGTGTCGGCGAGCAGCCGGGCCTTGTAGGCTGGATCGACCCAGGCTCGGGCGACCATCGCGGCGCCGACGCCGGGGGTGCGTCCCTCCATCGCCTCGACCTCGCGGCGCACGTCGTCGGCCGTGAACACGCCCTTGTCGATCAGCAGCTCGCGCAGCGCCGTTTCCATCAGCTGGTAATGGGTGAGCGGCCCCTCGTGGGCGGCGACGACGCCGTCGTGGGTGTGTCCGTGGTGGTGGTGATCGCTCACGCGGTGCTCCGAAGGGGATTACAGGACACGGGTGTCGTCGAGGCTGCGGTGGTCATGGCGATCATCCCTCGAGCTCCCACGGCGGCGTGTCGCTCAGCGGCGCGCCGGCCCGCTCGATGTCGCG
>CAXSDP010000169.1:0-1260 GCA_964235705.1 uncultured Beijerinckiaceae bacterium | reverse complement strand
ACGCGGACAGGTGGCATTGTAACGTCCGGATCATCGGCGTCGCCTCGGTGGCATGACGCCGATGACGATACCTCTGATGTCTTCTCGCTCAAATCGTTTCCGCATCCTGTCGGCCGCTCCCTGCTCGGCGTAGTACCACTTCAGGCCGACCCCGCGCGCCTTGGCTGCCCTGAGTTCCTTCTTGGCTTGCTTGACATCCTCATCCATCGCTCGCGACCACCCCTTCGAATACAGGTAATCCTTCCGTAATCCCTTCGCGTCGACGAGGTCGCCGGGCTTCATGTCGCCGTCGACCAAGTCGCCCGCGTAGCGGAAGCAGTCGTCGAGGAAGACGTATTCACCGGTCGCGGGATCGAGGACCTTGACCCCGAACCCCCGGGGGATCGGCGCCAGCGGGTTGACGCGGGCGTGGACGTCGTCCTCGTAGTCCTTGGCGCGTTCGCTCGCGTAATGGGGCGTGTCGGGCGTCGGCGCGGGGCAGAGCTGCGGCTCATCGTCGGCCGCCGCCGGTCGGGCGCGGTCGCGCGGGGCGAGCGCGGCGGTGACGCTGGCCAAGTCGAGGTAGAGCTGCCCGCCGAGGTCGCGGCCGAGCGGCTTCCCGGTGGCGACGTCGACGTACACGCCGCCCTGGTTCCGCGCGACGACGACCGCCTCGCCGCCGTCGTCCCCTGTCCGAGCGAGCCGCAGGGTGCCGGCCGGCCCGTCGCGGTGGTAGCGGATGTCGGGCGCGTCCGGCAGCGTGCCGTCCGTGACCCCGCCGTCGTTCGGCGTCGGGATGAACAGGGCGCCGAGCACCGCCGTGGGGACGGGGAACCGGGACGCGAAGGTCGCCAGGGTGCGGAGGATGCCAGGCGTGGCGCCGACCAGGAACGAGAGCCGCGCGCCGTCCCCTCGCGCCACGGACGATGCGGGCGGCGGCGGATCATCCGACCCCGAGCCCGAGGCGAAGCGTCCGCTCTCGACGCCACTGCCCGCCGGCACGCGCGGCTGGTCGGGATCGTACTTGCCCAGCGCGGCGCCGAGCGCGGCGAAGCCGAGCCCGCAGGCGAGGTCGCGCGGGCTCATCCCGTCGTCGAGCAGCGCTTCGGCCATGAACAGGCGGAACGCGTCGTCCTCGCCTTCCAGGCGCGGCAGGCGGGCGAAGGCGAGCTCGATGTGGGCGAGCGCCTTGTCGCCGCGCCGCCAGTGCCCGGCCGCGCGCCGCGCTTGCTTGAGGACGAGGGGAGACATGGGGCGGCCGTGGACCGCCGATAGGAGCAC
>CAXSDP010000168.1:0-3682 GCA_964235705.1 uncultured Beijerinckiaceae bacterium | reverse complement strand
TGCGCACCGACTACCTGTTCCGCCTCGCCAACCACCAGGACGCCATCGTGATCGGCACCGGCGACCTGTCGGAGCTGGCGCTCGGCTGGTGCACCTACGGCGTCGGCGACCAGATGAGCCACTACAACGTCAACGGCGGCGTGCCGAAGACGCTGATCCAGCACCTCCTGCGCTGGGTGATCGAGGCGGGGCTGTTCGCCCCCGAAGTCGGGGCGACGCTACGGCGCATCCTCGACGCGACCATCTCGCCCGAGCTGGTGCCGGTGGTGGCCGGCGAGGCGCCGCAGGACACGGAAGCCAAGGTCGGCCCCTACGAGTTGCAGGACTTCAACCTGTTCTACACGCTGCGCTTCGGGTTCCGCCCAGCGAAGATCGCCTTCCTCGCCCACCATGCCTGGGGCGACGTGGACGCCGGCGACTGGCCGCCCGGCTTCCCGCGCGAGCGCCGCCGCGCCTACGGCGACGCGATCATCGTCGAGTGGCTGGAGGTCTTCGTGCGTCGCTTCTTCGGCTTCAGCCAGTTCAAGCGCTCCGCCATGCCCAACGGCCCGAAGGTGGCGGCCGGCGGCTCGCTGTCGCCGCGCGGCGACTGGCGCGCGCCGTCGGATGGCAACGCGGCGGCGTGGCTGGCGGAGTTGGCGACGATGCGGGACGGTTGATATCACCTGCAATTGCAGGCCCGCTCAACCGAAACAGACGATCGTATCGCTGTAGCGGGTGAGCACCTTGTCGTGCGTCAGCAGACGAAGTGGCTCGGTCAGAGCCTGCGCGACGAGGAGGCGGTCGAACGGGTCACCATGGATCAGCGGCAAGGTTTCAACGGCTGCCGCGTGGACGGCTGTCACGTCCAGCATCGTGTAGCCGGCAACGGCGAACGCTCCGATGGCTTGTTCGCTGGACATCGCGGGCGATGCCCGCCGCGCGAGCGGACGCTTGACGGCGATTTCCCAGATGTTCACCGCTGAGACGAAGATCTGATTGGACCCATCGGCTATCATGTCCCGCCCCGATTGCGTCAGCAGTTCGACTGCGGAAACCGCCCAGAGCGCGACGTGGGTATCGAGCAGGAGTTTCACCCTTTGTCCTGGAAGAGCTTGGCACCTTCCTCACCGTAGAAGAGCTTCAGGATCTCCCCATCGGTCGAATTGAATTCCTCAAGGGACATCGCGGGGTATTGCCCCTGAAGAAGCCCGAGCCGCTTGCTGGCGTCCGGCTTCGCGGCGATCGGCACGAGGCGGGCCGCCGGCTTGCCGTTGCGCGCGATGATGATCTCGGTTTCCGAACCGTTCTCCACCGCCTCGATGAGACGGGATAGGTTCGTCTTCGCTTCGAGCACGTTGAAGGTCGGCATCACGAGGCTCCTGACCAAGCCTGGTCAGCTTAGACAGATACGTCAGTCGTGCCAAGCGAAGACGCGATCACACGTGGATCGCGCGCCGCTCCACCGCCATCGCCGCCTCCTTGACCGCCTCCGCCATCGTCGGGTGGGCATGGCAGGTGCGGGCGAGGTCCTCGGACGAGCCGCCGAACTCCATCAGCAGGGCGCATTCGGCAATGAGGTCGCCGGCGGCCGCGCTGATGATGTGGACGCCGAGCACCTTGTCCGTCTCGGCATCCGCCAGAACCTTGACGAAGCCTTCGGTATGGCGCGTCGCCCGCGCGCGACCATTGGCGGTGAAGGGGAACTTGCCGACGTTGTACTTGATGTCGGCCGCCTTCAATTCCTCCTCCGTGCGCCCGACGGCGGCGACTTCCGGCATGGTGTAGACGATGCCGGGGATCACGCCGTAGTTCACGTGGCCGTGCTGGCCGGCCAGCATCTCGGCCAGCGCCACGCCCTCGTCCTCCGCCTTGTGGGCGAGCATGGGGCCACGGATCACGTCGCCGATCGCGAAGATGCCGGGCACGCTGGTCTCGAAGCCGTCGTCCACGGTGACGCGCCCGCGATCGGTCGCGACGCCCAACGCCTCCAGGCCGAGGCCGCGCGTGTTCGGGCGGCGGCCGATCGCGACCAGCACGACGTTGGCGTCGAAGCTCTGGGCGGCGCCGCCCTCCTTCGGCTCCACCGTCACGGTGGCGCCGTCCTTGCCCTTCGTCACGCCGGTGACCTTGACGCCCAGGTGGAACTTGAGTCCCTGCTTCTCCAGCGTGCGCTGGAACTGCTTGGACACTTCCCCGTCCATGCCCGGCAGGATGCGGTCGAGGAATTCGACGACCTCCACCTCGGCACCGAGCCGGTGCCACACGCAACCGAGTTCGAGGCCGATGTAGCCGCCGCCGACCACGATCAGCTTCTTCGGCACGGACTCCAGCGCCAGCGCGCCCTCGGAGGAGACGACCACCTTCTCGTCCACCGCGACGTCGGTCAGCTCCGCGATCTCGGAGCCGGTGGCGATGCAGATCGCCCTGGTCTCGAGTTCCCGCGCCTTGCCGTCGTCGCCGGTCACCGTGACCGCGCCGGCACCCTTGATGGTGCCGAGCCCGGTGTAGGTGTCGACCTTGTTCTTCTTGAAGAGGTAGCCGACGCCCTGCACGTTGGCCCCGACCGTGTCGGTCTTGTGCTTCATCATGGCCTTGAGGTCGAGCTTCGGCTTGCCGACGCTGATGCCGAGCGCGGGGAAGTCGTGCGTGACCTCCTCGAACTTCTCGGAGGCGTAGAGCAGCGCCTTGGATGGGATGCAGCCGATGTTGAGGCAGGTTCCGCCGAAGGTCGGGCGCTTCTCGACGACCGCCACCTTCAGCCCGAGCTGCGCGGCGCGGATCGCGCACACGTAGCCGCCGGGGCCGGTGCCGATGACGATGAGGTCGTAGGTCATTTCACTCGTTTCGATGCGTTGGGGATCGACGGCCGACGGGATGCGGGTGAACCCTTAGGCTGAGATAAGCTATGATTTGAGATGATCGAGGGGTGCCGTGGTCACAGGTCCAGCACGAGGCGCGCCGGGTCCTCCAGCGCCTCCTTGATCCGCACGAGGAAGGTCACCGCCTCCTTGCCGTCGACGATGCGGTGGTCGTAGGACATCGCCAGGTACATCATCGGGCGGATCTCGACCTTGCCGCCGATCGCCACCGGCCGCTCCTGGATCTTGTGCATGCCCAGGATGCCGGATTGCGGCGCGTTGAGGATCGGCGTCGACATCAGCGAGCCGTAGATGCCGCCGTTGGTGATGGTGAAGGTGCCCCCCATCATGTCGTCGATCTTGAGCTGGCCCTCGCGCGCCCGCTTGCCCAGCGACGAGATCGTCTTCTCGACGCCGGCGATGCTCAGCATATCGCAGTCGCGCACCACCGGCACCACCAGGCCCTTGTCGGTGCCGACCGCGATGCCGAGGTGGTAGTAATTCTTGTAGATGAGGTCGGAGCCGTCGATCTCGGCGTTGACCGCCGGCACGTCCTTCAGCGCCTGCACGCAGGCCTTCACGAAGAAGCCCATGAAGCCGAGCTTGGCGCCGTGCTTCTTCTCGAACACGTCCTTGTACTTGGCGCGCAGGGCCATGACCTCGCTCATGTCGACCTCGTTGAAGGTCGTCAGCATGGCGGCGGTCGCCTGCGCGTCCTTGAGGCGGCGCGCGATCGTCTGGCGCAGCTTCGTCATCTTCACGCGCTCTTCGCGCTCGGCGTCGGAGGCCGGCGAGGGCGCGCGCGGCGGCACCGGCCGCTCGGGGGACGGGGCGCGGGCCTC
>CAXSDP010000167.1:0-3689 GCA_964235705.1 uncultured Beijerinckiaceae bacterium | reverse complement strand
CGCGCCATCCGCGCGCTCCCCCACCGCTGCCGCGACGTGCCGATCATCGCGATGACCGCCAACGTGCTGCCGGAACACACCGCGATCGCCCGCGCCGCCGGCATGGGGGACGTCGTCCACAAGCCGTTCTCGGTCGGGCAGCTCCTCGCCGCGCTGGAGCGCGTCGACCGGCGCGGGGATGTCCGGGAGGTCGCCGAGGCCGCACCGGCCGGATCCCCTTCGGACGACGTGCTGGGGAAGCTGGCCGGCCTGATCGGCGAGGCCAAGGTCAAGGCGCTGCTGGACGGGTTGGCGACCTCGCTCGCGGCGCGCTTCGACGGCGACGCGACGACGCCGGACGGGCGCGCGGCGTTGCGGCGGCAGGCGCACAGCAGCATCGCCGGGAGCGGCATGCTCGGTTTCACCGCCTTCGCCGGCAACTGCAAGGCCCTGGAGCAGGACGGCGACGACGGCTTCGCCGAGCGGCTGGGGCGGCTGCGGGCGGAGGCGGCGGCGGTCGCCGCGTCCGCCTCGCGCCTGGCGGCGTCGCCCGAGCCGCTGGCGAAGGCGGCGGCGGCCGCGTAGATCGGACGGCCACCGCGAGGGGATCGGCGCGGCGAGGGGGTTGGGACATGGGAACAAGCGCCGGGCGGTCCGCGATCCTCTCGATCGCCGTCGAGACGTACCCGATCGCCGGGCGCTTCGTCATCGCGCGCGGCGCCAGGACGGAGGCCACCGTGGTGGTCGCCACGCTGCGCGATGGATCGATGATCGGGCGCGGCGAGTGCGTGCCCTACGCCCGCTACGGCGAGGACGTCGCCGGCGTGGTCGCGGCCATCGAAGGCGTGCGCGACGGGATCGAGGCGCGGCCGGACCGCGCGGCGCTGCAAACCCTGCTGCCGCCGGGCGCGGCCCGCAACGCGCTCGATTGCGCGCTGTGGGACCTGGAGGCCAAGCGCACGGGCGTGCCGGCCTGGCGTCGGGCGGGGGTGGGCGAGCCGGCGCCGGTCACCACCGCCTACACCCTCTCGGTCGGCACGGCGGCGGCGATGGGCGAGGCGGCGCGGCTGGCCCGCCACCGCCCGCTCCTCAAGGTCAAGCTCGCCGGCGCCGGCGACGCCGAGCGGATCGCGGCGGTGCGCGCCGGCGCCCCGGCCGCCACCCTGATCGTCGACGCCAACGAGGCGTGGGCGGAGGCCGACCTCGAACCCATGATCGACGCTTGCGCCGCCGCCGGCGTCGCGCTGATCGAGCAGCCGCTGCCGGCCGGCGCCGACGGGGCGCTGGCCCGGGTGGACCACCGCGTGCCGATCTGCGCCGACGAGAGCGTCCATGGACTCGACGGGCTGGGACTCGACGGGCTCGCCGCCCTGCGCGGGCGCTACGACGCGGTCAACGTCAAGCTCGACAAGACCGGCGGCCTCACCGAGGCGCTGGCGGTGGTGGCGGCGGCGGAATCGCTCGGCTTCGCCACCATGGTCGGCTGCATGGTCGGCACGTCGCTGGCGATGGCGCCGGCCACCCTGCTCGCCGGCCGCGCCCGCTTCGTCGACCTCGACGGCCCGCTGCTGCTGGCCGCCGACCGCCCGGACGGCCTGCGCTACGAGGGCTCGACGGTGCACCCGCCCGGACCGGGGCTGTGGGGGTGAGGCGCCGGCTGTCATCAACCTGCGACATGCCCGTGCCTTTACTGTGCCGACCGCCCAACCGAGGCAGCCCCCGCGTGGACGACGACATCGAGATTTCCCGCTTCCGCACCCTGTTCATCTCCGACGTGCACCTGGGCAAGCGGGGATGCCAGGCCGACCTGTTCCTCGACTTCCTCCGCCACCACGACGCCGACACGATCTACCTCGTCGGCGACATGGTCGACGGCTGGGCGCTGAAGGGCGGCTGGCACTGGCCGCAGTCGCACAACGACGTCGTCCAGAAGCTGCTGCGCAAGGCGCGCAAGGGCACCCGCACCGTGTTCCTGCCCGGCAACCACGACGAGTTCGCCCGCGACTACCTCGGCATGACCTTCGGCGGCGTCGAGGTGATGGACAGCGCGGTCCACGCGACGGCGGACGGCCGCAAGTTCCTCGTCATCCACGGCGACCAGTTCGACATCGTCGTCAACCACGCCCGCTGGCTGGCGCTGCTCGGCGATTGGGCCTACGAGGCGGCGCTGTCCTCCAACGGCTGGTTCAACAAGGTCCGGCGCGCGCTCGGCCTCCCCTACTGGTCGTTCTCCGCCTGGGCCAAGCTCAAGGTCAAGGACGCGGTCGGCTTCATCGGCGCGTTCGAGGGGACGCTGGCCGCCGAGGCGCGCAAGCGGGGATGCGCCGGCGTCGTGTGCGGCCACATCCACCACGCCGCGATCCGCGACATCGCCGGGGTCACCTACGTCAACACCGGCGACTTCGTCGAATCCTGCACGGCGGTCGCCGAGCACGCCGACGGGCGGCTGGAGATCCTCCGCTGGCAGTCGATGGGGACCGGGCGGACGCCGGCCGACGTGGCCACGGCGGCGGCGTGATGCGCGTCCTCGTCGCCACCGACGCGTTCCGCCCGCAGGTCAACGGCGTGGTGCGCTCGCTGGAAGCGCTGGCGGTGGCGGCGCTGGCGCAGGGCGCGCGCGTCACCTTCCTCCACCCGGGGGATTTCCGCACGATGTCCCTGCCGTCCTACCCCGAGATCCGGCTGGCCTTGGCCGGCCCGCGCGACGTGGCGCGCCGCCTCGCCGCCCCGGGCGGCCCGGTCGACCACGTCCACATCGCCACCGAGGGGCCGATCGGCTGGGCGGCGCGGCGCGCCTGCCTGCGTGGCGGCCTGCCCTTCACCACCAGCTACCACACCCGCTTCCCCGAATACGTCGCCGCGCGCTGGCCGGTGCCGGTGGGCGCGAGCTACGCGGTCCTGCGCCGCTTCCACAACGCCGGCGGGGGCACCATGGTGTCGACGCCGAGCCTCGCGCGCGACCTCGCCCGGCGCGGCTTCGCCCGCCTGATGCCCTGGTCGCGCGGCGTCGACGCCACCGCCTTCCACCCGGACAAGCGGCGACCCTGGGACCTGCCCCGGCCCATCTTCCTTTACGCCGGCCGCGTCGCGCCGGAGAAGGACCTCCCGGCCTTCCTGGCGCTGGACCTGCCGGGATCGAAGGTCGTCGTCGGCGACGGGCCGGCCGCCGCCGCCCTGCGTCGCGCCTTCCCGGCCGCGCACTTCCTCGGCGCGCGCGCGGGCGAGGACCTCGCCCGCGCCTACGCGTCGGCGGACGTGTTCGTGTTCCCGAGCCGCACGGACACGTTCGGGATGGTGCTGCTGGAAGCGCTCGCCAGCGGGCTGCCGGTCGCCGCCCTGCCCGTGCCGGGCCCCCTCGACGTGATCGGCGCGAGCGGCGCCGGCGTGCTCGACGCGGACCTGCGCGCCGCCTGCCTGCGCGCCCTCGCCGTCCCGCGCGCGGCGGCCCGCGCCCACGCCATCGGCTTCACCTGGGAACGCTCGGCGCGCCAGTTCCTCGACAACATCGCCGTCGCCAGGAGCGGTGCCGCCGCCGCGCGGGCGGCGGGCGCCTCAGGCGAACAGCGCCAGCTTCGCGGCGAGGGGCAGGCCATCGAGTTCTGAGAGCACCGCCAAGCGCCGGTCCGCCACCGGGGCTCCCCCGGCCGCCGGCTGTGACGCCGGGGCGGGCGATGGGGCGGGTGGCGGGACGGCGCGCCCCAGCCGCGCCG
>CAXSDP010000166.1:0-3719 GCA_964235705.1 uncultured Beijerinckiaceae bacterium | reverse complement strand
TTCCTCGACCTTGAGGCGGTACTCCGAAGCGGACCTTCATTCTGGGTCTTCGATGACGTTCACGCCTCCATCGGGTGAGCCGCGTCGTAGGCCCATTGCGCCGCCTCGATCGCGTCGCGCCGGGCCGACGTTCAACGGGCCAGCAGCACGAGCGGCTTGGTCAGACGAGGCCGGGTACGGTCATTCCCTATGCATGCGCGGCGGGATCGTCGCGTGGACGGTGCGCTTAGCGTGCCGTCGCGCTCAAGCCCGCGACGACATCGTGTTGAGGAGCAAGTGGAATAAGAACGCCTCACCAGCTAATGATGGAGCGCCAGCATGGCGCGTCAGCGAACACGAGGATGA
Organism: uncultured Beijerinckiaceae bacterium; assembly: GCA_964235705.1. GTDB lineage: Bacteria > Pseudomonadota > Alphaproteobacteria > Rhizobiales > Beijerinckiaceae > RH-AL1. The sequence goes on along the minus strand of CAXSDP010000166.1, from coordinate 3,374 downwards.
CGCGTTAAAGGGAGTCACGCGTAGCTGATGGTGGTCCATCGTTGGCCGCCAACCCTGTCAGTGCTTCAAGCGGCATGAGGTGGTGTAATCCACCTCGCCTTGAACAGGCGTAGCCAGGATAGCAAGCCGATGAGCATCTTCGTCCTGGTTCCTGGAGCTTGGCACGGAGCGTGGTGCTGGCGGCGCGTGACGCCGCTCCTGACGGCGGCGGGGCACGAGGTGCGCACGCCGGAACTCCTCGGCATGGGCGAGGACAGGACGCCCCTGTCCGCGGTCAGCCTCGCGGCCTGGGCGGATCAGGTCGCCACCCTGGTTTCGCGGGAGGCGGAGCCCGTCATCCTGGTCGGCCACAGCCGGGGCGGCGTGGTGATCAGCGAGGCCGCCGAGCGCGCGCCCGATCAAATCTCCACCCTGGTTTACCTGGCCGGATCGATGCTCCCAGACGGCGCCGCCATCCTGGACTACGTGCCCCGGCCTGACCCGGACGGTCCCCCCGTGCTCGACGTGCGCGAGGATGGTTCAGCCATGCTGCTCGACCCTTTCATGACGATGAGCTTCTACAACGCCACCGGCCAGGAGTGGGTGGGTTTGGCGAGGAGCAAGCTGACCTACGAGCCTCTGAAGGTGCACGCCACACCGCTCCGCCTGACCGAGGAACGCTTCGGCAGGGTGAAGCGGGCCTACATACGCACAACTCAGGACAACGCGGTGACAGCTGACATGCAGGACAGGATGCTGGCTGACCTGCCCTGCGACCCCGTGCTCACGCTGAACACCGACCACGCGCCTTTCTTCTCCGACCCGGAGGCCCTGCTGGACTGCCTGTTGACCATCGCGGGCGCACTGTGACGCTGTTGCAGTGTTAAACAGCGCGAGTTGGTGAACACCTTGGCCGCCTTCACCTCCTGACGGAACAATGACTTACAACGTGACCCCGGCGCCGATCGGCATCCGGACCCCACGCCGAAGTACACATCTTGCACAAACCGCTTGCCGACGGGGCGGGCCATACGTTTTGTATGTCAGCCCGCGCCGGTGGAGGAACGTTTAGACGCAGGTCGTGCCCACCCGCACACCGCGCTCGACATCAAGCCGCTCGAAAATCTCGCTCAGCGCGATGTCTTTGTTGTCCGCTTCCACCAGGGCGAGGATGAAGTCGGCGTAGGCATCGAGCTTCGAGCCGCGCTTCTTGCCTTGGCGCCGCGCCGCAGCCCCGCCGCTTGCCCGGAACCGCCGCACCCACGTCGTCGCCTTGGTCACACCGACATCAAAGCGCAATGCCGCCTGGCGCGCCGACACGCCATTCGCCGTCGCTTCAAGCACCCGGCCGCGCAGATCGCCGCTGTAAGCTTGCATCCTCGCCGCCTCCTGCTCACGGCGGCGATGGAATCAGCAAAGCGGCGCCAATGGGATCCCCAACAACAAGTCGACGTTCAGCGAAACTGCTCTAGCCGGCCCCGGCGTGTTCGTGGCGGAGGACGCGCTTACCGCGTCCATCCCCGCCCTCCACCGAGACCTGCGCCTCCGCGATCCGTTCGAGGTCTTGGACGCTGTGCACGACGTGGCGGATCGATCCGGCTTCCATGTAGGCCGTGAGCTCCCTCATCGTCTCCGACATGGGTGCGGCGCTGAAGAACTGGACCCGCTTCTGACCGTGTATCCGCGACGCGAGGATGTAGAGGATGGCACCCAGTCCCTTGATCGCCAAGCAGATCATCCTGCCGGACGGGGTCAACAACCCACGATACGCGGGAAGCTCCGTGCCGACGAGGTCGAGCACGACGTCGAAAGCGGCGAGGGAGGAGGGCCGGGTCGTCCAATAGTCCAGCGCCTCGTCCGCTCCGAGCGTGCGGAGGAAGGCTAGATCGTTGGCCGAAGCCAGCGCGGTGACATGCGCGCCCAAGACCTTCCCGAGTTGAACGGCCATGCAGCCGACGCCCCCTGCGGCGCCGCGGACCAGGAGGCGCTCGCCCGGCCGCAACTTGGCCCTGTCCTTCAGAGCCATGATGGCGACCGCCCCCACGCTGGACGCCGCGGCGGCCTCGACGTCATCGAGATGCGAGGGACTCGAAGCGAGCCGGTCGGTGGCGATCGTGACGTAATCCGCCGCGCTGCCTTGTCCGAAGCCACGCTCGATCGTCAGCGGCATCACGCCCCAGACCCGATCCCCCAGCTCGAAGCCCGACGTCTCCGCACCCATGCCGACGACCTTTCCAGCGAAGTCGATGCCCGTGCGCTTCGGAAACCGCCTCCCGGTGCGAAGCCGCAGCTTCCCGGATCGGATGATGGTGTCGATCGGGTTGACGCTCGAAGCCGCGACGCGGACGAGGACCTCGCCCGGGTTCGGCCGAGGGCGTGGCACGTGCTTGATACTCAGGACGCTCGCTGGTCCATAGTCGTCGTACTCCACGGCCCGCATCGTTTCTGTCATGCTCGTCCCGTTTGGTGCTGGCCGCGGCGAAGCCCTGGTTGGTTCGCGTGGTTCAGCGCGACGCGTGGAGGGTTCCGCCCCAAGATGTTATCAGAAATAACATCATGGTCGCGCCCGAGTGTCAACGGAAGTTAGCAGATTTAACATGTCGGATGGATCCGGAAGCGGCAATGCGGGTACGACGCCCCAGGAGACCCCGCAAGAGAAGCGGTCCGACACCTATCACCACGGTGACTTGAGGACGGCCCTCGTCTTGGCGGCACGCGAAGCCTTGAACGCCAGCCCGGCCGAACCGATCACCATCAAGTCGTTGGCGTCGCGGCTCGGCGTGTCGCAGCCCGCGCTGTACCGGCACTTCGATGACCGCGACGCGCTTCTCGCGGCCGTCGCGGCGGACGGGTTCGATCGCCTCAGGTCCGCGCTGACCGCGGTGCGGGACAGTGAGCCCGGCGAGATGGCACTCGAACGGCTTTGTCGATCCTACATCGCGTTCGGCACGGAGAACGCCGGCGTTTACCGCTTGATGTTCTCGCGGCGGTCGCTGGTCGCCAAGGACGGGAACCCCTTGTCGGGGGCGGCTGACGCCTGCTTCGAGATCCTGTCCGACCACGTCCGCCGGCGCGTGGGTTCCTCGCAAGCGACGATGAGAGCCCTCTCCACCTGGGCGACCCTGCATGGGCTCGTGACCTTGGAAACCGAGGGTCTCCTCTTTGGACCCCAAGGTGGTCGTGACGTCACGAGCAGGGAGATCATCAACGGGATCGCCGCCGGACTTACGCGCTCGCACGAGCCGTAACGCGTTCAACCGCTCGTGACCGCGCATTCCCATGCTTGGCCGATCGAGCCCGGCTTCGGGGTGGCATCCAGCAAACGTGGAGACGATGAAGCGACATCTGTTACTCGAGGACGAGGCTCCAAAGCCGCCATTCCGTTCACGGCCAGC
>CAXSDP010000165.1:0-3759 GCA_964235705.1 uncultured Beijerinckiaceae bacterium | reverse complement strand
CCAACCCCGCCACGCGGGCGGCGGAGCCGGGCCGCGCCGGCGAACCCAATCGCGCGGGTGAACCCAACCGTGCCGGCGAACCGAACCGCGCGGCCGAGCCGAACCGGGCCGAGACGGCGCCGCGCGGCGAGCAGCATCCGCCGGTCGTCCAAGGCAACGGGCAGTTCAACGGTGCCAACGACCAGACCGAGCGGCGCGGCGGCATCAGCCCCGGCGGCGCGGCGGCGATCGGGGCGGCGGCGGGCTTCGCCGGCGGCTTCCTCGCCGCCACCGGCGCGCAGCGCCTCGACGAGGTGCGCCGCGATCGACGCGAGGTGACGGAGGACGGGCGCACCTACATCAGGGAGCCCGGCCGGACCATCGTGGAGGACGGCGGTCGCTCCTACGTCGTGCACGACGAGGACGACCGCTTCCGCGAGCTCGGCTACGACGTCCATCGCGAGCGGCGGGGCGACGACTTCGTCGACACGATCGACCGCCCGGACGGCACGCGCATCCTGACCTTCACGACGCCGGACGGGCGCATGCTGCGCCGGGTGCGCCGCCTGCGCGACGGTAGGGAGATCGTGCTGATCGACAATTCCTACGAAGGTGGGGTCCGCCCGGTGCAGGACGACATCGTCGTCCTGCCGCCGCCGCCGCTCGACATCCCCCGCGAGCGCTACGACGTCGCCTACCAGGACGCCGATCCGGGCCTGCTCTACGACACATTCGCCGCGCCGCCGCTGCGGGCGCCGCCGCGCCGCTACACGCTCGACCAGATCCGTTACAGTCCCGACATCCGCCGCTACGTCCGCTCGGTCGACATCAACACGATCAACTTCGACAGCGGGTCGTGGGTCGTTCCCGGCGCCGCGACCGGCAAGCTCCAGGCGCTCGCCGACGCGATCAAGCGCACCGTGGCCAAGGACCCCAACACCGTGTTCCTGGTGGAGGGCTACACGGACGCCACCGGCAACCCGACCGACAACCTGTCGCTGTCGGACCGGCGCGCCCAGTCGGTGGCGGCGATCCTCTCCAAGGACTTCGGCGTGCCGCCCGAGAACCTGACGACGCAGGGCTACGGGCAGCAGAACCCGAAGGAGAACACCAGCGGCCCCTCGCTCGCCAACCGCCGCGTGGTGGTGCAGAACATCACGCCGCTGCTCGCCGCCGGCGGGCCGCCGCCACGCTGAGCGGGACCACCTCTCCGGATGCCGGGGTCTCCCGCCCCGGCGTCCGCGCGTTCAAAGGGCCTTGAACGTCGTCCAGAGCAGGGTCAGCCCCGACGTGCCGAGCAGCCATAGGACGAGTTCGTGGAAGCGCCGGTCGCTCAGCCTCCGGTAGGCGCGGACGCCCAGCCAGCTTCCAAGGAGCGTTCCCGGCAAGGACAGCGCCGCGAGACGAGCGAAATCGGCGTTTAACAGCCCCGACGCGGCGTGGGACGCCATCACGGCGCTCAGGATGACGAGGTTGAACAACTGGAACACGCCGCGCCGCTCGTCCTTCCCCCACCCGCGCACGCCGGCCCAGACGGTCGGCAACGGACCCGACAGGCCGGCGAGGCCACCCAGGATGCCGCCGGCGAAGCCAACCGCCGCGTCGGCCGCGTGGCCGCCCCAGGCGAGCTTCGTGCGGACGCGGGCGGGCAGCATGATGGCGGCGTAGGCCAGCAGGAAGGCACCGAGGCCGAAGCGGAAGTCGTCCGCGTTGACGTAGGCCAGGAGCCACGTCCCGAGCGGGACGCCGAGGAGCCCGGCGGCGACCATCGGCCAAACCGTCGCGGCGTCGATTGCGTGCCAGACCGATCGGATGGTGAAGGCGGTCGCCACCACGGAGCAGAACGCGACGAGCGTGCTCGCCGCCGCCGGGTCGATGACCTGGAGCCAGATGCCGATGGCGACAAGGCCGAGGCCGAAGCCGGTGAGGCCGGAAACGAAGCCGCCGACGAGCGCCCCCATCAGGATCATCAGCAGCGCCGGCATCAACGTGTCCCACTCGGGGGCGCACGACGCGCCCGCCCGCGTCCTAGCATCATTCGGCGCGGGCGGGGGGGATTGCCCGCGACGATCCGCATCGTGCGCGCCGCGACCGGTTGCGGCAGGACACGTCGCAGCGCGCGAGGCCGGTCCGGCCGATCGCTCGCGCCCATCGCTGGGGGGAGCGCTCGATGAACCTGTTCATCCTCACCGGCGCCGGCGTCTCGGCGGAGAGCGGCATCGGCACGTTCCGCGACCCCGGCGGCCTGTGGGAAACGCACGACCCGCGCTCGCTCGCGACGCCGCAAGCCTTCGCCCGCGACCCGGCCCTGGTGCATCGCTTCTACGATTGGCGGCGCGCCACCTGCGCGCGGGCGGAGCCCAACCCGGCCCACCACGCCCTGGCGCGGCTGGAGCGCGAGCTGCGGGCGAGGGGCGACGCGCTCACCCTGGTGTCACAGAACGTCGACGACCTCCATGAGCGGGCCGGCTCGAGCGTGATCGCGATGCACGGCAAGCACGGGCAAGCGCGCTGCACCGCCTGCGGCACGGTCCACCCTTGGACCGGCCCGATGTCGACGGACACGCCCTGCCCCGCCTGCCGGCGCATCGGCGCCATGCGGCCGGACATCGTGTGGTTCGGCGAGACGCCGATGCACATGAAGGTGATCGCGGCGGCGCTGCGGGCGGCCGACCTGTTCGTCGCCATCGGCACGTCGGGGGCGGTCTACCCCGCCGCCGGCTACGTCGCCGCCGCCCGCTCGCTCGGCACGCCGACCTGCGAACTGAACCTCGAACCGGCGGACAACGCCGGCCTGTTCGACGCGGCGTTCTACGGCCGCGCGAGCGAGACGGTACCCGCCTTCGTCGAGCGCGTGATCGCCGGCGACGTCGCTTGGGGCTCGTCGGGCGCGGACGCGGGGGTCGATGCGACCTCGCGCGGGGATCGCCGTTGACGTCCCGCGCGGCCATCGCGGCGCGGGGCTGGGGCGAGGCCGCTCGAGGGTGTGGGACGCGATGAAGGGGCAGGATCGATGAAGAGGATCGCACCGGGCGTCGGCCCCAAGCACCCGCAGGTGGTCGTCCTGGTCGGCGCGACCGGCGACCTGTCGCAGCGCAAGCTGCTGCCGGGATTGTTCCACCTGTCGACGACCGGCTTCATCCCCGGCTGCCGGATCATCGGCGTATCGCTCGACGACATGGACGCCGACGCGTTCCGCGCCTTCGCGCGCCAGGCGCTGAAAACCTTCTCCAGTCGCCCGCTGGACGAGGAGCATTGGGCGGGCTTCGCCGAGAGCCTCGACTACGTGCCCTTGTCGGCCGGCCCCGACGCGTTGCGGGCGGCGGTGGAGCGGGCGGAGGAGGCGCTGGGCGGCGGGACCGACCTGATGCACTACGTCAGCGTGCCGCCCAACGCCGCGCTCTCGGCGGTGCGGATGCTCGGCGAGGCCGGGCTCGTCCAGCGCTCGCGCATCGTGATGGAGAAGCCGTTCGGCACCGACCTCGCCACCGCCGTATCGCTCAACAGCAAGCTGCACGAGGTCTTCGCTGAGGACCAGATCTTCCGCATCGACCATTTCCTGGGCAAGGAGCCGGCGCAGAACATCCTGGCGTTCCGCTTCGCCAACGGGTTGTTCGAGCCGATCTGGAACCGCAACTTCATCGACCACGTGCAGATCGACGTGCCGGAAACGCTCGGGCTCGGGAAACGCGCCGGCTTCTACGAGGCGACCGGCGCCTATCGCGACATGGTGGTGACCCACCTGTTCCAGATCCTCGGCTTCATGGCGATGGAGCCGCC
>CAXSDP010000164.1:0-3881 GCA_964235705.1 uncultured Beijerinckiaceae bacterium | reverse complement strand
CTACATCGTCTACGGCCCGCTCGCCAACGGCGCGACCACCCTGATGTTCGAGGGCGTGCCGAACTACCCCACCACCTCGCGCTTCTGGGAGGTCATCGACAAGCACCGCGTCAACATCTTCTACACCGCGCCGACCGCGATCCGCGCGCTGATGGGGGCCGGCGACGGCCCGGTGACGCGCACCAGCCGCGCGAGCCTGCGGGTGCTGGGCTCGGTCGGCGAGCCGATCAACCCCGAAGCCTGGCACTGGTACCACACGATCGTGGGCGCCGGCCGCTGCCCGATCGTCGACACCTGGTGGCAGACGGAAACCGGCGGCATCCTCATCACGCCGCTGCCCGGCGCCACGGCGCTGAAGCCCGGCTCGGCGACGCGGCCCTTCTTCGGCGTCGAGCCGCAGGTGGTGGACGCGGAGGGGACCGTCCAGGAGGGGGCCTGCGAGGGCAACCTGGTGATCGCCCGGTCCTGGCCCGGCCAGATGCGCACCGTGTTCGGCGACCACGAGCGCTTCGTGCAGACCTATTTCGCCACCTACCCCGGCAAGTACTTCACCGGCGACGGGTGCCGGCGCGACGCCGACGGCGACTACTGGATCACCGGACGCGTCGACGACGTCATCAACGTGTCCGGCCACCGCATGGGGACGGCGGAAGTCGAGAGCTCGCTGGTCGCGCACGGGAAAGTGTCGGAGGCGGCGGTGGTCGGCTTCCCCCACGACATCAAGGGCCAGGGCATCTACGCCTACGTGACGCTGATGGAAGGGCAGGGGGGCTCCGACGCGCTGCGCAAGGAGCTGGTCGCCTGGGTGCGCCGCGACATCGGGCCGATCGCCTCGCCCGACGTGATCCAGTTCGCGCCGGGCCTGCCCAAGACGCGCTCGGGCAAGATCATGCGGCGCATCCTGCGCAAGATCGCCGAGAACGAGGTCGACAAGCTCGGCGACACCTCCACGCTCGCCGACCCGGCTGTGGTCGACGACCTCGTGGCGAACCGGCCCGGCGGCGGCGGCAGGCCCGCCTGACGAGGCCCGGCAGCGCCGCCGCAGGCGTTAACAAAAAGCTAACGTGTGACGGAACCCCCAGGAACACGCCGCGAAGCCGCCGCTTCGCGGCTTTTTTGCGACTTCGCGGCAACAGCCGGCGCCGATCCACCACCATCCCGATGTTTTAACTCTGTTTGAACACCTGACTTGGTAATGTCCCGTCATCGACCGGACGCCACGGCGCTTCCAGGGTCGAGTCCAACGGGGATATCATGGTCAGGAACATTCAAATCGGCCTGCGGGCCGGTCGGCTCCTCGCGTCCTTTTCCTGCGGCGCGGTGATGGTGGGCTCGACGATCGTGGGCTTGGGCGTCTGCGCCCCCGCGCAGGCCAAGCAGTCGGTGGCGGTGCCGGGCTCCTACCCGTCGGGCATGATCATCATCAAGCAGTCCGAGCGCCAGCTGTACTTCACCAACGGCGACGGCACGGCGATCCGCTACCCCGTCGCGATCGGCAAGACCGGCAAGGCGTGGCGCGGCCAAACCTTCATCGAGGGCAAGTTCATCCGCCCCGACTGGTCGCCGCCGGAGTCCGTCTCGCGCGACCACCCGGAGCTGCCGCCGCTGATCCCGGGCGGCGCGCCCAACAACCCGATGGGCGAGGCCGCGCTGACGCTGAAGCTCGACGAGGTCGCCATCCATGGCACCTCCAACAAGATGCGCCACTCGATCGGCACCGCCGCCTCCTACGGCTGCATCCGCATGCTCAACGAGGACGTGGTGGACCTGTACGGCCGCGTGAAGGTCGGCACGCCGGTCGTCTCCATCCCCTGATCGGCCCTGTCGTCAAGTCGGTTGATGACGATGACGGCACCAACCCCTGTCATCAACTGAGTTGATGACATCCCCCACGTCAAGGCGTCGGGTCGAGCAGCCGGTGCAGGTGGACGATGAAGTAGCGGGTGTCCGCGCTGTCGACGGTGCCCTGCGCCTTCTGGCGCCAGGCCGCGAAGGCTTCGGCGTAGTTCGGGAAGATCCCGACCATGTCGAGCGCCTTCAGGTCGCGGAACACCAGGCCGTCGGTGGAGGCGAGTTCGCCGCCGAAGACGAGGTGGAGGAGCTGCTTGCCGGCCGGGTCGTTCATCGCGGGTCCTTGTCCATCGTGGGCGGGGTCCATCGTGGGCGGGGTCGGGCGCCTCAGCCGTTCCGGGGGCTGGGGTTCGCCGGGGCGGCGGGTGGCGCGGCGGCCGGCGGCAAGGCTCGCGGCGCGGTGTCCCGCGCCGGGGCGCCGGGCGCGTCCGCGTCGAGGCGATGGGCGCTCGCCGTGAACCGCCGCGCCCCGACCTGACCGAACACGGTCAGCTCCGCGTCCCCGCGGGGCACGAAGACGATCCCCATCGTGCGGTCGTCCGAGCAGGGGACGTCGGACAGGCGCACCGCGCCCGGCCCGACCGTCGCGCCGCCGCCCGCGCAACTCACGCCGGCCCCCAGGTCGACCTCGACCTCCGTGGCCTCGGACCGGGTGGCGTCGGACCCCGTCAGCAGCGTGCCCGAATAGGGCTCGCGGCCATCGTCGAGGACGCCCGAGAAGATCCAGGTGTCGGACGGGGCGGGCGGCATGGACTCGAAGGACGGGCTGGGCTCGAAGGACGGCGCGGGACGCCCCGGCGACGCCGCGTCACCTCGGAACGGGGTTTCGGCGGGGGCGGCGGCGGCCGGAAGCCCCGCCGCGAGCAGGGCCGGAAGCAAAGCTCCGAGGGCCGCGGCCCTCAGAGCCACGATCGGTCCGCCATGCGCCTCTCGAACACCTCCACGTCGCCGCTCTTCTTCAGCGTCAGGCCGATGTCGTCGAGCCCGTTCAGCAGGCAGTGCTTGCGGAACGGCTCGACCGCGAAGGGGAGCGTGCCGCCGTCCGGCCCCTGGATGGTCTGGGCCTCCAGGTCGATCGTCAGCGTGGCGTTGGCGCCGCGCCCGGCGTCGTCCATCAGCTTGGCCAAGTCCTCGGGCGAGACGACGATGGGCAGGATGCCGTTCTTGAAGCAGTTGTTGTAGAAGATGTCGGCGAAGCTGGTGGAGATGACGCAGCGGATGCCGAAGTCGGCCAGCGCCCAGGGCGCGTGCTCGCGCGACGAGCCGCAGCCGAAATTGTCCTCGGCCACCAGGATGCGCGCCTGGCGGTAGGCCGGCTTGTTGAGGATGAAGTCCGGGTTCTCCGACCCGTCGTCGCGGTAGCGGTGGGGGGCGAACAGGTTGGCGCCGAGCCCGGTGCGCTTGATCGTCTTGAGGAAGCGGGCGGGGATGATCTGGTCGGTGTCGACGTTGCGGATCGCGAGCGGCGCGGCGACGCCGGTGAGCTGGGTGAAGGGTTCCATGGCGTGAGTGTACAGGGGTGCGGCGTGCTCGGCAAACGGGGCGCCTCAGCGCGGCTCGGGCGCCCCCGCGCCCTTCCTCACCCTGACGTAGAGCGCGCCGGAACCGCCGTGCGAGCGGCCGGCCTCCTCGAAGCCGACCACGATGGCCCGGAACGCCGGGTCCCCCAGCCAGATCGGCACCGCGCGGCGCAGGACGCCGATGTCGCGGCCCGCGGCGGGGTCGTCGTCGAGGCGGCGACCGCCCTTGCCGGTCACCACCAGCACGACCTTCAGCCCATCGCGCTGCGCGCCCCGCAGGAAGCGCAGCAGCACGCCGTGCGCCTCCTCCTGGCGCAGCCCGTGCAGGTCGATGGCGGCGTCAGCCGTGGTGCGGCCGCGCGACAGCCGCTGCTTCAGCTTGCGCTCCAGCGGCGCGAGCGGCGGCGCGGCCGGCTTCTTGGTCGCGAGCGGCTTGGGAGCCACCGATGGGGACGCCGGCACCTTGGGCGCGACCGGCCTGGCGGCGACGACCGGGGGCGACGGCGCCTC
>CAXSDP010000163.1:2633-3933 GCA_964235705.1 uncultured Beijerinckiaceae bacterium | reverse complement strand
CGAAGAAGGCGTGCGCGCGGGCGGCGTTCGCGTCGTCCGGTGCCAGGCGGCGACCCGCCATCAATGCCGGCACGCCGACGTCGTAGACCGTGCGGAAGCCGCCCGCCGCCTCGCCGCGCGCGCCGGGCACGTTGTGCGTCCTCGCGACGACCGCGCCGTGGCTGCGCGGGGGCAGGGCGCCGGCGGCGATGGCTTCGCCCCAAACGGTTCGCACCGCGGCACCGAGCGCGGCCTCGCCCCGGCCGGCGGCGGCGCACAGCAGGCCGAGTCCGAAGATGGCGCCACGATGGGTGTTCACGCCGCCCGTCGCCGCCAGCATCGCCGCCTCGGCCCGCTGGCCGATCGCGCGCAGCCCGTCCATGCTCGCGCCCTCGCGCCCCGCCGCCGCCAGCGCCGCGAAGAAGGGTTCGAGGACGCCGGCGCTGCGCTCGAGCAGGTCGACGTCCATGTCGTCGTGGCTGCCGTCGTCGAGCGGGCTGACCAGTCCCGGCTTCGGCCACGTCCCGAGTTCCAGGTCGAGGCAGCGCCGGGCCAGCGCGCCGATCGCGGCGGGGCGCGAGGGTGCGGTGCCGTCGCGGGTCACGACGCCATCCGCAGGAAGGCACGGGCGTCGCGCAGGCACACGCCGTCGAGCGTCTTCACCAGCACGTCGCCGCCGCCGGCTTGGACCGCCTCGTGCAACTCGCGCCATTGCACGGCGGCCCCCCCATGGACCACCTCGCCATCGACGCGGCCGGGTGCGTCGATGGCATCGAGCGCGGTGAGGAGCTGCGGCGTGTCGGGCGCGAGCGGCCACAGCACATCGAGGTCGGAGGTGGGGGTCACGTAGGCGAGGCCGGTGAGCGCCTGCCACGCGAAGCTCCCGAACACGCGCGGCGTGAGGCCGTGGCGCGCGCCCAGCGCGTCGAGCGCCGCCAGCGTGCCACGCCACGGGCGGGGGGCGCCGGCGCGGACGGCGCTGAGCGTCACCGGCCATTCCACCGCGCGCACCGCGTGGCGGGGTAGGGCGAGGCCGAGGCGTCGCTTGCCGTGCGCCGGCGGCAGCGGCAAGCCGACGGGAATGGTCCGTGCCGGGTCGCCCGCCGTGCGCCGCCGCGCGACGACCGGCCAGCCGCGCCGCGCCCACGCCGCCGGCAGCGGATCGTCCATGAGCGCCGGCAGCGCATCCACCATCGCCGCCCATGCGCCGGGATCGACGCGGATCAGCGCGTGGCGCGTCAAGGGCGCGCCTGCCTCCATCGCCGCCATGTCCGGTCCCGCGTTCATGTCCGGTCCCGCGTTCATGTCCGGTCCGGCGTTC
>CAXSDP010000163.1:0-2533 GCA_964235705.1 uncultured Beijerinckiaceae bacterium | reverse complement strand
CATGTCCGGTCCCGCGTTCATGTCCGGTCCCGCGTTCATGTCCGGTCCGGCGTTCATGCCAGTCCTGGATATCGCTCGGGCCCCGCCACCTTTAACGTGGCAGAGGCGTGCCGTCGATCGACGGGACAGGAGCCGCGACGAGGAGCGGAGGGGATCGATGACCGATTGGCGAACCATGGACCGCGCGACGTTGACCGCCGCCTACGACAACGGCGCCGCCGTGGCGGATAGCGCCGCGCGACTCGCGCGCTGGCGGAGCCTCGGCGCGGTGCTGCGCGCCGAACACCCCGCCACCCTCGACCTCCGCTACGGTCCGCTCCCGCGCAACACGCTCGACCTGTTCGCGTGCGGGCGGCCGCGCGCGCCGCTCCTCGCCTTCATCCACGGCGGCTGGTGGATGCGCAACGCCAAGGAGGGTTTCGCCGGCATGGCCGCCGGCCCGCTGGCGCTCGGCATGGACGTGGCCATGCTCGGCTACACGCTGGCACCGGACGCCAGCCTCACGACGATCGCCGCCGAGATCCGCGACGCCTTGGCGTTCCTCCGCGATCGCGAGGGTGGTCGCGCCGGCCCGCTCGTCGTTTCCGGCTGGTCGGCGGGTGGCCACCTCGCGGCGTTGGCGGCGGACGGGTGTTCCGTCGACGCGTCACGTGTCGACGCGTGCCTGGCGATCAGCGGCGCCTTCGACCTCGCGCCCCTGCACGGCACCGCCTTGAACGACACGCTGGGCATCACGCCCGAGGAGGTCGAGGCCTTGTCGCCCGCGCGCCTCGTCGGGCATGGTTCGTGCCCCCAAGGATCATGCCCGATGGTGGTGGCCTATGGGACCGACGAGCTGCCGGAGATGCGCCGCCAGTCGGAAGACTACGCCGCCGCACGCGCCGCCACCGGCGCGCCGACGAGGCCGCTGCCTCTCGCCGGCGCCGACCATTTCTCGATCCTCGACGCGATGATGGCGCCGGACGGGGTGCTGGCGCGGGCCGCCGCCGACCTCGCCGAAGCCGCCCGGAGGCTCAGCGTCGGTTGAGGTGGGCGTAGGCGTCCGCCCGCACGAAGGCGTAGCTGCAGGCCGAGAGCAGGGCGGCGACGCCCGCGACCAGGAAGGCGGGTGTGAAGCCGCCGGTGTGTTGCACCACCAGCCCCGTCACCAAAGGGGCGAGCGCGCCACCGATCGAGCCGCCGATGTTCTGCACGGATTCGAGCGTGGCCACCATCGACGGCGGGGTGAGGCTGGCCCCCAGCGCCCACGAGCACGACCCCGCGCCGTAGGCGCAGAACATCGCCATCGACGTGAGCGTCAGCGCCGCGCCGGTGCCGGCCATGAACGGTGCGATCGCCGTGAACACGCCCGCCAGCGCGAGCCCGGCGATGGTCGGCACCTTGCGCGCCAGGATCGGCTCGACGCCGCGATGCGCGAGCGCGTCGGACGCAAAGCCGCCGAGGCAGCCGCCGACGAACCCGGCGACTTGCGGGATCGCGGCGAGGAGGCCGGTGCGCGCCACGCTGACGTGCCGCACGCTTTCCAGGTAGTCCGGCAGCCACGACACGGTGAGCCACGTGACGTAGACGATGCCGAACAGGCCGCCGATCAGCGCCCAGGTGGTGGGCACCGCGAAGAGGCGTCGCCAGACGACCGGTCCGGCGGCGACGTCGCCGGCTCCGAGGTTCCCGGCGCGGATCGCCGCGATGTCCCGCTGGGGCACGTGCGCCGCCTCCGGTGCGCGATAGGCGAGCACCCAGGCCAACGCGACCAGCAGGCCGACCACCCCCATCGCCATGAACATCGCGCGCCAGCCGAACGCCAGCATCAGCGCCGTCAGCAGCGGCGGCGCGACCGCCGGGCCGAGCGAAGACGCCGCGTTGAACAGCCCGAGCGGCAAGCCCCGGTCCTTGACGGGGAACCAGTCGACGCAGGCGCGCGCGCCGGCGGTGAACATCGGGGACTCGCCGAAGCCGAGCGCCGCCCGCGCCGCGATGAACTGGCCGAAGGTCAGCACCGCGCCGGACAGCAGCTGTGCCACCGACCACAGGACCATGCCGACGCCCAACATCAAGCGCGGACCGAGCCGATCGGTGAGGACGCCGATCGGCAGTTGGCACAGCGCGTAGGCCCAGGCGAAGGCCGAGAGCAGGGCGCCCAGCTGCGTCGGTGACAGGTGGAGTTCGCTCGTGATGTCGTGGTTGGCGATCGCCAGCGTCGAGCGATCGACGTAGTTCACGCAGCCGGCGAGGACGAGGAGGGTGACCAGCGTCCATTGGCGCCGCCTCGTCCGTCGATCGAGTGAGGGCGTCACCATGGTCACCATCGCGTCCTCCGCCGCCATCGCGTGCCTAACAGCCTCGCACGTCGTGAGCCACCGCGCCGAAAACGGCCTGCGGCGCGTGCGGGCGCGTAAGTCGGTGAATCAGAGCGGAATCGCGTCGCCGGTCCGGCATCGCCGTCCACGAAGCCCTCACGACGTTTTTTCGCGGATTGCTTGTTGACACTTCCCTCATCTCCCCCCTATATCACGGTCATCGGCGGCGCTGCTGT
>CAXSDP010000162.1:0-3935 GCA_964235705.1 uncultured Beijerinckiaceae bacterium | reverse complement strand
CGCCGCCAGCGACAGCAGGCGACGGCTCTGGTTGGCATGCCTCGTGGCGGCCGCCGATCGCCGAAGGTCAACCGACGAGAAGTCCGTCCGCAAGCTCACCGCTACTGCCATGGTGCCCACCCTCCCGGCACCAGGGAATCAGATCAGCGGCCTGAACGGAAGCCCCGCGAGTCAGAGCTGATGGCCTTTGGTATGAGTAGCTGAGAATGTAAAACGCACTAAATCGGGGACTCAGGAGATCCCAGCTGGGGCGGGAGGATGCCCACTCGGAGCCAGCCGTTCGGCTAAATCGTTGATCCTCCAGAGCGGCAATCACGCTGCGTACAGCCGAGTATGAGACGAGCGCAGACAGTCGGCCAGTACGGATTTCGTGCAAGCAGGGACGGCAACGCCGCCCCTGATCAGATCTCAGCGTTCGTCGGCCAGAAAGGCACGGACGGGCCGATGCCAACGCGGCGCGGAGGCCCGGTTCAGGTGCAAAAGGGCGATGGTGGAAACGAAGCGCAAGGCGTCACCTACCCCCCTTCAGCTTGAGTGCCACTCGACACGGCACCCGGCGGGTTGCCTATCGAGGCCCGGCGATGTTGAAGCCGCCGTCGACGAGGATGCTCTGGCCGGTGATGAAGCGTGCCTCCTGCGTGCACAGCCACACGGCCACGTCGCCCACGTCGTCAGGCTCACCCAGGCGCTTCAGCGCCGCGTGCGCCCCATAGGGCGCCAGGGCCTCATCAGGCAGTCCCGCCGTCATCGGCGTGCGGATCACCCCGGGGCTCACGTTGTTGATCCGGATCCCCTGTCCCCCGACCTCCAGTGCCACCGCCCGGATCATCGCGTCGAGCGCGCCCTTGCTGGCCGCGTAGGCGGACAATCCTGCCGTCCCGCCAGTGGCCGCGATGGAGGAGGTGTTGACGATCGCGCCCCCATGACCGCCCGCCCGCATCGCCTCGACCTCGTGCTTGACGAGCAGCCAGACGCCCCGGACGTTGGTCGCCATGACCGCGTCGAACTCGGCCACCGTCAGCTGCTCGATCGGCTTGTAGGCCGTCACGCCGGCGTTGTTGAAGGCGACGTCGAGCTTACCGAAGCGCTCCAGGGTACCCGCGATCAAGGCCGTGACCGCGCCATCGTCGGACACGTTGGTCGGGATCGCGAGGGCGTTGCCGCCTGCCCCTTCGATCTCGCGCGCGACCCCTTGCAGCTCGGCCTCGCGTCGTCCTGCCAGGACCACGCTCGCCCCCTCGTGGGCGAAGGCCAGCGCCGCCGCCCTTCCGATGCCGCTGCCGGCGCCGGTCACGAGGGCGACCTTTCCTGTCAGACGACCGAGGCCGGCCGCAGGCTGAGCCCGCGAGGCGGGTGATGTGAGCGTGTCGAGCATGGTGACGTTCCTCCGTGTGGTGAGGCACCGAGATAAGGCGATCCACCATGCTCGATAATCCGCTATGATCGGCATGGCGTGTTGAGCGGAAGGCAGCAATCGTGCGCGGGTCGGACTACGCGGAGCTGCTCGCCTTCGTGGCGGTCGCGGAGGAACGCAGCTTCCGGCGCGCCGCCGTCCGGCTCGGCCTGTCGCCTTCGGCGCTCAGCCACACCATCCGGACCCTGGAGGAGCGGCTCGGCGCCAAGCTGCTCAACCGCACGACCCGCAGCGTCGCGCCGACGGAGACGGGGCGGGGACTTCTCGACCGGCTCGCGCCGGCCTTCGCCGATATCGCCGGCGCGGTCGGAACGGTGCGTGCCGCCAGCGCCCGTCCGTCCGGGCGGGTCAGGCTCAACCTGCCCAAGCTGGCGGCGGAGCTGATCCTCGCCCCGGCTTTCGGCCGCCTCGCTCGCGCCTACCCGGACGTGCACCTGGAGCTGATGGTCGACGATGGGCTGACCGACGTCGTCGCCGCCGGCTTCGACGCCGGTATCCGCCCCGGCGAGCGGGTCCACCGCGACATGGTGGCGGTGCGCGTGTCGCCGGACCTGCGCACGGCGGTGGTCGGCTCGCCCGATTACCTCGCCGTCCGGCCGATACCTCTCACGCCGCGCGACCTCAAGGACCACGCCTGCATCAACTACCGCTTCGCGGCGAGCGGCGCCCTGTACCGCTGGCCGTTCGCCCGCGATGGCGAGGTGATCGACTTCGCGGTCGAGGGCGCGCTGACGTTGAACGACACGAACCTGATCCGCGCGGCGGCGCTGGACGGGGTGGGTCTGGCCTGCACCTTGGAGGCGAGTGTGGCGGACGATCTCGCGGCGGGCCGCCTCTTGCGGATTCTCGAGGACTGGTGCCGGCCATTTCCCGGCTTCTTCCTGTATTATCCCGGGCGACGACAGGTGCCGCCCGCCCTGCGCGCCCTCATCGACATGCTTCGCGTCGGCGCTCCGTGATGAGCCCGAGACTGTCGTGGGTCCAATCACCCTCGCGCGAGGTATGAGGCGGATGAAACGGAAACTCTGCCGGCACTGAGACTTGGGTCGGCTTCGCGCCAACAGCAGAAGTTGGCCCTTCGCTAGAAAGCGGACCTTCAGCTTGGCGCCCACGTCGACTGTTCTTTTTCTTGACCACCGCGCCTGAAAGCGGCCGTTCCGCGCCGCGCGATCTGCGAAGCTTAGGCTCATCGAAGGGAGCTCGATGACTGGCTCATCAACCTCCTGTTCACGGATGGTACGTCAACGGCCGGGCTGCATCTTTTGTCTATCGATCCTTCCTCGCGGCTACGTCGAAGCATCGCACAAGCAACAGTCTT
Source organism: uncultured Beijerinckiaceae bacterium (assembly GCA_964235705.1). GTDB lineage: Bacteria > Pseudomonadota > Alphaproteobacteria > Rhizobiales > Beijerinckiaceae > RH-AL1. The sequence continues at coordinate 1,203 of CAXSDP010000162.1, read as the reverse complement.
TCCGACGGTAGCGACCTCAACCTTGAGCCCGTACGCGCCAGCCGTTGTGAAGGACCTGCGCCTTTATTTAAGGTCAGCCGCCTCTCTCCTCCCGGTTCAGGCGCATCGCGAGACGGTCGGCGAACTTGGCGGCGGCCACGGGCAACATGCGCCCGCGCAACTGCGCCAGCACCATCGACACCGGCTCGAGGTCGCGGGCATCAATCGGCCGGCTGCGCAGGCGGGGATCGTCCGGGATGCCGCTCGGCACTTGCAGGCTGATCACGTCCTGGCGGAGCGCGAGGTTGCGCAGGAACTCGAGGGAACCAGACTCGACTGAAGGTTGCAGCTCCACGCCCCGGATGGCGAGGGCGTTGTCGAGATGATGGCGGATGGCCAGGGAATGATCGGGCAAAGCCAAGGGATGGGTCAGGCAATCGCGCATGCGCACCGGTCCTGTCTCGGCCGCGAGCGGATGGCTGGCCCGCATGAAGGCGCAGAGCGGCTGACGTCCCACGTAGAGCATGTGCAACTCCGCCGAAGGCGGCGGTTGGAGCACCAGGGCGAGATCCGCCTCGAAGGCGACGAGGGCCGCCACCGCCATGGCATGATCACGAACCCGCACGGTGAAACTGACCTGCGGGAACTGCGCCCGGTACGCCTCCACCTCTTCCGGCACGATCCGGGTGACGAACGCTTGGCTGCAGGCGAGCGCCACGTGTCCGCGGCGTACGCCCGCGAGATCGGCGATCTGCGATCGCACCCGGTCGAGATCGGCGAACTGGTCGCGTATGTGACGCGCCATCAGCTCGCCCGCAGCGTTGAGCCGCATGCCCTGCGGCAGCCGCTCGAAGATGCTCGTGCCGAGTTCGTACTCGATGTCCTGGATCTGCCGCGTCAGGGCCGAAGGCGTGAGGTTCAGCCGCTCCGCCGCGCGTCGTATCGATCCGGATCGGGCGACTTCGGCGATGGAGGCGAAGGTGCGTAGATGCTTCATCGCATGGCGCCCGAAGTTCCAGTTGCACGCATCGTGTTGCCCTAAACGCAACGGCTGGAACCGATAATAGCACTTCTTCTGATCTGGGCGGATTTGTAGCCTCCGCTCCATGGATCACGATGCACGTCTGCGGCACACGGCCTCTTCGAAGCGAGAAGCCGAACGGTCGCCTTTCCCGACGATCGCGGCCCTGCACGAGGCGTATGCCGGCGGCCGGGGTCCGCGCG
>CAXSDP010000161.1:0-3985 GCA_964235705.1 uncultured Beijerinckiaceae bacterium | reverse complement strand
ACGGCGCCATGAGCAGCCGCGACGACATCCTCGCCGCCGTCGCCGCCCACCTGCCGAAACTGGACCGGCCGGCGCCGAGCGTTCCGATGTACGACGCCGACGTGCCGGCCGACCTCGTCCGGGGCTTCGCCGCGATGCTGGAGCAAATGGGTGGCGTATGGATGACGCCAAACGCCTCCGACCCGCTCGCCCCCGCCCGCGCCAAGCTCGCCGACGCCGGGATCGTCTGCTCGAACGTGCCGGAGATCGCCGGCACGAGGACGCTCGAGACCGACAGGCCGCCGACCGATCTCGCCGACGTCGACGTGGGCGTCGTGCGCGCCGCCTTCGCCGTCGCCGAGACGGGCTCCGTGTGCCTCACCGACGCCGAACTCGGCGTCAACACGCTCGGTTACCTGCCCCAACACCTACTCGTGTTGCTCGACCCGGCCGACATCGTGCCCAACATCCACCACGCCTACCGACGCCCGGAATGGCGGCGGTCGCACTACGCCGTGTTCCAGACCGGGCCGTCGGCCACGGCGGACATCGAGGGCGTGCTGATCCACGGCGCGCAGGGCGTCCGCTCGCTCTCGGTGCTCGCCGTGGCGCGGCGATGAAGGAACACCCTCGCGCGGACATCCACCACGAGGACGTGGGGTGAGACCTTTCGGCTTCGGCCCGGAGGACGGGTCGTTCGACGGCGCGGTTGGTTCGGTTAGAGCTTCGACACCTTTGTATCCAAGGAGACGGCAACGATGATCCGCTGCGTTCGCATCTGGACGGGAAAGGACGGTGACACACTCTTCGAGGAGGGCACGATCGACCTGCCGCGCGGGGAGCGCGGCGACGTGCTGAGCGGGACGCTCGCCGCCGCCAGCATCTCGTTCCGTGAGACCGAGGCGGGCGGCGCCTTCGCGTGGCACGACGCACCGACCCGCCAGCTCGTCGTCACGCTCTCGGGCACGCTCGACTTCCAGACCCGCAAGAACGAGCATTTCCGGATCAATCCCGGCGACATCCTACTCGCCGAGGATACGACGGGTAGCGGTCACAGCTGGAAACTCGTCGACGACCAGCCCTGGCGTCGCGCCTACGTGATCATCGGCTCCGACGCCGACGTGCCTTTCGTCAGGAACAGCTGACCTTCGCGACACCCTTCATCCGAACAGGAGAGAACCCTTTGGCTGAGACCAGCACTACGGACGCGCTCGACGTCGTCCTGATCGGCGCCGGCATGATGAGCGCCACCTTGGGGACCTTCCTCAAGACGCTCGATCCATCGCTCGACATCGCCATGTTCGAGACGCTGAACGATTGCGCTCAGGAAAGCTCCGGCTCCTGGAACAACGCCGGCACCGGGCACGCCGCCAATTGCGAGCTGAACTACACGCCGCAGCGCCCCGACGGCAGTGTCGACATCTCGAAGGCGCTGGAGGTCAACACCGAGTTCGACCTTTCACGTCAGCTCTGGGCTTTCCTGGTTAAGACGGGCGCCATTCCCGATCCGCGCGCTTTCCTGCATCCCGTCCCGCACATGAGCTTCGTGTGGGGCGACGACAACGTCGCCTTCCTGCGCGAACGCTTCAAGCAGATGTCGGCGCATCACTGCTACCACGGCATGGAGTACAGCGAGGATCGGGCGACGATCGCCGGATGGGCGCCGCTGATCATGGAAGGCCGCGAGGATCGCCAACCCGTCGCCGCGACCCGCATGATCACCGGGACGGACGTGGCTTACGGCGCGCTGACCCACCTTCTCATCAAGCACCTCGCCGAGCAGCCGGGCTTCGCCGTCCACTACGACCGCAAGGTCACCGGCCTCGACCGCGACGGCGCGCGCTGGCGCGTCACGGTCAAGGACATCGACGACGGCTCGACGGCGACGGTGTCGGCCCGGTTCGTCTTCATCGGCGCCGGCGGCGGCGCGCTGACGCTGCTGCAGAAGAGCGGCATCCCCGAGGCCAAGGGCTACGGCGGCTTCCCCGTTAGCGGCATCTGGCTGCGCTGCGACGACGGGGGCTTGGCCGGGCGCCACAACGCCAAGGTCTACGGCAAGGCCTCCTCGGGATCGCCGCCCATGTCGGTGCCGCATCTCGACCTCCGCCACATCGACGGCAAGAAATCCCTGCTGTTCGGACCCTACGCCGGCTTCACGACCCGCTTCCTCAAGCACGGGAAGCTGAGCGACCTCTTCACCTCGCTCACCCACGAGAACATCGTGCCCATGCTCGACGTCGCGCGTGACAACGTCAAGCTGTCGGAATATCTCGTGGGACAGGTGATGCAGAGCGCGAGCCACCAGTTCGCCACGCTGCAGCAGTACTTCCCCCACGCCAAGAAGAACGACTGGGCCGAGGACATCGCCGGCCAACGCGTGCAGACCATCAAGTCGCACATGAGCACCGGCTGGTTCAAGCACGAGGAGGGCGTGCTGGAGTTCGGCACCGAGATGGTGGCGGCGGAAGACAAATCCATCGTGGCGCTGCTCGGCGCCTCGCCGGGCGCCTCGACGGCCGCCTACATCGCGCTCGACGTCATCGAAACGTGCTTCGGCGACCGGCTCACCGCGGATGGTTGGCTGCCGAAGCTGAAGGAGATCATCCCGACCTACGGGATCGACCTCAAGGCCGACAGCGACGCTTGCCGTCGCACCCGCGCCGAGACCGCGCCCGTGCTGAGGATCGAGAACGTCTGAGCGGCGAAGCCCCGCTTCCCGTCCGGCCCGCGCGAGCCATGGCACGGCGAAGCCCTCGGTAAAGGCGAGTTTACGCACCGTATCGCAGGCCGATCAGTTCCGCAGTCGATGCGCCGCAGCGAATGTCCCGCTGCGGCAATGGACGCCTTCGTATAGGTGCCACCACCGACAACCGCAGCGCGGGCGAGCGCTTCGGCAGGTGCGCGAGGGTGCCCTAATGTGCGAGCACGTGTCTACGTTGGCCAACGGCAGGCCGTCACGCTGTCAAAGCCATCGGAATCACATAAAAACATCTCGATGGGGTCGGTCACGCGTGCCGTCGCGCTTTCACCCTTGAACGCAGCTTGGAACGCCGCGACGTGCTGCAACAAGTGTCCGCCTGCGAAATCGTCGATTCCCGTCGTGTGACTTACCATGGCCCGCGATCCCGCCAGCCGATCGCAGCGAAGGTCCGCTCACCTTCTCTTGGCGATTTAAGGCGGCCAGGTTTCTTACGGCCAAGTTGGGTTGGTACTTTATCGAGGGATGATCTTCGATTGCTGCGCGAACACCATTAGATCCTTGGGTGAGTAGAGGCCGACTTCAACGTCGCTGTAGGACACATCGAGGACTGCGCCCGTAGCTCCTTCCGAAACCTGCCGCTCGCCGGATCCTACAATGTGCGTTGTTTCGACTTCGTGAGAAATCCGGCCGATCGGTACTTTTGTCAGGATCACTTTGGGTGGGATGACGCTGACTGCCTTGATACGTTCGATGATCATGTTCGGAACCAAGTTGGGACGACACGAACCCTGCGCCAGCTGTCCTATGGTCATGGAAGAGGCTGCCACCGCCATCTGAGTCGAAGGTTTCCGCCAGGAAAAACGGATTCACAAAATGCGATCCGTTCCTGTCGCCGCTTGCATTTAATCGACGCGTCCGGGTTGGTCCTAGCCGCACGTCCGCATCGCGCCCGTCCACGCCGTTCCGGGGGATCAGCGCCGCTCCTCGTAGCGGACGTTCGCGCGAGAGGGTGGTCGCGCTCATTGCGGGCACCGGTTGCCTCATCCGTTCGCGGATGCTTTCCTCATCCCGCGAAGGACACCGCCGCCTATTCCGCACCGCGTTCGAAGGGTGTCGCGTCGCACCAGAACTTGGCGGCGAACTTGCTCGCATCGACCCGGTACGGGCGATCCCAGGTGAAGGCGGCGGCGCCCAGCGCCAGGGTCTCGCGCGGCGTCCGCGTCGGCGCGCACGGCATGTTCCACGCCTGCCCGTAGGCGTCGTCGGGCGCGTCGAGCAGCGTCATCACCGCCCGCGCTACGTCGG
>CAXSDP010000160.1:0-4023 GCA_964235705.1 uncultured Beijerinckiaceae bacterium | reverse complement strand
GTCGACATCGTCTACATCGTGCTGCCCAACGCCATGCACGCCGACTTCACCGAGCGGGCGGCGCGCGCCGGCAAGCACGTGCTCTGCGAGAAGCCGATGGCGACCAACGTGGCCGAGGCGGAGCGCATGGTGAAGGCCTGCGCGGACGCCAACGTCAAGCTGATGATCGCCTACCGCCTCCAGTACGACGCCACCCACCGCGCGCTGATCGACCTGGCGCGCTCCAACCAGTTCGGCACCCTGCGCTACATCGAGGCGGTGAACGGGCAGAACGACGCGGCGAATGGGCAGTGGCGGCAGATCAAGGCGATGGCCGGCGGCGGCTCGCTGCCGGACGTCGGCCTCTACTGCCTCAACGCGTTCCGCTACATCACCGGCGAGGAACCGGTGGCGATCACCGCGCGCACCACGCGGCCGAAGGACGACCCGCGCTTCGCCGACATCGAGGACCTTTGCACCTTCACCCTCGAATTCCCGTCCGGCGTGGTCGCGACCGGCACCTCGGCCTACGGCTTCCACGAGACCCGGCAGCTGCGTTGCATGGCGGAAGCCGCCTGGTTCGGCCTCGACCCCGCCTTCTCCTACGACAACCTCCAGATGCACGTCGGGCGCAAGGAGGGCATGAGCAGCGCCCGCGACACGCGGGTTTGGCCGCCGAAGAACCAGTTCGCCGTGGAGATGGACGCCTTCGCCGCCGCGATCCGCGCCAACCAGCGGCCCCACACGCCCGGCGAGGAGGGCCTGCAGGACCAGAGGATCATGGCGGCCATCTACGAGGCGGCGGCCGGCGGGCACGTCGTGACGATGCCGGCCGTCGCCGGCCTCGACACCACGCGCGGCCCGCTGCCCAAGGTGGGGGCGGGCTGACCCCGCGCGAACGTTCCTCCCGCTCGGGGGTTGTGGCCTTCGATGCCGGGTCGCATCGGAGGGTGGGCGATGTTGACGAGGACGGCGATCTACGAGGGCACGATCAAGGCCGGGCACGAGGACGAGTTCTTCCGCAGGGTCCGCGACGAGCTTTACCCGTTCTGGCGCCGCTTCCCCAACGCGCTGGCGGTGCGCGTGCAGCGCACCACCGGGGCGGACGGGGGCGCCCGGCCGATCGCCATGATCCTGGAGATGGATTTCGCCGACCAGGCGGCGCTCGACGCCTGCCTCGCCTCGGCGATCAGGCCGGAGTCGCACGCGGCGACGGAGGCGGTGATGACGCTCTTCGAGGGTGGGTTCAGCCACTACGTCACGCGGGCGACGACGCTGGTCCCGCACCCTTGATGCCCGTTGCGCGGACCGCGCCGCCCCCGGCGACGGAGCGAAGGTGACCATGCGTTTCGACGAAAGGTTCGAGAAGGTCGCGGACCGCATCTCCACCGCCGCCGGGCGGCCGATGACCTGCTTCCTCGCCTGCGCGATCGTCGTCGTGTGGGCGGCGACCGGGCCGTTCCTGCACTATTCCGACACGTGGCAGCTGGTGGTCAACACGGGCACCACCATCATCACCTTCCTCATGGTGTTCCTGATCCAGAGCACGCAGAACCGCGACACGAAGGCGCTGCAGGTGAAGCTCGACGAGTTGCTTCACGCCTCGCGCGACGCCCGGTCGGAGTTCATCGGGGTAGAGAAGAAGCCGGAGCGGGTGATGGACGACAAGCGCCGGGCCTTGACGGACGAGGCGTCGGCGAACGGGGCGTGAGCCGATGTCGGCCCGAGCCGACATTTTCCGGGCCCGTGTCGCCCGCCGCCGACATCACTTGCGACCCCATGTCGGTCATCGCCGACACGCGCCCGACAGGGATGGCGGACGGTCGAACCCACACCGGGGCGGTCGGGCGAGCATCGTCGTTTCCGCGCGGGGAGGCAAGTCCCCGCGGCCGGGCGGACCGGCGGCGACGCGCCCATCGTACATCGCGCCGCGCCTCGACAGCCGGCACGCGCCGTCCGCGAGCGTGTTGGAACGATCGACGCCGCCCCGACTTGCCCGCATCACCCCGACCCGTTCGCCTCACCCCGACCTTTCCGCATCATCCAAGGAGGAACCATGGCTGAAGGAAACCGCCCGCTCGCCGTCGTCACCGGCGCGTCCGCCGGCATCGGCTACCAGCTCGCCCTGCTCTGCGCCCGCGCCGGCTACGACCTCGTCGTCGCCAGCGACGAGGACACCATCTCCGCCACCGCCCAGGACTTCCGCCAGGCCGGCTCGGTCCACGTCGAGGCGGTGCAGGCGGACCTGTCGACGATCGAGGGCAACGACGCGCTCTACGCCGCCACGCGGAAGGTCGGCCGCCCGGTCGAGCTGCTGTTCGCCAACGCCGGCCGGGGGCTCGGCCACGGCTTCCTCGACCAGGATTGGCGCGAGGTCCGGCAGGTCATCGACACCAACGTCACCGGCACGATCTACCTCGTGCAACGGATCGGCCGCGACATGCGCGGGCGCGGCGCCGGCCGCATCCTCATCACGGGGTCGATCGCCGGCTACCTCGCCGGCAGCTACCAGGCGGTCTACAACGGCACCAAGGCGTTCCTGAACCTGTTCGGCGCGGCGATCCGCGACGAGCTGAGGGACACGGGCGTCAGCGTCACCGTGCTGAAGCCCGGCGTCACCGACACCAACTTCTTCGAGACCGCCGCGATGGAGCCGGGCACGCCGGTCGGCGAGGGCAAGAAGGACGACCCCGCCGACGTCGCCAAGGTGGGCTTCGACGCCCTGATGCGCGGCGACGCCGACATCGTCTACGGTTTGAAGAACAAGGTCGCCACCACCATCACCAACGTGCTGCCCGACAGCCTGGTCGCGAAGGCCCACCGCAAGATGTCGGAGCCGAAGGCCGGCGCCTGAGCGGCGCCCCGATGCCCGCGCCCGATCGGGCGCGGGCGCGTCGAATCGTTTGCCATGCGCCCCCCGGCCGATGCATTGCCATGGGGTCATGACGCCAGCCGACTTCATCGCGAAATGGTCCCGGAGCGAGCTGCGGGAGCGGCAAGGCGCGCAGAGCCACTTCAACGACCTTTGCGCGCTGATCGGGCAGCCCAACCCCACCGACGCCGACCCCGCCGGCACCAGCTACTGCTTCGAGCGCGGCGCCACCAAGGTGGGCGGGGGCGACGGTTGGGCGGACGTGTGGAAGCGCGGCTGCTTCGGCTGGGAATACAAGGGCAAGCACAAGGACCTCAACGCGGCGCTGCGCCAGTTGCAGATCTACGCGCCCGACCTCGAGAACCCGCCCTACCTGGTCGTCTGCGACATGGAGCGGATCGTCGTCCACACCAACTGGACGAACACGGTCCGGCGCACCCTGACCTTCGCCTTCGACGATCTGCGCGAGCCGGCCCGGCTCGAACAGCTGCGCCAGGTCTTCGCCGGCTCCGACGCGCTGAAGCCCGGCCTCAGCCCGCAGGAGTTGACCGCCGTGGCGGCGACGCGCTTCGGCGACCTCGGCCGGCGCCTGCAGGATCGCGGGGAGGAGCCGCGCGCGGTGGCGCACTTCCTCAACCGGCTGATCTTCTGCCTGTTCGCCGAGGACGCGGGGTTGCTGCCGGCCGGCCTGTTCACCCGCATGCTGCTGGCGCTCTCGCGCATCCATTATTACACGCCGGCCAAGGCCATCGCGCTCTTCGACGAGCTGTTCGCGAGGATGCGGACCGGCGGCTTCTTCGGCGCCGACGTGGTGCTGTGGTTCAACGGCGGCCTGTTCGACGACGCCCCCGCGCTGCCGCTGGAGCGCGACGACCTCGACGCCCTGGTGAAGACCGCCAGGGAGCACGACTGGTCGAACATCGACCCGGCCGTGTTCGGCACGATGTTCGAGGCGGCGCTGCGGACGACCGGCCGGCGCGCCGCGCTCGGCGCCCACTACACGGACCGCGCGAAGATCCTGAAAATCGTCGATCCGGTCATCGTCCGGCCGCTGGCGGCGGAATGGGACGCGGCGCTCGCCACCATCAGGGCCGACGCCGGGGCGATGGCGGCGGCCGACGCCGAGGCGCGGGCGGTGCGCGACGAGGCCGCCGCCGCGCTCGCCGGCGCCG
>CAXSDP010000159.1:0-4157 GCA_964235705.1 uncultured Beijerinckiaceae bacterium | reverse complement strand
AAAGCCGCCCCAGGGCTATCCTGGGACGGCTTTGGTGAACCTTGGTTGCGGGGGCTCGCAACCAACTTAATTTGCTCCTCAACTCGACCGTCATCGCGCCACAGGATGATGAATGGTAAACGCCAAAAAAACTAAGTACAATAATTTGGCCTTCTGATGATTCAGCGTTGGTGATAGAAAATCAGCAAGTGCTTCTCATGGGGTAAAAACACGTAATACTGTCGTAATCCATTATATAAGCCGTGGAGGTTCGAGTCCTCTCCTGGGCACCATGATTTCTTGACGGAAAATCAAGAAGTTGCGATCACACAATGGGTTAGCTGACGTCCGCATGCACACAGCGGATGCACACATGGCCCTTCGCATGCCCCGTCCCTTCGCCCATAGGACCGGCGTCTTCTTCCTCAACGTGAGGGTCCCCAGCGACCTCGCGCCGACCATGCGCGCGACCCGCGTCACCCTCCCCGTCGCCGACGCCCTCGTCACCGTGGTCGTGACGGACAAGGTGTTCCTGTCGCTGAAAACCAAGGACGCCGCGCTGGCGCGAGCCCGCTTCGTGGAGGCCTACGGCGCGCTCGTGCGGCACTGGGAGGCGCTGCGCTCCGGTCCCAAGCCGCTGACCCACAAGCAGCTCGTCGCCCTCGCCGGCGACGCCTACCGCGAGCGGGTCGCCCGCTTCGAGGATGATCCCGGGTTCGGGCCCGACGTCCTGCTCGCGCAGGTCGCCGACGCGAATGCCTCGATCCACGACTGGACGTACGGACCCGACGACGACCTCGGCGAGATGTCCGAAGAGGACGCCCGCTTCTACGCCGCCATCCAGAGGTCGTCGGGACCGGAACTCCTCGCCTATGAGACGAGGGCGGACGTGGTCCTTCCCACCGGCACCGTCACTTACGACGACGCCCTCGAGCACCTGTTCGGTCGAGATGCCGACGCGATCTGCGCGCGACGGCAGGTCGTCATCGATGCCAGCACCCGCAGGAAGCTGCTGGTCGAGATCGCCGAGACGGCGCGGCTGGTGGGGGGCAAGCTCGTCCGCAACATGACCGGTGACTACTCGGAGGATGGCAACGTCGCGCGCTTCCCCGCGTTCGAGCCGTCCGCTCCCGCAGTGCCAGCGGCGCCACCCTCCGCCGTGCTGGCCGGCCGCAAGACCATGGCCGCGCTGTTCGCGGACTGGGCGAGCTACAACGCCGACAAGCGGGCGGCCTCGACGATCCGCCGCTACACGCCGTCCCTCCAGAGCTTCATCGCACACCTCGGCAGCACGGACGTCCGCCTCGTCACCGAGGACGATGTCTGGACCTGGGCGGAGAAGCGGCGCGACAAGGACGGGATCGCGCCGCGCACGATCAATCGCAACGACCTCGTGGCCGTGGCCTCGGTCCTGCAGTTCGCGACCACCCGGAACGGCGGGAGGCTGCTGGTCGTCAACCCGTCGCGTGGCGTGAAGCTGGACCTTCCCAGCCAGCCCCAGACGCGGGACAAGACGTTCCATCGCCACGAGGTGCGGGCCATCCTGCGGCTGGCGCGCGGCGTTGCGGATGACCGCTACCCGAAGGCCGCCGCCTCACGGCGCTGGGCGCCTTGGATCTGCGCCTACTCGGGCGCCCGCATCCAGGAGGTTTGCTGGTTGAAGAAGGAGGACGTCTGGATGGAAGGCGAAATCCCGGTGATCCGCTTTCCCCGGACCAAGGAGGCGCGAGCCAGGATGGTGCCGGTGCACGACGCGCTGGTCGATGAGGGCTTGTTGGCCTTCTGGCGACAGGCGCCGGAAGGCTTCCTGTTCGTCGGCGACCGGCCGCAGCGGCCAGGGGTGGTGCGCACGTCGGCGGAGCTCCGGGCGAGCGAGATCGCCGCCTGGATCAAGGAGAAGACGAACCTGGAAGACGGTGTGAGCCCCAACCATGGCTGGCGGCACACGTTCCTGACCATCGCCGAGGGCGTCGGCATCTCGAAGCGGCACGCGAACGCGATCGCTGGTCACAACCGGAAGAAGGACGCGTCCGATGGCTACGTCGCCTTCCCCATCGACGTGCTGAAACGCGAGTTGGATAAGATCCCGCGCTACGCCGTGTGACGGTGAAGGAGATCGTCGAGCCGGGGCGGGAGGAGCCGGACCTGGTCAGCCAATCGAGCGCAAGGCGCTCATCCCGCATGGCTTTCGTGCTGCGGCGAACCTCCCGTGGAGCAACCATGTGTCATGGTCAAGGAAGCGGTCCGTCCGTGGCGCGCCGCTCACAAGTCCTCCACAGCGGGCGCGCGTCCCAGAAACCCTTTTCCCACCTTCGTGGGCGAGCGAGTGTGAGAAGGTGTTGACCCGCGCCATGGCGATGCCGCGAAGGTCGCCTCCGGGTAGGCCCGAGTTGCCGCGATGGCGGGCGTCCCGGCTCCCATGCCTCATCGGTGGTCGGCGCCGCGGACCGAACGACCGACGCCATGCCTCCTCGCCATCGTGCCACCCGGGGCCGGGCTGCTCCTTGATCGTAACGGCGTCAGTGGCGATGGCGTTTTTTCAATGAAAGCGGCCGGCGTCATGGCGAAGCGCGCTTTGATCAGCCAATCTGATGTGATATTTCCAGAAATAAGAGCATTTGACTGAGTTTCGTACCAAGCATCACTAAAAAGAGGTGCTTGAAAATATCCGCTTGCCTGTTCGGAAGCAGTCATTTCGATCTTGCGGACGAGATACCATACGGGTTCCAAGAACTACTATCACATCGATTTTGGTACAGTACGCAGCACATCGACGACGAGCGAGCTCGGTGCCCATGTCCCAGACCCTACCAGAAACCAACTCGCCCACACCAGCGGGACACTTGAAGGTGGTCGATCATGATGGTGATCGTGACCGCAAGCTTGCCCCTTTCGACTATTCACAGCTCGACGACGACCTCGCCGCTCGCGCACGAACGAGCGCCGAGCGGATCAATCGCTGGCGCCGTGACACCGTCATCGCCGTAGGCAACGAACTTCTCGAGATGAAGGAGGCGCTCGGCCATGGCCACTTCGGGGATTGGATCGTCCGCGAAGTGAAGTTCTCGCCGGCCAGCGCGCGGAACTACATGGCAGTGGCGCGTGAGTTTGGCGCGGTACCGCTAATCACTAGCGTTTTGCCGCTGTCCACCGTCTACCGGTTGGCTGGGACCAGTGCGACCGTGCGCTCCGCCGTCGTCGCGCAGGTGGAAGCCGGCGAGCGCGTCGACCCGGATGCGGTGCAAAAGCTCATGAAGGACCACAAGGCCAAAGTCGCCCGAGAGAAGAAGTCGCTCAAGAAACGCGCGGAGGAGGAAGCGGCCGAGAAGCGGCGGCTTCGACGCGAAGCTGCGGCGAAGCGTCATCATGATCAGGCGCAGGAAGAGTACAGGCGCAGCGAAGCGACGATGATCGCGGAGACCATTCCCATCATTCGACGATGGAACGCCACCGAGGATGAACTCCTCAAGGTTGGAAACATCCTTCGCTTGGTCAGCATGAAAAGGATCATGGAACATCTGGCGACATAGGCGCCGAGCGGTTGCGTGCTTTCATGGAGGGGCATGGCCTCCGTCCGCCGGTCGGTGCCGCTTCGCCTTCGAGGGCGTCGAGCCGCCCCGCCGCCCAGCGCGAAAGGCGTATTCGGCAAAGTGGTGGTTGAGGTGGTCCGACGATGGCGGGCATGGCCCTCGGCGCCCGGTCATGTCGCTCCCAGCTAGCGAGCCGCTTGACCGCTCCCGGCCAGTACCTGCCGAAGATCGGCCAGTCCGGACTGCGCCCATCCCGGTCATTCTCGACGCTCTACGGTTTGCTCGTGAGCTGACGTTCGCTGACGTCTTTAGCCTGAATCGATCGCACGGGACATGGCTGCGAGGAGTTCATGGTCAGTCTGGCCTCAGCCACCGCCTCGCTCCACATCGCCTCGCCCATGTTTTCTACCGGACGCCTCGCGAAAATCGCCTGACGTCGTAAGCGGCCCTCAGTGGTGAGGATGTCCGGCGCTCGCCGTGGTCGCGCCGACCGCGTCGAGGTCGGCCATCGCCGCCTCGTCCAGCTCGACGCACGCGGCCGCCAGGTTCTGTTCGAGATGCTCGAGGCTCGTCGTCCCGGGAGTCATACCAACGGCCTTCAGGTTTGACCGATGTGCGCCCATGCCCGCATGCCGATAGATGTAATGG
>CAXSDP010000158.1:0-4284 GCA_964235705.1 uncultured Beijerinckiaceae bacterium | reverse complement strand
GCCCCGCCGTCCCGCGCCGCCGGCGCCGAGCCGCCCCGCGCCGTCCCTTCGCCTTCCCGACGGGCCGCTCCGCCTTCCCGAGGGTGTGTCCCGCACGGACGACATCCCGCCGCCGCCGGTCCCGAACGCCGGGCCGGCACCCTTGCCGCCGATCGTGGCCGCCCCGCAGGTCGAGTCCGCCGACGGAACGCCGCCCGGCATCCCGGCACCCGCCGTTTCGATGCCCGCCGCGCCGACGCCCGGTGCGCCGCCACCTCCGAGGCCGGCGCCGGCCTTCCTCAAGCCCCGGCCGCCAATTCGCCCGCTGCTCCGCACCACGCCGCAGCCCGCGCGTCCCTTGTCGGGCGGTGTGCCGCCGGCCGCCACGTCAGCGCCGCTCGCCGATCCCCAATCCGCCGCCGCTCAGGCCAATCCCGCCCAGACCGCCTCCCCAGCTCCGACATCCGGTGCGCCGACGCCGCCCGTGCCGCAGCCCCGGGTCACACCCGCGCAGCCGGCGCCCCAGCCGGTGCCCCAAGCCAAGGCGCCGCCCCCGCCGACACCCGCCGCGCCCCCGCAGCCCGCGCTGGTCGAGTCCAAGGACGCGCTGGAGTCACTGGAGGAGGAGATGGCGAAGCTGCTCGGGCGCGGGCCCGGCGCCTGAACCGGGTGACAAACCGCCGGCCGGCTCAGCCGGGATAGTCGGACTGGTTGCTGGCCTTGGCCCTGGCGAAGGCCGGCTCGTCGCGGCAAGCGGCCACGATCCCGGCGACGGTCGGGACGTCGGCGACGGTGATGCCGAAGCCTTCCGCCCCGACCGCCAGCCCGACGAGGCAGATGTCGGCGATCGTCACGGTGTCGCCGTGGCAGTACCGCCCGGTCGCCGGCTCGCGCGACAGCCGGGCCTCGTATCCCCGCAAGCCGGCGGTGAACCACTGCGTCTGCCACGCCTTCCATCGCGCGGCGTCGAACCCGGCGTGCGCGGTCAGGTAGGCCTTGATGCGCGGGACGATCAGCGGGTGGGTGTCGCTGGCGGCGATGGCGGCAAGGGAGCGCACCCTGGCCCGCCCAAGCGGGTCGGGCGGCAGCAGCGGCGGCTCGGGATGGGTTTCCTCGATGTATTCGAGGATCGCGAGCGACTGCACCAGCGGCGCGCCGTCGACCATCAGCGCGGGAACGCCGCCGAGCGGGTTGATCGCGCGGAACTCCGGCACGTCCTGCCCGCCCGCGTCGAGGTCGACCGGGATCTCGCGGTAAGCGATGCCCTTGATGTTGAGGGCCACGCGCGTGCGGAACGTCGCCTGCGAGCGCCAGAACCCGTACATGTCCACCGTCGACGATCCTTCCGGCTCGATTGATCTTGGATGGGTTGGCGCGATCAAGCGTCGCGGTAGACCCGCTCCCGCCGCTCGTGCCGCTCCTGCGCCTCCACCGACAGCGTGGCGATCGGCCGGGCATCGAGGCGCTTGAGCGAGATCGGCTCGCCGGTCTCCTCGCAGAAGCCGTAGGAGCCGTCGTCGATGCGACCAAGCGCCGCCTCGATCTTGGAGATCAGCTTGCGCTGGCGGTCGCGCGCGCGCAACTCGATCGCCCGGTCCGTCTCCGACGACGCGCGGTCGGCGAAGTCGGGATGGTTCTCGTTCTCGCTCTGCAGGGCCGCCAACGTGTCGCGGCTCTCGCGGAGCAGGTCCTCGCGCCAACGGATCAGCTTGCGACGGAAGAAGTCGCGCTGCCGCTCGTTCATGAACGGCTCGTCGTCGGACGGCCGGTAGGTGTCGTCGATGAGCTGCGCGTCCACGCCCTGAGTCCCCGCACTCGAAATCGAGGCGCTTATAGCGAGACGCGCGCCAAGCCACAATTGGCGCGCGTCCTTTGCGCGGGTGTGTTGCCGTAAGGGGGTAGGCGGTGCCGGCTACTGCGCCGCCGCCATCCGGTCCGCGCCCATCGCCGCGCGCAGGTTGGCGTCCACCTTGTCCAGGAAGCCGGTCGTCGACAGCCAGCGCTGGTCCGGGCCGACCAGCAGGGCCAGGTCCTTCGTCATGAAGCCGGACTCGACCGTGTCGACGCAGACCCGCTCCAGCGTCTCGGCGAAGGTGTGGAGGGCCGCGTTGTCGTCGAGCTTGGCGCGGTGCATCAGCCCGCGCGTCCAGGCGAAGATCGAGGCGATCGAGTTGGTCGACGTTTCCTTGCCGGCCTGGTGCTGGCGGTAGTGCCGCGTCACCGTGCCGTGCGCCGCCTCCGCCTCGACCGTCTGGCCGTCGGGGGTCATCAGCACGGAGGTCATCAGGCCGAGCGAGCCGTAGCCCTGCGCCACCGTGTCGGACTGCACGTCGCCGTCGTAGTTCTTGCAGGCCCAGACGTAGCCGCCCGACCACTTCATCGCGCAGGCCACCATGTCGTCGATGAGCCGGTGCTCGTAGGTGAGGCCGGCGGCGTCGAACTTCGCCTTGAACTCGCTCTGGTACACCTCCTCGAAGATGTCCTTGAAGCGGCCGTCGTAGATCTTGAGGATCGTGTTCTTGGTCGAGAGGTAGACGGGGTAGTTGCGGTTGAGGCCGTAGTTCATCGAGGCGCGGGCGAAGTCGCGGATCGAATCGTCGAGGTTGTACATCGACATGGCGACGCCAGCGCCCTGGAACTGGAACACCTCCTTGTCGATCACCTGCCCGTCGTCGCCCTCGAAGCGCAACGTCAGGCGGCCCTTGCCCGGCACGCGGATCATGGTGGCGCGGTACTGGTCGCCGTAGGCGTGGCGGCCGATGACGATGGGCTGCGTCCAGCCCGGCACCAGGCGCGGCACGTTGCGGCAGATGATCGGCTCGCGGAAGATGACGCCGCCGATGATGTTGCGGATCGTCCCGTTGGGCGAGCGCCACATCTCCTTCAGCTTGAACTCCTCCACGCGCGCCTCGTCGGGCGTGATGGTGGCGCACTTCACGCCGACGCCGTGCCGCTTGATGGCCTCGGCGGAGGCGACGGTCACCTGGTCGTCGGTGGCGTCGCGGTTCTCGACGGACAGGTCATAATAGTCGAGGTCGATGTCGAGGTAGGGGTGGATCAGCTTGGAACGGATATCGTGCCAGATGATCCGGGTCATCTCGTCGCCGTCGAGTTCCGCGACCGGTTTCGCCACCTTGATCTTGTTCATCGCCCAGATGCCCCTTCGTGCTTCGCGTGAGGACGGCGCATGGACGACGCCGCGCGCTCGGAGTGTCCGGTCACGGCGCGGGATGGATCCGCGCATGGTCCCGTCTCGCGTTTTGGCCTATATCAGCCCCCATGACCTATCAAGGCCGGCCTTCGCATGAGGGGGCGATGATCGGCGCGCCGCCCGCGGGACGAGGCCGGTCGTGACCGGGACCGACCGGACGAAACGCTGCCTCGCCGGCGGCCCGGCGATCATCCTCGTGCGCCCGCAACTCGCCGTCAACGTCGGCATGTGCGCCCGCGCGATGGCCAACTTCGGCCTGTCCGACCTGCGCCTGGTGGACCCGAAGGAGGGCTGGCCGCGCGTCGGCGCCCACGCCGAGACGGCCGCCGCGGCCGCCGCCGGCGCGTCCCACCTGCTGGAGGCGGCGCGCCTGTTCGGCAGCGTGGAGGAGGCGGTGGCCGACCTCACCTTCGTGTGGGCCACCACCGCGCGCGAGCGCGGCCAGGCCAAGCGCGTCGCCACCCCGGCGGAGGCGATGCCCGAAGCCGCCCTCGCCGACGCGCGGGGCGAACGGCAGGGCGTGCTGTTCGGTCCCGAGCGGACCGGGCTCGACAACGACGCGGTCGCGCTGGCCGACGCGGTGGTGACGTTCCCGGTCAATCCCGCCTACGCCTCGCTGAACCTCGCGCAGGCGGTGCTGCTGATGGGCTACGAGTGGAGGCGGGCGGGCGAGGCGGCCGGCGCCCCCTTCGACATGGTCGAGCGCTCGCCGCCGGCGCCGCGCGCCATGGTCACCTCCTTCTTCGCCTACCTCGAAGGCGAGCTGGGGAAGGCCGGCTACTTCCGCCCCGCCGGCAAGGCGCCGGTGATGCGCCGCAACCTGCGCAACATCCTCCACCGCCTGACGATGAGCGAGCAGGACGTGCGGACGCTGCGCGGCGCCCTCGTGCGGCTGGTGGAGGGGCCGAGGACACCGGCGGATGGCAAGGGCGCGGTCGACGAGGAGGGGTGAGGGGGGATGGATACCTACGCCGCCGCCGAGAGCGGCTCCGATATATCCTCCAGCGACCGGCCCTCGGCGGCGACGCCCCACACCGCTTCCAGCACGGCCGCCCCCACCATCAGGGCGGCGGCGAAGACGTAGCCGTAAAACA
>CAXSDP010000157.1:0-4588 GCA_964235705.1 uncultured Beijerinckiaceae bacterium | reverse complement strand
ATCCTTCCGCTCGCGGGAGAAGACTGCACCATCAAACCCTGGGATCAAACATCTAATGGCGCCCGCTGCTCGCGCGGACCGGCCTCGACAACGGCATCAGGCAGCGCCACCATTTCCACGCGCTCCGCCACTTCGCCGCGAGCATGATGATTGACTACGGCCTCACAATGCCCACTGTGGCCGGCCTGATGGGGCACAACGCCATCGACCGCGATCGGGCGGGGCGGTCAGCAGCACGACGTCATCGACCGCGTCTCGGCGAGCCTCGCCGCTGCGGATGCGATAAGAAAAAATCGCGCGAGAAGATGAAGTAAAAACAACGGTTTGCGATGAGTTGGAAGTGTACGAGTAGCTCCTCAGCCTTTGCCAAGCCGGCTTGCGTCATGCCGGCCCACAGGTGAACACGCTTTTCTGGATCGAGCCGTGCACGCCCCAGTTCGCGTCAACGACCTGGGTGACGCCAAAGTCGGCCGCGACCGACAGCAACGCGATCGCCTCGTCTTCGCTGAGGTGGTGCACGGTCATCAGGAAACGCCGCAGCTTGCGAAAGGCGTCGCGCATCGCCTTGTCGAGGCTGGAATGCTCGACGATTGCCGTCTGCGCGTCCGGTCCGAGCGCCGCGAGATAGTTCGGGTAGGTGAAGCCGTACATCGACCACTGCTCGTCCGTCTCCAACATGGGGTGGGTCAGGCCCTCCAGGACCGTACCGCCGAGGTCCTTTGCCTTATGCAGGACGAACTCGAAGTCACCGGTGAGCGAGGTCTCGATGGCGGTGCCACCGAGTTCGCTGTCCCCCTGCGCGGCGTGGGGGTCGCCGACGGAAAAGAACGCGCCCGGCACCGCCACGGGATAGTACATCCGCGCGCCCTTGCCGATGCGCCAGTCGTCGATGTTGCCGCCGGTGTAGCTCGGCGGGATGGAGCTGACGAAGTCGGCTTCGGATGGGGCAAGGCCCATCGTTCCGAAATGGAGGCGCGCCGGTACCCTAATGTTGCGCAGGATGTCAGTGCGCCGCTTCACCAGCGCGGGATCGACGCGCACGCCGGGATAGTCGATCGTCGGGTGTACGATCCCGTCCGGGTCGGTCTGCGGCGTCCAGACATAGTTGTAGACAGCGCGAGCATAGGGCTCGCCTGCGGTGTCGAGCTCGAAGATGGTGACCACTTCGCGAGGCTTCGGCTCCTCGATCAGATCTCGATAGTGGAAGCCCCAGGACGCGGCGGCGTTCGAGCCGAAACAGCGGCCCCGGTGGCAGGCGTGGCAGGCGGGGCGAGGGCGCACGTCGAGCACGCGCACCTCCAGGATGTCGTCCGGCTCCGCCCCCTCGATCGCGACGGGACCGGTCAGCAGGTGCACGCCCAACCCCTCCCCGGCGCCGCGCTGAAACGGCCCCTCGGTGGGGCCAGCCCCGCGCCGCGCCACGGCCTTGTGCTCGCGGGTCCATTTAAAGACGCTTTCGGCGCCAGGATCGTCGGCGATCATCCGCTCGTAGTCGTCATTGGCATGGTGCGTCAGCGTCTCGATCGTGGCGCGGTCCCCTGAGCGGAGCGTGAGGGCGGGCGAGACCACCTTGCTGAAGTAGCCCCAGTGCACCGTCTTCGGCGACACGGGAAGGGTGTGGTGTTCCATGCGAAACCTCATGAGAGTTTGGGCGTGCGGACGTGGGGAGGGCCGAAGATGTGTCGCGTGCTGAGAGGGTGGCCCCAAGGGTGCGCTCTCCGAAACTCTCGTGGTTCGGCCTCCCGCGGAACTCACTGATGGAAGACCGATGCGGTTTCGATTGTGGTTGCCTCAACTGGACACGACGGCTAACGGCTGTTCGACGACCGCCATCCGGCGCAGGAAGCGGGCGGTGAGGGGATGGCACGGCGTCTTCAGGACGATGTCGGCGGGGCCGTCCTCGATGATCGCGCCCTCGCTCAAGAAGATCACGCGGTCGGCGATCTCCTCGGCGAAGCGCAGCTGATGCGTCGAGATGATCATCGTGAGCCCATCCTCGACCGCGAGCCGCTCGATCACCTCCAGCACCTCGCCGACGAGTTCCGGGTCGAGCGCCGAGGTCGGCTCGTCGAGCAGCAACACGCTCGGGTTGGGGGCCAGCGCCCGCGCGATGGCGACACGCTGCTGCTGCCCGCCGGATAGATGCCGGGGCAGCGCGTCAGCGCGGTGGGCAAGACCGACGCGCGCCAACAGTTCGGCCGCCCTTCGGTCTGCCTCGGCTCGGGAGCGACCATAAACCCAACGTAACGGGCCGGCGACGTTCTCGCGCGCGGTGAGATGGCTAAACAGGTTGAACTGTTGGAACACCATGCCGACACCGACTGTGGCGCGCTGATTGGCGAGGGCGGTCGGGTTCACCGCCCGGCCATCGGCACGGTACCCGAGCCGATGGCCGGCGACGCGCACGGTCCCATCCTGCCAGGATTCGAGGTGGTTGATGCAGCGCAGTAGCGTGCTCTTGCCGGACCCGCTCTGCCCGAGCAGCGCCACCACCGCACCGAACGGCACCGTGAGGTCAAGCCCGTTGAGCACCTCCTGCTCGCCGTAACGCTTGCGAAGCCCGGCGATCTCGACCGCCGCCTCGTTGCCGGCGAGCGTCTCGGCACGCTTGACCGGATCGCGGGGCATGCGGCCGCCTCGCACCAAGGTGTCGGAAAAGGCGTCCGAAGAGCCGTCCAGCGAGGCGGCGTCGTGGCGATCGGCAATTGTGGGCGACGCAACGGTCGGGACGGTGCGCCGGGCACGCGTGGCGCGGGACAGCAGTTCGCGCACCGGCGTGCGGTCGAGGTCGAGCATTCGCTCCACCACCAGCTGCACCGCGCTGATCGCTCCGGTCAGCACGAGGTACATGAGGCCGGAGGCCAAGAAGATCGAGAAAAAGTCGAAGGTCGAGGAGGCGAGCTGCGTCGAGCGCAGTGTCAGCTCCTGGACGGAAACGACGGAGGCGAGCGACGAGTTCTTCAAGGCGGTGACGCATTCGTTGCCGAGTGCCGGCACCATCATCCGGATGGCCTGGGGCGCGATCACCCGGCGCATCAGGACCTTCGGCGTCATGCCAAGCGCCTGGCCGGCCGCGACCTGGCCGCGATCGACGCCAAGCACTCCCGAACGGAGGATCTCTGCGATGAAGGGTCCCTCGTTGGCAGCGAGCGCGAGCCCGGCCGCCCCTAGCGCGCTGAGCTTGAGGCCGATCTGTGGCAGCGCGTCGTAGGCGAACACGAGCTGTAGGATCAGCGGCGTACCCCGGAAGATGATCGTGTAAGCCCGCGCGATTACCGCCAGCGGCCAGAATCGGCTGATCTGCATGGCCGCCAGCACCAGTCCGACGCCAAGTCCGCCGGCGAGTCCGAGGCTGGTCGCGCCGAGCGTGAACCAAACGCCCTCAAGGAGGTATGGAAGGCGGAGATAGTGGAGGAACAGGTCCATCAGCTGGCCTCGGTCACGCGGCCCGCCTCGGTTGATACGCGTCGGTCCACTCGCCTCTATGACGAAGCGTCAATTGGCCTGGACGAGCTTGGGAGCCTCTAGCGTGCCGGAATCGAGCGACCATTTCTTCAAAAGTTCGGTCTCGATCCCCGCCTGCTGGATCGCGGTGACCGCCGCCAGGACCGCGTCGCGGAACTTGGGCTTGTCCTTCGGCACGGCGATGCCGACCGAGTAGGGCAGCGTCACCGCGCTCGCCTTCTCAAGCTTGTCGGGATAGGCCTTTACGGCTTGGTCCACCGTATTGACGTCGTTGACGTAGGTATCCGCGCGACTGGCTAGGATCGCCTGGATGCAGTTAGCGTTATTGTCATAGAGCTGCAGCGTCGCATTCGGCTTGCTGGCGGCCTTGCAGGCGAGGTCCTGGATGAGGGGCACCTCGACGTAGCCGGTGTTCTCGGCGGCGATAGCGCCGCACATGGTCGTGTTGATGCCGGTAATGTGTTTTGGGTTGCCTTTGGCGACGAGCACGCCGTCGAACACTTTGGAATAGGTGATGAAGTCGGCCGCCTTGGCGCGCTCCTCCGTGGCGTAGATGTCCGAGATCACGATGTCGGCCTGCCCCGCCCGCAGCGTCGTCAGCAGTGCGGCGAAGGTCACGGGCTTGTAGGTAAGCTTGAAGCCGAGGCAGTCGCCGATCGCCTCGCCTAGGTCAATGTCAAAGCCGACGTAGTGGCTGGGATCGTTGGGGTCGAGCGCCTCGTAGCCGGGCGTGTGCGGGTTGATGGCGTCGACGAGCGTCTTGCCCTTCAGCTCAGGATATTTCACCTGTAGCTGCTGGCAGGCGGTCGGAGGGCCGGGTAGCGCCGCCCGCGCGAGACTGACACCGGCACCGAGGATGGCGAGCAGGCCGGTCCCGACCGTGACGAGCACGCGGGCTGCCGACGTACCCGACGTTTTCCCCCTTAGTTCGCCCATCGAAGTGCGGCGCATGGAAACGTCCCTTGTTAAGGCTTGAGAGGTCAGCGGCAAGAACCAGCGCTGGTTGCGAGCACCTGGGAGCAAGGAACGCGCCGCGTCGCGGCCTGATCCTTCACCTTTGCAGTAGTCATACCAAAGGCCTTCAGGTTTGACCGATGTGCGCCCATGCCCGCATGCCGATAGA
>CAXSDP010000156.1:0-4632 GCA_964235705.1 uncultured Beijerinckiaceae bacterium | reverse complement strand
TGCCCGAAGGTGCGGGTTCCACGTCGCCGAGCGTGGACGGCGGCGGCCGCACGGTAAAAGGTACGGTGGTCGTGCTGGTCTTCAGCCTGGGCTACTTCGTGTCCTACCTGTACCGCGGCATCAACATCAGCCTGGCTCCCTCCGTCATGCGCGACACCGGCATGGACGCCGGCACCTTCGGCCTCGTCACCAGCATGTACTTCCTCGGCTTCGCGCTCGCCCAGGTGCCGGCTGGCGTCATGCTCGACCGTTACGGTCCTCGCCGGACGGAGGCGTCGCTCCTCCTGCTCGCCGCCGTGGGAACGCTCGTCTTCGGGGCGGCCCGGAGCCCCGCGCTGCTGATGGCGGCACGCGCCATGATCGGCGTCGGCGTCTCCATCTGCCTGGCTGGAGCGTTCAAGGCGATCGCGGGCCGGTTCCGACCGAGGCAATTGCCGATGCTGTACGGCATCGTGCTCTCCTCCGGAGGTCTCGGCGGCGTGCTGTCCGGAGCCCCTGCGGTTTGGATCGTCGGCTTCGTCGACCGGTGGACGGTCTGCCTCGCCCTCGCGACCCTCAGCGCGCTGACGGCCGTCGCGCTGCTCGCCGCGCCGCGCGAGCCGGACGATCCTGGTCGGCGGACGAGCATGTCCGAGCAGCTACGCGGGACGCGTGCGGTCCTTTCCTCAGGCTTCTTCTGGCGCGTGGCGCCGTTCTCGGTGGTGTCGCAGGGCGTCTTCTATGCCATGCAGTCACTCTGGGCCGGAACCTACATGCAGGACGTGTCGAGCCTCGACGCGTCCAAGGCCGCCGGTGTCATCACCGTGATCGGTCTCGCGCAGATGGTCGGCAGCGCGCTCGTGGGCACCGCCGCGCGATGGCTGAGCGGGCATGGGATCGGCGTCGTCGCCTTCAGCGGCGGCTGCATGGCGGTGTTCATGCTCGACCAGATCGCCGTCATCGCCGGCATCCCGGCACCGAGTTGGCTACTGTGGTGCGTATTCGGCCTCGTCGGGCCGTCGGGCGCCCTGACCTACGCCGTCCTCACCGAGGCATACCCATCCGCGATGGCAGGCAGGGTCAACACCGCATTGACCCTCCTCCTCTTCGTGGCGGTGTTCCTGTTCCAGTACGGTATCGGCTTCGTCGTCTCGCTCTGGCCGATGCACGCAGGGCATCACGCGGTCATCGGGCATCGCGTCGCATGGAGCGTTCTCGTCGCCCTGCAGCTGGCAGCCTCTACCCTTTACCTCTCGCCTCGAACCAGGATCAGGTGACCGTGAGCATGCCGCAGCTCCGAGTCCGATGCGCCAGCTCCGACCGCATGGCCGGCAATGATGCCTCATCGCTTCCCCTCGGTCCGGGAATCGTCAAATTCGAGCGAGATGCTTGGAACGGCAAGCTTTGGTGTCATGTGCCATCCGGCCCGGTCGAGCAGCAGGACGGCATGGGCCCGAGGCGCGACGACTTGGCTGATTTCGGCAACATGCGCCTGCCGGTTCGGCGCCGGCAACCACGCGCCATCAGGGCCGGCCGGTTTTGTCGTTCGACCGCGACATAGGTTAGGCTGCTTCAAGTCGAGAGATGGAACAGCGACCCGGCAGATTCCACTTGGCGCCGTCGCGCACCCATCGCCACGCGTGCAATGATGTCTACACGAAGGAGAACCGCCGTGACCGCCGGTACCATCACAGCCCAAGCCATGGTCGCCGCGACGGGTACCCCGGCCGCGATCGCCGCCCATGGCGCCATCGGCAACCTTCGCTCGATCGCCCTGATCTCGACGGCGGGCACGGTCGACTTCCTGTGTCATCCCCGCCTCGACTCGCCCAGCGTCTTCTGCGCCCTGCTCGACGCGGACAAGGGCGGCAGCTTCGCCATCGCCCCGAACGGCGAGGGCTGGACCACGCGGCAGATCTACATTCCCGACACCAACGTGCTCGTGACCCGCTTCATGGATGGGGACAGCACGATGGAAATCACCGACCACATGCCGATCACCAAGGCGGACGGGCCGCGCAGCGCTCTGGTGCGCCAGGTTCGCTGCATCCGCGGCGATACGCGGGTGGCGCTGTGTTGCGCGCCCCGTTTCGACTACGGGCGCGACGGGGCGCCAAAGGTCGCTCTCACCGGCGATGCCGCCCTGTTCGAGCCCAACCAAGCCGGCGCGTCCGGCCCGCTCCGCCTGCGCGGCAACGTCCCGCTCGCGGTGGCGGAGGGCGCGGCGACGGCCGTCTTCGCCCTGAAGGAGGGCGAGCAGGCGAGCTTCGTCCTGGAGTGCGCCCACGAACTGCCGAGCGGTGAGAACGACACGCACGACTTCGTCGCCTCGTCCTTCGACGAAACGCTCGCCTTCTGGCAGGGGTGGGCGGCGCACTCCTCCTACAGGGGCCGCTGGCGCGAGCACGTGATGCGCTCGGCCCTCGTCCTCAAGCTGCTCACCTCGGCCGAGCACGGCTCGATCGCGGCGGCCGCGACCTTTGGCTTGCCGGAACAACCGGGCGGCGGGCGCAACTGGGACTATCGCTTCTGCTGGATCCGCGACTCCGCCTTCACCACCTTCGCGCTCATGCGGCTCGGTTACACGCAGGAAGCCCGTCAGTTCGGTGCCTGGCTCGCCGAGCGCATCGACGAGCGCAGCGCCGGTGACCTCCAGATACTTTACCGGCTCGACGGCGGCGCGGAGGCGCCTGAGTCGCCGCTTGCGCACCTCACCGGCCACGGGGGCGCCACGCCCGTGCGCATCGGCAATTTCGCGGCCGGCTAGCTTCAGCTCGACATCTACGGCGCCGCCTTCGACGCCGCCTACATCCAGGACAAGTACGGCCAGTCCGTCACCTTTGACGCCTGGGAGCGCATGGCGCGCGTGCTGAACTGGGTGTGCCGCAACTGGAATCAGCCGGACGAGGGCATCTGGGAGGTGCGCGGCGAGCGCCGGCATTTCCTGTCGTCGCGCCTGATGTGCTGGGTCGCGCTCGACCGTGGTCTACGCTTGGTGCGCAAACGCTCGCTCCCCGACGAGCACGTCGTGGAATGGGAAAAGAACCGCACGGCCCTTTACCGCGACATCCACGAGAACTTCTGGAACGCCGACCGCGGTGCCTTCACCCAGTACCGGGGCGGCGACACGCTGGACGCGGCGGCCCTCCTCATGCCACTCGTGCGTTTCATCCCGGCGCACGACCCGCGCTGGCTGTCGACGCAGGCCGCGATCGAGCGCGACCTCGCGTCCGATGTGCTGGTGCGCCGTTACGAGACGGCCGATGGCACCAACTTCGACGGGCTCGAGGGCACGGAGGGCGCCTTCACGCCCTGTTGTTTCTGGCTGGTGGAGTGCCTCGCCCGCTCGGGCGAGGTACGGCGCGCCCGGCTCCATTTCGAGAAGCTCGTCACCTACGCCAACGAGCTCGGCCTGTTTTCGGAGGAAATCGGCTCCGGTGGCGAGCAGCTTGGCAACACGCCGCAGGCTCTCACCCACCTCGCGCTCATCAGCGCCGCCTACACGCTGGATGCCGCGGTCGACAGCCGCGGCGTCGCGACCGACAGCTGGCGCCAATACGGCTGAGGCGGTCCGCCCTGCGCCCATCAACGCCGTTCCTGAAGCTGGAGCGTGACTCGCTTACACGGAACCATTGCCGGCGTTGCGAAAGTAGCTGGCGCACTGGGTAGGGGTGAAGAGGTCGAGAAGCTGGCCGACCTTTCGCCAGGTGGCTTCGACCCGACGGGGCTGGGTCTTCCGGATGAGGTGCTTGAGCTTGGCGAACACCTCTTGATGGCGTTCAGGTTGGGGCTGTAGTCCGGCTGCTTGGACAAGCATGTACGCGAATCTGTGTTTCGGCGAGGAGATCGGGAGGCGATCGGCGCTGGGGTCACGTTGTAATCTACTGATAGTGCGAGGAGTGTAGATTGGCCGAAGGAATCATGAACTCGGGCCGATCCACACACGTGAAGCAGCTGGCGCCGTGGGCCGCTCCTGAGCCTCGCCAGCGACAAGCTCGCCGTCTTCCATCCGCAGTACGAACGGCAATGCAACGTAGTACGTCACTCCTGCCACGGTTTCTCTCCCGCCTCTCGTGCCAGGCGGTCATAATGCTCTTGACTAGCCCCGCCGCCGCTCGACGAAACGGTCGTCCTAAAGTAATGGTGTTGTTCGGTCAGGAAGGTTGCGAAGCAATACCCGGCGCGCCGTATGAATGTTGGTGAACACCGTCCTGGGATCCTTCAACGCGTGCTTCAGCGGCCCAACGACCTCCGTTCCCGCGTAGACTTGGCCAAGGTCGTAGAGGCATAGGTTACCGTCGTCATAGGCCCTGACGGGACACCATGGACGATGCGCGGGGCACCGCTTTCAACGATGAAGTCACCGCAATGCATTCTTCCGTTCCTTCCCGCCGAGAGATCTGCGCCTTGGAAGCCTAGATGGTCAGGCGGCACGCTCGATATTCCAGAAGATCGGTATTCCCTTCAACAAGCCCTTTAGCGAAGCGTTGTAGGCGGTCGGCAGCAGGTAGCGGCCGAGAGGAAGATACGGGACGTCGACGAAGGCCTGCGCCTGGATCTGGTTCCCAATCGCCTTCTGCGTCGCCGCGTCGGGGGCAGCGAACCAGGCGTTTCGCAGCTCCTCCAGCTTCGGTGCCGTGGGCCAGCCGAACC
>CAXSDP010000155.1:0-4842 GCA_964235705.1 uncultured Beijerinckiaceae bacterium | reverse complement strand
CACGGGCTTGACGGCCGAACTCACCTCGGCGCGCGAGCAACTCGCGCGGCGGGCGACCCGCGACGTGGCATCGGCGGCGCGCGCGTCGACGACGTCGGACGGCGAGGCGCCTCCCATGAACCCACCGAAGAGCCGTCGACCGGCCCCGGTCAGGGAAGCGCGCGTCGTCGAGCCAAAGGTGGTCGAGCCGAGGACGACCGAGCCGCTGGCCCGAACCGGACGGTCGTCCGCACCGCTCCCGACCGTCGCGCCGACCGGCGAGGCGCCGCCGATGGGTGAGTCCGCGCACGTGGTGCTCCGTTACGCGCGTGACAGCGCGCCGGCCCGGGAGCGTGCGGTCGCGCTCGGCACCGCGTTGCGGGCGAAGGGACTGGACGTGACGGACCCGACGGGGGCCCCGGCGGGCAAGGGCGGTGACCGCGTCACGTATTTCTATAGGGAGGACCACGACATCGCCGATGGCCTCGCCAACCAGCTCGCGGCGTCCGAACCGACCCAGGGCCGCATCACGACCAGGTCGCCGCCGCGTCCCGGAACCATCGAAGTCACGATCGGCGGATGAGCCTCATTCAACCCGCGACAGGAGATCCTTGAGATGACCAGCATTCGACACGTCGGCCTCGCGCTCGGGGCTTGCCTGCTGTTCGGCGTCGCGGCGCACGCCGCGCCCGCGCAGCAAACGGAACCCACGAAGGAGGCCGGAGGGAAGGCGGCCGAGGCGAAAGCGGCCGACGCCCCCTCCTCGCTCGTCGTCCTGTTCGACAAAGGCAGCAGCCGCCTCCGCCCGCAGGACAGGGCCATCCTCGATCGCGCGTCGCGCGCCTACAACGAGGGCAAGCCCATCGTCATGATCGTCACCGGCAGCTCCGACCGGTCCGGCAGCGCCCGGAGCAACCTCGCGCTGTCGCAGCAGCGCGCGACCGCCGTCCTCCGCGGCCTCCTCGACCGGGGCATCCCGGCCGAGCGTTTCCAGGTGCTCGCCAAGGGCGAGACGGAGCTTCCGGTGCCGACCAAGCAGGGCGTCGCGGAACTCCAGAACCGCCGCGTCGTCATCTCCTGGCACTAGTCCCATGTCCCGGCACTAGTCCCATGCGCGTCCGTCTCATGCGCGTCCGTCTCATGGGGGGATTGCTCGGCGGAGCCTTGATCGCGTTGACCTCGTTGCCCCCGCCCGCGCGGGCCAACGAGGCCGGCGAATGGATGGACCAGGCCGTTCATTACGACCTCGAGGGCCGCGCCGACCTCGCCTTCATCTCCTACCATCACGCGGCGGAGATCGGCCAATCCGAGGCCGAGTTCAACGTCGCCGTGATGCTGGACAGCGGTCGCGGCATCGCGCCCGACCTCGCGGAGGCGGCCACGTGGTACGCGCGCGCCGCGGCGCGCGGCAACCATCGCGCGGCCTACAACCTCGGACAGCTCTACGAGGCGGGGCAGGGCGTCCCCAGGAACATCGCCGCCGCCCGCGCGTGGTTCGCCGCCTCCGACCTCCCGGCGGCCCGCGCCCGCGTCACCGACCTGCGGGGTCTCGGCACCGAGGGCGCGGGGTCGTTGCAGCCCCCGACCCTCGTCGCGCCGGTCGCCGGGTCACGGTCCGGTCCGGGGATGGGTGGCGTCGAACTCGTCTGGACGGCCCCGCAGCAACCGGAGCCGGTCCGATACTACGTCGAGCTGCGCATGCTCGACGGGCCGGCCTCCCACGAGGTGTTCTCGCGTTTCCTCGAAACGACCGGCGTCCTCGCCACGATACCCGTCGTCAACGGCACCTACGCGTGGCGCGTGTCCGCCGTGGCCGGCGGGGCGGGTCGCTACGCGGCGAGCGACTGGCAGCGCTTCAGCATCGCCACCGGCGTTTCGGCGAGCGACGCCGGCGTACCCCGCGACGTTCGTTGAGTCGCGCGGGCGTGCCCGGTGCCCCGTGTTGACTCGAGGGAGCGGGCGGTTTCACTGGATGGCCGGAAACGGCTCGGGACAATCGACATGGCATCGCAGGTGGGTGGATCCAACGATCGGCTCTGGGTCCCCCTGCTGACCCATTTCCGTCGCGGCGACGGCGGCGGGACGCGCGTCGACGCGGAGCGCACCGTGGCGCACCTGCGCGCGCTGCGACCTCACGTGCGCCAGTTCCTGCTGGCCGGGTCCACCGGCGATGGATGGGAGCTCACCCCCGACCATTTCGACGACATCCTCCGCCTGGCGCGCCGCGCCGACGCCTTCGCCGGGTGTCGCCTGCTCATCGGCGTGCTGCGGCCCGACACGGAGGCGGTGGTCGCCTGGGCGCGGCGCGTCGAGCGCGACCTGGGGCGGGAGGGAACGCCGGTCGGCGAGCCCGTCGGCCTCGCCGTCTGCCCGCCGGTCGACCCCGGCGCGTCGCAGGAGGCCATCCTGGCGCACTACCGCGCGGTGCTCGCGGCGACGACCGGCGACATCGCCGTCTACCAGCTGCCGCAGGTCACGGGCTGCGCGATCGAGCCCGAAACGATGCGGATCCTGGCGGCCGAGCCGCGCGTGACCATGTTCAAGGACACCAGCGGCGCCGACGCGGTCGCGCGCAGCGGGCTCGTGTCTGGCGTCACCATGGTGCGGGGCGCCGAGGGCGGCTACGTCGACGCGCTGCGCCCGACCGGGGGCTACGACGGCTGGCTCCTCAGCACGGGCAACGTGTTCGGCCCGTTGCTGCGCCGGATGCTGGACCTCCACGCCGACGGGCATCGCGGGCGGGCGGGTGATTTGTCGGCGATGATGGCGAGCCTGGTCGACGCCCTGTTCCGCGAAGCGAGCGCCCTGCCGTTCGGCAACCCGTTCTCCAACGCCAACAAGGCCGCCGACCACCTGCTCGCCGCCGGACGGGACTGGCGCGCGAAACCCCTGCCGATCACCGTGGGCGGCCGCGAGCTGCCGTCCGCGTTCCTCGAAGCGGTCGAGGACCTGATCGGGCACTTCCCGGCGATGACGGCGCGGGGCTACGCCTCGTAGCGTCCCGCGGGGCGCCCGGCGCGGCCCGATGCGGCCCGATGCCATAGGCCGCCTTCCTTGCCGCGCGCGTAGGCCGTAGAAGTCCACGATGACGCAGAGTCCCGACGATTTCCGCCCGCGCGCGGCATCCCGCGCCGCCACGCTGAAGCAATATGGGCTCCTCGACGCTGCGATCGGCACCGAACTGGACGACGTGGTGCGGATCGCCGCCCGGCTCTGCGCGACCCCGATCGCCCTGGTCACGGTGCTCGACGATCACTCTCAGCACTTCCGGGCGAGGATCGGCTTCGACGCCGACGAGAGCCCGCTCGACGTCGGGTTCTGCCCGACCGTCATCAGCCTCGGCAGGCCGTTGGTGATCCCCGACACCGCCGCGGATCCGGCCTACGCCGCCAACCCGGCGACGGCGGCGGGCATCCGGTTCTACGCTGGCGTCCCGCTCCTGACCCCGGCCGGCGAGGCGTTCGGGACGATCTGCGTCCTCGATCGCGTCCCGCGCACGGCCGATGGCGACCTGCTCGCCGTGCTGGAGGCCCTCGCCCGTCAGGTCATGACGCACCTGGAGCTGCGCTCCGCCCTGCATCGCGAGCGCGCGGCCGAGGCCCGTGGCCGGCAGATCCTCGACAGCGCGACCGACTACGCCATCATCGCCACCGACTTGGCGGGTCGCGTCACCCGCTGGAACGAGGGCGCGCGCCGCATCCTCGGCTGGGACGAGGGAGAGATGCTGGGGGAGCCGGCCGATCGCATCTTCACGCCGCAGGACATCGCCGACGGGCGCCCGGAAACGGAGATGCGGCAGGCGCTGCGGACGCAACGGGGCAACGACGAGCGCTGGCACCGGCGCAAGTCCGGCGAGCGCTTCTGGGCATCCGGCGAATTGACGGCGCTTGGGGGGGAGGACGGCGTGACCGTCGGCTTCGTCAAGGTGCTGCGCGACCGCACCGAGCAGCGCCTCGCCGACGAGGCGCGGCGCGAGGGCGAGGCGCGCCTCAGGGCGGCGCACGACATCGCGCGACTCGGCACCTTCCAGTGGGACGTGCCCGCCGGCACCGTCGAGATGGACGGGCGCAGTCGCGACATCTTCGACCTGCCGGCGGACGGCCCCATCCACCAGGACGACGTGTTCGCCCGGATCGACGGGACCGTGCTCGGACCCCTGATGGAGGACGTGCGGGGCGCGATGCGGCGCGGGGTGCGGGTGGAGGCCGGCTATTCCATCATCCGGGGGGACGGCAGCCGGCGGGAGGTCCTCAGCATCGGCGATCCCGTCCTGGCGGCCGACGGCGAACCGGTCGGCCTGTTCGGCGTGTTCGCCGACGTCACCGAGTGCAAGCGGGCCGAGGACGCCCTGCTCACCGCCAACGAGACCCTGGAGCAACGCGTCGCCGAGCGCACGCGCGAACTGGTCAGGAGCCAGGCGCGGGCGAGCGCCTACTTCGACCTGTCCCCGGAGTACCTCATGCTGGTGCGCGTCACCGCCGAGGGCCCCATCCTGTTCGAGGACATCAACCCCGCCGCCGAGGCCGTGTTCGGGCGCCGGCGCGGCGAACTCGCCGGGGTGGCGATCCGCGCCATCCTGTCGCCCGGGAGCGCGGACGACGTCGAGCACCACGCCCGCGCCTGCGTGGCCACCGGGCGGACGCAGACCTACACGGCGACCCGCCGCATGACGGACGGACTGCCCACCGTGGTCGAGTCCATGGTCGCCCTCCTCACGCGCGGCGAGCCGGACAGCCTGGTCCTGTTCAGCGGGCGCGACATGAGCGAGCAGGCCAGGATCGCCGAGCAGCTCCGGCAGGCGCAGAAGATGGAGGCGGTGGGCCAGCTCACCGGCGGCCTGGCGCACGACTTCAACAACCTGCT
>CAXSDP010000154.1:0-4928 GCA_964235705.1 uncultured Beijerinckiaceae bacterium | reverse complement strand
ATTTGTAATCAGGGGGTCCTCGGTTCGATCCCGGGAGCCGGCACCATCCTTCGCCGAGGCTCGGTTGGCTTCCGGCTTCCGAACCCCTCGTGTCGACGATCGACGAGCCGCTGTCCCGGCCCCCGCCGACCGAGCGGACCTCCGTCGAGACGACGGGGCTCGCCGATCCCGCCCCAAGGCTTCGCTCATCCAAAGGCTTCGTGCATCCAAGTCTCCGTGCATCCAAAGGCTTCGTGCTCCACGCGGGATCCAGGGACCGAGCTCGATATCCCACGCTCCCTTCATCCCACGCCGCTCACCATCGCCGATAGGGCGGATCATCCCCGTCCATCCCAGGGGCGCGCCGAACGCCCACCGGCGGGGACATTGTGGGGACCGCCGGCGAGGCTTCCCACCACCCCTCACGTCGAAGCGCCCGAACGCAGCGGCGAACGCCGCTAGAAGAAGGCGAAATCCGGAGGCTTCCGACAGGTCATGGAGACCCTCGCCCCCGCCAATGGACGCGCACCGTCGGTGTCGTTGCGGAGGGTCAGCGCGACCGCGTCGGCGTCGACCACGTCGGCGGCGATGGTGCAGCCATCGAGGTCGCCGTGCGCGTGGGCCGTGACCGCGTCGCCGACGCGCGCGCCGGCGCACGGAACGGCGATCGTCCGGTGTCGCCCCCTGCCCAGCACCACCGGGTCGAGGAGCGTCGACGCCGTGAGGGTCGGCGTCTCGATCGTGTAGCTCCTCGACAGGATGCGCAGCGGCGCTCGGCGCAGCGGCAGGCGCAGGGCGGTGGCGTCGATGGAGATGCCGGTGCACTGGTCGCCCTGGTCCTCGATGGCGTAGGTCGTGGTGCCGGCCGCGCCCGCGCCGTCGTAGACGATGATGTTCGACAATCGCGAGTACGAGGCGTTCCAGGCGCCGTGATCGCCGCCGCCGTGGCGCAGCGAGATCGCCGGCGAGCCGCCGGTCGAGCGGCCGACGTCGCTGATCGTGCAGTCGGCCATGACGCCGCCCCGGCTGCCCCATTCGACGCCCGTGCCACCGACGTCGGCGACCCGGCAGCCGATCATCCGGGTGTAGGGCGCCCACATCTCGAAGCCGCCGCAGGTGTAGCCGTTGCCGTCGGTGCCCCTGGCGCCCGACGCGACGCAGGCGATGAACGTCAGGTTCTCGCAGGCGGGATCGATCTCGGAGACGAAGCCGGCGCCGAAGCGGTAGTCGCGCGCGTGGCACCCCTCGAACAGGATGTTCGATCCCAGGATGTCGACCCCCGCCCCGTCGAAGAGGCAGTCGCGGAATCGCATGTCGGCGCTGAGGTTCGCCCCGTTGCGGGTGATGTCGACCGCCATGCCCCAACGCGGGTCGGCCTTCGTTGGGCGCGTGTGGAGGCGGGTCGCGACGAGGTCGCGCACGCCGTTGAGCCCCAAACCGATTTCGAGCCACCCGTTCAGGGTGACGTTTCCGAGTACCATGCGCTCGGTGTTGCGGAAGCTCATCGCCGTGGTCCGTTTTCGATCGACGGTGGGGAGGTCCATCAGGTCGAGCGTCAGGTCACGGAAGCCGAAGCCGGCGAGGCCGTCGACCGCCGCGACCACCTCGATCGGTGGCGCGTGATAGGGCGTCAGCACCGTGCCGCCACCCGTGCCGCGAAGGATCACGTCGCTCTTGGGCGACAGAACGCAATCGGGCGCGAAGGCCGGCAGCCGGCCGGCGGGCAGGACGATCTCGCCGCCTCCCGAGGCCGCCGCGCGGACGTAGGCCCGATTGATCGCGTGCCCCCAGTGCGAGTCGGTCGGTTCGAGGAAGGCGTCCGCCCGCAGCGCGTCGGCCGTCGCTCGTAGGAGCGCGGCGGAACCGCTGGCGGGCTGGTCGGGTGCGGCGGGGGGGTCGGCGACTTGCGCGCTCGCGGCCACGACGAGGGGTCGGGCGAGCCCGCCGCCGAGAAGCGCACCGCCGGCCACGGCGTGGCGGAGGGTCTGCCGCCTCGTGAAGCGGGGGACGATGGACATCAGGTCAAGCCTCCGCTCCCACCGTCAACCCGTGCGCGACGCGGCGACCCGGCGCGAGGTGGACGCACGGCACCTCGTGTCCGTGTCCGCCGGGCTCGGGCGAGGTGGGAGTGAGCGCACCATGCTCGCCTTGCGTCACTTTGGGGAGTGGGTTAACCAACAAATGAGACACACGAAGACCTAGGATGTGCCTGTGGGCTGGGACTTGTCACCTCTTCCCGATCTCGGGATCTCGCCAGGTGTGCGAGGCGGACGCTCACCGAGGGACGGCTACCAACGCGGTTGGGGCCTTCAGTTCGGCGGCGTGAAGGCGATCGTCGAGGCGGAACCCCTTTACCGCCACGCCTTGGACAACATCGGCCTGCCGACCTGGGTGTCACCGGAGAAGCGGGCCAACATCTACCTCATCGCGACCCGCTTCCTGCCCAAGCTCGCGAGTCAGACCATCATCGAGTTCGGGACCTACAAGGGCGGCAACGCGCTGTTCATGGCGCTCGTCATGCGCGAGATCGCCCCCGAGGCCAAGGTCTACGCGCTCGACACGTTCGCGGGCATGCCGAAGGTGGATAAATCGATCGACGCCCACAGTGCCGGTGACTTCCACGACACGTCGCTCGAAGACCTGAACCGACGGATCGACGAGCTCGGCTTGACGAACATCGTCCCGGTCAAGGGCCTTTTCCAGGACACGTTCGAGACCCTGCCGCCCACGACGAGCTTTGGGCTCGCCCACATCGACGCGGACATCTATTCCGCCGTCAAGTACGCCCAGGACGTCGTCTGGCCTCGGATGACGGCGGGCGGCTACGTGGTCTACGACGACGCCGACGTGTCATCCTGCATCGGCGCCACGCAGGCCGTCGAGGAGATGATCATGGAGAAACGCATCTACTGCGAGCAGATTTGGCCGCATTTCGTGTATCGGGCTGGTCTGCAAGATACCGTGGCCGGTTCCGGCATCTAGGACAGGTTCGTGCGCCTTTCAGATTTGATCACGCTATCCAGGATGACGACTGAAGCCGCCAGCGACGGCAGCAAAAGTATGGCTGCTAGAGTCACGCTGTTCAAAAAGGCATTTCCTCGTCCGGACTTGGTCAATTGGTATGAACAAACCTGCCCAGCGCGCAATGCAGACTTCGTAGTCGGATTGACTTTGCATTTCGCCCGGCAGCTCATCCCGAACGGCTTCCAGGAGATTGCTGTCACTTCTCCGGAGATGACGGATAATCGCTGCTTATACCCAGAAAACGCGACATTCTACGACTCGACCGCCTTCAGGTTTTCCGCGATCCATGAGCACGAAATTGGTTTGATAAGCGGCTTTTTCCGAAACGAAAGCGAAATTCCTGCTCTCATCAGTTGCTTTACCATTCCGGCACCTCATGCCAACAGATTGCTATTCATCGAAGAAAGCCTCTGGTCGAAAGTAACGCTGCCTGAGCATTGTCCAGGACACCTACTTTATAATGAAAACTTCATGGAGTGGGATCCTGAGCGATGGCATTTGATTTATGTCTCCAATAGACGTGCTGTTGATTGATTTGTCAGATTTATGAGGGCATCTAAATGGGAGAAAGTTACAGTCCTGTCGAAGTCGTTCCAGACCACAGGCTTGCCGAGCTTGATGGTGTACGGATTGGTGAGACCATTTCGTCAGAAGTAGAGCTGCCGATAGAGGAAGCTTTTTTTGAAAATCACCTTCCTTTTATTTACGGTGGCTCGTTGGAGCGCTCGGTAAATCCTAGCCTGGACGCGATCGTCTCAAAAGCAGAACGATTGCATCTTTTCACGGTGGAGAACGCTAGGATCGCGGGCTATGACTCGGTTTGCCTTGTTGGCGGTCGACAAGCAATTCGATCAACGACAGCTTTCCTCCTGAGCCATATGGAGCGATCCCATTTCCGTTATATCGACGGTGTCTTATCCGTGCGGGATCAGACCATCGTTCAGAAGCTTGAGGGAAGATTTTTCCTAGGATTTTCTGCTCCTTACAAGAACTATGCTCATTGGACGACGGACACACTTCCTCTCTGGGTGTACTTCTCTGAGAACTATAGGGATAGCGATATTCGCCTCCTTTTGCCTAAAAATATCTTAAGCTTTCAGAAACAGGCTCTCGAAGTTCTTGGCATTGACGACAGACATGTCTACTTCATCGAAGATGAAATCGTAGAGTGCGAGCATATCATGATTTGCTCACAGGTTAGTCTTTGGAGCGTGCCGACGATAGTTGCATCCGCCGCTGAAAAGGTGGCGCGACTTGTGACAAAGTCTGAACCAAAGCGGAAAGGCCGTGTATTCTTATCTCGCGGTGATGTAACGAAAAGACTACTGCTTAATGAGGATGAAGCGCGCGATTTACTCTCCCATCACGGTATGCAGTTCATTAAAGCGTCGGATCTTAGCTACAGTGAACAAGTCGAACTCATGGTGCAAAGTGAAGTCGTGATGGCAATCCACGGCGCTGCTCTCGCTAACAGCATATATTGCAAACCTGGTACGCATATGGTGGAGATATTCCCAGAGTACTGTGTTCAGCCACATTATAGAGCCTTCGCAGCAAGGAAAAATATGAAGTATAGTGCCATCTATGGAACATGTTTTGAGTTTGAAGATTCTAGGCAAATCTTAAACGCATGGGACCACAACTTTGTAATAGATATGAACGCGTTGGAACATTGTATTCTTAAGATAGAGGCTGACCTAATTAGATCAGCCCTCGTATCATGAGATTAGTGCAAAGCCGGCACTACTTGAGGCTTTTATCCACGACAGGCTAGCTATAGTGTAATGCTACTTGGTATTTTTTGGCGGTCTATTGCTTAGGCCGCCCTCATTTTCGAGGCGTCCTTGCGCACGACGCACGTAATGCGAAAATGTGTGTGCCCGCTCGTCCCCGCGTGAGGCCAGCGTCCACCCCAACCTTGGTTC
>CAXSDP010000153.1:0-4969 GCA_964235705.1 uncultured Beijerinckiaceae bacterium | reverse complement strand
CTACCCGCGCCCCGTGACGTGCGCGGAACTCGCCGCCGACCCGATCGGGCCCAACGCCCTGCTGGGGACCTACACCAACTTCGTGAACCTGCTCGACCTGTGCGCCCTCGCCGTGCCAGGCCGCTTCCGCACGGACGGGCTCCCGGCCGGCATCACGCTGATCGCGCCGCGCGGACACGACGGGCTGCTCGCGGCGGTGGGGGCCCGCCTGCACGCCGCCGCCTGCCCGCGCATCGGCGCCAGCGCCGCACCCGTGCCAAAGCCCCGACCCGGTCCGGTCTGCGCGAAACCCGGCGAGATCGAGGTCGCGGTGGTCGGCGCGCACCTGTCGGGCCTGCCGTTGAACCATGAGCTGACGGGGCGCGGCGCCCGGTACCTGCGCGCCGTCGCGACCGCGCCGGACTACCGCCTCTACGCGCTGCCGGGCGGACCGCCACGGCGACCCGGCCTCCTGCGCGTGGAAGCCGGCGCGGGCGGCGGGATCGACACGGAGGTGTGGGCGCTCCCGGTCGCCGGCTTCGGGGACTTCGTGTCCGCGATCGCCTCCCCGCTCGGCATCGGCACCCTGCGGCTCGCCGACGGCACGAGTCCCAAGGGGTTCATCGTGGAAGCGATCGCCGTCGCACACGCCACCGACATCACGGGCTCAGGCGGATGGCGGGCCCATCTCGCATCGACCGGATCGTGTGAAGCGTCGTCTCCTCGTTCGGGGGCGCGGCCTACGTTGAACGTGCCTTTCGCGAGCTCGGCCATGGAGGTCGGATCGTGATGTCCGGCCCTCGCCCACCGGCCGGCCTATCGCTCGGTTCGCCAGAGCGTAAGGAGCGTGACTTGTCGAGTCTCCCATCAGCCGCCATCGGTACGACCGTCGATCCTTCCGAAGCGACGAAGGACCGAAGCGCGATCGGCTCCGGGACCAAGCCGCGTCCTTCGCGTCCCTCCCTCCCGAGCTGGATGGTGCCACTCGTCGGGCCTCTCGCCCTCGTCGCGACCTGGGCGCTCGTCAACGCGACCGATCTCGTATCGCCCAAGCTGCTGCCCTCGCCGTTGCAAACCATCGATGCGCTCGCGACGAACCTCGTGCAAGGAGGTCTCGCCCTCGATCTCGGCCAGAGCGCGTTGCGGACCTTCAAGGCCTTCGCCCTCGCGATCGTCACGGGCCTTCCGCTCGGGATCATCATCGGATCAAGTCGGCGAACCTATCGGGCTGTCGAGTTCCTGATCGATTTCTTCCGCTCGACGCCGGCGACGGCCTTGTTCCCGTTGTTCATGATCATCCTCGGGCTCGGCGACGTTTCGAAGATCGCGGTCGCGGCGTTCTCGGCCTTCCTGATCATCCTCTTCAACGTGGCCTATGGCGTGATGAACGCCCGGCCGACCCGCATGCTCGCCGCACGGCTGATGGGCGCCTCGCGGCTTCGCGTGTTCCGGGACGTCACGCTCTACGAGTCCCTGCCGCAAACCTTCGTGGGCCTGCGCACCGCGGTGTCGCTCGCCCTCGTGATCGTCATCGTCGCGGAAATGTTCATCGGCTCGGACAGCGGCCTCGGTAAGCGGATCATCGACGCGCAGATCACCTTCGACATGCCCCTTCTCTACGGCACGATCCTGCTGACCGGCGCGTTCGGCTACGCCTGCAACCTGCTCCTGTTCGGCATGGAGAAGCACTTCGTTCATTGGGCCGGCCGTTAATCTGGAGACGACGATGTCCGTAATGCTGAACCGCCGTGGCTTCACCCTAGGCGCGCTCGGGGCGACCCTCGCGCCATCCGCGCCGTCGCTGGCCCAGGCTCGCGAGAAGGTGGTGTTCTCGTGGCTGCCGACCATGCAGACGATGGCCTTCTACGTGGCGCAGGAGGAGAAGCTTTTCGAGAAGGCCGGCATCGAGGTCGAAGCGGTGCGCTTCGAGGCGCCCAACCAAATCATCGACTCCCTGGTCTCCGGCCGCGCCGAGGTCGGCGCACCGGGGGCGGCGGCAGGCATCACGGTGTTGGCGGAGGACCGCTTTCCCGGGACGTTCAAGGTGTTCGGTCTGCAGGGTGGCAGCATCAAGGAGAAGCGCATCAACGACGGCCTGATCGTCGTCGACCGCTCCACGATAACCGGCTTCGCAGATCTGCGCGGTAAGACACTCGGACACCTGCCCGGCATCCAGTGGCGAACCATCTCGCGTTACATGGTGGGCAAGGCGGGCCTCGACCCGGACAAGGACGTGAGGCTCGTCGAGCTCGCGGTCGGCCTGCAGGTCCCCGCCATCTTGTCGGGCAGCGTCGACGCCACCTTGTCCTTGGAGCCGGTCGGATCGATCGCGACGGCGCTCGGCGGGGTCAAGCGGGCGGTGACGAACCCCTGCGAGGCGGCGATCGCGGACCCCTTCTACTCCGGCGCCTCGGTGCTGACGACGAAGTTCATCGCCGAGCGTCCCGCCGCGGCGCGCAAGGTGGTCACCGTCCTCGACGAGGCGACGAAGCTGGTGCAACGCGACTTCCCGCGGCTGCGCGCCGTCCTGCCGAAATACACCGCGTTGAAGGCCAACCAGCTCGACGTCGTGGCCCAGCCCTACCTGCGCGCCTTCGCCGACCTGGACGCGACCGACCTCGCGTCCTACCAAGCGCTCGTCGACATCTTCGTCGCCCAGCACGTGCTCAAGAAGCCGACGCAGGTCGCAGCCATCATGCTCCGCAAGGAAGAGATCGGCCTGTGAGCGTCGTCGCCAAGACTCCCGCCATGGTTACCTCGTTTGCCGCCGCCGACGCGCACGTCACCGTTCGCGGCCTGGTCAAGCGCTTCCGAGACCAAACCATCTACGAGCGTTTCAACCTGGACCTTCCTCGCGGCGCCATCGTGTCGGTCTTCGGGCCAAACGGGTGCGGCAAGAGCACGTTGATCAACATGATCTCGGGCATCCTGGCGACGGACGGGGGCGAGATCCTGTTCGACGGACGACCTGTGACGCAGGTTCGCATCGGCTACGTGTTCCAGAACTACCGGGAGGCACTGTTCCCGTGGATGCGCGCCCTCGACAACGTTACCTACCCGCTCAAGCTGATGGGCATCGCGCCGGCTGAACAGCGGCATCGCGTCGACCGGCTCGCGAAAAGCTTCGATTTGAAGTTCGACCTCGATCGCTATCCCTACGAGTTGTCCGGAGGCCAGCAGCAGACGGTCTCGATCATGCGCGCCCTCGTCACCGAGCCCGAAGTTCTCTTCCTCGACGAGCCCTTCTCGGCCCTCGACTACGAGATGACGCTGACCATGCGTGACCAGCTGCAGCACGTGCTCGAGCAGACGCGCACCACCGCCCTCCTCGTGAGCCACGATCTAGACGAGGCGATCTACCTCGCCGACAAGCTCCTGCTGCTGACGCGCCGCCCGACCCGGATCGCCGCTTACCTCGACATTCCGTTGACGCGCCCGCGCGCGCCGGCGGCGACCGTGGAGGCTGACTTCATGTCGCTCAAGGCGAAGGCACTGGCGATCTTCCAGGACTCGGTCCGGGCGAACTGAGGAGGGCGAGGCGTGCGCGGTTACCACGACATCGGCGGCATGCTTTCGGGTCCGGTCCCGCGGACGGAGCTGCCCTGGCTGGAATGGGAGAAGCGGGTCGAGGCGATCCGCAACCTGCTCGGGGACAGCACGCGTCGCCTGGTCAGTCTCGACGAGATGCGTCGGGGCTTCGAGTCCTTCGGGCCGGAGAAGTACCGCTCGCTGTCCTTCTATCGGCGACGTCTGGAGGCGATGGTCGACATCCTGGAGGAGAAGGGCGTCCTCACCCGCGCGGAACTCGATGCGTACCTCGATCAGGCGGATGACTGCCGACAGGACCTGGGTTGATGCGATACGCGGTCGGGCAATCCATCCGCGTTCTGGATCTGGACAAGCCCGGGCACGTCCGCATCCCGGCCTATGTCCGCGGGCGAACCGGAACGGTGGTCCAGGTCTGCGGTCTGTTCCTGAACCCGGAGGACTTGGCCGTCGGCAACGCCGGGGGACCCGTGGTGACCTGTTACCGGGTCGAGTTCCGCCAGACTGACCTCTGGACGGACTATCCCGACGACCCGGACGATACGCTGGTGACCGAGATCTACGAACATTGGATGAAGGCCGCCACGGAGCCGGCGAATGGATGAGCGCGAGAGTCCCGAACCCTGTCCGCTTCCCGCCCGCATCGCCTACACGGCGCGGGAGGCCGTGGTCGTCGAGGACGATGCCGGCAACGCCCTCGCAGTCCGGCTCACGGCGGCGCTCGAAGCGCTCCTGGCGGCCAAGGGCCTGCTCGCGCCGGGCGAGGTGGAGCAGGAGATCGCCAAGCTCGAGACGCCGGGTGTGGACCTCGGCGCGCGCTTGGTCGCCCGCGCCTGGATCGATCCGGCCTTCAGGGCTCGACTTCTCGCCGACGGCAAGTCGGCGGCGGCGGAACTCGGATTGAAGGTCGGCGAGGCGCAGCTAGTCGTCGTGGAGAACACGTCGCAGGTTCACAACCTCATCGTCTGCACCCTCTGCTCATGCTACCCGCGATCCATCCTTGGTCAGCCGCCGACCTGGTACATCTCGAAGACCTACCGCGCACGCGCCGTGCGCGAGCCTCGCGCCGTGCTGAGCGAGTTCGGTCTCGACCTGCCGGCGGGAACCCGCGTCCAGGTGCACGACAGCAACGCCGACATGCGCTACCTCGTGCTCCCGATGCAGCCTGAGGGGGCGATAGGTCGTGACGAGCTGGAGCTCGCCGCCCACGTTACGCGCGACATGCTGATCGGCACCGCCCTCGCGCCGCCTACGGCGGGATCCGAGCAAGCCTCCCCGTTCCGGAGGGGGCCTAAGCCTGCAGACCTGGAGGGAAAGGATCCATGACAGCCGTTCGCGACGACACCTTCGAGGCCGCCCTCGGCGAGGAGTACGAGCACGAGGCTGTGCCGCTCGCGCGTCGCAAGCCGCTCGGCTCGGTGGCGGCGATCTGGTTCGGCTTCCC
>CAXSDP010000152.1:0-5314 GCA_964235705.1 uncultured Beijerinckiaceae bacterium | reverse complement strand
TGGCGGGGGCGACGGGGCTCGCCCATCGGCGAGGCCATCGCCCCGTGAGCCCTTCCGCGACGGTGGCCGCTCGGTGACCCGCGAGCGGCCGGGGCGTCCGCCGCGCGCCGACGCGGCGGAGCGCGGCCCATCGCGACGCTCGGACGGTCAACGCTCGGACGGTCAACGCTCGGACGGCAGGACGGGCGAGGCCCGGATGCCACGCGTGCAAAAGGGTCCGGCCGTCGCGAAACGTCCCGCCCGGACCGGCGCGCCCAGCACCGGGCCACGCGGCAGGCCGAGCGGCGGCAAACCCGACGGTGACAAACCCAATGGTGGTCGACCGAGCGGCGGCAAAGGGGGCGGCCGTCCCGTCAGTCGTCCGAAACGTTAGCGATGCGCATCGTCGGCGGACGTCTCGGCGGACGGCGGCTGACGGGTCCCAACACCGACCGCGTCCGCCCGACGTCGGATCGCCTGCGCGAGAGCCTGTTCAACATCCTGGAGCACGGCTACGGCGGGCTCGACGGCGCGCGGGTGATCGACGTGTTCGCCGGCACGGGCGCGTTGGCGCTGGAAGCCCTGTCGCGCGGCGCCGCCTTCGCCCTCCTCGTCGACGATGGGGCGGAGGCGCGTGCCGCGATCCGCGACAACATCGAGAGCCTGGGGCTCGGTGGGGTCACCCGCGTGTACCGCCGCGACGCCCGCAAGCTGGGTTTGGCGCCGGCCGGCGAGCCCTTCGACATCGCCTTCCTGGATCCCCCCTACGACCGAGGTCTGGCCGAACCGGCCCTCGCCGGCCTGCGCGATGGTGGATGGCTGCGCGCGGGGGCGCCGGTGGTGGTCGAGGAGGCCGCCAAGGCGGTGCTCGTCGTGCCGGAGGGTTACGCGTTGATGGAGGACCGCGCGTTCGGGGACACGCGGGTCACCATCCTGCGCGCCGGCACCGCCCAACAAGAAAGGCCCGGCTGAACCAGCCGGGCCTTGAAGCGCCCTCGATCGCGGCGGGCGCGACTCAGGGCAGCATCGCCATCAGGGCAGCATCACCGTGTTGATCACGTGGATCACGCCGTTCGACTGCATGACATTGGGGATCGTCACCTTGGCATGGTCACCCTTGCCGTCGATCAGCTCGATGCCCTTGCCGTCCTTCTTGAAGGTGAGGGGTTCGCCCTGCACCGTCTTGATCTCGGCCTTGCCGCCGCCTTCCTTGATCTTGTCCAGCAGGTCCTTGGCCGTCAGGGCGCCGGGCACGACGTGGTAGGTGAGGACGGACTGCAGCTGACCCTTGTTCTCGGGCTTCAGCAGGTTATCGACCGTGCCCTTCGGCAGCTTGGCGAAGGCCTCGTTGGTGGGGGCGAACACGGTGAAGGGGCCGGGGCCCGACAGGGTGTCGACGAGGCCGGCCGCCTTTACGGCCGCGACGAGCGTCGTGTG
Organism: uncultured Beijerinckiaceae bacterium; assembly: GCA_964235705.1. GTDB lineage: Bacteria > Pseudomonadota > Alphaproteobacteria > Rhizobiales > Beijerinckiaceae > RH-AL1. The sequence goes on along the minus strand of CAXSDP010000152.1, from coordinate 3,898 downwards.
GTCCTTCGAGTTAACGGCGTTCTCGATGATGTTCTTGCTGGCGAGCATCGGGGCGCCGCCGACGATCGGGTCCTTGGCGAAAGCCGCGCTCGAGGTCAGCGCCAGGACGGCGGCGCCGACGAGCGCCATGCGATTGAGCTTCATTACGTGTCTCCAGTTGAAAGAAGGCCTTGGCCCCCTTTGCTCCAAGCTACGCCGAGGCGCACGGTTTAGTTTCAAGAAAGGCTAACGGTTCCCTAAACAAATGGTCGGATTGACGAGACGGGGCGACGCCCCGCGGGACCGCGCCGTCATGCGCGCCCACTACGGCGTGTCCGCTTCCCGGTCGACGCCGATGTCGCGTCGGTAGAACCCGTCCGGCCAATCGATGGCCGCCGCCGCCGCGTAGACCGCCTCCCGCGCCTCGCGAACCGTCGGGGCGAGGGCGGTGACCCCGAGGACGCGACCGCCGTCGGCGACGAGGTCGGAGCCGGCCAGCCTCGTGCCGGCGTGGGTGATCGTGACCGCGTCCAGCCGGTCGAGGCCACGGATGCGGCCGCCCTTGCGGGGGCTGGCGGGATAGCCGGCGGCGGCGATGACGAGGCTCAGCCCGACGGCGTCCGAGAAGGCCGGCGGCTCGGCCGGCAGCGTGCCGTCGGCGCAGGCGAGCAGCAACGTCAGGAAGTCGTCGCGCAGGCGCGGCAGCATCGCCTGCGTCTCGGGATCGCCGAAGCGCACGTTGTACTCGATGAGGCTGGGGCCGTCCGCCCCGATCATCAGGCCGGCGAACAGCACGCCGGTGAACGGCGCCCCTTCCGCCGCCATGCCCCGCAGCGTCGGCTGGATGATGGTCGCCATGACGCGGTCGGCCATGGCGTCGTCGAGGATGGCGGCCGGCGAGACGGCCCCCATCCCGCCGGTGTTCGGCCCCGTGTCGCCCTCCCCGACCCTCTTGTGGTCCCGGGCGGTGGCGAACGGCAGCGCGCGGGTGCCGTCGCAGAGCGCGAAGAAGGACGCTTCCCGCCCGTGCAGCACCGCCTCGATCACGACGCTGGCGCCCTCGTCGCCGCCTCCTTGGCCGGCGAAGACCGCGTCGAGCGCGGCCTCCGCCTCGGCGGGCGTGGCGGCGACGACGACGCCTTTGCCGGCGGCGAGGCCGTCGGCCTTGACGACGATGGGCGCGCCCACGGTGGCGAGGTGGGCGCGGGCCGCCGCACCGTCGTCGAAGCGCGCGTAGGCGGCGGTCGGGATGCCATGCCGCGCGCAAAAATCCTTGGTGAAGCCCTTCGAGCCTTCCAGGCGGGCCGCCGCCCTGGTCGGGCCGAACGCCTTGATGCCGGCGTCGGCGAGGATGTCGACGAGCCCGGCGACGAGGGGCGCCTCCGGCCCGACCACGACGAAGTCGATCGCGTGGGCGCGGCAGGCGGCGACGACCGCCGCCCCGTCGCAGGGGTCGAGCGGCAGGCAGGTCGCGAGCGCGGCGATGCCGGGGTTGCCGGGCGCGGCGTAGAGCGCGTCGAGGAGGGGGCTCGCCGCGATCGCGAGCGCCATCGCGTGCTCGCGGCCGCCGGACCCGAGCAGCAGCACGTTCGTCAAACCGAGTCCCCGCCGGTGGCCAGCACCCGTGAGCCCAGCAGACCGGTCACCTTGTTGACGAGGTCGATGCTGGTGAACGGCTTGCCGATGAAGTTCACGCCCTCGTCGAGGCGGCCGTGATGGATGATGGCGTTGCGCGTGTAGCCCGTGGTGAACAGCACGGGCAGGTCGGGACGCTCCCTCAGCACGGCGTCGGCGAGCACGCGCCCGTTCATCGGGCCGCCGAGGACGACATCGGTGAAGAGCAGCGCGATGTCGGGATGGTCTCGCACGAGGTCGAGACCGCCGGGTCCGTCGCCGGCCTGGAGCACGCGATAGCCGGCCTCCTCGAGGGCGGCGACGCTGAGGCGGCGCACCATCGGCTCGTCCTCGACGACGAGCACCGTCCCACCGGAGCCTCCGGGGATCACCGGCGCCTCGACGCGGGACGGTTGGGGCGCGCTCGCGGGGGCCGCCCGGCCGCGCGGCAGGTAGAGCTTGAAGGTGCTGCCGTGCCCGACCTCCGAGTACACCGCGACGTGGCCGCCGGACTGCTTGGCGAAGCCGTAAACCTGGCTGAGGCCGAGGCCCGTGCCCTTGCCGAGCGCCTTGGTGGTGAAGAAGGGTTCGAACACCTGGGCGAGGATGGCCGGCGCCATGCCCGTCCCGGTGTCCGACATCGCGATCATCACGTACTGGCCGGCGACGACGTCGGTGTTGGCGCCGGCGTAGGCCTCGTCGAGGCTGCTGTTCGCCGTCTCGATGGTGAGGCGGCCGCCATCGGGCATCGCGTCGCGCGCGTTGACCGCGAGGTTGAGCACCGCGCTCTCCAGCTGGTTGGGATCGGCCAGGGTCGACCACAGGCCGCCGGCCAGCACGGTTTCCACCGCGATCGTCTCGCCCAGCGTCCGACGCAGCAGGTCGGACATGCCGGCCACGAGCTGGTTCGCCTCCAAGGGGACGGGCTGGAGCGGCTGCTGCCGCGAGAAGGCGAGCAGGCGGCTGGTGAGGGCCGCCGCGCGGTTGGCGCCGTCGAGCGCGTTGCCGACCAGCTGCGTCGTGCGCTCGTCGAGGGTGGCGGCGCGGCGGCGCACCAGGTCGAGGCTGCCGATCACCACCGTCAGCAGGTTGTTGAAATCATGGGCGACGCCGCCGGTGAGACGACCGACCGCCTCCATCTTCTGCGATTGGCGCAACTGCTGCTCCACGCGCCCGCGCTCAGCCGCCTCGGCCTGGAGTTCGGCCGCCGTTTCCTGCCAGCGCCGACGGGCGAGCGTTTCGCGGCTGGTTTGGCGCAGCGCGACCAGCGAGGCGGCCCCGAGCGCCAGCGAGGCCAAGACGGTGACGATGCCGTAGTTCAGCAGCGTCGCCCGCCAGGACGCCAGCGCCGCCCCCTCGTCGAGGCCGAAGCGCACCGTGACGGGATAGGCGCCGACCCTGCGGTAGGCGGAGATCCGCACGACGCCGTCGATCCCGGAACGGGCGGTGTACGAGCCCGACGGCGCTTCCGCCATGTGGCGGCGCAGCGGCGTGTCGGTGGGGAGCATCGCGAGATCGGTCGAGGGCTCGGCCGCCAGCACCGTGCCGTCGTCGCGGACCAGGACGACGCTGTGGGTCAGCGCCGGCTCGACGCTGCGGTAGAATTTCTCGAAATAGCCGCGGTCCGCCGCCACGGCGACGGTGCCGGTGAACGTCCCGCCGGGGCCGGCGGGGGTGCGGGCGGCGAGGTTGAAGACCGCCTTCCCGGACAGCCGGCCGGTATAGGAGCGGGACACGACCGGCAGCGTCGGGTTGCTCGCGCGCAGGGTCTTGAACCAGTCGCGGTCGGTGTAGTCGATCGATGGGTCGTCGGGACCGATGCGGCCGCTCGCCAGGCTGTGGCCGGCGGCGTCGGTGACGACCAGCGTCGTGATCTGGTCGAGGTCGTCCTGCAACTGCGTGAGCATCGCGTGGAGGTCGGCGCGATCGGCGGCGCTGGACCAGTTCATGAAGCGCAGGCGCCCGTTGACCTGTCCGATGACGAGCCGCTGCGTTTCGAAGATCTTGAGCGCGTGCTCCTCCAGCAGCAGGGCCGTGCGCTCCACCTGCGCCCGCGCCTCGCGCAGGATCTCGCGGTAGCTGAACCAGGCGGCGGAGCCGAACAGCAGCAGCGGCAGCAGGATCGAGGCGGCGACGAGGGCGAGGCCGGCCCTGGTGAGCGCCGCCGGGAGCGGGCGCACGAGCGTCCCCCGTCGTTCGGACGGGCTTGGCCGGCCGGCCGGGGCCATGCGATCGATCACGGTTCCCGACACGCTTCGTCCATCGTGGTCTGACGGCGTCACCGGCGTCCCGTGGGGGCTGCGGT
>CAXSDP010000151.1:0-5327 GCA_964235705.1 uncultured Beijerinckiaceae bacterium | reverse complement strand
GGGGCGCGGAAGGGCGCGACATGGCGTTCAAGCACCTGAGAAGGTTACGTGACCGTGCGCCGAGCCACTCGCCCGCGTCACATGCCCGGCCGTGGCATGGACCCCTGTGTCCCTCGCCCGCGTCCAGACATGTCCCCCCAGGTCACTTCCGCTTGAGGGGGCGATGACGTAGGTATCGAACCATCAGGTCCGTTCAAGACCCAAAGCGAAGCGAGGTGGGCGGCCGTCGCTCGGCTCGATCGAGGGTTTGAACGGGGGCCATCAGGCTTCGCGACCCCATCAGGCTTCGCGACCCATGGAGGGTTCCATGAGCTACACCGTTCGTGTCGGTTACGATGCCGAGGAGCACGTGTACTTCGTCCTGTCGTCCGACATCCCGGGGCTCAACATCGAGACGGAGTCGTTCGAGGCGTTCATCGAGATCGCGAAGGATGCCGCGCCCGATCTCCTCGGGAAGGACCTGTCAGGTTCGTCCATCAAGTTCGAGCGCGAGGTCGAGTTCGTCGATTGATCCGCGATGAGTAGCAATCACAGTCCCGAGGTGGAGCGTTTGCTCAAGGATGCCGATTGCCGTTTCGAGAGGCACGGGAAAGGGTCACACGACATTTGGTATAGCCCCGTTTCCGCCAGGAAGTTCACCTTCCCTCATAAGATAAAAAAGAAGGCGACGGCGAATGGCGTCCTCAAGGATGCTGGATTGCCGAAGGCTTTCTAGGGCATCGGGATCATCCGAGAACCGCACCACGCTTTTCGGTCCCATACTCTAGGCTCGATGCCCCTGCCAGCACCCCACGGCATCCGGCGAGGTCGCCTCCGGCGCCGTGATGCGTCCCGAGCGGACTCGAGGAGGTCCTGCCCAGCGACGTGATGGCGGCCGTTCAATCCCGGGGAGGGACCGCGATGCTTGAGCCTGACGACGTCGTGACCGCCGCCAAGGCGATCCTGCTGCGCCATCCCGGCAGCGACGCCGACATCCGATCCTGGATCGACCAGGGGTTCGATCGGCAAACGTTGCAGCGGGCGTTCCTGGCCTCGAAGGAATTCGCGCTCCAGCAGAACCGTCAAACCATCCGGGAATGGAAGGGGCGGGCGCTCGATGGGCCGGCGGCGCAGGCGGAAACGCTGTCCCGCTTCCGCGTCGACGCGGCGGCGAACAGCCCGACCAGATTGGGTGACGTCACCGCCGAGCAGCGCCGCCTCTTCGCGAGCCTCGCCACGATCGTCGAGCCGCGCGTGATCGTCGTGCTGGGGGCGACCCACGAGGAGCAGATCGCCCGGATCTTCGCGGGGGCGGACGCCCCGCTGGTGGTCATCAGCAACTCGCCCCGGGGCTTCGACCTCAACCCGAAGGTGAACCGCGCGTCGCCGCCGATCCTCCGGCTGCCCCTCGAGCCGGAGGCGCTGCTCGACCTGCTGGGGCAATTGAGGGTCGTCCCCGACGTCGTGATCGTCGCGCGCGGGTTCGAGGCGGCCGCCGTGACCGCCTACGAGCGGGGACACGACCGCGCGCTGGTCGTGCTCCACCGCCCCGATCCCTCGGCGCCGGCCTTCGCCGCGCTCGAGCGCGTCGTGCCGGCGCACATGGGCGAGGTGATCGCGTTCGGGGACGTCCGCCTCGCCACCCACATGACGTTCCCCGTCCCCGTCACCCCCCGCGTGGAGGAGGCGGTGCCGGTCGAGCCCCCGGCCGCCACGCTGGCGCTGGTCGCCATCGTCAAGGACGAGGAGGCGGTGATCGAGGGCATGCTGCGCTCGGCGGTCGGGCTGGCGGACATGATCGTGCTGGCGGACACCGGGTCGAGCGACGCGACGTGCGCCGTCGCCCGCTCGGTCTGCGAGCGCATCGGGGTGCCCCTGACGATCGTCCCCGTCGCGTTCCGGGACTTCTCGCAGGCGAGGAACGCGGCGCTCGACGCCGTGCCGGGGTTTGTCGACTGGGTGCTGATGCTGGACGCCGACGAATCCATCGTCGAAGCCGACAAGCCGAAGCTGCTCGACCTCGTCAAGCGGGCCGGGCCCGATTGCTGGTGCCTGCCGCGCTACAACTTCCTGCGCCCGGACCTCGGCGGCGACCTGCTGGCCTACCCCGATCGCCAGGCGAGGTTGTTCCGCAGGGGGCCCGGCACCGCCATCCACTTCATCCACCCGGTCCATGAGACGTTGGCGGGATACAAATGGATGGCGAGCGCGCCGGCCAACCTCGAGGCCATCGGGCTGGGTCGCGGCGGCCCCCACATCCACCACGTCGGCCTGTTGAAGGCGCCGGCGAAGAGGCGCGAGCGCGCGGCGCAGTACGCCGCGCTAGCGCCGCCGTGAGGCACGGCGTCACGCGGGGTCCTCACGCCGGCCACACCGCCATCGCCGCGTCCACCACGCGCAGCAGCTTGTCGCGGCCGGCCCCGTCGCGGGCGAGCGTCGACAGGCCCTGGACCACCGCCACGGCGTGGCCGGCCAGCGCCTCGGCGTCCGTCCCGGCCGGCACCTCGCCGGCGGCGATGCCGGCGGCGATGCGGCGGCGCAGCTTGTCCTCGATGTCGCGACGCAGCGCCGCGAGGTGGTCGCGCACGTCGCCGGCGCCGGCCGAGCAGCTGATCGCGGCCGACGCCAGCAGGCAGCCGGGCGGCGTGTCCGCGCCGGTGAAGCCGACCGCGGCGCCGCGCAGCAGCGTGTCCACCGCGTCCCGCGCGCTCGGCGCCGCCTCCAGCATCCGCTCCAACGTGACCGGGCCGGCGAGGTAGCGGTCCACCGCCGCGAGGAACAGCCGCTTCTTGTCGCCGAACGCGGCGTAGACGCTCGGCGGCGTCACGCCCATGGCCGCCGTCAGTTCGGCGAGCGAGGTGCCCTCGTAGCCGTGCCGCCAGAACAGCAGCATGGCCCGGTGCAGCGCGGCGTCGCGGTCGAAGGACAGCGGCCGGCCGGCGCGGCGCGGCGGGACTAGCAGCGGCGAGGGGACGGGCTCCCGATGTTCCATAGCGTTGACTATGGAACGCTTGACGCCGGCCGGCAAGGGGCCTAGCCTTTCCATAGTCATCGCTATGGAATCACCCGCATGTCCCTCGCCGATCACCGCACCCTCGGCCGCTCCGGCCTCGCCGTCAGCCCGCTCGCGCTGGGCACCATGACCTTCGGCACCGCGCGCTGGGGCTCGGACGAGGCGACGAGCCGGGCCGTGTTCGACGCCTACGTGGAGGCCGGCGGCAATTTCGTCGACACGGCCGACGTCTACGCCGGCGGGCGCGGCGAGGCGATGGTCGGGCGCTTCATCGCCGAGCGCGGGCTGCGTGACCAGATCGTGCTGGCCACCAAGGCGGGGTTCGCCGCCGGGCGGGGCCCCCACGCCGGCGGGGCGGGCGCCAAGCACCTCCACGCCGCCATCGACGGCTCGCTGCGCCGGTTGGGCACCGACCACGTCGACCTGTACTGGCTCCACGTGTGGGACGGGGTGACGCCGGCCGCCGAAGTCCTGGAAACGATGGGGGCGCTCGTGCGCGCCGGCAAGGTGCGGTACTGGGGCGTGTCCAACGCCCCGGCCTGGTGGTGCGCCCAGCTCGCCGCGCTCGCCGGCGCGCGCGGGGTGCCGGGACCGGTGGCGCTGCAGTTCCATTACTCACTGCTGAGCCGCGACGTGGAGGACGAGCACGTGCCGCTCGCCCTCGACGCCGGCCTCGGCCTCGTGCCCTGGAGCCCGCTCGCCTACGGCCTGCTCACCGGCAAGTATGACCGGGCGAGCGTGGAGGCCGCCGGCCCGCGCGCCGGCGGCCTGCCGAGCGCGGACGTCCCCACGGGGCCGCGCCCGGACGACGACAAGCGGTTGGACGGCGCCAACCCGTTCGGCGACACGCTGTTCACGCAGCGCAACTGGGGCATCGTGGAAGCGCTGCGCGGGATCGCCCGCGAGGCCGGCGCGAGCCCGGCGCGCGTGGCGCTCGCCTGGGTGATGGGCCGCCCCGGCGTCGCCTCCACGCTGATGGGGGTGAGCCGGGTCGAACAGGTGGCCGACACGGTCGCCGCGCTCGACGTGCGGCTGTCGCCCGAGCACCGGGCCGCGCTCGACGCCATCAGCGCCCCGGCCGACCCGCGCCTGCTCACCACCCTGTTCGCGCCGGCCGTGCGCCGGCACGTCACCTTCGGCGGCGCGGCGGTCGCGGGATGGACGGAGCGGGGGGTGGGATAGGACGAAAGGGTCAGCGCTTCCGCCTTGTTCGCCGCCGCCCGGCTGACGCATAGTCCCGGCGCGGCGCGGGATGCGCTTGTCCCGCCAGGGGTCCCCGCGCCAAGAAGCGACGGAATCCGCCGTGAGGCTCCGTGAAGCGTCGGGAGAGGCCCAGGTGTCCGAGAAAACGTTTCCCGTGTCAGGCGCGATCGCCGCGCACGCCCTCGTCGACGCGGCCGGCTACGAGGCGATGTACGCGCGCTCCCTGAGCGACCCGGACGGGTTCTGGGGCGAGCACGGCCGCCGCATCGATTGGGTGAAACCGTACACGCGCGTGATGGACGCCACCTTCGGGCCGGGGGACGTGTCGATCAAGTGGTTCGCCGACGGCACCACCAACGTGTGCGCGAACTGCGTCGACCGCCACCTCGCGACCCGCGCCGACCAGGTCGCGATCATCTGGGAGGGCGACGACCCCGACGAGTCGCTGTCGATCACCTACCGCGAGCTGCACGGCCACGTGTGCCGGCTGGCCAACGTCCTCAAGGCGCACGGCGTGGGACGCGGCGACACCGTCACCCTCTACATGCCGATGATCCCCGAGGCGGCCTACGCCATGCTCGCCTGCGCCCGCATCGGCGCGATCCACTCGGTGGTGTTCGGCGGCTTCTCGCCCGACGCGCTCGCCGGGCGGATCGCCGGGTGCGGCTCGAAGCTGGTGATCACCGCCGACGAGGGCCTGCGCGGATCGAAGAGCGTGCCGCTGAAGGCCAACGTCGACACGGCGATCGCCAAGGCGGCGGCCAACGGGGTCACCGTCGACACGGTGATCGTGGTGGCCCGCACCGGCGGCACGGTTCCGATGCAGGCCGGCCGCGACCATCGGTACGCCGACGCGGTGGCCGCCGCCTCGCCCGACTGCCCGCCGGCGGAGATGAACGCGGAGGACCCGCTGTTCATCCTCTTCACGTCCGGCTCGACCGGGGCGCCCAAGGGGGTGCTGCACACCACCGGCGGCTACCTCGTCTACGCCTCCATGACCCACCAATACGTCTTCGACTACCACGAGGGCGACGTGTACTGGTGCACCGCCGACGTCGGCTGGGTGACGGGGCACAGCTACATCGTCTACGGCCCGCTCGCCAACGGCGCGACCACCCTGATGTTCGAGGGC
>CAXSDP010000150.1:0-5422 GCA_964235705.1 uncultured Beijerinckiaceae bacterium | reverse complement strand
AGGCGTTCCTGGAGCACCGGCTCGGCGCGGTCACCCTGTCGCGCGGCGCGACGGCCGTGGTGCGCCGCCTCATCGCCGGCGAGGCGGTCGACGCCGCCGCGAGCGGGCTGAACCCGCGCGAGTGGCGTGAGCTGGTCGACGCCTTGGGGATCGTCCCCCGTCACCGCGCCGCCCGCGAACCAACACCCGAACTATGGAAGTCCGAGACGTGAGCCTGTCTATGCAGCCCAGTCCACAAGCCTACGTCAGGCCCAACGTCCGCGCATTCGGCGATATCCCGCTCGACACGCTGCAGTTCCTCGACACGAAGAGCGGGCTGACCCCGCTCCAGCTCGGCGTCTACATGAACTTGCGCACCAGCCTCTGGCTGCGGGGCTCGTTGCCGGTCGGCCTCCGGGCCCTGGCCGCGATCGGTCAGGTCACGGCGCGCACCTTCGAGAAGATGATGCCTGTGCTCGAGATCCTGTTCGATCGGGACCCCGAGGGCCGGTGGCGCGACCACGACCTGGAACAGCGGCGCGGCGCCTTGCCGACGACCCTGACGATCGAGCAGCCGTCGAGAAGGGTGGTCGACCCGGTCAAGTCGGCGAGCGGCAAGGCGGGATCGGACGCCCGTTGGGGCAAGAAGCGGCAGGCGCTCGAACTCGTGGGAGGCTCGGACCGGGCGACGGGCGATGGCAAGACGCCATCCGGTGCCACGGCGAAGATGGCGGAACCGATGGCATCCGATATGGCAGAAATGCCTTCGGTTGATGGCACCGTGCCATCGTCCGCCATGGCTGGCGGCCCGTCCTCGCACAGCTTGCTAGCTAGCTCTTTACCTGTTGATTTGACGAAAGAAAAAGAGCTAGCAAGCAAGCTTCTTGAGCTAAACAGCGAGGATGTTGCCACGATTGGCAGAATGGCAGGCCCGTCCCGTTTTGCCATCGTCGGGGATGGCACCCCGCCATCTCGGCCGGTGCCCCGAGCCGATGGCTCCGACATCGCTGGTCCGGCCTTGTCGCCGGAAGCGGCACGATCCGCCCCGAGCGACGCGGCGATCATCGATGCCGTCTGCAAGGCGTGTCGGGGCAAGGCAAGTCGAGCCGACGTCCACCTGCGTCTCCCCGCCTTCCGCACATGGATCGACGAGGGGCTAGATTTCGACGAGGACATCCTGCCCAAGATCGCCGCTTTCGCGCGTAAGAAGGACCGGGTGGACAATTGCGCGAACGCACACATCCGGGCCGACGCCCAGGCCCACCGTGCGAGCCGGCTCGCGGCCGAGAGGATCCGTTCTGCTGCGGAAGCACCGCCGGGCAGCGCCACCATCAAGGTCTATAGGGATGATCCCGCCCTTGCGGGCCAATTGGATGGCATCCTCGCCATCCTGGGGGTGAGCCGCCAGCTCTTCTTCAGTTCGGACGCGGGCGGGGCCTACCGCTACTTCAAGACTAGCGACTGGCAGGACGCGATGGTGCGGGTCGGAGGTATGGGCGGGGCGCCATGAACGGAGTGACGCGATGACGATCACACGGCCCTTCGTCGTCGAGCGTCGCGCCTTGCCGCCGCGCTACGCCGTCCGCGCCGACGGCCTCGACCAGATCCGCGCCGTCGTCGCCACGATGCGCGACGTGCCGAGGCCGTCGACGGCGTCCATGGCCGACATGCTGTTCCTGCTCCGGCGTCTGGCCGGCACGCTGGACCAGGTCGCCCGCGACCTCCAGCCGGTCGAGCAGGCGCCGCAACGGATCACGCGTCGGCCGGCCGGTCCCGCGCCTCGTCTCTCCGCCGACACCGTGTTCGGGCCTGCCGCGCTGCCGTCAGCGCGCGACCAGCACCGCGAGATCACGGTTACCAAGGGGCGGCGCGTGCGGGTCGTCGAGCGTGGCCGGTGCCGGCGCACTCTGGAGCTGAGCTTGTGATCGGCCGTCGCTCCTTCGTCCGCGCGCTGGGCCTCCTGCCGGCGGCCGCCGCCTCGCCGGCCGAGACGCTGAAGACGGCCGGGATCGAGCGCACCATGGGCTCCTACGTCGGCGCCGTGGTCACGAGCGGCAGCGACGACACTGCCGTGACCCAGACCGAGGCGCAGGCCGAACGGGCATCCGCTTGGGTCCTCGCGAACGGCTTGCCCCAATACGTGCTCGACGCCGTCCGCCGCGATCGCCGCGTTCCGCACGGGCTCGATCCCGACTTGGCCGCATACCGGTCCTTCTCGCTGGCGGCGAAGGTCGCGATCCAACGGGAACGCGACTTCCAGCGCGCCTGCGCCGACACCTTGGCACGGGAGCGCACCAACATGGCGCGGCGGGCGATGAAGGCGTTGACGGGGTTCAGTTTCTGGTGGTGAGAGCTAGTAGCGGGCACCGACACGGCGACATCGTTCCCTCTTCCGCAAGCATTTGTTAGTCGGTATCTTGACCGAGACATGAAGCACGATGTCAGGGACACCAACGAACTACCAGAGGTGCCAGCCGGCGCCTTGCGGATCCTCGCGCGCGCCGGTGACACCCAGGTGATGATCCTGCACGGCGACGAGCGCCATATCGGCGACGGCGAGCGTCTCGCGGTGATCGAGTGGTTTCCCTCGATCGCGGTCGCGGAGGCCGTCTCGCAGGAATGCTCACGTCTTTTGTTCGCGGCCCGCATGCCGTCGACGAATGGCTGGCACACGTTCCCGGTCGAGCACATCAAGAAGGTGGTCCAGCTCGCCCGCAATCACCTCAACGTCACCTACTACCCGCCGGCGCCGGAGCCGCGGGAACGACACGTCTGGAGCCGCGAGAAGATCGCCCTCTTCGGCCTGCTCGTCGGCCAGGGCCGCACGGCGCAGGCGATCGCCGACGATCCCGCGATCCGGTGCAGCATCGACATGGTTTACCAGCAGGCGCGGCGGCTGGGGTTGAGCCTTCAAGGCCGGCCACATGGCCAGGTGCTGATCCGGTTGCCGACCACCATGCTCGCGGCCTACGAAGCGGCGGCGGCACGCGCCGGTCTAACCCGGGACGCCTTCATCCAGCGTAAGCTGATGGATGGACCATCAAGACCAGGCGATTCCGCGCCGTCGATCTGACATCCCGCCGTGCGCCCGATGTCATAACGCCGTGGCGCGGCATGGACGGTGAATAGACGAGTGCTCATTCGCTGTGCAGTCATCCTGACAGATACCGGCATCAGGCCGGATCGACACAGGATCCCGCCATGGTGAAGTCGACCGCTTCCGCCGAACCCATCAACGGTTTCTTCGCCGGCGGCAGCCGGCATGCGTCCGACCTCGGTCACGCGAAGTCCTCCTCGCGTCGCACCGCAGCGCAGACGACGTCACGCTCGCGCATCTCGGCCGCGAAGTCGAAGAAGGCCAGGGTGGTGCCGATGGGTCCGACCCCGGAGCGGCTCGCCAAGGGCGACATAGCCCTGAACAATCCCCTCGCGAAGCACGTCGCCATCCCGCTTGTCGAGCGCTTGGCCAAGCAGGGCAAGCTCGACCACGACGAGGTGACGGCGAGGGCGATGATGTGCGCCGCGGAGAAGCTGTACCGGCACTTCGTCGGCTGCGGTGTCGGGGTCAAGGCGCAGGATTTGAACCGGATCGTCGGGGGATCGGCGGAGGATCTCACCCAAGAGGAGAACTGGGTCCACCACCGCGACGTGTTCCGGACAGCCTGCAAGATGATGGGATGGAGCGACGCGAACCCCCGTCGCGGCGCCGGGCGGCTGGTCGTGGAGGTCGTTTGCTATGAGCAGACCATCAGGGACGCCGCCTTGATCCACATCGGACGCGGACGATTGGAGTTGGTCCAGGCCCAGGGGATGGATCGATTGCGGGAGGGGCTGTTCGCCTTGGCGATGCACTGGCGCTTCTGCTGATCGGTCGCGCCTTCGACATAGAAGGTCTAAGCTCGACTTTGGCCAATTTGGTGGGCTGCGAGGTGGGTGGGGTGACGAAGCGGGCGTGATGGTTAGGCTGGCGGCGTCCCCGCCAAGGAACACCGCCATGCCACCTCTTCCCGCCCGCTTCGCCTCGATCATCCTGGCCTTCGCGCCTTTGTTCGTCCAGCGCTCCTGGCGGCACGCCCGGTGTTGCTGGTGGGCGCCATACTGATACCCAACCGACGAACGGTGGCGAGCCTGCTGCGGGTCACCGGCCACGCGCAAGAGCGCCGGTTCGTGAACGTCCATCGGGTGCTCAGCCGGGCGGCGTGGAGCCCCACGTGCTGGCGGTCGCATCCTGCTCGGGTTGCTGATCAGCGCTTTCGTGCCGCGCGGCCCCGTGGTGCTGGCACTCGACGACACGATCGAGCGGCGCTGGGGTCGGCGCATCAAGGCGCGCGGCATCTACCGCGACCCGGTTCGCTCGTCGGAGGCGCACTTCGTCAAGGCCAGCGGGCTGCGCTGGATGAGCCTGATGCTGCTGGCGCCGATCCCCTGGGCCGGACGGGTCTGGGCCTTGCCCTTCCTCACCGCGCTCGTCCCTTCCGAGCGCGCTTGCCGCGAGCAGGGTCGCAGGCCCAAGCCGCTGCTCGTCGTCGGACGCCAACTCGTCCTGCAGGCCCGCCGCTGGCTGCCAGGGCGCGATCTCGTGCTCGTCGGCGACAGCGGCTTCTCGGCTTTGCTCTTCCTCGATGCCATGCACCGTTGCGGCATCACCGCGATCACGCGGTTGCGGCTCGACGCGGCGCTCTACGAGCCCGCGCCACCGCGCCCGCCCGGCACGATCAGACGGCCTCGCACCAAGGGCACGCGCCTGCCCACCCCGACCCACGTCCTCGCCGACCCGAGCACGTGCTGGTGGACGATCGTCGTGCCGGGCTGGTACGGCGCGGGCGAGCGTGTCGTCGAGGTCGCCTCCGCGACGGCGGTGTGGCGGCACGGCGGCCTGCCGGTCGTGCCGATCCGCTGGGTGCTGGTCCGTGATCCCGAGCACCGCTTCCAGCCGCAGGCGCTGCTGTGCACCGACCTCGCACGAGACCCGGCGCGGATCGTGTCCTGGTTCGTGCGGCGCTGGAGCGTCGAGGTCACCTTCCAGGAGACCCGCGCACCTCGGCGTCGAGACGCAGCGGCAATGGTCGGACAAGGCGATCGCCCGCACCACGCCCTGCCTGCTTGCCCTGTTCTCGATCGTCACCCTGCTCGCCACTCGGCTGAGCGCGCGCGAGCGGCGACGGATCGCGACGACGGCATGGTACGCCAAATCACGACCCACCTTCGCCGACGCCCTCGCCGCGGTGCGCCGCGCACTGTGGCGCGAACAGGCTTTGGTGACGTCCTCACGCCGAGGTCACCGAACGAAACAGCGCTTCACCTTGCCAGCACCATGGGCCTACGCCCTCTGCCACGCCGCCTAAATGGCCAAAGTCGAGCTTAGCGATTGACGCCGGACTTCGCGCCGCCGTTGACCACACCGTCGTTGGCGAACCCTGACGGCGACGTGTTTCCGCCGATC
>CAXSDP010000149.1:0-5441 GCA_964235705.1 uncultured Beijerinckiaceae bacterium | reverse complement strand
CGGAAAGCGCCGTCAACGTCGCGCTGAGCTGAGGCGGGGGCGGCACCGCCGGGGCGACGATCCATTGGCCACGCTTCGGGCAAGAGGCCGGCGTGTCCCGCGACGACTCGCTGGCGCTCGCGCAGGCCTCGACGCCGGCCGGCAACGTGACCACGCTCGTCACCGCGCCGGACGCCGCGACGCTGCGCGAGGCGGTGGGCTGCCTGTTCGACCCGCAGGTGATGGCGCGGGTGCACGGACGGCTCGCCACGCTCAATGCGTCGAGCGGCGCGGTCACCGCCACCGACGCCACCGCGTTCCGCTACAGGCTTGACGGTTCCCCCTCGCTCGCCAACGCGCGCCTGGTGCTCGCCGGCTGGTTCTCGCTCAATCCCGCCGCCTTCGTGGGCGTGGCGCTCCTCAGCGCGCTGTGCCTGGGCGGATCGACCCTGTGGTTCGTGCGCGGCGTCGGCAGGAGGCCGGAATGAAGGTGTCAGCGATCCTCCTCGCCGCAATGGTGGCGCTCTGCGGCGCGCCATCCCTCGCTGGGGCAATCGAACCGGTGACTGTCCCGGCGGGCACCGGCAAGGCCGACGCCCGGTCGATGCCACTCGTCGGCACCTTGAAGGACGCCGACGCCTGGCGCGCCTACAAGGCCCGCTTCGTCAGCGAGGCCGGTCGCGTGGTAGACACCGCCAACCACGGCGTCAGCCATTCCGAGGGGCAGGGCTACGGCATGCTGCTCGCGGTGGCCGCCGACGACCGCGCCGCCTTCGACGCGATCTGGGGCTGGACGCGCGCCAACCTCATGGTGCGCGACGACGAGCTGATGGCCTGGCGCTGGGAGCCGGACCACCGGCCCGCCGTCGCCGACATGAACGACGCCTCCGACGGCGACCTGCTCGTCGCCTGGGCGCTGACGGAGGCGGCGGAGGCCTGGGGCAGCCTGCCCTACAGGATCGCCGCCCGGCGCATCGCGGTGGAGGTGGGGCGCAAGCTGCTGCTGCCCCACAGCGCCTACGGGTCGCTGCTGCTGCCGGCCGTCGCCGGCTTCGCGGCGGCCGACCGGCCGGACGGGCCGGTGGTCAACCTGTCGTACTGGGTGTTCCCCGCCTTCGCGCGGCTGCCGCTGGTGGCCCCCGACGTCGACTGGGCGGGGCTCGGCCGCAACGGCCTGGAACTCGTCAAGCAGGTGCATTTCGGCCCGGCCAAGCTGCCGACCGACTGGGTCTCGCTGCACGACGCGAGCCCGCGCCCGGCCGACGGCTTCCCCCAAACCTTCAGCTACAACGCGATCCGCATCCCGCTCTACATCGCCTGGGCCGGGCTCGGGCAGCGCGAGATCTATGCCCCCTTCGTCGACATCTGGCGGCGCAACGCCCGTGAAGGGCGTGCGGATCTCGCGCTGCCGATCATCGATGCCGCGAGCGGCAAGCCCACCGACTGGCTCCTGGAGAAGGGTTACGGCGCGGTGGCCGCGCTCACCGTCTGCGCGGCGGACGGCACCCGTTTCCCCCGCGACGGGCGCCGCGTCCACTCGGACGAGAACTACTACGCCGTGACGCTCAACCTCCTCGCCCTCATCGCCGGCCACATGAGGTATCCGTCATGCTTCGACTGAGTGTCGCCTCGCTCGCCGCGCTGCTGGCCACGCCGGTCCTCGTTGAGCCGGTCCTCGCCGATCCCGCGCCCGCCGCCTCGACGACCGCCGGCCCGCACCGCCCGGTCGACGAGGGCGCGCTGCGCTACTACGCCTCGCTCGGCCAGCGCGACCGCGTCGCCGCCGAGGCCAAGCGCTTGGCGCGGCTCGACCCGCGATGGCGCCCGCCGGACGACCTTTACGCCCGGCACCAGGCCCATCCCGACGAGGGTCCGCTGTGGGCGCTGTTCGCCCAAGACCGCCTCGACGAGCTCGACGCGGCGGTCGCGCAGCGCCAGGCGGTTGAGCCGGGATGGGTGCCCTCCGAGGAACTGGGCGCCAAGCTCAAGGGCAAGCGCCTGCGCGCCCGCGTCATGGCGCTCGCGGCGGCGGGCGATTGGCACGCGATCGTCGCGCTGTTCAAGGACAGCGGCATCGCCTGGGCCAAGGACGACGCGGCGGCGCTCTGGGTCATCGCCGAAGCCTACGCCCGCGAGAACGACTGCGGCGAGGCCACGGTCATCTACCGCTCGATCCTCACCGGCCACGACGATCCCAACGAGCGGCGCGCGACGATCGAGCACGCGATCGCGCTCGTGCCGATGGCGGCCGTCGAGAAGCTCGTCGCGATGGCCCACCGCGACGGGCAGGGCGTGAGCGAGTTCGCCCCCATCGCCATCGACGTCACCCGCGCGCGCATCAGCGCCTTCCTCCACGACGAGCCGGCCAACGCCGTCGGCCCCGACGAACTGCGCGCCTTCGAGGACTTCGTGCGCGCGGCCAAGGACCCCAACGAGCCGGGGCTGGTCGCCTGGTACGCCTTCAAGCGGCGCGACTACCCCATGGCGCTCGACTGGTTCAAGCTCGCGATCAGCCGAGGCGGTGACGCGATGATCGCGCACGGGCTGGCGCACACGCTGCGGATGCTGGGGCTGAAGCGGGAAGCGGAGGAGGTCGCCTACGCGTGGCGCGAGCCGCTCGTCAACAACGCGATCCTGTTCATCGACCTTCTGGAGGAGGACTTCACGAAGGAGCGGCCGCCCGCCATCGAGCCGGCGCGCGTGGCCCGCTACGCCCAGGTGACGGCGGCGACCGAGTCGGGGGAGGGCGCGCAGGCGCTCGGCTGGTACGCCTACAACACCTGCCAGTACCCGCAGGCGCTGCAATGGTTCGCCCGCGCCGTCGCCTGGCTGCCCAAGGAGGCGACCGTCTACGGCTACGCGCTCGCCCTGGAACGGACCCACCGGAGCCACGACGTCCGCGACGTGGTCAACCGCTACGACGGCCTGTTCCCCACCGTGGTGGCGCTGGCCTTCGACGACGGGATCCGCAAGCCCCCGCCGCCCTGCGACGCGCGGGTCGCGGCGCCCCCGCGCCCCGCCACCATCGCCGACACCTCGGCCGGCCCGGACTGGACCGGCCGCACCATGGCCGACACGCTGAAGCCGTCCGCCGCCGCCGCGCGCCCGTTCGCGCAGCGGGTGGCGACCCGGGCGCTGGTCCCCTCCCCCGAGGCGGCGGCGAGCGGCGCCGCCATGCCGGCGCTGAGGAAGCGGCTGGACTTCCCCGTGGCGGTCGCGCCCGAGAACCCCCTGCGCTTCACCGCCCTGCGGACGGTGGCGGGCGAGCGCGCGGGCGACCGTCAGGCGGCGTGGCCGCTGGTGGCGCGCCGCGTGCCGGGCGTCGGCCCCATGCCCTACGAGCGATGGGGCTTCACGCTCGCACCGGGCTGGGACGGCACGGTCGAGGCGAGCGCCCCGACGGCGGCCGAGCGTCCCGCGCCGGACGGGACGCTGTGGGCGTTGGAGCAATCTTTACGCGGCGGTGCGACGCTGCCGCTCCCCCATCCCGGCGCGCCCCAAGCCGGGCCTCCCCAAGCCGGGCTCCCACAAGCCAGCCTTCCTTCCCCCGGCCCCGCCTCCAACCCCGATCGACGGTCGTGATGACGCGCCCCTTCCCCACCAAACCCACGCGGGCGCTCCTGCTCGTCGCCGCCTGCCTCGGTGCGGCGGCCTGCGCCCGCGACGACGGCGCGCCGAGCCTGGAGGCGAGCATCGCCGCCCCGCAGGGCCAACCGCGAACCGAACTGATGGCGCTGGCACCCGAGCACCCCTCGCGCCACGGCCCGATCGTGGCGCTGCCGCCGGAGGCCGGCGCGGTGCGCGACGTGCGCGCCCACGCCTACGTCAACGGGCTGCGGCAGGACGTGGCGTTGGCCGGGAGCGCCTACGCGCCCGTCCGTAACGGGATCACGGTGCTGGCGCGCACCACCGCCGCCCCGACGCTGGACGAGCGCGTGCCGCTCGCCCCTCCCACGGAGGCGGGGATCCGCTCCGAGATCGGCGCGGCGTTCCCGCACCTCGCGATGCAGGTGGTGGAGCGCGCTTCGAGCAACATGTACGGCCCCTATGGCCTGGCCCTCGGCCGCGCCGGCGGCGACGTGCGCTGCCTCTTCGCGTGGCAGTGGATCGACACCGACCGGATGCCGGCGGGCGCCGCCGGGCCGCTGAGCCTTCGCGTGCGGCTCTGCCAGGCCGGCACCAGCTTCGACGCCATGGCCGCCCTGGTCGACCACCTCGCGATCGGCGCCGGGCCGGACGCGTCCGTCGCGGCGGTCGACATCGTCGCGCCGCGCGAGGCGCCTCGCAAGGGGGCCCGTCACCGCGTCCACGCGGCGCGCCCGCGTCCCTCGCGGCTCGCGCGCCGGGAGGTGGTCGCCCCGATCGAGGCCGTGTCGGCGGAGCCCCGCGCGGTGACGACCGCGTTCCAGGCGCCGGCCGCGGCGCCGCCGACCCCCTTCGCCGCCGACCTGCCGCCGCAGGCCCTGCTCGGCCCCAAGGCTGGCGGCAAGCCCGGTTCGATGGCCACCGCCGCCAACCCCCACTGAGCCCCGCCATCCCCACCGAGAGCCCCGCCATGACGACGCGCATCCTCCTCGTCGAGGACGACCCCACCTCCCGCGACCTCCTCGCCGCGCTGCTCGCCAGCCAGGGATACGCCGTCGACACCGCCGACGACGGCTTCGGCGCGCTCCGCCTGGCGCAGGAGCACCGCTACGACCTCGTCTTCGTCGACTACCACCTGCCGGAGATGGACGGCTACGCGCTCGCCCGGCTGCTGCGGACGCTGGCCGAGAAGGTCCAGCCGGACATGAAGATGGTGGCGATCACCGCCGACCGCTTCGGCCTCGCGGCGCGGCGCGGCGTCGACTCGGTGTTCGATTCCATGCTGTCGAAGCCGATCGAGCCGGACGCGCTGTTCGCCTTCGTGGGCGGCATCCTGGCGCCGCCGGCGACCGACACCGCCCTCGACGCCTTCCTCGCCGAGCCGTCCGGATCCGACGCGCAATCGGCGGCGCAGGTGCTGTGGCGCGTGCGGGGGCTCGGCACGCTGCCGAGCGCGGCGGTGTTCCCCGCGCCGGACGCGGCCGAGCGCGCCAGCCTGGAATTCTGCTTCCGGCTCGCCGAGCCCGACGTCGCCGACTGCCTCGTGCTGCTGCGCCGCGCCGGCCTGCCCGCCGTCGAGCGGGTCCGCGAGGAGGGACACGCCTTCCTGCAGCCGTTGCTGGCGCTGGAGCCGGCCGACGCCGACGTCGCCGACGTCGTCTTCACGGTGGGGGAGGGCGACAGCTGGTCGGCGGCGGCGGCGGCCCTCGAGGCCTTCGCCGCGCGTCGCGCGGGGCTGCTGCCGGGGGCGCGCAACGCGAGGGACGTCGACACGCGCCTGCTCGGCTACCTCCACGTCGCCGACCGCGCCCTCGTGCTGCGCCGCGACGCGGGCGGCCGCACGGGCGTCGCCGCCACCGGCGGCTTCGCGCCGGCCA
>CAXSDP010000148.1:0-5477 GCA_964235705.1 uncultured Beijerinckiaceae bacterium | reverse complement strand
CTCGGGAAGGCGGAGCGGCCCGTCGGGAAGGCGAAGGGACGGCGCGGGGCGGCTTGGCGCCGGCGGCGCGGGACGGCGGGGCGGGAGCGGGAAGGTCGCCGCGCGGGGCGCGGCGACCGGCTCGTCCGACGGCACGGCGAAGTCCGGCATCGACGGCGACAAGGGCGGGGCCTCGCCGTACATCTCGCGGG
This sequence comes from uncultured Beijerinckiaceae bacterium, assembly GCA_964235705.1. Taxonomy (GTDB): domain Bacteria; phylum Pseudomonadota; class Alphaproteobacteria; order Rhizobiales; family Beijerinckiaceae; genus RH-AL1. Next base: position 5,286 of record CAXSDP010000148.1, on the reverse strand, counting down.
CATTCAGGTCACGCGCGGGCACGTCGCGGATGGACACGTCGCGAACCGGCACGTCGCGGCCCACGCCCTCCCGCGCCTGCCCTTCCCGCGCCTGCTCCTGCCGGACCGGCGGGGGCGCGAAGGTCCCGGAGGCGAACGGCGGGGCGTCGCGCTCCAGGGACGGCGGTGCCGGGATGCGCGCCTCGACCGATCCGGGCACGGGCATGGCCTCGGCCATCTTGTCGCGGCGCCCGTCGCGCAGCGCCTCGACCCTGACGATCTCCGACTCGATCACGACGTCGTTCGGGCCGCCGATCATGATCAGGTGCTCGGTGTTGTCCCGGCGCACGATGATGAGCTGGCGCTGCCGGTCCAGGTCGAACGCGTCGACGATGCCGAGCCGCGCCTGGCGGGCCCGCCCCCCCGGCATGCGCAGGCGGCCGCCGAACAGCATCCTGACGATGGTCAGGACCAGCACGGCCGCGACCAGGAAGGCGAGTACGGCCAGACCGATCATCACGGCTTTGTTATTCAACAAGGTGTCCATCGTCGGCACGGCCGCCCGTCATTTGGGAAATGTTGCAACCAGTCCTACCACGCCGTCGCCGGGGCGGCGCGCGCAAGGTTAATGGATGGTTAACGCTCCCGCGCTAAAGTATCTGATGTCAATGATCGGTGGACGGCGAACCCTGCGCGTGCCGTCCCCTCCCCTGACCCGACCCTTGAGCCGTGGCGCATCCCGCGCGGAGTTGCAAATGGCATCGTCTCCCCACATGGTCGTGCGCGTGATTTGCGCGAAGGCCGGTGCGCCGCGTCATCGCGCGCGGATGGATCGAAGCGCGCGCAAGCGTCGATGCGCGCGAAAGGCAGCGAGCCCCCTCGCATGAGCGACCAGATGACGTCGGCCGCCTTCCACCGGAGCGAGCGATCGGGCAGCCCGAGCCTCGTGCTCGTCTTCGCCGCCCTGCTCGTCGCCGCCGCCGTGGCCTTCTCGCTCCTGCCGCGCGACGAGGCCGGCAACCTCATCATCGGCCTGCTCGCGTTGCTCGCCGTCGTCGGCATCTTCGCCCTGTTCGGTTACGCGGTCGGCATCGTCCAGCTCGGCGTCCGCTCGGGCAAGAACGACGTGACGGGGGTCGTCTGCGACACCGGGCCGGAAGGCATGCTGGTCACGGACGCCGGCGGCAAGTTCCTTTACGCCAACGACAGCTACCTGCGCTTCGCCCAGGCCCGGGGGGCGGCGGACCTGCGCGGCATCGAGCGGCTGTTCTCTGGATCGCCGGAAGTGTCGGAGGCGGTGTACCGGCTGGCGCAGGCCGCGCGCGAGGGCAAGCGGGCGACGGAAGAGCTCCGGCTGTCGCCGCCCTTGGAGGGCACGGCCGGCGACGTCGGCTGGTACCGCGTCAGGGTGCGCCCGCTGCCCCTGGAGGGGCGCCGCGCCAGCCTGTGGACGATCGCCGACGTGACCCGCGAGCGCGAGCGCCACGAGAACGTGTTCCAGGAGCTGCAGCACGCCATCGACTTCCTCGACCACGCGCCGGCCGGGTTCTTCTCCTGCAACGGGGAGGGCGACGTGTCCTACATGAACGCCACGCTCGCCTCCTGGCTCGACCACGACCTCGCCCAGGTGGGCTCCGGCGGCCTGCGGCTCACCGACTTCGTCGCCGGCGGCAACGCCGCCCTGCTCGCCAGCGTCACCGGCGGCCCCGGCGAGGTGCGCACCGAAACCTTCGACATCGACCTGAAGCGTCGCGGCGGCCAGAGCCTGCCGGTGCGCCTGCTGCACCGGCTCGCCTTCTCCGCCGACGGGCTGCCCGGCCCCTCGCGCACGCTGGTCATCGGCCGGGCGTCCGGCGAGGAGTCCGGCGGCGACCTCCGCGCGGCGGAGGTGCGCTTCGCCCGCGTCTTCAACGCGACCCCCATCGCCATCGCCATCACCGATCCGGCCGGCACGGTCACGCAATCCAACGCCGCCTTCGCCCGCATGCTGCCGAGCGCCCTCAAGGGCCGGGCGGGCGAGGGGGCGGCGCGCTCGATCTACGGCGCCGTCGTCGAGCGCGACCGCCCGGCGCTGGAGCGCGCGATCCGTGACGCCACCGCGATGAAGAGCGACATCGCGCCGGTCGATGTGACCATCGCCGGGACCGGCGCGCCGGCCGGCACCGGCGAGGGCGAGCGCTCGGCGCGGCTGTTCGTGTCGACGCCGGGCGAGACGGAGGGCGGCGGCGCCACCATCTACGCGCTCGACACCACCGAGCAGCGCACGCTGAAGGAGAACTTCGCCCAATCGCAGAAGATGCAGGCGATCGGCCAGCTCGCCGGCGGCATCGCCCACGACTTCAACAACGTGCTGACCGCCATCATCGGCTACTCCGACCTGCTGCTCGCCAACCACCGGCCGACCGACCCGTCCTTCCAGGACATCATGCAGATCAAGCAGAACGCCAACCGGGCGGCGGGCCTGGTGCGCCAGCTGCTCGCCTTCTCGCGCCGGCAAACGCTGCGCCCGCAGGTGCTGCAGCTCGGCGACGTGATGAGCGACCTGCAGATGCTGATGCGCCGCCTCGTCGGCGAGAAGATCGAGGTGGACCTGCGCCACGGCCGCGCCCTGTGGCTCGTCAAGGCCGACCTCAACCAGTTCGAGCAGGTCATCATCAACCTGGTGGTCAACGCGCGCGACGCGATGCCGTCCGGCGGCACGATCACGCTGCGCACCAAGAACGTGCCGGCCGCCGACTGCGCCGCCTTCCAGGAGGACGTGCTGCTGCCCGGCGACTACGTCGCCATCGCGGTGGAGGACAACGGCACCGGCATCCCGCCCGAGGTCCGCGACAAGATCTTCGAGCCCTTCTTCACCACCAAGGAGGTCGGCAAGGGCACCGGCCTCGGCCTGTCGATGGTGTACGGCATCGTCAAGCAGACGGAAGGCTATGTGTTCTGCGACAGCACGGTGGGGCGCGGCACCACCTTCACCATCCTGCTGCCGCGCCACGTCGTGAGCGAGGCCGACGAGCCGGTGAAGAAGGTGGCGGCCAAGCCCGTCGCCGACTCGACCGGGCACGCCACCATCCTGCTCGTCGAGGACGAGGAGGCGGTGCGCGCCTTCGGGGCGCGGGCGCTGGCGGCGCGCGGCTACACGGTGCTGGAGGCCGCCTCCGGCCTCGAGGCGCTGGAAATCGCCGAAGAGAACATCGGCGCCATCGACCTCATCGTCTCCGACGTGGTGATGCCGGAGATGGACGGCCCCACCATGTTCGGCGAGCTGCGCAAGCGCGGCATCAAGGCCAAGGTGATCTTCGTGTCCGGCTACGCGGAGGACGCCTTCGCCAAGAACCTGCCGGAGGGCGAGGACTTCGGCTTCCTGCCCAAGCCCTTCTCGCTGAAGCAGCTGATCGAGGCGGTGAAGGGGTCGACGGGGTAGCGGACCCATCACGGACGCGGTCCGCGCCCCGTCGTCACGTCGATCGATGGCGGCCCGGCGGGCGTCTACGCGGCGGCGTGTCGGCCGTGGCCGACATCGCGCGGCGGGCGGTGTCGCCGAACGCCGACCCGGAAACGGGCCTTTGTCCGCGAACCCCGACACCGGGCTGGGACCATGTCGGCGTCCGTCGACGACGATCGCGAGGTACGATGCGCGGCCCGCACAGGGCGAGGACGCCGGCGCCGACGTGCGAAGGATCGCCCCGCCGGGCTCGAAAGGCAAGCCCACCGGCGCGGCCGGTTTCGCGCCTTCGCACCGGCGTGACGCGAGGGGACGTGCGATCGGGCCGCTCCAGCGGCGGGAAGACGCGGAGACACGCGGCGACACTTGGCGACACTTTTGGGCCAGCGGGACGCCCTTTCGGGCCAGCGGAACGCGTCGATGTACGATGACCACCGAGGGGGTCGGCGACCGGGGACGGCCACCCGGACCGGGCACCCCCTCGTCGCACGAGCCCGACACTCCATCGCCGGGTTCGCCTGCGGCACCCCGGGATGACGATGGTCGTGGCCCGACGCTCTAATCCCGCAGCAGCTCGTTGATCGCCGTCTTCTCGCGGGTGCGGGCGTCCACCGTCTTGACGATCACCGCGCAGTACAGCGACGGCCCCGGCGTCCCATCGGGCAGCGGGCGGCCGGGCAGCGCGCCTGGCACCACCACCGCGTAGGGCGGCACGTGGCCGACGTGGACCTGGCCGGTGGCGCGGTCGACGATCTTGGTCGAGGCGGACAGGAAGGTGCCCATCGCCAGCACCGCGCCGCGCCCGACCACCACGCCCTCCGCGACCTCCGAGCGGGCGCCGACGAAGCAATCGTCCTCAATGATGGTGGGGTTGGCCTGCAGCGGCTCCAGCACCCCGCCGATGCCCACCCCGCCCGACAGGTGGACGTTGCGGCCGATCTGCGCGCAGGAGCCGACCGTGGTCCAGGTGTCGACCATGGTGCCGGCGTCCACGTAGGCGCCGAGGTTGACGAAGGAGGGCATCAGCACCACGCCCGGCGCGATGTAGGCGGAGCGGCGCACCACGCAGTTCGGCACCGACCGGAAGCCGGCCGCCGCGTGCTCGGCCGGCCCCCAGCCGTCGAACTTGGAGGGCACCTTGTCCCACCACGTCCCCCCGCCGGGGCCACCGTCGATCGCCGCCATGTCGTTGAGCCGGAACGACAGCAGCACCGCCTTCTTCAGCCACTGGTGGACGCGCCAGGCGCCGGGCCCCTCGCCGTCGCCGCGCTCGGCGACGCGGAGCCGGCCGGTGTCGAGCAGGCCCAGCGCCTCGTCGACGGCGGCGCGCACCGCCCCCCGCGTCCCCGCGTTGACGGCGGCGCGGTCGTCGAAGGCCGCCTCGATGGTGGCGGCGAGGGCGTCGTGGGACATGGGGTTAGGCTCGGGTTGGAAATCGCGCGGGAGGTTTGGTGCGCGCGCGCGCGCGTGTCAACGGGTGGGCGATCTCGCGAAGGGAGAGCGGACGCCCTATCATGGCACTCCACGCCGGAGCCCTCGCCATGGCCGCCCCCGACACGTCGCGCCTGACCATGCGGCAAGGCTTCCTCGCCGATCCCGCCGCCTCCGCCGCCTACGCCGCCCTGATGGGCGACGTCTTCGCCATCGACGTGGGCGCGCGCGACGCGCTGGCCGGCGTCGACCTCGCCTGGATGCCCTTCGCCGCCTTCACCGCCGACGGCGCCTGCGTGGCGAGCGTGGAGGCGGCGGTGCTGCCGTTATGGTGCGACGGCGCGCCCGCCGCCGCCACCGGGTTGCGGTCGGTCGCGGTGCGTCCGGATTGGCGCGGCCGAGGCCTGTTCCGCGCCCTCACCCTCCAGGCGCTG
>CAXSDP010000147.1:0-5706 GCA_964235705.1 uncultured Beijerinckiaceae bacterium | reverse complement strand
GCCGCCTTCACCGCCGACGGCGCCTGCGTGGCGAGCGTGGAGGCGGCGGTGCTGGGGCTGCGCTGCGACGGGGCGCCCGCCGCCGCCACCGGCCTGCGCTCGGTGGCGGTGCGGCCGGACTGGCGCGGCCGGGGGCTGTTCCGCGCGCTCACCCTCCAGGCGCTGGCCTGGTGCGAGGCCCGGCCCGGCCCCACCCTGCTCTACACCGGCGAGCCGGCGCTCTACCGGCGCTTCGGCTTCGCCCCGTTGCCGCAGCACGCCTTCGTCGGCGCGATGCCGGCAACTGCGGTCGCCACGGCCGCCACGACGCCGGCCCGCCCGCTCGACCTCCACAGCGACCTTGCCCTGATGCGCCGGCTCCTCGCCACCCGCGCGCCGGTGTCGGAGCGCTGCGCGATGGTGGGCGCGCGCTCGCTGTTCCTGACCGCGCTCGACGGCGAGGACCTCGCGGTCGTCCACCTCCCCGCCCAGGACGCGCTCGTGGTCTACGAGGAGGACGAGGACGCCCTGACGCTGGTCGACATCATCGCCGCGAGCCTGCCGCCGCTGCCGGTGATCCTCGGCGCCCTGCCCCGCCGCCGCAAGCTGCAAACCCTGTTCCCGCCCGACCGGCTCGGCTGGGACGGCGCGCCAGTGCCGGACGACACCGGGCTGATGGGTCGCGGTCCGCTGCCGCTGGCGATGCGGCGCCCGTTCATGCTGCCGCCGACGGCGGGGTTCTAGGCCGCGCGACCCTAGACCACCGTCTCCGGCGCGAGCGCGCAGGCGGTGTCGAGGCTGGTTTCCACCTGCAGCGTCGCGTGGCCGATGTCGTGCACCTCGCGCAGCGTCCGGCAGGCATCCATCAGGAACGCGTCGCCGGGGTGGCCGCCCGGCATCACGAGGTGGGCGGTCAGCGCCGTCTCGCTCACGCTGACCGGCCAGATGTGGAGGTCGTGCAGCCGCGCCACGCCCGGCAGGGCGGCGAGCGTGGCGCGCACGGCCTCGGGCTCGATCGCCCCCGGCACGCCGGCGAGCGACAGGGCGAGGGCCTCGCGCAGCAGGCGCCAGGTGCCGGCCACGATCACCGCGGCGATGGCGAGGGTGAGGACGGGGTCGATCCAGTCCCACCCGGTCAGGGTGATGAGGACCGCGCCGACGACCACGCCGGCGGCGGTGGCGGCGTCGGCGGCGAGGTGGGCCACGGCGGCGCGCGTGTTGAGGTCGCCGCCATGGCCCCTTTGACCGCGCGCCAGCAGCAGGGCGGACACGCCGTTGCCGACGATGGCCGCCGCCGCCACCGCCATCACCAGGCCCGCCGCGACCGGCCGCGGCGCGAGGAGGCGCTGCACCGCCTCCAGGCCGAGCGCGCCGGTCACCACCAGCAGCGCCACCGCGTTGAACAGGGCGGCGAGGATGGAGGTGCCCCCGAGGCCGTAGGTGAAGCGGGGCGAGGGCGCGCGCCGGCCGAGCCGGCTGGCGGCGAAGGCGGCGCAGAGCGCTAGCACGTCGGACAGGTTGTGGCCGGCGTCCGCCAGCAGGGCGACGGAGTGGCCGGCCAGGCCCGACACCAGCTCCGCCACGACGATCAGCGCGTTGAGGCCGATGGCCACGGCGAAGGCCGCCCCGAACGAGGCGGCGTGGACGTGCCCCAGCGCGCCGTGCGCGTGGCCGGCGTGCGCGTGCCCGTCGTGCGCGTGCCCGTCGTGGGCGTGCCCGGCGTGGGCGTGGGGGGCGTGACCATGCGCGGGATGGTCATGGCCGGCGTGATCCTCGATATCCAAGTGGCCAGTCTTCCTGTCGGTGTTCGCCGGGCGCGGTCGGCTCCAACCGCGCCTGGGCCCACGGCGGGAACCGGCGCCGCCGGCGGCGCGTGGCGAACAAGAGCATCCAATGAACGTGATCGTCAAAGGCTCGCTTCGCCCGCATCGGGGCGAGCAGGATCGGATCGTGGGCGACCCCGTCGCCATCACCGTGGGACCGGGAGCCTCGGACGCCGGGCCGGCCGGCCTCTTCACGACCGGATCGACGATGCGCCACGTGCTCGCCATGACGGCGGCCGGCTCGGTCGGCCTCATTTCCGTCTTCTTCGTCGACCTGCTGTCGCTCCTCTACATTTCGCGGCTGGGCGACACGAACCTCACCGCGGCGGTCGGCTACGCCTCGCAGGTGAGCTTCCTGCTGGTGTCGATCAACATCGGCCTTTCCGTCGCGATCGGCGCCCTGGTCTCGCAGGCGCTCGGCGCCGGCGATCGTGCCCGCGCGCGACGCATCGCCGCCTCCGGCACCGTCCACGTGGCGGTGCTGTCCGGCGGCCTCGGCCTGCTGGCGCTGCCCTTCGCGCACGAGATCCTCGCCTCGTTCGGCGCCCGGGGCGAAACCCTGTCGGTCGGCGCCACCTACCTGCGCATGACGCTGCCGGCCACCGTGTTCCTCGGGATCGGCATGGCGTTCTCGGCGATCCTGCGCGGTGTCGGCGACGCCAAGCGCGCGATGTACACGACCCTGGGCGGCGCCGTCGTCACCGCCTGCCTCGATCCGATCCTGATCTTCGGGCTGCACCTCGGCATCCACGGCGCGGCGATCGTGCTGGTGATCTCGCGCCTCAGCCTGCTCGGGGTCGGTTGGCACGGCGCGGTGAGGGTCCACCGCCTCGTGGAGCGGCCCCAGCTCGCCGCCGTCTGGGCCGACCTGCGGCCGATGGCCACCATCGCCGCCCCGGCCGTGCTCACCAACCTCGCGGCGCCGGTCGCCAACCTCTACGTGATGCACGTGTTCTCGGCCTTCGGCGAACCCGTCATCGCCGCCTTCGCGATCATGGACCGGGTGACGCCGGTCGGCTTCGGCGTGCTGTTCGCCTTGTCGGGCTCGGTCGGGCCGATCATGGGCCAGAACTTCGGCGCCGGCGCCTTCGGCCGGGTGCGGAAGGTGCTCACCGACTGCTACCTGCTGGCGGCCGGCTACGTCGCCGCCTTCTCCGCCGTGCTGTGGTTCGCGGCGCCGCTCGTCGTCGTCCTCTTCAACGCGCACGGCGCGACCGCCGACCTGATCGGCTTCTTCTGCCACGCCAGCGGCGCCCTGTGGCTGTTCCTCGGCGGCATCTTCGTGGCGAACGCCGCCTACAACAACCTCGACCACCCGTTCCTGTCGACCTTCTTCAACTGGGGCCGCGCCACGCTCGGCACGGTCCCCTTCGTCACGCTCGGCGCCTCGCTGCACGGACCGCGCGGCGGCTACCTCGGGATGATCGGCGGCGCGGCGATCTTCGGTTGCCTCGCGGTCGCCGTGTCCTATCTCGTGGTCGGGCGCCTCGCGCGCCCGGTCCCCTCGAAGCGTTGAGGGCGACCGACGTCGAACGAGGGGGCACCGCGTGTTCAACTTGTACCAGATCGTCGCCGGGGCGCAGGGCGGCCAGGGCCTCGAGGCTTTGGCCGGGCGCTTCGGCCTCAGCCGCGAGCAGGCCGACGGCGCGGTGCGCGCGCTGGTCCCCGCGTTGTCGGCCGCCTTCATGGCGAAGTCCGCGCAACCCGGCGGCTTGGGCGAGATCGCCGGCGCCATGAACGACGACGGGCACCGGCAGGCCTACGCCGCCGCCGCGCCCGACCCGGACGCCGCGCGCAAGGGCGGCGACGTGGCCGGCAGCCTGTTCGGCGGGGCGATGATGGGCCAGGTCATCGCGCAGGCGTCGCAGCACAGCGGCATCCCCGCCGCGACGCTGGAGCGGATGCTGCCGGTGATCACCTCCACCGTGCTCGGTGGCGCGGCCGCCGCCATGCACGGCCAGGGGCTCGGCCCCATCCTCGGCCAACTCGCCAACGGCGGCCTGTTCGGGCCGTTCGGCGGCGGCGCGGGACAGGCCGGCACCGTGCCAGGCGGCAGCTTCGGCGGCATGGTCGGCGCCATCTTCGGCAACCTGTTCGGCGACCAGCCCACGCCGGCCGGCGCCCCCGCGCAGGGGAGCCCCGCCGGAGGGACCAGCGGCGCGGCGCCCGGCGGCGCCGGCATGCCGCCGATGATGCGGGCCGGCATGGAGGCGCTGGGCAAGATGTTCCAATCCGGCGTGCGACCGGGGCCGGGCCAGGGCGACGTCGGCGACAGGTGACGTCGATGAAGGGGGATTTGGACGAAAGGGGACGCTGCCGACCCCGCCGCGGAGCCTGGCGGCGATCGGGCTGACGCCGCTCAGCTGAGGTTGCCGGACACGTTGGCGAAGGTCCGCGACAGCTTGGTGCCGATCGCCGTGCTGCCGCCGACGATCACGATCGACACGATGATCGCGATCAGCGCGTACTCGATCGAGGTCGTTCCCCGTTCGCTTTCGACGAACCGCCTGATCCTCGTCATGAGCCGTCTCCGAGCCTCGTCGTACGCCCGACGCGTTAAGACTCCATGAAAGGGGGCCTCGCGGGCGCCGGCGGGTGACGTTGCACCGCGCCCGCGAGGCGACTATGTAGCCGCGTGCCGTCGGGCTGGCCTTCGCGGTGCGCGCCGGGGCGCAAGCCCGCGACGGCTGATGACAGGCTCAAGGCTCGACCATGGCTCGCGACGTCTCGGACACGACCCCGGTTGCCGGACGCGACGACCTCGTCGGCTGGCTGGCCGGCGGCGGCAAGCCGGCCGCGCGGCACAGGATCGGCACGGAGCACGAGAAGATCGGCTTCCGCCGCGCCGACGGGATGCCGGTGCCCTACGAGGGCGAGCACGGCATCGGCCGCCTGCTGGAGGAAATGGGCGCGGCGCTGGGCTGGAGCCCGATCCTCGATGGCGGGACGATCATCGGCCTGCACGACGAGGTGGGCGCTGGGGGGGCGATCTCCATCGAGCCGGGCGGCCAGTTCGAGCTGTCGGGCGCGCCGCTCGACAGCGTGCACGGCACGCGGGACGAGCTCGCCACCCATTTCGCCGCCCTGGCCCCCATCGCCGAGCGGTTCGGCATCGGCTTCCTGTCGCTCGGCATGAGCCCGAAGTGGGGCCTCGCCGAAACGCCGGCGATGCCCAAGGGCCGCTACGCGATCATGGAACGCTACATGCCCAGAGTCGGCACGCGCGGGCTCGACATGATGTTCCGCACCTGCACCGTCCAGGCGAACTACGACTTCGCCGACGAGGCGGACATGGTGCGCAAGCTGCGGGTCTCGCTCGCCCTGCAGCCGGTCGCGACCGCGCTGTTCGCCAACTCGCCGTTCCGGGACGGGCGACGCAACGGGTTCCTGTCCGACCGCTCGCAGGTGTGGCGCGACATGGACGGGGCGCGCACCGGCATGCTGCCCTTCGCCTTCGCCGACGGCATGGGGTTCGAGCGCTACGTCGACTACGCGCTCCAAGTGCCGATGTACTTCGTCAAGCGCGGCGACCGGTACATCGACGTGTCCGGCTCCGACTTCCGCGACCTGCTCGCCGGCCGCCACCCCTCGCTGCCCGGCGAGCGGGCGACGCTGTCGGACTGGGCCAACCACCTGTCCACCATCTTCCCCGAGGTGCGGCTGAAGACGTTCCTGGAGATGCGCGGCGCCGACGCCGGCCCGACGCCGTTCCTCCTCGCGCTGCCGGCCCTGTTCGCCGGCCTCCTGTACGACCCGACCGCGCTCGACGCCGCCTGGGACCTGGTGCGCGGCTGGAGCGAGGCCGACCGCGAGGGCCTGCGGGCCGACGTGCCGCGCCTCGGCCTTGCCGCCACCGTCGCCGGCCGGCCGCTGCGGGAGGTGGCCGCCGCCACCCTGGCGATCG
>CAXSDP010000146.1:0-6047 GCA_964235705.1 uncultured Beijerinckiaceae bacterium | reverse complement strand
GGGACCAGCCCCGATCACAACCGCCCGACGAGCCTCGGACGAACGGGTCAAATCGACACCCGCGAGGCTGATGCCACCGGGGAGGCTGGCGGGACCGGGAGGGGCGGCGATCGTCGGGGCTTCGACCGGCGGGAGACTGTGTCCACCAAACTTGATCCTTTCAGGGCCATCCACGACCGATGCGCGACAGGGTCGTCGCATCCTCAAACATCGGCGCCCCCGGGAAGGTCCCACCAGGTTTCGATGAAAGCGTGTCGCCCGTCGTCGCGCCGAACCTCGACCGACCCCCAGTGAGGCCCGCGTCGGCGGGACGAGTATAATCACGACGGGGCGAGGGCGACTACCACCGCCTCGGGTTCCATCCCTGTGTCACAAAGGCGCCTAAGCGGCCGAGGGCGCCCGGGTGGCCGAGGGCGCCCGGGTGGCAAAGGGCGCCCGGGTTGCCAAGGGCGCCGAGGCGGCATGGCTGGGGATCGCGCCGCGCCTATCCGCCCGCCGCCAGGAACGGCAGCAGGGCGTCCAGCACGGCATCCGGCCGCTCCTCCTGCAGCGTGTGGCCGCAATCGAGCGCGTGGCCGGTGACGTCGGACGCCTTCTCGCGCCAGGTGGCGAGCACGTCGTAGAGCGCGCCGACCGTGCCCTTCGCCCCCCACAGCGCCAGCAGCGGCACGCGCACCCGCGCGTCCGCGTCGGCGGCGTCGTGCTGGAGGTCGATGGTGGCGGCGGCGCGGTAGTCCTCGCAGATCGCGTGGACGGCGGCCGGCGTGTAGCAGCGCAGGTACTCGGCGAAGGCGGCCGGCTCGGTCGCGCCCGGCGTGCGGCTCTGCCCCTCGACGTGGGTGCAAAGGAAATATTCGGGGTCGGCGCCGATCAGGCGCTCCGGCAGCGGCGCCGGCTGGATCAGGAAGAACCACCAGAAGTAGCGGGTCGCGAAGGCCTTGTCGGTGCGCGCGTACATGGTGGCGGTGGGCGCGATGTCGAACACGGCGAGGCGCGAGACGCGATCCGGATGGTCGAGCGCGAGGCGGTGGGCGACGCGGCCGCCCCGGTCGTGGCCGACCAGCGCGAAGCGGCGGTGGCCGAGCGCCTCCATCACCGCGACCTGGTCCGCCGCCATGGCGCGCTTGGAATAGGCGGCGTGGCCCTCGCCCCCGTCCGGCTTGGCGCTGTCGCCGTAGCCGCGCAGGTCGGCGGCGACCACGCTGAAGCGCTCGGCCAAGCGGGGCGCCACCTTGCGCCAAGTGACGTGGGTTTGCGGGTGGCCGTGCAGCAGCAGCAGCGGCGGCCCGCTCCCGCCCACCGCCGCCCGGATGGTGAGGCCGCCGGGGACCGATACGTCGTGCAGGGTGAAGCCCGCCGGCATCAGCGGGGCCGGGCCGATCGCGTTCGTCGCCATGCGTTCCTCCTTTCGCCGGGCCGCCGTTGCGTCGCGCCGGCGCCGCCCTAGGTCGATCGAATGAAACTAGGACCGGAGCCCGCCATGTCGACCAACCGCACCTACCGAATCGCCGCGATCCCCGGCGACGGCATCGGCACGGAGGTGATGCCGGAAGGGTGCCGCGTGCTGCGCGCCGCCGCCGACAAGTACGGCTTCAAGCTCGCGCTCGACGATTTCGACTTCGCCTCCTGCGATTATTACACCCGCCACGGCACCATGATGCCGGACGATTGGAAGGAAAGGATCGGCGGCCACGACGCCATCTTCTTCGGCGCGGTCGGCTGGCCCGACACGGTGCCGGACCACGTCTCGCTGTGGGGCTCGCTGGTGAAGTTCCGCCGCGAGTTCGACCAGTACGTCAACCTGCGCCCGGTCAAGCTGATGCCGGGCGTGCGCTCGCCGCTCGCCGGGCGCGAGCCAGGCGACATCGACTTCGTGGTGGTGCGCGAGAACACGGAGGGCGAGTATTCGGCCGTGGGCGGGCGGATGTTCGAGGGCACCGACCGCGAGTTCGTGGTGCAGGAAACGGTGATGACGCGCCACGGCGTCGACCGGGTGCTGCGCCACGCCTTCGAGCTGGCGCGCAGCCGGCCGAAGAAGCACCTCACGTCCGCCACCAAGTCCAACGGCATCTCCATCTCCATGCCGTACTGGGACGAGCGGGTGGTCGCGATGGCGAAAGAGTACCCCGACGTGCGCTGGGACAAGTACCACATCGACATCCTGACCGCGCATTTCGTGCTGAACCCGGACCGCTTCGACGTGGTGGTGGGCTCGAACCTGTTCGGCGACATCCTGTCGGACCTGGGGCCGGCCTGCACCGGCACGATCGGCATCGCTCCGGCCGGCAACATCGACCCCGAGCGGCGCTACCCCTCCTTGTTCGAGCCGGTGCACGGCTCGGCGCCCGACATCGCGGGGAAGGGCATCGCCAACCCGATCGGCCAGATCTGGGCCGGCGCGATGATGCTGGAGCATCTCGGCGAGGACGAGGCGGCGGACGCGGTGGTGAAGGCCATCGAGCGGGTGCTGGCGGATGAGGCCTCGCGCACCCGCGACCTCGGCGGGCGGGCGTCGACGGAGGCCTGCGGCAGGGCGGTGGCGGCGGCTCTCGAGTGAGCGCGGCCCGGACGCACGATTACACCACGCGGATCGTGTGGACGGGGGATCGCGGCGAGGGGACGCGGCGCTACGGCGGCTATGACCGCACGTGGCGGCTCGCGACGCCGGGCAAGCCGGTGATCGAGTGCTCGAACGACCCCCTGCTCGGCGGCGACCCGGGCAAGCCCAACCCGGAGGACCTGCTGCTGGCGAGCCTGTCCGGCTGCCACATGCTCTGGTTCCTGCACTTGGCGAGCAACGCCGGGATCGTGGTGCGGGGCTACGAGGACTTGGCCGTCGGCGTGGGCGAGGTCGGGCCGGGCGGCGCCGGCCGCTTCCTGCGGGCGGTGCTGCGGCCGACGATCACCTTGGAGCGCGGGGCGGACCTGGCGAAGGCTGACGCGCTGCACGGCGAGGTGCATCGGTACTGCTTCATCGCGCGGTCGGTGAACTTCCCGGTCACCGTCGAGGCGAGCTACGCGGAGGCGCGACCGGGCACTTAAGGCCTGGACACGATCAGGCGGCGGGCCTCGCACGATGACGTGCCCAAGACCCCTCATGGTGAGGAGCCTCCGCAGGAGGCGTGGCGAACCACGAGGGCTCCAGGACGCGCGATGGCGGGACCACCTCGTGGTTCGAGACGGCCTTTCAGGCCTCCTCACCATGAGGTTACTGGAACGTTGAGCTAGGGCCCCCACCCGATCGCCCGGCGCTCGGGCCACCGCCTCCACTGGGGCGACCGGCTCGTCGTCCCCGTAGCCGAGGATGTGCCGACGCGGGGTCGCGGCGCTGGGGAGGGGCCTAGATCGCCATCCCGCCCGAAACCTCGATCCGCTGGGCGTTGACCCAGCGGTTCTCTTCCGACAGCAACGAGGCGATCATCGGACCGACATCGTCGGGTAGGCCGGCCCGGCCGAGCGCCGTCATCCCGGCGATGGCCTTGTTCACCTCGGGGTTGTCGCGCACCACCCCGCCGCTGAAATCGGTGGCGATGGCGCCGGGGGCGACGACGTTGACGGCGATCCCGCGCGGCCCCAGTTCCTTGGCCATGTACCGGGTCAGCACCTCGACCGCGCCCTTGATCGAGCCGTAGGCGGCGCGGTTCGGCATGGCGACCCGGGCGAGGCCGCTCGACAGGTTCACGATCCGTCCGCCGTCGTTGATGAGCGGCAGGAGCTTCTGCGTCAGGAAGAACACGCCCTTGAAGTGGACGGCGTAGAGGGCGTCCAGCTCCGCCTCCGTGGTCTGCGCGAAGCCCTTGTTGTGGGACGTGCCGGCGTTGTTGACGAGGTAGTCGAAGCGCTCGGCGCCCCACTCGCCGAGCGCTCGCCGTACACGGTCCGCGAAGGCATCGAAGGTGCCGGCATCGCCGGTGTCGAGCTGCAAGGCGACGGCCTTCCGGCCCGCCTCGGCCACGAGCCCGACGACCTTGTCCGCTTCCGCCGCGTTGGTGTTGTAGGTGAGGATGGTGTCGACGCCGCGCGCGGCGAGGGCGAGCACCGTGTTGCGTCCCAATCCACGGCTTCCGCCGGTGACGATCGCCACCTTGGCGGTTGCGCCATCATGGTTGTCCATGGCCGATCTTGCCTTTTCCGCTGGTTGATGCCCGCTAGGCTAGCGGTGGCGGCGACCCGGCGTGAATGCCGGAACCCCGCTATTTCTTGCCCGATCCTGTTCCAGCCGTTACCCCGCCCGTGAGGGGAAGGATGGATCATGCAGGGCGAACTCGTTGACATCGTCACCCGCCACACCGCCGGGAGGGACGGACAGGGTCCGTTCGCGACCGAGATTGATGGGTTGACCCTTTTTCGATCGGATCGGGAGAAGCGCCCCGACCACATGATCATCAAGCCGGCGCTGTGCGTCGTCGTGCAGGGCGCCAAGTGGACGGCGTTCGGGGACAAGCGCTTCGCGTACCGGGCCGGGCAGGCGCTGGTGGTCAGCATCGAGATGCCGGCGCTCGGCAGCATCACCGAAGCCACGCCCGCCAAGCCTTACCTCGGCCTCGTCATCGAGTTCGATCTCGGCGTGATGCGCGAGGTGATGGAAGGGCTGGCCGACCCTCCGGTGCTCGGCCACGACGTCGGCGGCGGCGTGCGGGTCACGGACTTCGATGGGCCGGTCGCCGACTGCGCGCTGAGGATGGCCCGCTTGCTCGAAAGGCCGGTGGCGATCCCGACCGTCGCCCCCATGATCATGCGCGAGATCTGCTACTGGCTGCTGACCGGCCGGAATGGCGGCGACATCGCCCGGATCACCCTGGCGACCGGTCACGCCCCGCGCATCGTCAGCGCCATCCACAGGCTGCGGGGCCGGTTCGCCGAAGCGGTCACCATCGACGAGCTCGCCGCGCTCGCGCGCCTCAGCCCGTCGGCCTTTCACCGGCGGTTCAAGGCGCTGACTGCCATGACGCCCCTCCAATACCAGAAACAGCTTCGTCTGCTGGAGGCGCGTCGGCTGATGGCGTCGGGGGCGGCGAACGCCGAAACGGCCGCGCGGGCGGTCGGTTACGAGAGCGCCTCGCACTTCAGCCGGGATTATTCCCGCATGTTCGGGACGCCTCCCCGGCGTGACGTCGCCTCCCTGGGGACAGCCGTGGCGTGAGACGCCACGATGTCGACGAGGCCCAGGCCCGCGAACGGATCGCGTGGAGGGTTTACGCCGCCTCCTCCGCCGGCGTGGTGGCCGGCTCGTCGTCCTCGTCCCCGTAGCCGAGGATGTGGAGCGGTTCCGCCTCGATCCCCTGGCTGCGCGCCCAGTACACCAGCGCGTCCGCCTCGCCGTGGGTGACGAGCAGCTTGGAGCAGCCGGTCTCGGCGACCGTGGTGCACAGCGCCTCCCAGTCGGCGTGGTCGGACACCACCAGCGGCAGCTCGATGCCCTTCTGCCGGGCGCGGGCGCGCACCCGCATCCAGCCCGACGCGAAGCACACGACGGGGTCGGGGAACTTGCGGGCCCACAGGTCCTGCAGCGCGGAGGGCGGGCAGATCACGATCTCGCCACCGAGCTTGGGGCGGTCCTTGGCGACGACCTTGCGGACCTCGCCCAAGGGGATGCCGCGCTCCTGGTAGAAGGTGGTGAGCTTCTCCACCGCGCCGTGGATGTAGATCGGCCGCTCGTAGCCGGCCTGCCGCAGCAGCGCCATCACCCGCTGCGCCTTGCCGAGGCTGTAGGCGCCCACCAGGTGCGCGCGCTCGGGGAACAGGTCGCGCGAGGCCAGCAACTTGGCGACCTCATCCTCGGTGCGCGAGTGGCGGAACACCGGCAGGCCGAAGGTCGCCTCCGTGACGAACACGTCGCAGGGCACGACCTCGAAGGGCGCGCAGGTCGGGTCCACCTCGCGCTTGTAGTCGCCGGACACCACGACGGTGAGGCGCGGGAACGCCATCTTGATCTGCGCGGAGCCGAGCACGTGGCCGGCGGGGTGGAAACTGACGCGCGCCGCGCCCAGCGTCACGACCTCACCGGGCAGCACCGCTTGGCGGGTCTCAGCGAAGGCGGCGCCGTA
>CAXSDP010000145.1:0-6104 GCA_964235705.1 uncultured Beijerinckiaceae bacterium | reverse complement strand
TTGTAGAACACGCCCGTCCGGCGGCCCGGCCCGACCTTCGGCAGCATGCCCGGCATCATCGGGCGCAGGCCGCTCCAGGCCACGATCCTGTCCGTGTGCACGCCGGGGAACTGCTCGCGCGTCCAGGCGACGAGCGGTTCGATCCGGTCGTGCCGGATGTCGCGGTTGAAGCCGTTGAACTCGGCGGTGCCGGCGACGCGGAACCGCTCGCGCCCGAGGCGGCTCGTCACGATCTTCGTCGCGTCGTCGAGGATGGAAACCTGCGGCGCCGCCGCCTGGCTCTCCGCCGTGTGGAGGTTGACGGTGATGGAATAGCCCTTGACGGGGTAGATGTTGACCACATCACCCAGCATCGCGGCGAAGCGCCGGCTCGCCGTGCCGGCGCAGATCACGACGGCGTCGACCCGCTCGTGATCGCTGTCGGTGGCTCGCCCGTCGCGGTGCGCCGGCCGCCAGCGGACCACGTGGCCGCCGCCCTCACCCTGCGGTGCGATGGCCTCGACGGATGCGTCGTAGTGGAAGCGGACGCCGTGCCGGGCGCAGGCGTCGGCGAGCCCGCGCGTGAACTTGTGGATGTCGCCGGTGCTGTCGGAGGGTGTGAAGAAGCCGCCGTGGTGCGAGCCGCGCAGGCTCGGCTCGATCGCGCGGATCTCGTCGGGCGTGACCGCCCGGCGCTCCAGCCCGCCTTCCCGCAACAGCGCGTTGACCGCCTCGGCCTTCGCGAAGGAGGCCTTGTCCCGGTAGAAGTGCAGGATGCCGCGCCGCTCCAGGTCGAAGTCGATCCCCTCCGCCTCCGCCATGGCCACCATGTGCTCGCGCGCGGCGATCGCGAGGCGGACGGTCTCGACCGTGTTCGCGCGGTAGTCCGGGATGGCGCGCACGAACGCCGCCATCCACGAGTATTTGTGCCAGCTCGGCTTCGGGTTGACGAGGAGCGGCGCGTCGCGGCGCAGCATCCAGCGCAGGCCCTGCACGATCGTGGACGCCTTGTTCCACACCTCGGCGTTGCTGGCCGACAATTGGCCGCCGTTGGCGAAGGAGGTTTCCATGCCGGCGTAGCGGTGCCGGTCGAAGACGCTGACGCGGTGGCCCCGCTTGGCCAGCGCGTAAGCGGTGGTGACGCCGGTGACGCCGGCCCCGATGATGGCGATGTGGGTCATGGTGGTGGTTCCCGTATCGGACGAAGGCCGGGCGAGCCGGCCGGGAACCCCATCTGTCCTTTTGCCTGAGAGCTTGATCCGAACGCGCGGACGCGGTCGGACATCCCCTTCGGCGGGCGCGCCGGCGCCTCTCTCCAGATCACCCCGACATCACGGTCCTTCCGCCTGAGAGTTTCCGGGGTGGTTGCTCCGTCGGCGCCGGACGCCCAAGGTCCGGTCTCTCCCGCGATGTCGTCATGGGTGGCCTTCGTTCTCGCATAAACGGTGCCAACGCGAATCAACTTCACGTCGCGGTCGCCGCATCGCGGCAAGCGCTCAGCCCAGCCATCGCGCGACGGCGTTCCTCAGGAACGCCTGATCCTCGGGGTTGGCGACCGGGTTGCCGGCGCGGTGGCCCCAGATCGAGGGGATCGGCAGCAGCTCGCCGTGGCGCAGGTGGGGCAGTTCGGCCGCGTTGTCCGCCACGGGGAAATAAAGGTCGGTCGCCGACGGCAGCAGCAGCACCCGCGCCTCGATGGCGGCGAGCGCCCGTGGGAGGTCGCCGCCGTACGGGCCTTCGCTGATGTCGGCGGCGAGCCAGGTCGACACCTGCGCGTAAAGGTCGGCCGCCCGGCGGCGGGTGAACCCAGGCGCCCAGTGCGCGTCGAGGAAGGTGTCGAGGTCGGGCGCGCCGGTCGAGGCGAGGTGCAGCCCGGCCCGGTACCAGTCCTGGCTGACCGCCCAGCCGGCGTAGATGCGCGCGAAGGCCCGCATCGCCGCCACCGGCTCGGCGGAGAAGCGGCCGCCGCCCTCGTGCTCGGGCGCGGCCTCGAGCGTCGCCTGCAGCGACAGGAGGAACACCTTGTTGTGCACCGCCGTCCGCGCGCTGCCGCAGACCGCGACGATGCAATCAACGGCGTCGGGGTGGAGGGCGGCCCAATGGTAGGCCTGTTGCGCGCCCATCGAGAAGCCGTAGACGCCCGCCAGCCGCTCGACGCCGAAGACCTCCTCCAGCAGCCGCCGCTGCGCCCGGACGTTGTCGGCGGCGGTGACGAGCGAGGGATAGCCGGCCGTGTTGGACGGGCTCGACGACAGGCCGTTGGCGAACATGTCCGGCACCACGACGAACCAGCGCGTCGGATCGAGGATTTTATCGGGGGCGATCAGCCATTCCTGGTCGGTGTGCTGGGCGCCGTAGCTCGTGGGGAACAGGACGACGTTGTCGCGTCCCGGCGCCAGCGTGCCGTAGGTTTTCCAACTCAGGGCCGCGCCGGGCAGCGTTTCGCCGGACGTGAGGGGAAGGTCGCCGAGGTCGTGGCGACCGGTTCGCGTGGGCCAGTCCAATGGCGTTCCTCCGGCTCGACGTCGCGGGGATCCGACGCGGCGACCCGACAATGGCGCGCCGGCTCGCGCGTGGGAAGGGCGGCGCGATGGCATGGCGATTGCTGCCGCGATCCCGTTCCCCGGAGTTGCCCCGTTTGTCCCAGTTCCCCAAGGTGTCCCGCCGTAGCGTCCTCGCCCTGCCGGTCGGCTTGGCGGCGTCGGGTGTCGTCGGCCTCGCCCACGCCGGTGTCGTCCAGACTGGCGAGCCCCGTCGCGGCGGCACGATGGTGATGATCGTCAACCCGGAGCCGTCGACGCTCGCCCACTACATGGTCACCATCGGCAGCGTGCCGCCGATCGCGACGCAGGTCTACGAGGGCCTCGCCACCTACGACTGGGATCAGAACCCACGGCCGCAGCTCGCCAAGTCGTGGGAGATCGCGCCCGACGGCCGCACGATCACCTTCAAGCTGCAGGACGGCGTCACCTTCCACAACGGCCGCCCGTTCACCAGCGCCGACGTCCAATACTCCTACATGGAGGTCTTGAAGAAGTACCATCCGACCGCGCCGGTGGTGCTGGCCGAACTCACCGCCATCGACACGCCGGACCCGCTGACCGCCGTGTTCCACTTGGCCAACCCCGCGCCCTACCTGATGAAGTTCCTCGCGGGACGCGACCTGCCGATCGTCTGCAAGGCGGTGTTCGAAGGCACCAACGTCGCCCAGAACCCCACCGCCAACAAGCCGATCGGCACAGGGCCGTACAAGTTCGGCCAGTGGGAGCGCGGACAGTTCATCCGGCTCGACCGCAACGACAAGTACTGGAAACCGGGGCTCCCCTACCTCAACCGCATCATCGCCCGCTTCATCCCCGACGCCGCCACCCGCTCGGCGGCGATGGAGACCGGCGAGGCGCATTTCGCCGGCTACAGCGCGGTGAACTACGCCGACCTCGACCGGATGAAGGCCAACCCGAGCCTCGGCCTGACCACCAAGGGCTACGAGATGACGCCGGCGCTCTCCGTGCTGGAGCTGAACGAGCACCATCCCCACCTCGATAAGAAGGACGTGCGGCTCGCCATCGCCTACGCCATCGACAGACGGGCGATCCTGCGCGACGTGATGTACGGCTACGGGCAGCCGGCGACCGGGCCGCTCAGCGCCAAGTTCGCGGCCACGGGCCTCTACACCGACGACGTCCGCCGCTTCGACGTGCCGGATCGCCTCGCCATCGCCAACAAGCTGCTCGACGGGGCCGGCGCGGCCCGCGGGCCCAACGGCATGCGCTTCCCCCTGCACCTGGAGGTGAACTCGTTCGGCGAGCAGTGGCTGCGCCAGGCGGAGTACATCAAGCAGGCGCTCGCACCGGTCGGCATCGACGTGACGCTGCGCTCGGAGGATACGGCGACGTGGCTGCGCCGTTGCTACACCGACTACGATTACGACATCAACGAGCCCTTCTACAGCCAGGGCGTCGACCCGGTGATCGGCCTCAACAAGCAGTACCTCACCAGCCAGATCCGCAAGGGCGTGACCTTCGTCAACGACAGCTTCTACTCGAACCCCGCCCTCGACAAGATGCTGGGGGAGGGCATGCGCGAGATCGACCCCGCCAAGCGCGCCGCCATCTACCACAAGGCGCAGCAGGTGCTGGTCGAGGAGTCCCCGCTCGTGTGGCTGATCGACGTGCAGTACGTTTCCATCTTCAACAAGAAGCTGCGCGACCACACCACCGGGCCGCTGGGCACGCAGCAGGCCTTCGAGCGGGCCTGGTTGGAGGCGTAGCGCCCGTGCGGCTCGCGCGCACCCTCGGGACCCGGTTGCTGCTGGTGGTGCCGGTCGTGCTCGGCATCCTCGTCCTCAACTTCTTCCTGATCCACCTGGCGCCGGGCGACGCCGCCTCCGTGCTGGCGGGGGAGAACGGCGCGGCGACCCCGGAATACATGGACGAGCTGCGCCACAAGTTCGGGCTCGACCGGCCGCTCGGCGTGCAATTCGGCGTCTACCTCCTGAACATGCTGCACGGCGACCTCGGCTACTCCTTCCGCAACGACAGCACGGTCGCCTCCCTGATCGTCGACCGGCTCGGGCCCACCGCGCTGCTGATGCTGACCGCCTTCACCATCGCGCTGGTGGTCGGCACGATCCTCGGGCTGGTGGCGGCGACCGGGCGCAGCCGATGGCGCGACGCGCTCATCAGCCTCGTCAGCCTCGTCGCCTACGCGACGCCGGGCTTCTGGCTGGGGTTGATGATGATCGTGGTGTTCGCGATCCGGCTCGAATGGCTGCCGACCAGCGGTTTCGACACGGTCGGCGCCGACAACGAGGGCTGGGCCGAGGTGCGCGACGTCGGTCGCCACCTCGTGATGCCGGCTTTGTCGCTGGCCCTCTTCTACCTCGCCGTCTACGCCCGCGTGATGCGCGCCTCCGTGCTGGAGCAGGTCGGCATGGACTACGTGACGACCGCGCGCGCCAAGGGGCAGACCGAGCGCCGGATCATGACCGGCCACGTCATGCGCAACGCGCTGCTGCCGGTGGTGACCATGGCCGGCGTGCAGGCCGGCAACCTGATCGGCGGCTCGATCGTGGTGGAGACCGTGTTCGGCTGGCCGGGCGTCGGCACGCTCGCCTTCGACGCGCTGCAATCGCGCGACCTCAACCTGCTGCTCGGCATCTTCTTCGTGTCCGCCTGCCTGGTCGTGGTCGTCAACCTCGCGGTCGACCTCGTCACCGTGTCGCTCGACCCCCGGATGGAGTTCTAGATGCGGGCAGGCTTGGCGCGTTTCGCCCGCAACCGGCTGGCGCTGTTCGGGGCAGCGGTGCTGGTCGGCCTGCTGCTGCTGGTCGCCCTGTCGCCTTTGCTCTACCCCGGCGACCCGTTCGGCCTCGTCGGCCCGGCGCTGCGGCCGCCCGGCGGCCGGTACCCGCTGGGCACGGACACGCTCGGCCGCGACGTCGCGGCGGAGATCGCCTACGGCGCCCGCACCACCCTGCTCATCGGCGTCGGCTCCACGCTGATCGCGATCGCCTTCGGCACGCTGGTCGGCGGTCTCGCAGGCTACTATCGCGGCCCGGTCGAGGTCGTGCTGATGCGCCTGACCGAGTTCTTCCAGACGATCCCCGCCTTCATCCTGGCGATCCTCATCGTGGCGATCCTGTCGCCGTCGGTCGGCACGGAGGTCATCGCCATCGCCGCCGTGTCCTGGCCGGCGATCGCGCGCTTGGTGCGCGGCGAGTTCGCGGCGCTCGGCGGTCGCGAGTTCGTGCTGGCCTGCGCGGGGCTCGGCGCCAGCGACGCCCGGATCATCCTGCGCCACATGCTGCCCAATTGCACCGCGGCCATCGTCGCCGTCGGCGCGCTGCTGATCGGCACGGCGATCCTCCTCGAGGCCGGCCTGGCGTTCCTCGGGCTCGGCGACCCCAACGCGATGAGCTGGGGCCTCATCATCGCCGCCGGGCGCGCGGTGCTGCGCTCCGCCTGGTGGATCTGCACCTTCCCCGGCATCGCCATCCTGCTCACGGTGCTCGCCATCAACCTCGTCGGCGACGGGCTGAACGAGGCCCTGAACCCTCGGGCACGCGCCAGGTGAACGCGCCGATGGTGAACGCGCCGATGGTGAACGCGCCGATGGTGAACGCG
>CAXSDP010000144.1:0-6243 GCA_964235705.1 uncultured Beijerinckiaceae bacterium | reverse complement strand
CGAACGTCCGGTTTCGGGACTGGTGCCGAGAAAGCTAAGCGTCTCACATGGGCGCCTTGCGGAACGTTAGCTTCCGGGCTGAGCGCCAAGTCCGTTGTTGGCGCGTTCTGCCCGAAACTTCTGACCGCTTTAGATCGTCGGGTAGAGGAAAGCAGCCCTTCGTTCCCAGAGAAAACCATCAGCTCAAGCATATCTTCAGAGTCACCAAACCATCGCGTAACAACCTGAGCGGCATCTTAACGGCAAGGAGCCACCTCGCCGTCTCAGGCGACGACCTTCTATCCTGGCTCGCCAGCAATGTTGGCGATGTCGGGATGGCCCTACCGCATCGCGGCGAGGCTCGTCTCGCGACGGTGGCGGTGCGCACGGCCGCTCGGCTCTCACGTTGAAGGTCGATCGTTGGCCGGTGTACGAGCACGTGGGTGCCTTGCTTCCGTGCTGCGGATGGAACTGTCGCGAGCGAATCGCCAGCTCATGATCGCTTGGTGACAGAAACGCCTTTGACATCGCCTCAGGCATGTTACATGTAACATGAATGAACATCAGAACCAAACAGGATGGTCGACCCTTCAAAGCAGCCGTCTTCGACCTGCTAACAGCCGTGCTCGACTCATGGACCGTGTGGAACCGCGCGGCCGGGTCCGCGATCGACGGTTTTCGCTGGCGGCGTGCCTACCTCCGCCTGACCTACGGCTGCGGGGCCTATCGCCCCTACGAGGACCTGGTTCGCGAAGCCGCTACCGAGGTCGGCCTGGGTGAGGAACAAGCGGAAGCGCTGACAAAGCTGTGGGGCGAGCTGCAGCCCTGGCCCGAGGTCCCGTACGTGCTGGGCGAGCTCGTCCGGCAGGGCATCCCGCTCGCGGTCGCCACCAACTGCTCCGTCCCGCTTGGTTTGGGGGCGGCGGACCGGGTGGGCGTGCCGCTCGCGGCGGTCGTCACCTCCGAGGAGGTCGGCTTCTACAAGCCGCGACCCGAGCCGTACCGCGCCGTGCTCGACAGGCTGGGCACCGACCCCGCCCGCACGCTCTTCGTCGCGGGGTCGCCGGCCGACATCCCGGGAGCGTCCGGCGTCGGCATGCCGGTGTTCTGGCACAATCGCGCCGGTCTGCCGTTCGTCGCGCACGCCGCCAGGCCGCTCCTCATCGCCGACACCCTCCATCCGCTCCTGGATCTGGTGTGATGATCGCAGCCACGCCCTTCGCCGACCTCGAAACCCCGCGCCTGCTGCTCGACCGGGATCGCCTCGAGCGCAACGCCGAGCGAATGCGGGCTCGCTGCGCGGCGCTAGGCGTGTCGCTGCGCCCGCACCTCAAGACGGCGAAGTCGACCGAGGTGGCGAGGATCGCCGGCGGTGGGACCGTCGGACCCATCACCGTGTCGACGCTCGCCGAGGCCGCCTACTTCGCCGCCGCCGGCTGGCGCGACATCCTCTACGCGACCGTGATCACCCCCGCGAAGGTCGCGCGCGCCTCCCGCATCCAGAACGGCACCGGCGCGCGCCTGACCCTGGTAATCGACGATGCGCGGGCCGCCCACGACCTTGCCGATGCGGCGAAGGCGGTCGGAGCCTCGTTCGCCTGCCTCGTCGAGGTCGACTGCGGCGAGCACCGCAGCGGCGTCGCGCCAGCCTCCGACGAGCTCGCCGCCGTTGCCTCCGCCGTCGCGGCCGGTGCGCCGCACCTGAGTGTCGAGGGTGTGATGACCCATGCCGGCCATTCATATGGTCTCGGCGAGCCGGCCGAGGTGCGGGGCCTCGCCGAGGTTGAGCGCGCGGCTGCCGTTACCTCCGCCGAGCGACTGCGCGCCGCCGGTTACGCCTGCCCGGTGGTCAGCGTCGGCTCGACTCCGACGGTGCTCTTCGCCGACCATCTCGACGGTGTCAGCGAGGCGCGGGTCGGCATCTACCTGTTCTGCGACCTCGCGCAACTGTCGAAGAAGGTCTGCGCCGAGGCCGACCTCGCGGTGTCCGTGCTGGCGACGGTGATCGGCCACCAGCGCCGTGGGCCGAGCCTCGTGCTCGACGCCGGTGCGCTCGCGCTCTCCAAGGACGTCAGCGCCAACCGCTTCCTGCCGGACGCGCACTACGGCTGGGTGTGTGATGCGACGACCCTCCAACGCCTGCCTGGGCTGTCGGTCGCGGTCGTCCATCAGGAGCACGGGACCGTGCCGGTTCCGGACGAGGGCTGGTTCGAGCGGCTGCCGGTCGGCGCCCAGGTGCGCGTGCTGCCCAACCACGCCTGCCTGACCTGCGCGGCCTACCCCGCCTACGACGTCCTGGTCGACGGGTACGTCGCGACACGGTGGGAACGGGCCAGCGGCTGGTGATCGGGGAGGGTCGGACATGGCGATGGCAGGGATACCGAGGATGACTGAGGTCCGCTGCGCCGGCGCGCCGGCGCCGGGCGGGCACTACGCCCAAGCGATGCTGCACGGGGGAACGCTCTACGTCTCCGGCCAACTCGGCCTCGCGCGCGACATGCCGGTCGAGACGAGCGTTACCGAGCAGGTCGCCTTCGCCCTCGGCAATCTCGAGCGCGTCGCGCGGGTGGTGGGCGCCACCCGCAACGACGTCGTGAAGTGCACGGTGTTCGTCGCCGGCATCGAGCACTGGGAGGAGGCGAATCGCGCCTACGCCGCCTTCTTCGGGTCGCACCGGCCGGCGCGCTCCGTCGTGCCCTGCGGGCCGCTTCACTTCGGCTGCAAGGTCGAGGTTGAGGCCGTGGTGGCGGTCGGCTCCTGATGCCGGCGCGGCCCAACCTCGTCGTGGACGACCAGACGCCGATGGCCGTGGCCTCGATGCCTCAGGTGCCGATGCTCGATGTCAGCCACCTCGTCCTCGGCTATGGCACCGGCACCGCCTTCGCGCCCGCGGTGCGGAATGTATCCTTCGCTGTGCGGCGGGGTGAGACGACGGTGCTGCTCGGTCCGTCCGGGTGCGGCAAGAGCACGATCCTCAGAGCGGTCGCCGGCTTCCTGCGCCCCTCGGCCGGCACCGTCCGTGTCGACGGGCGCCCGGTCACGAAGCCGGGTCCCGATCGCGCCGTCGTGTTCCAGGAGTTCGACCAGCTCTTTCCGTGGCGCAGCGTGCTCGACAACATCGCTTACCCCTTGCGACGCACCGGACGCAGCCGTCGCGAGGCCGACGAGCGCGCCCGGCACTGGCTCGGCATCATGCACCTCGACCAAGCGGCCGCCCGCTTCCCGCATCAACTCTCGGGCGGCATGAAGCAGCGCGTCGCGATCGCCCGCGCGCTGGCCCTGGAGCCGGCGATCCTCCTCATGGACGAACCTTTCGGCGCCCTCGACCCGCGCACGCGACTGCGCTTGCAGCTCGAGTTCCTCGACCTCGCCGGCCGCACCGGCGCGACCGCGCTGTTCGTCACCCACTCGATCGCCGAGGCGGTGCTCGTCGGCTCCGACATCCTGATCCTCGAGGGGACGCCATCGTCCGTTCGCGCGGTGGTCGACGCGCGCGCCGCCACCCAGCCTGGTTCGGACGCCGCGCTCCGGCTTGGGCAAGAGGTCTCGGCTTTGATGGGACATGAGGGAGGGCACGTCCATGGCGAGTAACGCGACCACGGTACCCGCACCGCGCCGCCTGCCGCGCTGGCGCGACCTCCCGGTCGCGGTGCGACGTGGCTCGCAGTTGGCGCTACTCCTCGCCCTCTGGCAGGTCTACGTCACCTCCTCGAACGTCGATCCCCTCATGTTCCCCGCCCCGCTGGACGTCGGCCGCGCGCTGATAGCGGGCTGGATCACCGGCGATCTCGCCCGCGCCACCGGCGCCACGCTCTGGCTCCTGCTGCTCAGCCTGACCTTCGGCGGCCTGCTCGGGCTCGCCTTCGCCGTGCTGTCGCGCCTCAGCGTGTTCGCCGACGACGCGGTCGAACTCCTCAAGGGGCTGCTGAACCCGCTACCCTCCGTGGCGATGCTGCCGATCGCCATCATCTGGTTCGGCCTGAACGTCAACGCGCTGCTCTTCGTCGTCGTCAACGCCGTGGTCTGGCCGGTGACGCTCAACATCGGCACGGGCTTCCGCACCGCCAACCCGACGCTGGTCAACGTCGGCAGGGTCATCGGCCTGTCCTGGTGGCGCATGGTCACGGACGTGCTGTTCCCCGCCGCGCTGCCTCACACCATGACCGGCATCAAGACCGGGCTAGGCTACGGATGGCGCACCATCATCGCCGCCGAGCTCGTCTTCGGCATCTCCGGCGGCAAGGGCGGCCTCGGCAACTTCCTCAACGACGCCCGCACCTTCCTGCGGACCGACGACGTCTTCGCCGGCATCGTCACGGTCGCCGCGATCGGTGTCCTGTTGGAGGCCGGCTTCAGCCTGGTCGAGCGCCGCACCATCGTGCGCTGGGGCATGAAGCAGGCGAGCGCATCGATCGCACAATGAGGACCACCATGCCCACACGCCGCCTCCTCCTCGCCGGGGCGCTCGCGTCCGCCTGTCCCATGCTCCGTATGGCGCGGGCCGACGCGGGTCCAAAGCTCGTCATCGCCACCCAGCCGGGGCTCGGCTACGCGCCGCTGATCGTGGTCAAGCAGAACCGCTAGCTGGAGGACGCCGTGCCGGGGCTGCAGGTCGAGTGGCGGGTGATCTCCTCCAGCGTCGCGATCCGCGAGGCGATGCTCGCCGGCGAGGTGCAGGTCGGGTGCGGCAGCGTCGCTCCCTTCCTCGTCGGCCGCGACCGCGGGTTCCGCACCAGGCTCGTCTCGGCCTTGAACACGATCGACTTGTGGCTCCTGACCAACGATGCGCGCATCCGCTCCGTGCGCGACCTCAAGACGGGTGACAAGATCGCGGTGGTCGGGGCCGACACCAACCAGGCGTTCCTCGTGCGTCGTGCCGCGCAGCAAGCCTTCGGCGACGCCAAGGCGCTCGACCCCGCCATGCTCTCCATGCCGCACCCGGACGCCCTCCAGGCGCTCTTGACGGGGCAGATCGCCGCCTACGCCGGGGCGCCGCCGTTCCAGGAGGCGGCGGTGGCGCGTGGGGCCCGACGGCTCGCTTCGTCGCGCGAGCTGTTCGGCCCGTTGACGTTCAACGTCTGCTTCGCCCGCGAGCAGCTGGCGAAGCAAGCCGCGCCGGCGCTCAAGGCGCTCCAGGCCGCCATCGCCCGGGCCATCGCGCTCCTCGCGACGAACCCGAGCGAGGCTGCGACGCTGCTCGCCCGCGACAGCGGCCAGTCAAAGGCCGAGTTCGAGCGTCAGCTCGCCGAACCCGAAACGGTCTTCACATCGACGCCGGCTGGCGTCGAAGCCCTCGGCGCCTTCATGCTCGACACCAAGTTCCTGCGCACGCCCGCCGGCAAGCTCGATGACCTGACGTTCCACCTGTAGGACATGAACGTGACGGTACTCGCCGCCCTGAAACCGACGGCCCGCATCGTCGACAGCGTCCACGCGGCGTTGCGCGAGGCGATCTTGGCTGGTGAGTTGAGTCCTGGTCAGTCCCTGTCCGTGCCCGAACTCGCCCGCCAGCTCGACGTGTCGCGCAGCCCCGTGCGCGAGGCGGTGCTCGCCCTCGTTGCCGACGGGCTCGCGGTGGAACAGGCCCGACGAGGGGTCGCCGTGGTCGAGATCGACGCCGAAGATCTTCTCGAGATCCACGAGGTCCGGGAAGGCATCGAGGGACAGGCGGCCAAGCTCTGCGCCGCGCGCGCCGCCGAGGGGACACTGCGCGCCCTCGCCGACGTCCTCGCGCGACAGGCGACCATCGTGGAGCGCGACGACGCTGTCGGCTGGCACGACACCAACGCGGAGTTCCATCGCCTCGTGGCCGAGAGCACCGGCAACCGGCGCTTGGCCGAGGTGCTGCTGGCACTGCAAAGGCAGATGCGCCTCGGCCTTCGCAGCGTCTCGTCGGAACGGGAACAGCGATGGCTGGGTCTGGGCGAGCATCGGGCGATCCTCGAGGCGATCATCGCGCGGGACGCGGAGATAGCGGAGCGCTTGATGCGCGATCACATCCGGCGCACCAGGGCCACGCTCGCCAAAAGCCTTGGTTACAGCCCTTGATCAGCTTGGACCGCCATAGCGGTCGGTTGGGCCGCCGTGATGGTCATGATTCTCTAGGCAACTTACCGGGTTGAGTGTCCGCTTTCTAGTGCGCTGCCAACCCTCCGCAACGGCATTGATGGGCGCTGAGAAGACCGGTGGCTTGCCATTGGAGCTGCCGTTAGAGCGTGATCCGAGCGGTGTGAATCGGCTTGGTCTTGCCGGCGAGGCTTGAAG
>CAXSDP010000143.1:0-6267 GCA_964235705.1 uncultured Beijerinckiaceae bacterium | reverse complement strand
AAGTCATGCGCGCGCTCTGCTGGCACGGCAAGAACGACATTCGCTGCGATACCGTCCCGGACCCGACGATCGAGGACAGCCGCGACGTGATCGTCAAGGTGACGAGCTGCGCGATCTGCGGCTCCGACCTCCACCTGATGGACGGGTTGATGCCGACGATGAAGTCCGGCGACGTGCTGGGCCACGAGTTCATGGGCGAGGTCGTCGAGGTCGGCAGCCCCAACCACAAGCTGAAGAAGGGCCAGCGCGTCGTCGTGCCCTTCAACATCAATTGCGGCGAGTGCGCGCAATGCAGGCGCGGCAACTGGTCGGTGTGCGAGCGATCCAACCGCAACGGCGCGATGGCGGCGAAGCAGTTCGGCTACGCCACGGCCGGCCTGTTCGGCTACTCGCACATCACCGGCGGCTACGCCGGCGGGCAGGCCGAGTACGTCCGCGTGCCCATGGCCGACGTCGCGCCGATGGTCGTGCCCGACGGCATGACCGACGACCAGATGCTGTTCCTCACCGACATCCTGCCGACCGGCTGGCAGGGCGCCGAGCACGCCGAGGTCAAGGGCGGCGACATCGTGGCGATCTGGGGTTGCGGCCCGGTCGGCCTGTTCGCGATCCAGTCGGCCAAGATCATGGGCGCCGAGCGCATCATCGCCATCGAGACGGTGCCGGAGCGCATCGCGCTGGCCAAGAAGTTCGGGGCCACCGACATCATCGATTTCGCCGAGGAGGACGTTTACGAGCGCATCAAGGAGATCAGCAAGGGCGAGGGCGCCGACTCCGTGATCGATTGCGTGGGCATGGAAGCCTCCGGCGGCCACGGCATCGGCGGCGTCCTCACCGCCGTGCAGTCGAAGCTGACGCCCACCGAGCGACCCAACGCGCTCAGCCAGGCGATCAAGGCGGTGCGCGGATGCGGCATCGTTTCCGTGCCGGGCGTCTACGGCGGCCCGGTCCCGATCAATATGGGCTCGATCGTGCAGAAGGGCCTGACGATGAAGAGCGGGCAGACCCACGTGAAACGCTACCTGGAGCCGCTCACCAAGCTGATCCAGCAGGGCAAGATCGACACGACCTCGATGATCACCCACCGCAGCGGCGACCTCGCCGACGGCCCGGAGCTGTACAAGACGTTCCGCGACAAGAAGGACGGTTGCGTGAAGGTGGTCTTCAACCTGTCGTGAGGCCCGTCGTGGGCGACGGCGACGCGTTCGGGACGCGCGGCGCGACCGGCGCGTCCTTACCGGGCGCCAGCGGCCGCGCGGGGCGATCGGCCCGCCAAATGGCGGGTGACGAAGAGCTTTTGTTGACTTTGCCTTCGCCACACCCGATCTTTTTCACGCACCCGCACGGGTCGCCGCCACCGCTTCACCGAGCCACATCGTCAGGAGACCACCATTCGCCGCCCCATGAAAGCCCCTCCGGTCCCGCAGAAAGACGGACCGCGCACCAACCGTGATATCCGTGTCAGGGAAGTCCAGCTCATCGACGCGGAGGGCACCAACCGCGGCGTGACGGAAACGGCGGAAGCGTTGCAGGTCGCCGAGGACGCCGGGCTCGACCTGGTGGAGATCGTCCCCAACGCCAACCCGCCGGTCTGCAAGATCCTCGACTACGGCAAGTTCCGCTTCCTCGAGCAGAAGAAGTCGGCGGAGGCGCGCAAGCGGCAGAAGGTCGTCGAGCTGAAGGAGATCAAGCTCCGGCCAGGCATCGACGAGCACGATTACGAGACGAAGATGAAGGCGGTGCGCCGCTTCTTCGACGAGGGCGACAAGGTCAAGGTGACCCTGCGCTTCCGTGGCCGCGAGATGGCCCACCAGGACATCGGCTTCCGGTTGCTGGAGCGGGTCAAGGCGGAGACCGGCACCCTGGCCAAGGTCGAGGCGGAACCGTCCATGGAAGGCCGCCAGATGGTGATGGTGCTGTCGCCGCGCTGAGGGCCCGCCCCCGTGTCGGCTCGGGCCGACAGGGGGTGCGGATCGGTGCCGGTTCGCGCCGACATCAGGTGAGGATCGGTGTCGGCTAGGGCCGACATCGGGGGTGGCGATTGTCGGCTGGAACCGACATCGTTCGCGACCCTCAGAACTGCGGCTTGACGATCACCAGCACCACGATGCCGATCAGCAGCACGGTCGGCACCTCGTTCATGATCCTGAAGAAGCGGGCGCTGTGGGTGTTGGACCCGGCGGCCAGCTTCTTGCGCTCCACCGACAGGTAGCCGTGCAGCGCGGTCAGCAGCAGCACCAGCGTCAGCTTGGCGTGCAGCCAGCCGGCGCGCCACCATTCGCCCTCGGTGGCGAGCGTCAGGCCGGTGACGTAGACGGCGATCAGCGCCGGCAGCATGATGCCGCGTTGCAGGCGCCGCTCCATCACCTCGAAGGTCTTGCCCACCGCCGAGCCCATGCCGGCCTCGACGTGGTAGACGAACAAGCGCGGCATGTAGAGCATGCCCACCATCCACGAGATGATGGACAGGACGTGCACCGCCTTGAGCCAAAGGTAAGCCATGTCGCGTCCTACGAACCATGCCGGCGGACGAGGTCCACCAGCCGTTCGACGTGGGCTATCGGGGTTTCCGGCAAAATGCCATGGCCAAGGTTGAAGATGTGCGGCCTGTGGCGAAACGCGGCGAGGATGCGCCCCACCGCCGCCTCGAGCGCGTGGCCGCCGGCGAGCAGGGCGAGCGGGTCGAGGTTGCCCTGCAGCGGCATCGTCGCCGGCAGCGTGCGCGCCGCCCAGTGCGGGTCGCTCGCCGTGTCGAGGCCGAGCGCGTCGGCGCCGGTCACCTCGCCGACCTCGCCCAGCCGGGGGCCGGCCCCGCGCGCGAAGACGATCACCTTGATGCCGGGATGTCGGGCGCGCAGCCCGGCGACGATCGCGGCGACCGGGGCGAGGCACCAGCGCTCGAACTCGCCCGCCGGCAGCACCCCCGCCCAGGTGTCGAAGATCTGGATCGCGTCGGCGCCGGCCGCCACCTGCGCGGCGAGGTAGTCGACCGAGGCGGCCACGAGCTTGTCGATGATCCGCCCGAACAGCGCGGGGTGGCGGTAGGCGAACACCCGCGCCGGCGCCTGGTCCGGCGTGCCGCGCCCGGCGATCATGTAGCTCGCCACCGTCCAGGGCGCCCCGCAGAAGCCGATCAGCGGGGTGCCGCGCGGCAGGTCCTGCTTGAGGCGGCCGACCGTCTCCAGCACCGGCGCCAGCCGCGCCATGTCGACCGCATCATGGAGCGCGTCCACCCCCGCCTCGTCCGTGATCGGGTCGAGCCTCGGCCCCTCGCCGGACTCGAACGACACCGCCTGCCCCAGCGCCTCGGGGATGACCAGGATGTCGGAGAACAGGATCGCCGCGTCGAAGCCGAAGCGCCGGATCGGCTGGAGGGTGGCCTCCACCGTGGAGGCCGGGTCGTAGCAGAACGCGATGAACGACGCCGACTTGGCGCGGATCGCCCGGTATTCCGGCAGGTAGCGGCCGGCTTGGCGCATCAGCCAGAGCGGCGGCGGCCACACCGGCTCGCCGCCCAGCGTCCGCATGAAGGCCGAAGCCGCGTCCGAAGACCTCATCCCATCCTTGTTCAAATCATTAAACCTTTAGAAAGATCTTCCTGATTAAGATGTTTGACGTTGGATTACGGGCGCGCGGTGGGACGCACAAGCGCCGCACGGGTTGTCCCCTCGCGAGTCTTGTCCACACGGCGGGACGGCGCCGCGCCCGCCGGTCGTTTCGTCAAGCGCGCCAGATGGTTCCGCCGCGCGACGCCGATGCCGCGCCAAGGTTAACGCCTTGTTAACAGGTCCGACGGGTCCGGGACAGCCGCCGTCCCCGCGTCGCGGGTGTTGATGAAAGGCCGGGGTCGCGGTAACGCGGACCGGCCGGCCGCCCGACCCCGCCACT
This sequence comes from uncultured Beijerinckiaceae bacterium, assembly GCA_964235705.1. Classification (GTDB taxonomy): domain Bacteria; phylum Pseudomonadota; class Alphaproteobacteria; order Rhizobiales; family Beijerinckiaceae; genus RH-AL1. The sequence goes on along the minus strand of CAXSDP010000143.1, from coordinate 2,379 downwards.
TATCCCCGTCAGCCCCCAGCTTTCCACCGCCGGCCTCCCCCGCCGGGTTCCCCCCCACCCCGGGGGTTCGCCGACACCCCCACCGCCGCCATCCGAGGGAGCGAACACCCGTGAAGCGCCAATCCTTCCACCTGCACCTGCTGTCGGACTCGACCGGCGAGACGCTGATGGCGGTGGGCCGCGCCGCCGCCGCCCAGTACCAGGGCGCCGCCTCCATGGAGCACATCTACCCCCTGGTGCGCACCCGCGAGCAGCTCGACCGCGCCATCGCCGAGATCGAGGCGGCGCCGGGCATGGTGCTCTACACGCTGGTCGAACCCGAGTTGAGCCAGCGGCTGGAGGCGGCCTGCCGCGAGGCCGGCGCGCCCACCCTGTCCGTGCTGGCGCCGATCCTCCACTTCTTCCAGGCCTACATCGGGATGGAGGCGACGCCCCGGGTGGGCGCCCAGCACACGCTGAACGCCGATTATTTCCGCCGCATCGAGGCGTTGAACTACACGATGATGCACGACGACGGGGTGAACGTGGAGGGCTACGAGGACGCCGACGTGGTGCTGCTGGGCGTCAGCCGCACCTCCAAGACGCCGACGAGCATCTACCTCGCCAACCGGGGCGTGCGCACCGCCAACATCCCCATGGTGCCGGAGGTCGAGCTGCCGCCCACCATCCGCACGCTGGTGCGCCCGCTGGTGGTCGGCCTGCTGGCGAGCCCCGACCGCATCGTCCAGATCCGCCGCAACCGGCTCGACGCGCTGAACGGCGACGAGCAGTCGAGCTACGTGGACAAGCGCGCCGTGATGGAGGAGATCGCCGCCTCGCGGCGCTTCTTCGAGCGGCACGGCTGGCCGACCATCGACGTGACGCGGCGTTCCATCGAGGAAACGGCCGCCGCCATCATGGATTTGTTGCGGGCGCACAAGCACAAATCGTTCGCGCTGGAGTGAGGGGGGCCGGCCGTCCCTCGATCCACCGGGTTGACGACGGCTTCAAGACCGCCGTGACATGGCATCCCGCTCCTTTGTCCGATGGGGTCCGATGACCTGGGATCGATGACCTGGGATCCAAGGACGCGGGATGGGAGGGACGCCGTTCATGACTTGCCTTTCGACCGTCGCGCAGCTCGAGGACCTCTACGGGCGACCGCATCAACGCTCCTTGGTGAAGGAGATCACGGTCCTGAACGAGGATTACCAAGCCTTCGTCAGGGCCTCACCGCTCGTCATCGTCGCTTCCGCCGGCGCCAACGGCCTGGATTGCTCGCCGCGCGGCGATCCCGCCGGGTTCGTGGCGATCCTGGACGAGCGCACCCTCGCGCTGCCGGACAGGCCGGGGAACAACCGGATCGACAGCCTTCGCAACCTCGTCGTCGATCCAAGGGTGTCCCTGCTCTTCCTCGTTCCCGGCGTCGGCGAAACGCTGCGCGTCAACGGTCGGGCGAGCGTGTCCGTGGAGCCGTCCCTGCTCCAGCGATTCCAGGTCGGGGGCAAGCTCCCGCGCAGCGTGCTGCTGATCGGCGTCGAGGCGGTTTATTTCCACTGCTCGAAGGCCCTGGTGAGATCCGACGCGTGGAACGCCGACCGGCACGTCGACCGACGATCGTTGCCCAGCCCAGGCGCCATGCACCGTCGCTTGAGCGGGGGCACCTTCGATGGCGAGGCCTACGATCGCGAACTCCCCGAACGGATGAAGTCGGTGCTCTACTGAGGGTCGAGGGTGCGGATGCGCCGACCGTCGGACCGACCGAGGGCGAGTCCGGCGCCCACGCCCGCTGCGCCCAGAGCGTCGGACCATGTTAAGGACGCGGTGCAACCACCTTTGTCATTCCAGGGCTCGCGGCACGCGAGAACCTGGAACCCAGGGGCGGCGGGACCAGGCCGGTGGTCGCCAGCACCGGTCCACATCAGCGTTCGTGCGGTGGCCCCTGGGTTCCGGGTTCGCCTGCGGCGCCCCGGAATGACAAAGGGCGTGGCCCGGTAACGCCCGGCGGACCTGCCAAGCCGATCAGCCTCACCATCGCCCGATGGATTCCCGGCGGCCGCGACGCTATCCTCGCCGACGTGAGCGAGGCCCGTTCGAGGACACCCATGCCGAACCTCTGGCTGCTATCCCGCCCCCTCGTCCTCGCCTCCAAGAGTCCGGCGCGGCGCGCGCTGCTCGCCAGCGCCGGCCTGCCGTTCGAGGCGATCGACGCCGGTATCGACGAGCGCGCGCTGGAGGCCCCCGCGCTGGACGCGGGGCGGGACGGGGCCGCCGTCGCCGCGCTGCTCGCGCGGGCCAAGGCCCTGGCGGTGAGCGCCGGCCTGCCCGACCGCCTCGTGCTCGGCGCCGACCAGACCCTGTCGTTCGACGGCGCGGTCCTCGGCAAGCCGGCCGACCGCG
>CAXSDP010000142.1:5214-6295 GCA_964235705.1 uncultured Beijerinckiaceae bacterium | reverse complement strand
CTTGCTTGAGGACGAGGGGAGACATGGGGCGGCCGTGGACCGCCGATAGGAGCACCAGGAACCGCCCATCGTCGAAACGCCCATCGCCGCCGCCGAGGCGAGCCTCGTCGCTCGCGGGCATGCGCGCGAGCCGGCACCCGCGACCGAGCATCAGGCCCTCGTCGCCGAACTCGGGCAGGGCATGGAATGGCTCGTGTCGCCGCTCGGCGTCGTAACGTCTTCGAAGGTCGGTGATCTCGGTCAACGCGTTCGTCCGCACATGAACTTGAAGATCAAGTATAGACGAGAAAGCGAAATCCCGGAACACTGACGTGCGAGCGTCGATGAGACATGATCACCAGTATAGTTGGTACGATCGCCCTCCGGCCGACGCAGATCCCGGCGCGCCTCAGGCGGGCTCGAGCCAGTGGTCGTAGATCTCGACGTCGAGCGTGTCGGCCGCGCCCCCGCGATAGTCCGGCCATAGCTCGGCCTGGCGGAACCGCACGCGGTACAGCGTCGGCGCCGGCAGGCCGGGGCGGCGGTAGGCGAGTTCCTCGGGGTTGGGATGGGGGCCGAGCGCCGTCGCCACCGTGCCCCGCCGGCCCCGGATGTAGGCCGGCGTGCGCACATGGCCCGGCTGCCAGGCGTCGCGCACCGTGACGGGATCGCCGGGGGCGAAGCGGGCGGGGGCTTCGACGGGACCGCTCACGGCGTCCCCTCGGGGATGGCGACGGGGGCCGGCTCGACGGCGGCTGGGCCGCTCCCGGCGGCCGGGATCTCCGTCAATCCCGAAACGCCCCCTGCTCGCCCGGGCGCCCGCTCCCTTTCCGCCCGGTGCCTTTCCGCCCGATCCCTGGCCTCCACGGCGGCCATGCGTCGCCCCAGCTCGTCGCTGGTCACCACGCCCCGGTCGATCATCGCGTTGGCGATGGCGGCGCACCAGCGCTCGTAATAGCCCATCGACTCGTAGGCGCCGGGGCCGAGCGCCTCGATGTTGCGGCGCAGCTCGTCCAGCACCAGCAGGCGGCGGGAGGGATGGGTGAGCAGCATCATCATCGCGTCGACCCGGCGCTCCCAAAGGTCGTGCGCGTGCTCGTCC
>CAXSDP010000142.1:0-5114 GCA_964235705.1 uncultured Beijerinckiaceae bacterium | reverse complement strand
CAGCATCATCATCGCGTCGACCCGGCGCTCCCAAAGGTCGTGCGCGTGCTCGTCCTTCACGACGGCCGGCGCGTCGCGGCCGCCGACGTCGTGCGGGCCGACGGGATGGGCGGGACTCGTGTGGGTGACCGTCAAGCGAACCTTCCATAATCTCCGCGCGGGCGCACGGATCGGCGATGGATGGCCCAGTTTGGCCGCGCCGCCGCGTCCGTCAAGGGTGGGCCTCGCCCGGGCGACCCCCGGCCTTGCGCCCGGCCGCGCGCCCCCATAGATGCAAGAGGCCGCATCCCAGCCCCAGGGACCCATGTCCGAACCTTCCCCGTCCACGGCCGGCTGGCACGGCACCACCATCATCATGGTCCGCAAGGGCGACCGCACGGTCATCGGCGGCGACGGGCAGGTGTCGATCGGCCAGACGATCATCAAGGGCAACGCGCGCAAGGTGCGCCGGCTCGCCAAGGGCGAGGTGATCGGCGGCTTCGCCGGCGCCACCGCCGACGCCTTCACCCTGTTCGAGCGGCTGGAAGCCAAGCTCGACCAGTATCCCGGCCAGCTGATGCGCGCCTGCGTCGAACTCGCCAAGGACTGGCGCACCGACCGCTACCTCCGCAAGCTGGAGGCGATGATGCTGGTCGCCGATCGCGACGTGGGGCTGGTGCTGACCGGCACCGGCGACGTGCTGGAGCCGGAATCCACGCCCGACGGCAGCGTCATCGCCATCGGTTCGGGCGGCAACTACGCGCTCGCCGCCGGCCGCGCGCTGCTGCCGGTGATGGACGACCCCGAGGCCATCGTGCGCCGCTCGCTGGAGATCGCGGCGGCGATCTGCGTCTACACCAACGGCAACGTGGTCGTGGAAGGCGTGGGCGAGTGATGCCCGGGCGCCCCCTCGGCGTCTCGGATCGCGCGCTCGGGCTCGCGCTCGAGCGCGGCCTGCTCAGCGCCGAGCAGGCGGCGGCCTTGCGGGCGATCGAGGCCGAGGCGGTTCCCGAGCCGCAGGACGACGAGGCCCTGCGCTTCGTCACCGGCTTCGCCGACATCTTCGTGTCCATCGGCATCGTGCTGTTCCTCGGCGCGCTCGCCTTCATCATGGACGCCGGCACGGGGTCGACGCCGATGCTCGCCGGCATCGCCGCCTGCGCCTGGCTGCTCGCCGAATTCTTCACCGGCCGCCGGCGCATGGCGCTGCCCTCCATCGTGCTGCTCGTCGCCTTCGTCGGCGCGGTGTTCGTGCTGGCGGCGCAGGTCGCCGCGGCGCTCCTGCCCGCGCGCCTCGCGCCGGGGCGGGGGCTGCTGGGTGTCGTGCCGCTCGACGACCTGCCGCTCGGCCTTGCCGCGCTCGTCACGGTGGGCATGGCCGCGATGCACTACGTGCGCTTCCGCGTGCCGATCACGGTCGCCGCCGGCGCCGCCGCCCTGTGCGTGCTGGCGGTGGCGAGCGTGGTCGGGCTCGTGCCGGACGTGAACGAGACGATCCTCAACATCGTGCTGTTCGCCTGCGGCCTCGCCGTGTTCGCGCTCGCCATGCGCTTCGACGTGTCGGACCCGGCGCGCGCGACGCGGCGCACCGACATCGCCTTCTGGCTGCACCTGCTGGCCGCGCCCCTCATCGTCCACCCGCTCATCCGGGGCTTCCTGCACGGGCTCGACACCCGCCTGACGAACGGCGCCGCCGTTGGCATCCTCTGCGTGTTCGTCGCGCTCGGCGTGCTCGCCGTGATCATCGACCGGCGCGCGATCCTCGTGTCCGGCCTCGTCTACGCCGGGGTCGCGGCGGGCACGCTGGTGCGGACCCTCGGCCTGGGCGCGAACGGCTATCAGCTCCCCACCGTGCTGCTCGCGCTGGGCGCCTTCATCCTGCTCGTCAGCGCCGGCTGGCAGCCGCTGCGCCGCGCCATCCTCCGCCGCCTGCCGCCCCCGCTCGCGCGGCGGCTCCCCCACCCCCTCCTGGCGTCCCACACATGAGCGACTTTTCCCCGCGCGAGATCGTCTCCGAACTCGACCGCTTCATCGTCGGCCAGCACGACGCCAAGCGCGCCGTCGCCATCGCCCTGCGCAACCGCTGGCGCCGGCTCCAGCTGGAGGGGCCGATGCGCGAGGAGGTGCTGCCCAAGAACATCCTGATGATCGGCCCGACCGGCTGCGGCAAGACGGAGATCTCGCGCCGCCTCGCCCGGCTCGCCAACGCGCCGTTCCTGAAGATCGAGGCGACCAAGTTCACGGAGGTCGGCTACGTCGGCCGCGACGTCGAGCAGATCGTGCGCGACCTGCTGGAAACGGCGATCACCATGGTCAAGGAGGGCAAGCGCAAGGGTGTCGTGGCGCGCGCGCGGCTCGCCGCCGAGGAGCGGGTGCTGGACGCGCTCGTCGGCACCACCGCCTCGCCGGCCACCCGCGACAGCTTCCGCCGCCGCCTGCGCGCCGGCGAACTCGACGAGAAGGAGATCGAGATCGAGCTGCAACAGGGTGGCGGCGGCGGGTTGCCGATGTTCGAGCTCCCCAACATGCCCGGCGCCTCCATGGGCGCGATCAACCTCGGCGACATCCTGGGCAAAGGGCTCGGCAAGCAGGCCAAGCCCCGCCGCCTGCTGGTGCGCGACGCGCACGAGCCGCTGGTGGCGGAGGAGAGCGAGAAGCTGCTCGATGGGGACGGCATCGTCCAGGAGGCGATCCGCGAGGTCGAGAACAACGGCATCGTCTTCCTCGACGAGATCGACAAGATCTGCGCCCGCGAGGGGCGCGGCGGCGCCGACGTGTCGCGCGAGGGCGTGCAGCGCGACCTGCTGCCCTTGATCGAGGGCACCACCGTCACCACCAAGCACGGCGCGGTGAAGACCGACCACGTGCTGTTCATCGCGTCCGGCGCCTTCCACGTGTCCAAACCCTCCGACCTGTTGCCGGAGCTGCAGGGCCGCCTGCCGATCCGCGTCGAGCTCCAGCCGTTGAACGAGGAGGACTTCCGCCGCATCCTGACCGAAACGGAGGCGAGCCTCGTCAAGCAGTACGAGGCGCTGTTGAACACGGAGGGCGTGACGCTGCGCTTCACCGCCGACGCGATCAGCGCGCTGGCGAAGGTGGCGGTGCAGGTGAACTCGTCCGTCGAGAACATCGGCGCGCGGCGGTTGCAGACGGTGATGGAGCGGGTGCTGGACGAGGTGAGCTTCACCGCCTCGGACCGCGCCGGCGAGACGATCACGGTGGACGGCGCCTTCGTGGAGCGCAACATCGGGGACCTGGCGAAGAACGCGGATCTGAGCCGGTTCATTTTGTAGGACTCCTTCCCACGGAGAGCCCCACACCCGGCAGACACGATGAGGACGCCGCGACGTGTCCAGTCTCAGCGGATGGCGGAGGGACGTTCCACGTCAGCCTTGAAGTCCACGTCAGCCTTGAAGAAGGTGTCGTCCGATTCGAGCGCCCACTCCGCGCCCGGTCATCAGGAGCCCGCCCCGCTCCACCGTTTACTTCTCCGCGCTCGAATGTGTGGGGTGGCAGCGTACTGGTCGTCACGTCCGGCCGTAGGATGTATGTATCCCTCGAAGCCGGTCTTGGTGTCACGGACGACCGCGCGCCCGCTCCTACGTGTGGTCGTACGAAGTCAAGGTCATTTGGGACGGACCCGGTGGACCTGCGTGGGCAGCGGCTCCGCTAGCGAGCAGCGTGTCGCCCGCCTTCAGCATATCGCGTCGAAGCGAGCATCTTCATCGACCTCGCCGAACCCGTGCACCGTGGTTGGGAGGCGGCGTTGGCGAACGTTACGTTGAGCGGGTCACGTCGCGTTCTGCGCTATGCCATCGGCTCTGCCTGCCTCAATACCGGGCGACAACCGGCACGGCGACGGGCTCGCCGAACTTGATGTTAAGGCCTGCGCGGACGAGGTCGCCTGAAACGGCGAGGCGGGCGTTGTAGGCGCCCACGGTTCCCACGGCCGGGATCGAGTTGGCGGTGATGTTCGTGTTTCCGAGGTCGTAGTGCAGGTATTCGACCTTCAGCGTCACCGCCTGCGAGGTCAGTCCCGCGAAGAACACGCCTGAAGGTAACGCGTACTCGACCCCGCCTCCGACGGCGAAGCCAGTCTGCAATTCGCTCCCCGATCCGCTGAAGCGCGTGATGGTGTTGGCTACGTTGCGCAGCGCTACGTTGCTGTCCGTTTGACCATAAGCGAAGCCGCCGGTGCCGTATAAGAGCAGGCGGTCGAAAGCATATCCGACGCGCCCGCGGACGGTGCCTAAGAAGTTGAGTCGCGTCTGGAACACGCGACCGGCGCCGGCTGGCACGGGATCGTCCTGCGTGTGATCAAGGTCGGTGTAAGCTGCGTCAGCCTCGAGACCGATCACGAAACCGCCACGGAGCTGGTAGTTGGCGCCAACCTGACCGCCACCGGTGAAGCCGCCCTGGTGGCCGGATGGATACGTGCCACGAGCGTAGCTGTTGGCCACCAGCTGATTGGCTGGAAGGACGCCGGCGAGTGCGTAACTGCTGCGGTTGTCGACGACGCCGCCAAGAGTCCCTCCAGCATACAGCCCCGTCCAAGTGAAGAGCGGTGCGGTTGGCGGCATGTAGGCTGGAGGAGCATATCGGGCCGGGAGATCAGCCGCCGAGGCTGCCGCCCCGGTGACGCAAACGAGGAGGGCGCTTACCAACAATGTCTTCGCGATCATGTCACTGCTCCGAGCGGGACGCAGATGCCCGAGAGATGGATTGGAATGAATTCACGATGGCGTGTGGCGCGGTCTGTCCGGACGGGTGTGGCTGCGAGGCCACTGCTGAATGATACGCGCGGGTCGGAACTGCGTCGCCAATCGCCAACCGGAAGCTTCCCTCAGGTTTGTGGGGGATCTGACCGGGCGCGACGGAGGCGAAGCAAGCCGGGCTGTCTCGACCTAGGTCCGCGAGTCGAACAGAAGCTCAAGCCGACATTGTCGGCTGACTCGCGTGCCATGCTGTCCGAAGGTGGTATGACCTAACGCGCTAAGGGCTGTGACGTTGAAAGCCGCGACGCAGTGATACAAGACGGCAATTGAGAGGCTTGTACGTTGATCGCCGCGCCGCCAGGACGGCCTTGCGCCCCCATCGATCCCCGACCACATTGCACGCGGGCCGACACCGGCCCC
>CAXSDP010000141.1:0-6316 GCA_964235705.1 uncultured Beijerinckiaceae bacterium | reverse complement strand
CGATGTGGGGCCGCCGCGCATACACCTTATGGGGGATGGGCGCCAGTCGCGGCGTTCTCGGGCTGTGGCTCGAGTCGAAACCTGGGCAGGAGGTCCGCATTGGGATGAGTTGCGGACCTGGGCGCACCGACGGAAGCCCGACGTCTGACAAGGGTGCTTATCGGTTCGTGGCGCGTGTTTCGTTTCCGGTTGCGGCCGGCAGGGTTGCATGCGGGGCGGCCTTCGCCGGGCATGTAACCTTTGAAGCTGTACCGCATCGACCCCCTGCTCACGCGGGCGTCAAGGCGAGCGCGGCGCAGACCACCTCCACCTCGGTCGCGATGAGCCCGCGCATGTCGTCGGCGTCCAAGGCGGTGTCCTTAAAACCGCGCATCGCGTAGGTCATGGTGCGCGCCAAGGATCCCGGCTCGATCCGCAGCGGCGAGGCTGCCAACGCGCTCCGCGTCAGCTCGACCAGGAAGGCCTCGAACTCGGCGTACATCTCGCGGACCGCAGGCCGGCCCACGTCGAACAAGTCGCGCGCGTCGGGATGGATGGCCGTCAGATCGAAGCCGTGAGCGCCCCAAGTCTGGCAGGCGTGGAGAAGCTTCTCCCGCAAGGTCGGCAGGGCGTCCACCCGCGCCCGGATGCTATCGAGCTGCGCCGTGTTCAAGCGGCGAACTGCGGCGGCGAAGGCGGCGTCCTTATCGGGGAACACCAAGTAGAGCGCGGGTCGCGACATGGCGGCGCGCCGGGCGATGTCGCCCATGGTCGTGCGCGCAAACCCGTAGCGCACGAACACGTCGGCCGCAGCGGCGGTGGCCTGCTCCGACTTGGCTTTGGCCGCACCCGTTTCCGTCGACATCTCCGTTTCTCTGACATCTCGCCTCCGCACGTCAACACGCCTTCTTGACAAATTTATAATTAATGTCACAACGTCAGAGGCCCTGTTGGATATTCGACGTTCCGCAGCCCAGCCGCAGGAGACCTTCAGTGACGGATCCAGTTCGCCTCGCCACGTGGAACGCCTATCAGGCGGCGTGGTCGGACATCTCGGATGGGGAGCGCCGGGAGCTGCTGAACCGGAACGTGGTGCCCGATTGCCTCTACACCGACGCGCAACTCCAATGCCGCGGCGTCGATGCGCTGATCAGCAAGATCGAGCAGTCGCAGCGGGCTGCGCCCGGAGCCTCGTTCCGCAACGACCAGCTCACCGAATACCGCGGCCAGGCGATCTCGGAATGGACCATGTACGGGGCCGATGGCGCGGCGCGGGTGCAAGGCACCAGCTACGCACGCTTCGGCGCGGATGGACGGCTGACCCATATGACGGGCTTCTTCAAACGGCCCGACGACGATGCGGCCTCAGCGCCGACCGCGCACGCGAGCACCTGGGACACCTATCAGGCCGCTTGGGCCCGCCTCAGCCCCGAGCAGAGGCGCACTCTCCTGACGGCCAGCGTCGGAAAGGCCGCGGTGTACGGCGATCCGATGGGAGATCGGGACGGGCTGGAGGCGCTGATCGCCTATGTTGACGCGGTACAGGAGCGGACACCCGGCGTCTGGTTTCGTCAGACACTGTTCTTGGAACACCACGACCAAGCCTTCTCCCGCTGGGAACGACAGTCCCCGAATGGCGACCCGCCCGTGCAAGGCGCCAGCTACGCCCGCTTCGGGTTGGACGGACGACTGATCCAGATGTCGGGTTTTCCTGGTTCCAAGCCGGCCGACCGCTAACACGAAAGCGCACTTATTGCGAACGTCGCAGGCCCACAGCGGCCGAGCACCGTCCTCGCGGAGGTGACTCAAGGTCAGCTGGGGGCGCCTCTGCGCCGCGAGCGCCGTTCGGCGCTCCAGTCTTCCAAGCGGACGCTGCGAAGGTCGGCCAAGGGGCCGCGAGCGGTCGGTCAAGCGGGCTTTGGTTCCAAAACGGGACACGATCCGTTCCCGGTGCGGCACTCGCGGATCGCGGCTCTTGCGGATCACGCACCTGAGGTCCACTCCTGCCGCTCCGACGCCAACAGGTCAGCCATGCCGCCCTCCCCACCCCCGTCCCTCTTCCACGGTCTCTCCGCCTTCCCCATCACCCCCGCCGACGAGGGGGGACGCGTGGACACGCGCGCCCTCGAAACCCTGCTCGACCGGCTCGCGACGGCGCGGGTCGACTCGATCGGGCTGCTCGGCAGCACCGGCACCTACGCTTATCTCAGCCGACCGGAGCGGCGGCGGACCGTGGAGGCGGCGGTCGGCGCGGTGGGCGGCCGCGTCCCGATGGTCGTGGGCGTCGGCGCGTTGCGCACCGACGAGGCGATCGACCTCGCGCGGGACGCGGCGGCGGCGGGGGCGGACGGGCTGCTGCTCGCGCCCGTGTCCTACACGCCGCTCAACGACGAGGAGGTGTTCGGGCATTTCAAGGCCGTGGCGGCGGCGACCGACCTCCCGCTCTGCGTCTACAACAATCCGGGCACGACGCACTTCACGGTTCGCGACGACCTCGTGGTCCGCCTGGCCGGGGTGGCCCGCATCGTCGCGGTGAAGAACCCCGCCCCGCCGCCAAGCGAGGCGAAGGCGACGATCGACGCGCTGCGGGCGCGGCTACCGGCCGGTTTCGCCGTCGGCCACAGCGGCGACTGGCACGCGCCCGACGCCGTGCTCGCCGGCGGCGTCGCGTGGTACAGCGTCGTCGGCGGCCTGCTGCCACGGCCGGCCCTCGCCCTCATGCGCGCCGCCCAGGCCGGCGACGCGGCGGCGGTGCGTCGGCTGGATGCCGCCTTCGCGCCGCTCTGGGAGCTGTTCAGGCGGCACGGCGGCCTCCGGGTGGTTTACGCGGCGGCGAACCTGCTCCGGCTGACCGACGCGCAACCGCCGCGGCCGATCCTGCCGTTGGACGCGGGCGAGCGGGCCCACCTCGAACGGGCGCTGGCGGGACTGCCGGACACCTGATGACCCGCCGGGGACGGCGCGGTGGCACGGCCCTTGAAAGGGCTCCCGGCCAACCGCCTGGCGCGCGCCGCTCGCGCGGACGAGCGGCGACGGACGGGCGGCGACGGGGGCGCGTGAAGGGATGATGAGCGATGGATGACGCCGTTGACGGTCTGCGCCTGCGGTTCGGCTTCGCGGCGACGGTGATCGTCGTGTTCGTCGGCCTGCTCGCCTTCGCGGCGGCGGCGCCGGACGCCATGGCGCGGCCGGTGGTCGGCGCCATCCCGCTGTCCCTCGTGCTGGCGAGCGCGCTGATCGTCTTCTGCGTGGCGATCACCGGCACCTACGTCCTCCTCGTCAACGCGCGCGTCGGGCGCGGGAGCTGACCCTCATGGCCCTCCACCTCCCGCCGCTGGCCGTCCTCGACCCCCGCGCGGTGGCCCGGCCCACCGTCGACCCGCTGGCGATCGGCCTGTTCCTCGCCTTCGTCGCGATCACCCTCCTCATCACCTGGCGCGTCGCCCGCCGCACGACGACGCGGGCGGCCTTCTACACGGCGGGCGGCGAGATCACCGCCTTCCAGAACGGGCTGGCCATGGCCGGCGACTACCTCAGCGCCGCCGCCTTCCTCGGCCTCACCGCCATCATCACGACGAGCGGCTTCGACGGGATGGTCTACGCGCTGGGCTTCCTCGCCGGCTGGCCCGTGCTGCTGTTCCTCGTCGCCGAACCGCTGCGCGCGCTCGGCTCCTTCACCTTCGCCGACGTGCTGGCGCGCCGCCTGTCGGAGCGGCCGATGCGGATCATGGCGGCGGTGAACTCGCTGGTGGTCATCACGCTCTACCTGATCGGCCAGATGGTCGGCGCCGGGCAGCTGATCGAGCTGCTGTTCGGCCTCGACTACACGCTCGCCGTGGTGGTCGTCGGCCTCCTCATCATGGTCTACGTGACGGTCGGCGGCATGGCGGCGACGACCTGGGTGCAGATCATCAAGGCCGGCCTGTTCCTGTGCGGGGCGACCGTGCTCGCCTTCCTGCTGCTCCAACGCTTCGCCTTCGACCCGTCGGCGATCGTCGCCCGCGCCGTCGCGGTGCATCCCAAGCACGCGGCGATCCTCGCCTCGGCGGGGCTGCGGAGCGACCCCGTCTCGTGGCTGTCGCTCGGCCTGGGGCTGATGTTCGGCGTCGCCGGCCTGCCGCACATCCTGATGCGCTTCTTCACCGTGAAGGACACGCGGACCGCGCGGCTCTCCTGCTTCTACACCACGGCGTTCTGCGGCGCCTTCTTCCTCCTGGTGATGATCATCGGCTACGGGACGATCGCGCTCGTGCTGCCGGACCCCGCCTACAGGACCGCGTCCGGCGCGCTGCGCGGCGGCGCCAACATGGCGGCGATCCACCTCGCCGGCGCGGTCGGCGGCTCGCCGATGCTCGGCTTCATCTCGGCGGTCGCCTTCGCCACCATCCTGGCGGTGGTGTCCGGCCTGACGCTGGCCGGCGCGTCCGCCATCTCGCACGACCTGTACGGCCGGGTGTTCAACAACCTCGACGAGCGCCGCGAGGTGCTGGTGTCGCGCGCCGCCACGGTGGCGATCGGCCTGCTCGCCATCGCGCTCGGCCTCGCCTTCCGCGGGCAGAACGTCGCCTACACCGTCGGCCTCGCCTTCGCCGTGGCGGCGTCGGCCAACTTCCCCGTGCTGCTGCTGGCGATCTACTGGCGCGGGCTGACGACCGCCGGCGCGCTCGCCGGCGGCGTCACCGGCCTGGTGTCCGCCGTGACGCTGACGATCATCGGCCCGGGGGTGTGGGTCAAGGTGCTCGGTTACGCCGCGCCGATCTTCCCCATCGACCCGCCGGCGATCGTCACGGTCCCGCTCGCCTTCCTCGTGACGGTCGCCGTGTCGCTGGCGACGCGTGAGCGGGTGGCGTCGCCGGTCGGGGCCGAAGCTTGATCGGCGGCGGTTCGGCACGATCTCGCGGCCATGTCGCCCGCGCGCCACAGGCAGGCCGCCCACGCCGCGCTATGGAGGGGCGCGCCGCCATGGCGATCTCAGGGCCCGTAGGATGATCATGCGCACGACTCCCGTCCTCGCCGCCCTCGGCCTGCTGGCCCTCCTCGCCACGCCGGGCCGGGCGGACCCGGCCATCACCGGCGAGCGGCTGTACACCGCCTCGCACGGCCAGCCCTTCTGCCCCACGCGCGCGCGGCTGCAGGAGCTTTTGCGCGCGACGATTTCCGAGGAGCCGTTTCCCATCGGCACGTTCGGCGATTGCGCGGTGATCCCCGACGCCGCCACCGTGACCGTGCTGGAGGATTTGTCGCCGCGCTCGCGCTACATGCACGTGGTGCGCGCCCGCATCAACCTGCTGTTCGGGCCGAAGGAGGGCTACACCTACAGCGTGGGCCTCTACACCCCAAAAGTGTTCCCCCGCTCGCTGTTCACCGTCCGTTAGGTCGCTCCCGGCCTCGACCGATCCGCTTCAGCACCTCCGCCGTCGTGAGGCGGTGGTAGCGGTCGCCGCGCCGGCCGACCCGGACGCCGTGCCGCGCGCGATGGGCCGACACCCCCGCCGCGACGAGGAACACCAGCAGAATCGCGAGGTGGGCGAAGGCGAGGGTTTCTCCGCTGATCACGGGATGGCTCCTGGGGCTGGAACCCAAGACCTAGCCGCCGAGCCGCGCCCCGGCGATCCCCCGCGACCTTCCGCCGCCCGGCCCCGATGCCGGCCATCCCTGTCGGTCACGGCCGACATCGGGAGGGGACGTGTCGGCCGGGACCGACATGGTTCGCCGGCCATGTCGGTCGCGGCCGACATGGTTGAGCAAGTGATGTCGGCCGAAACCGACGGGAAGACCGGCCTCCGTCGGCGAAACCCGACGCCAAGATGGTTCCCATCGCGGATCGCGACGGCCCGAGGGGCCCGCCGCCGACCCGCGAAGGATCACCCCGCCGGGCGCGAAACGCAAGCCCACCGGCCAGGCCGGTTTCGACCCTTCGCACCGGCGCGGGACGAGGGGATGGGCGATGGCGCGGCCGCGACGGCGGCGCCCCGCGGAGACACGCGGAGACGGGTCGGGCGAAGGCCGGCATGGATGATGGGTGCGGCAGGATGGCCCTACGCGGGATCGCCGGCGGCGCGCGACGCGGCCCGCAGCCGCCGAATCTCCGCCGCGAAGTCCGCGCACCACCCCGCCGCCTCATCGTCGGGAAGCCACAGGGTCATCTGCGGCACGATCGTCTCGTAGAGGCGGAGCGTCGCGCGATCCCACGGCATCGCGGCGGCGGCGCGAGCTTCCGCGACGATCTTTTCCAGCCTTGCCCGCACCCGGTCCGGGTCGCCGCGATAGACGGCGGGCTGCGCCGGCTCGGCGCCGAACAGGTCGGGCTGCGGGTCGCCGAAGAGGTCGGGCTGGG
>CAXSDP010000140.1:0-6427 GCA_964235705.1 uncultured Beijerinckiaceae bacterium | reverse complement strand
GCCGGGGCAGGGTGATCTCCGGCGTGCCGGTCGACGCGGAGGCGGCTGAGGGTTAGCCCCCTTACAAACATCACCTCGCCAAATGGCGGCGCCGATCAGCTTCGGTGCCGCCGTTTCAGTTTTCCGCCGCCCCGTCCCCGTCGACTCGCGCCAGCAGCGCCGCCAGCGCGTCGGGGTCCTGCGGGAAGCCGGCCCCGATCCACTCGGCCCGCAGGCGCTTCAGCGACTCGCCGAGCGCGCGGCCCGGCACCATGCCGCGCGCCAGCAGGTCGGCGGCGGAGAACGGGAAGCGCGGCTCCGGCGCGTCGGCGAGGAAGGCTCGCGCCGACGCCCACGCCGCGTCGTCGGACGCGGCCGCACCCTCCGTCCAGGCGAGCGCGAGACCGTCGAGCGCCGCCCGTCGGCCGTGGTCGAAGAGGATCTCGCGCAGGCGGCGGTGCGGCGGGGCGTCGTCGCATTCCCCGAGCCGGGCGAAGGCCGCCGTCGCGCCCTCGATCCGCGCGGCCTCGGCCTTCGACAGGCGCAACGCCTCGCGCAGCCCTTCCGCGTCGGCCGGTCCGCTCGCGGCGAGTGCCGCCAGCCGGGCTAACGCGTCGGCGCCGGGCTCGATCGCCACCAGCCGCGCCAGGCGCCCTGGCCGCGCCTCGCGCGCGAGCAGGGGTTCGAGCAGCCCGGCCTCGGCCATCGTCGCGACGACCGGCGCGGCGCGGCGCGCCACGAGCAGCTTCAACAGCTCTTGCCGGACCCGCTCGCGCGACAACCGCGCCAACCCGGCGCGCTCCGCGACCGACGCCGCCAGCCCGGCGTCGTCGAGCCCGTCGGCGTAGTCGGCGGAGAAGCGGAAGAAGCGCAGGATGCGCAAGAAGTCCTCACGGATGCGCGTGGCGGGGTCGCCGATGAAGCGCACCCGCCGTGCCTCGACGTCAGCCAAGCCGCTTGCGTAGTCGTGGATCGTCCCGTCGGCGCCGAGCGACAGGGCGTTGACGGTGAAGTCGCGGCGCAGCGCGTCCCGCTCGAAGTCGCGGCCGAAGCGGATCACGGCGTGGCGACCGTCGGTTTCCACGTCCTCGCGCAGCGTCGTGACCTCGAAGGGGGTGCCGGCGACGAGCACGCTCACCGTGCCGTGGTCAATGCCGGTCGGCACCACCCTCAACCCCGCCGCCGTCGCGCGCCGCGTGACGACGTCCGGCGTCGCGGTGGTGGTGACGTCGTGGTCGCTCACCGGACGGCCGAGCAGGGCGTTGCGGACGGCGCCGCCGACCACGCGCGCCTGCTCGCCGTCGCGGTCGAGCACGGCCAGCACCCGCGCCAGCTTAGGGTCGGCGAGCAGCGCCCGCGCCGCGTCCCGGGCACCGGTCATCGCATGTGGCCGGGAACGACGCGGCCATCGACGATGTGGGCCGGCACGTAGCCGCCCTCGTAGCGCGGCGCCATGAGGCCGACCAGCGCGATCGAGCCGACCGCGAGGATGACGCCGGACAGGGCGAGGGGAAGCACGACGCGCCGCGTCCAGCGATCGATCGCGAAAGGGTTGATGAGTTGCAGCAACAAGACGACCACGTAGAGCGCGAACGGGATCGTGAAGAAGACCAGCGGCTCGGCGAGGGCGCGTGCCATCAAAGGTACAGCCGCTCGTAGAGCACGCGCAGGATGCCGGCGGTGATGCCCCAGATCGTGCGTCCCCCGTGCTCGATCGCGTAGAATTGCCGGGCGATGCCCTGCCACTCCCGGCTCCGCACCTGGTAGCTGGCCTCGTCCATCAGGTGGGCGAACGGCACCTCGAAGGCTTCCGTCACCTCGGCCGGGTTGAGCGCCAGCGTGAAGGGCGGCGTGATCCGGGCGACGACCGGCACGATGCGGAAACCGGTGCGCGACAGGTAGGCGCCGAGGTAGCCGAGTACGGTGACGGCGTCGGCCGGCAGGCCGACCTCCTCGCGCGCTTCGCGCAGCGCGGTGGCGGCGGGGGTGGCGTCGCCGGGGTCCATCTTGCCGCCGGGGAAGGCGAACTGCCCGGCGTGGTCGCGCAACCCCGCCGTGCGCCGGGTCAGCAGCACGTGGACGCCATCGGCGCGCGCGACGAGCCCGACCAGCACGGCGGCGACGCGGGTGGTCGCGAGGAACTCGGACGTGATGTCCCACGCGTTGAGGGAATGGTCGCCGTCGAGCGGCGCGACCGTTCGGTCGAGCGCGAGCGCGTCGAGGCTCGCCGGCACGCGGGCGGCGACGCGGGCGAACACGTCGTCGCCCGGCGCGTCGGCGGCGGCCCGCGCCGCCCTCAAGCCGCCGTCCCCGCCGGCGCGACGGGGAAGAACACGCCGCCCGAGCGGATGCCGAGCGTGCCGTCCTCCTCACTCGCGCGGTCGAGCAGGTCGATGGCGAGCGAGCGGGTCAGGCGCGCCCAAAGGTCGCCGCGCACGCGCACGTAGGGCTTGATCCCGCCGTCCGCGTCGGTGCTGAAGCGCAGCGGATGGTCTGTGCCGGCCTCGGCCTCGTCGCCCATGTTGGTGACGAAGCGCAGCGCGCCATCCGCTTCCGCCATCGCGACGGCGACGAAGGGCGCGTCGTCGACGGTGATGCCGACGCACTCGGCCGGCGTCACCAGCACGTGGCGCTCGGGATCGCGGCGCAGGATGCGGGCGAACAGCGCCACCATCGCCGGCCGCGTGATCGGCGTGCCGGCGTAGAACCAGGTGCCGTCGGCGGCGATCCGCATGTCGATGTCGCCGCAGAAGGGCGGGTGCCACAGGTGAACCGGCGCCGGGCCGCGCGTGGCGGTCGCGCCGACCGCCGCCGCGAGGCTCGTCAGCCGGCCCTCGTCCGCGTCTGGCGGAGGCGAGGGCGTCACGTCGCCGCCCGGCTTCTCTCGCCGTCCGTTATCAGCCATGATCGCTCAGCCATAATTGCAACCCAAAGAAGGGGACAGTCGGCGGGGGTATCGGGCGGGACGCCGACCCTCGACAGGTAGTCCTCGAAGAGCCAACCGTCCATGTGTGGGATCGATCATGCCTGAGGCCAACACCACGACGATCGAGGCGGCCGTCGCCCGCACGGCGGAAACCGCGCTCGACCGGGTCGCCGCCGCCCGCGCCGCGATCGGCACGGTGATCTTCGGCCAGGCGCAAGTCGTGGAGGAGGTGCTCGTCACACTGCTCGCCGGCGGCCACGGCCTGCTCGTGGGCGTGCCGGGTTTGGCCAAGACCAAGCTCGTCGACACGCTCGGCACCGTGCTCGGCCTCGACGCCCGCCGCGTCCAGTTCACGCCCGACCTGATGCCGGCCGATATCCTCGGCTCCGAGATCCTGGAGGAGGACGCCGATCGCCGCCGCTCCTTCAAGTTCATGCGCGGACCGATCTTCGCCCAGTTGCTGATGGCCGACGAGATCAACCGCGCCAGCCCGCGCACCCAATCGGCGCTGCTCCAGGCGATGCAGGAGTACCACGTATCGGTCGCCGGCGAGCGCCACGACCTGCCGGCGCCCTTCCACGTGCTGGCGACGCAGAACCCGCTGGAGCAGGAGGGCACCTACCCGCTGCCGGAGGCGCAGCTCGACCGCTTCCTCATGCAGATCGACGTGACCTACCCCGACCGCGCGGCGGAACGGCGCATCCTCATCGAAACCACCGGCGAGCAGCAGGCGGCGCCCAAGGCCGCCATGACCGCCGAAGACCTCCAGGCGACGCAGCGCCTCGTGCGCCGGATGCCGGTCGGCGAGAGCGTGGTGGAGGCGATCCTCGACATCGTCCGCGCCGCCCGGCCCTACGAGGGCGGCAAGCTCGCCAAGACGGTCGCCTGGGGGCCGGGGCCGCGCGCCGCGCAGGCGCTGATGCTGGCGTCGCGCGCCCGCGCGCTGGTGTCGGGCCGCCTCGCGCCCTCGCACGACGACGTCGCCGCGCTGGCCACCCCCATCCTCAAGCACCGCATGGCGCTGACCTTCTCCGCCCGCGCCGATGGCGAGACGATCGAGGGCGTCATCAAGTCGCTGATCAAGCAATTCACGTGAGGGTGGGGCGGTCGCCGACGCATCGTCATTCCGGACGGAGCGCAAGCGGAGATCCGGAACCGGGGTCCAGCCATGTCGGTCGTCGAAGAGCACCGGTTCCGGGTTCGGCTGCGCCGCCCCGGAATGACGGCGAGAGCGTCGCTCCCGGCATCATTCCGGACGGAGCGCGAGCGGCGATCCGGAACCGCGGTACGACCACGCCAGTCATTGAGGGACGCCGGTTCCGGGTTCGCCTTCGGCGCCCCGGAATGACCTCAGCTGTTCAAGTCCTCGAACAGGTCGGTCCAATGCGGGTTCATTCCTTCGATCAGGTCGATCTTCCAGGCGCGCCGCCATTTCTTCAGCATCTTCTCGCGCGCGATCGCCTCAACGATGCTGTCGTACGCCTCCATCCATACGAGGCGATCGACGCCGTACGTTGCGGCGAAACCGGGATGAGCCTTACCCTTGTGCTCGACGACCCTGCGACCGAGGTCGGAGGTCACGCCGAGGTAGAGCGTCCCGTACGGGCGGCTCGCCAGCATGTAGACGTGGCAGGGCATGGAGACCTCGATCGCTTGCCGCAGCATCTAAGCGAAAGCGGGGCCGTTGGTGTGATCGAGCGATCGACGCCGGCCCGCCACAGGCATCATTCCGGGGCGGCGCGGCCGAACCCGGAACCGGTGTCCTCCAACGATCGGCACCAGCCGGCCCCGGTTCCGGATCTCCGCTCGCGCTCCGTCCGGAATGACGGAGGTGGTGGTCGCTGCCCTCCCGCCGTCATTCCAGGGCGGCGCAGCCGAACCCGGAACCGGTGTTCCCCCGCGACCAGCGTGGTCGAACTCCGGTCCCGGATCGCCGCTCACGCCCCGCCCGGGATGACAGCCGAGGGAACGACCACCTGATGGCCGTCACCGCGCGCACCCTCGACCGCCAGGAGCGGTTGATCGGCCCCGGCCAGCGCCAGGGCGCGCTCGACCTCGCGCGCCGGCTCCCGAGCCTCGTCGTCGCGGCGAAGGAGGTCGCCTCCTCCGCCATGCACGGCGTCCATGGGCGACGCCGCTCCGGGTCCGGCGAGAATTTCTGGCAGTTCCGCCCCTTCGTCGCCGGCGAGTCGGCGGCGCGCGTCGACTGGCGGCGCTCGGCGCGCGACGACCGGGTCTACATCCGCGAGCGGGAATGGGAGTCCGCGCACACCGTCTGGGTGTGGGTCGACCGCTCGGCCTCCATGGCCTACGCGTCGAGCCTCGCCGGGCAATCCAAGCTCGACCGCGCGCTCGTGCTCGGCTTCGCGAGTGCCGACCTGCTGGTGCGCGGCGGCGAGCGGGTCGGGCTGCTCGGCCTGACGCGGCCGCTGGCGACGCGGGCCGTCATCGAGCGCTTCGCCGAGGCGCTGTTGCTCGACCGTGGCTCGGCCGAGGACGACCTGCCGCCGGCGGGCGCGCTCCCGCCCCGCGTGCGCGCCGTGCTGATCAGCGATTTCCTGACCCCGCCCGCCCTGATCGCCGCGCGCGTGGCCGACCTCGCGGCGCGCGGCGCCGGGGGCCACCTCGTCGTCATCGCCGACCCGGTGGAGGAAACCTTCCCCTTCGCCGGGCACACCGAGTTCGCCGACGTCGACTCGTCGGCGGTGATGCGGATCGGGCAGGCCGAGCGGTTCCGCGACGATTACGTCCGCCGCCTCGCCGCCCACCGCGACGCGCTCGCCGCCATCGCGCGCGGGAAAGGCTGGAGCCTCACCGTGCACCGCACCGACCGGCCCGCGTCGGAGGCGCTGTTGGCGCTGCGCACGCGACTCGAGCAGTGCGCGCCGGGGACGGGATTTCAGGGGATGGGGTTTTAGTGCTCGGTCTGCCGCTCGCCTTCACCGTCCCCCTCGCGCTGGTGGCCCTCGCCGGCCTGCCGGTGCTCTACGTGCTGCTGCGGGTCACGCCGCCGCGCCCGCGGCGCGTGCCGTTCCCGCCCCTCAAGCTGATCCTCGACCTGCGATCGAAGGACGAGACGCCGGCCAACATCCCGCCGTGGCTGCTGCTGCTGCGCCTCCTGCTGGCGGCCTGCGTGATCGCCGCGATGGCCGGGCCGATCTGGCGTCCGCTCAGCGTCGGCGTCGCCGGCGGGGGGCCGCTGCTGATCGCCCTCGACGACGGTTGGGCGGCGGCGCCGGCCTGGGACCGACGCGTGGCCGCCGCCGCGCAGCGCATCGCCGGCGCGCGCGAGCGCTCCCAGCCGGTCGCCGTCGCCACGGCCTCGGACGGCGGCAAGACGATCCTGCCCACCGACGCGGCCGGCGCACTCGAGCGCCTGCGGGCGCTGAAGCCGGTGCCCTACGCGCCCGACCGGGCGGCGGCGGCCACCGCGATCGAGCGCTTCGTCGCCACGCGGCCGGACGCGACCGTGGTGTGGTTCGGCGACGGGATCGAGCGCGGGGGCGCCCGCGCCTTCGCCGC
>CAXSDP010000139.1:0-6546 GCA_964235705.1 uncultured Beijerinckiaceae bacterium | reverse complement strand
GATGATCCCCGACGTGCAGGTCGAGGCGACCTTCCCCGACGGCACCAAGCTCGTCACCGTGCACCACCCGATCCGAGGCGGTGCCACCGGACTGGTGCCGGGCGAGGTCGCCACCGGCGATGGCGACATCGCGATGAACGCCGGCGCGCACGTCATAGAGTTGGAGGTCGCCAACACCGGCGATCGGCCGATCCAGGTCGGCTCGCACTACCACTTCGCCGAAACCAACCCGGCGCTCGCCTTCGACCGCGCGGCGGCGCGCGGCTGCCGGCTCGACATCGTGTCCGGCACCGCCGTGCGCTTCGAGCCGGGGCAGACCCGAAGCGTCCGACTGGTGCCGATGGGCGGGACGCGGGAGGTGGTCGGGTTCCGGGGGGAGGTGATGGGGGCGGTTTGAGGGGGAGGTCTGTGAACGGCGGCAACGTGCCCGTCCACACCGGTCCGGGGGATCGGCGCCGCTCCTCGTAGCGGACGCTCGCGCGGGAGGGTGGTCGCGCGCCCACTTCGTAGACCGGTTGCCTCATCCGTTCGCGGATGCTTTCCTCATCCCGCGAAGGACACCGCCGCCTGTTCCGCACCGCGTTCGAAGGGTGTCGCGTCGCACCAGAACGTGGCGGCGAACTTGCTCGCATCGACCCGGTACGGGCGATCCCAGGTGAAGGCGACGTCGGCGACCTCGCGCAGGAACGGCGACACCAGCCCGAGCAGCGGCAAGCTCCGGAGCGGGATCGTCGTCACCCTTGGGCGAACGCCGAGTGCGGCGGCGCCCAGCGCCAGGATCTCGCGCGGTGTCCGCGTCGGCGCGCACGGCATGTTCCACGCCTGCCCGTAGGCGTCGTCGGGCGCGTCGAGCAGGCTTACCACCGCCCGCGCGACGTCGGGCACGTAGGCGAAATCGTGCGGGGTGTCGGGCGGCGCCACCAGCAGCGCCGCCTTGCCCCGCGCGAGACGCCCGAAGCCGGTGTCGCCGATGTGCGAGCCGCCCACACCGGGTCCGTAGAAGTCGGGCACGCGCAGGGCGGCGATCCGCACCCGCTCGCTCGCCGCGAGCCACTGCCGTGTGACGGCGGAGCGGATGGCCGGCTTGGCGCCCCTGCCCGTCAGCGGCATGTCCTCGCGCAACGGGGCGTCCTGCGGCCCGAGCATGTAGAGGTCGTCCACGAACACCATGCGGGCGCCGGCCGCCTCGCAGGCCGCGAGCGCGTTGGCCATCGCCCTCGGCCAAGCCACGCGCCACACGCGGCGGTCATAGGGGAAGCCGACCGCCAGCACGACCTGGCTCGCGCCCGCGACGACGCGCGCGACGGCGCCAGCGTCCCCCACGTCGCAGGGCATGAAGGTCGATCCCGCTGGCAGGTCCGCGGGTCGGCTCCGCTGCGCCACGCGGACGCTGGTGCCGCGGCCGGTCAAGTCGCGGGCCGTGGCTCGCCCCACGGCACCGTACCCGATGATCGTGATCACTCCATCCATGACATCCTCCTCGTGCGGGCCGCCTGGCGGCCACGGCATGCAGGATGGCGAGCGGCTGAACGGAAGGACATCGGCTAAGATGGTGGGGTCACCGCACGGAAACCGATGAACGAGCCGGACTGGAACCTGTACCGCACCTTCCTCGCCGTGCTCCGCGAGGGATCACTGTCCGGCGCCGCGCGGCGGCTCGGGCTGGCGCAGCCGACCGTCGCGCGCCACGTCGAGGCGCTCGAGGCCGACTTGGGTGTCGAGCTGTTCCTGCGCTCGCGGCTGGGGCTTGTCCCGACCGACAAGGCGTTGGACTTGAGGCCGCTCGCGGAAACGCTGGCGGCGACGTCCGCCGCCCTGCTGCGCTCGGCGAAGGCGGGCACGGTCGATGTCGCCGGCGTCGTCCGCATCAGCGCTAGCGAGATGGTGGGCCTCGAGCACCTGCCGCCCATCCTCGCGCGCCTGCGCCGGGACCATCCCCGCCTGGTCATCGAGCTGGTGCTGTCGAACGCGGCCGACGACCTGCTGCGCCGCGACGCCGACATCGCGGTCCGCATGTTCGCGCCCGAGCAGGCGGTGCTCGTCGCCAAGCGGCTCCCGTCCCTTCCGCTGGGCCTCTACGCGCATGCCGACTACCTCGCCCGACGCGGAACGCCGTTCAGGGTCGAGGACATGCGCGGGCACGACCTCATCGGCTTCGATCGGGAAACCCCCGCGCTGCGCGCCTTCGTCGAGCGCTACCCGTTCCTGTCGCGACCGGCCCTCGCCCTGGCGAGCGACAGCGACGTCGCCCAGTTCGCCGCGATCCGCGCCGGTTTCGGGATCGGCGTCTGCCAGGTGCCGATCGCCCGACGTGACCCGGCCCTCGTCCGCGTGCTGCCTGAGATCGTCGACCTGCCGCTGGACGTGTGGATCGTCATGCACGAGGACCTCAAGCGCAGCCGTCACTGCCGCATCGCCTTCGATGCCTTGGTCGAGGGCCTCGCCGGCGTCGGCAAAGGTCTTTAGTGCGTCCATGTCGGTCGTTGCAAGATTTGACGCTCTCCCCAGCAGCGGACGTTCACCCGGCCCATTGCTGGTGCGGCTGAGCCGGTGCGCCTTCCTTACCGAGCGTCTGCGCGTGGTAGCCGAGGACTGCGCGTCGTTGACAGAGTCCGCATCGGGCATCATGCCCGGGACCTCACGGCCAGCCAGGCGGGTGGCTTCGGAAACGGGAAGGATCGTCATGCACGGCGACGACGCGGGAGCGGACTTGGCCAGCGGCGAGGCGGGCGGCCTCGAGGATCACGCGTCGGGTGGCGCATCGGTGAGGGCTGCCTTCGACGCGGTCCAGGCCGACGCTCAAGTTCGAAAGGCGCTGGCCGACCTCCAGGCCGATGATGCGCGGACCTACGAGGAGCAGAAGCGCATCGCGGAGATCCCGTCGCCACCCTTCATGGAGCAGGCCAGGGCCGCGTACGTCCTCCAACGCCTCAAGGAGGTTGGCCTGTCGGACGCGAGCATCGTGGGACCGGAAGGCTACGTCATCGCCACCAGCCGGGGCAGCCAAGGCAGGCCGACGCTGGTCGTGTCCGCGCACCTCGACACCGTATTCCCGGAGGGAACCGACGTCAGCGTCACGGAGCGGGACGGCGTCGCTCACGGGGCAGGCATCTGCGACGACGCGCGCGGGCTGGCGGCCGTCCTGTCGGTGGCCGGGGCGCTATGCCGGAGCGGCATCGAGACGGTCGGCGACGTGCTCTTCGTCGGCACGGTCGGCGAGGAAGGGCTCGGCGACCTGCGCGGCGTGAAGGCGCTGTTCGCCGATCGCAAGGACATCGACGGGTTCATCTCCGTGGACGGGAACCATCCCGACCGCATCACCCATCGCGGGACCGGCAGCCACCGCTACGAGATCACCTTCAGGGGGCCGGGCGGCCACAGCTTCAGCGAGTTCGGCCTGCCGAGCGCCGTGCACGCGATGGGCCGCGCCATCGCCAAGATCGCCGACGTGCGGCCGCCGGCGGAGCCCAAGACGACCTTCACGGTGGGCAAGGCGCGGGGTGGGACCTCGGTCAACGCCATCGCCGGCGAGGCGCGCATGGCGATCGACATGCGCTCGAACAACGAGGGCGCCCTGCGCGTGCAAGAGGAACAGATCCTCCGGCTTGTCAGGGAGGCCGTGGCGGAAGAGAACCGGCGTTGGGCCTCGACGGCGATCACCATGGACGTCGCCGTGCTCGGCGAACGACCCGCCGGTGTCACGCCCGCGGATGCGCCGATCGTGCAGGTCGCGCGGATGGCCACCGCTTCCACACTGGCGGGCGTCAAGATCGCCCTGACCGCAAGCAGCACGGACTCGAACATCGCGATGTCGCTGGGCATACCGGCGGTGACGATCAGCGGGGGCGGCCTGGGCGGGAGCAATCACTCCCTGTCCGAGTGGTACAAGCCGGTCAACGGCTACGCCGGACCGCAGAAGGTGCTGTTGACACTGCTGACGCTCGTCGGCGTCCAGGGCGTGAGCGAGCCGGTTTTACGCCCCTAGTTCGCGAACCCACCACAACGTATCGCGCCTAACCTGTGGATCGGCGTCCAAAGCGGGAGCACCTGCATCACCCAACTAAGCCTCCAAGGTGGCGTTCGATCCTGGTGTCGTGCTGGGCACGCCTATGCGTACCGTAGGCAGCAAGGTCGAGCCGCGCACAGCGTGGCGACGTCGATCGGTTTCAGCGCTGCCATGAGGTTTACGGCTACTTGGGCGTTTCGGCCCTCGTCAGGCCGGAGGGCACGCACCAAAATGTCAGAATGGCGTGTGTACGTGCTGGGCTCGCCGATGGCCGAGGAAGGATTTTGAGCGTGGACTCAATCCGCTCGACTGGGGAAATATGCCGACCGGCAAGGGTGTGGCGATGGATCCGGCGATCGCCACGATGAGCATGTAGCTTCCCATCCCTCATCTCTTTGATGGGCCTCAGTGATGCCGACGGCAGCGCCGTACGCGATCACGCGCCTTGGTGCCAGGTCAGTGCGTCAGCTTCGATCATGACTGCAGCGGCATGTTCGCCGATCCATGCCGAATCAGCGCGGACACCTTCGACATAGTCGTCGCTTCCAGCGGCGTCGGGGGTAGGATGGGCCGTCACTGCACGTCCCCCGCCGCGAAGATCCGTTCGAAGTCTCGCTCGAACGCGCCAGCGCGGGGCTGTCGACCAGCACCAGCTCGTTATCCTGCTGCTCGAGGACGGATGCGGAAAGGTTGGTGGCGGCGGAGCGGAGCCAGCGGCCGCCCAACGCGTAGGACTTCAGGCGCAGGAGGACCCGCTGGCGCTTCACTCGCAGGGTGACGCCGTGAATGTCCTGCAACGCGATCAGCGGCGCCGACCCGGGCCGGTCCTCGAGCTGGTCGCGATCGACCAGGATGCGGATGACGCCGCGCCGTGCCGCTCACTCCAATGCCTCCATCACGGGGGCCGGTCGGTCAGCACGTAGGCGGCCATGTCGATCGTGCGCCGGGCTTGGTCGATCAGGGCGACATCGTAGGGCTCCAGGTTCTCGGCCGGCGCGTAGTGGATCGCGAGGACGGGATCGGGCTGGTGGCGCGGCGGTCGTCGTAGCCAGCGAGGGTTAGCAGGGTGGTGCAATGGCCGCGAATGGCAGACTGAACGGGTAGGTCTAGGCATGACGGATGTTGGCGATCCATGAGGCAGGCGCGCTGGGAACGGCTTTCAGCCGGCGCTAC
Organism: uncultured Beijerinckiaceae bacterium; assembly: GCA_964235705.1. Lineage (GTDB taxonomy): Bacteria > Pseudomonadota > Alphaproteobacteria > Rhizobiales > Beijerinckiaceae > RH-AL1. The sequence continues at coordinate 1,367 of CAXSDP010000139.1, read as the reverse complement.
CTCCATGCTGGGCCGACCGACAGCTCGGCGCGTTACTTCTCGACGTGACTGGAACACCCTTGCGATCGGCCTTGGTCCGTTCACGTCCCTGCGAAGAAAGCGCGATAGCGCTGCCCGTTCAAGGGGAGAAGTCGGCTACGCGATCAGCGATGTCGGCCAGAAGACATGTGGCCGCCGCGATGAATATAGCCGGTACAGACTGAAAATAAATGAAAATACCTGTGCGCTGTAAAACCGCCGTGTCGATACCCATATCAAATTTGCACACTGCTGACGGGAACCGATAATCTTTATGAGGCCGTCGTCGCTACGTGGGTTTCACCCACCGTGCGACTGTTTAAAGCCGTGCTTGATCTATTCTCACATCAACCTTTGGAGTTCTCATGACGGTTTCTAACATCCGTGCTGGCCTTATCTTGCTCGGCCTTTGCGCCCTTCCTTCGGCCGCGGTTGCTCAAGCCGAGGAGGCTCCGCCCATCTTGCTCCCTTCGGCCGCGTTTGCCCCGACCAACAGAGTTCCGCCCGATCACCGGCGCCACCACCGCGCCGACCTGGGTGGCCAGCCCGTTCGGCCGACGAGGTGATTTCGCTGAAGGGTGAGGTCATGCGGACTGCCCTCGCACCGACGCGACGACGCCCTGGCCAAGCACCGTTACTTGGTGGATGCCTGGGCGCGCTCCGTGGTCTCGGCAACCGACGAAGGCTCGACCCTTCGATGGAGGCGTAGTTCGCGACCGTCGCAACCCCGATCTTCTTCGCTTCCAACTTGCGGCTGTGGATCGGCGTGGGTCCAAAACCTTTTGGCCGATCTACATTCTTTACACCTTCAGTGCTTTACGTCGCGACTCTTGTGCCCATTGGCGTTCGGACCTCTCGCCGAAACAAGTCGAGGGCGCGATCAGCTAACTCTTGAAGCTGATCGCCACCGAGTATGGCCGCTGCGGCATCCGCGCCAACGCCGTCGCGCTTGGCGTGGGCGAAGCCGACATCCTCCAGGATACGGGTGTCGTCGATGCCGCGCCACGCTCGCCGACGACGACGACGCGCACCCAACCGGCCGCGTCGCGCAGCCGTCCGAGATCACCGAGGTCATCGCCTTCCTGGCCTCGGCCGCTGCCAGTTTCATGACCGGCGCCCTGGTCATGGCTGAAGCCGGCTATACCGCCATCTAAGGCGGAGGCGTCACATCCAGGTCCGTCAGCGTCGCGGAGGTGTCTTCTGGTCCACGCGGCGGGCATCTACCTACGGCTAGAAGAAGATCGGATTGCCTTGAGGCGGCATTCTCAAGATCAGCTCCCGAGCGGCGAACCAGTTATACCAGCGAGTGCTGAGTGAGACTCACGGGCTTTCGCGTTGGCGGCGGATCT
>CAXSDP010000138.1:0-6650 GCA_964235705.1 uncultured Beijerinckiaceae bacterium | reverse complement strand
TGAACGCGCCGATGGTGAACGCGCCGATGGTGAACGCGCCGATGGTGAACGCGCCCAGCAAAGCCCCCGTCCTCGAAATCGCGGGGCTGACGATCGCGCTGCCGCCCGGCGCCGACCGGCCCCACGCCGTCAGCGACGTGAACCTCGTGCTGCGCGCCGGCGCCGTGACGTGCCTGATCGGCGAGAGCGGGTCCGGCAAGTCGCTGGTGGCCCGCGCGATCCTCGGCCTGCTGCCCGGCCCGCGCGTGCGGGTCGCTGGCGGGCGCATCCTGTTCGCCGGCCACGACGCCGCCATTCGTGACCTGGCCACCGCCGACGCGCGGACGATGCGGGCGATCCGGGGCGCGGGGATCGCGATGATCTTCCAGGAGCCGATGAGCGCGCTCAACCCGCTGCACCGGATCGGGCGCCAGCTCGACGAGGTGCTGCGCATCCACACGGGGCTGAACCGGCGCGCCCGGCGCGAGCGGGTCGTCGCGTTGCTCGACAGCGTCCACCTGCCCGAGCCGGCCCGCCTCGCGCGGTCCTACCCGCACCAGCTCAGCGGCGGGCAGCGGCAGCGCGCGATGATCGCCATGGCGCTCGCCCTCGACCCCCGCCTGCTCATCGCCGACGAGCCGACGACCGCGCTCGACGTGACCACGCAGGCGCAGATCCTCCACCTGATCCGCGAGCTGCAGCGCGAGCACGGCACGGCCGTCCTGTTCATCACCCACGATTTCGGCGTCGTGGCCGACATCGCCGACAGCGTCGCCGTGCTGCGGCAGGGCACGCTGGTCGAGCAGGGCCCGGCCGCCGCCGTGCTGCGCGCGCCCAGCCACCCCTACACCCGCGCGTTGATCGCCGCCGTGCCGAAGCTGGTCCCGCCGCCGGTGCGGCCGCCGAGCGACGCGCCGCTGGTGCTGGAGGGGCGCGGCATCGCCAAGACCTACGGCGCCCTCGGGCTGTTCGGCGGCCGGGTCGTGCGCGCGCTGGACGGCGTCGACCTCGAGTTGCGCCGGGGCGAGACGCTCGGCATCGTCGGCGAGAGCGGGTCCGGCAAGAGCACGCTCGCGCGCGCGATCACCCGGCTGATGCCGGTCGACGGCGGCGTCATCCGCCTCGACGGCCAGGACATCGCCAAGCTCTCGCGCGCAAAGATGCGGCCGCATCGCAAGCGGATCCAGATGGTGTTCCAGGACCCCTACGGGTCGCTCGACCCCCGCCAGTGGATCGTCGACATCGTCGCCGAGGGCCCGATCATCCACGGCACCGCGCCGGCGCTGGCGCGGGAGGAGGCGCGCGCCATGCTCGCGCTCGTCGGGCTCGACCCGGCGGCGGCCGGGCGCTACCCGCACGAGTTCAGCGGCGGGCAGCGCCAGCGCATCGGCATCGCCCGCGCGCTCGCGCTCCACCCGGCCGTGCTGGTCGCCGACGAGCCGGTCTCCGCGCTCGACGTGTCCGTGCAGGCGCAGGTGCTGGCGCTGCTGGCCGACATCAAGGCGCGCCTGCACCTCAGCATGGTCTTCGTGACGCACGACCTGCGGGTCGCGCTGCGGATCTGCGACCGCATCGCCGTGATGAAGGCGGGACGGGTGGTGGAGGTGGGGCCGGCCGCCAGCGTCTTCGCCGATCCCCAGCATCCTTACACCAGGGCGTTGTTCGCCGCCGTGCCGGGCGCGGACTGGCAGGACGCACCCATCGAGGCCGTGGTCGCCCATGATGTCGACTGACGCCTTCCTGCCCGGCCCCCGCGCCGCCGTCGCCGGTGCGCCGACCGGCCCGCTCGCCGGGCTCACCTTCGCGGTCAAGGACCTGATCGACGTGGCCGGCGTGCCGACCGGCGGCGGCAACCCGGACTGGCCGCGCCTGCACCCCACGCCGACCCGCCACGCGAGCGTGGTGCAAACCCTGCTCGACGCCGGCGCTTCCGTCATCGGCAAGACGGTCACCGACGAGGTGTCGCTCGGCATCCTGGGCGAGAACGCCCACGATGGCACGCCCCTCAACCCGGCCGCGCCGGACCGGGTGCCGGGCGGCTCCTCCAGCGGTTCCGCCTCGGCGGTGGCGGCGGAAGCCTGCGACTTCGCGCTCGGCACCGACACCGGCGGCTCGGTCAGGGTGCCGGCGAGCTTCTGCGGGCTGTACGGCCTCCGCCCAACGCACGGCCGGATCGATTTCACCGGGATCGCCGCGCAGGCGCCGGGGTCGGACACTTGCGGCTGGTTCGCCCGCGACGCCGCCACCTTCGCCCGCGTGGGTGAGGTCCTGCTGGGCGCACCGGTGCCGGCTCATCTCCCGACCACCCTGCTGGTGGCGACCGACGCCTTCGGCTTCGCCGACGAGGCGGTGCGCGACGCCTTGACGCCGCTGCTCGACCGGCTCGGCGCCCTCCTCGGCGAGCGTCGCGGCGTGACGATGGCGCCGCCCGGCCTGTCGGTGTGGCAGCGCGCGCAGCGCGTGCTCCAGGGCAGCGAGGCCTGGCGCACCTTCGAGCCATGGCTCGACGCCGCCAACCCGCGCCTGGCCTTCGGCGTCGCCCGCGCGCTCGTTCAAGGTTCCATGATGACCGACGCCGAACGCTCCGCCGCCGCCTTGATGCGGTTGGAGGCGCGGGCGCGGCTGTCGTCGCTGCTCCGGCCCGGCACGATCCTGTGCCTGCCGACCACGCCGTTCCCGGCCCCGCCGAAGGGCTTGCCGCTGCGCGACCTCCATCCGCTGCGCGAGCGCATCGCCTGCCTGACCAGCCACGGTGGCCTGACCGGCGTGCCGCAGCTCAACATCCCCGGCGCGCGCGTGGACGGCGCGCCGGTCGGCCTGTCGATCATCGGCGCGCGCGGCACCGACGGCGACCTCATCCGCGTCGCGCTCGCACTGGAAAGCTGACCATGGACACGACCCTGAACCGACCCGAAGTCGTCGCCGAAGTGGCGGCGCTGTTCGAGCGCTACGAGCGGGCGCTCGTCGACGGGGACGTGGCGGTGTTGGACCAGACGTTCTGGGACAGCCCGCACACCATCCGCTACGCCGTGCGCGAGAACGGCTACGGGTTCGACGCGATCCACGCCGCCCGCCTCGCCACCGTGCCGGTGCCGGGCGGCACCAAGGAGACGCGCATCCGCCTAGAGATCCTGACGATCGGCCGCGACGTCGCCACCGTGAACCTCGAATACAAGCCGCGCGGCCAGCCGGGGATCGGGCGGCAGAGCCAGACCTGGGTGCGCTTCCCCGACGGCGGCTGGAAGGTCGTGGCGGCGCACGTCTCGATCATGCCGCCGCCGACGTGAGCGGTCAGGCGCCTTCGGGGTAGGCGGCGACCGCGTCGACCTCGACCAGCGAGCCATGGTTGAGCGAGGGGCAGGGCACGATCGTGCGGGCCGGCTTGTGCGCCCCGAAATGGGCGGCGTAGGCCGCGTTGACCGCCGGCCAGTCGGCCATGGCGGTGACGTACACGCCCACGCGCGCGACGTCGTCGTGGGTCAGGCCGGCGGCCGCGAGGATGGCGTCCAGGCGGGCGAGCACCGCCGTCGTCTGCCTCCCCGCGTCGAGCAGGCCGTCGCCGGCCTCGCCGGGACGGACGCCGAGCAGGCCGGACACGAACAGCAGCCCTCCCGCGCGCACCGCGTGGCTGTAATGCCCGGCCGGCTCCGGTAGCTCCGGTACGGGAATCGTCCGCACGCCCGTCATCCGCGATCCCCCGTCGATGGTAGGAAACCCTCCAGCGCCGCGTCGAGCGTGCGAGCCTCGCGCGACGGCGCGGGGCCGGGGCGAGCCGGCAGGCCGACGCGATTGTGCCAAACCACGCGCATCCCCGCCCCCGTCGCGCCGGGCACGTCCGCGCTGCTGCCGGCGACGAACAAGGCGTCGGCCGCGTCCATGCTCATGGCGGCGAGGACGGCGTGGTAGGGCTCGGGTCGCGGCTTGTAGAAGCCCGCGCCCTCCGCCGTCACGACCGCGTCGAAGTCCACGTCGCACCGCGCCGCCGCGCGTCGCCCCAACGCCTCGGAGCAGTTGGTCACGACGCCCAGGCGCAGGCCGCGCCCTCGCAGGTCGGCCAGCGTGGCCGGCACCTCCGGCCAGGGCGCCAGGTGGTCCCAGGCCGCGAGCAACGCGGCGGGTGCGGCGAGGGTCAGGCCGGCCGCGAGCGCCGCCTCCCGCACCAGGTCTTCGTAGGGCCTGTAGGCGCCGCAGCCGTAGGTCAACTCGAGGTAATGGGCTCGCCAGCGGCGGCCGGCCGCCGCCGAGCCGGCCGCCGCCGAGCCGGCCGCCGCGTTCCAGGCGGACCAGCTGTCCAGCAGCGCGGTGAGCAGGTCGAAGACGACGGCTTTGGTCGGCATGATCGGTCCTCGTCTACCAACCCCGGAAGCGGGGCCACTCGATCGGTTCGGAGCCGTCCGCCGGCAGCACGGTGTAGCCGTCGAACTGCGCGCCGGTGGCGCAGGCGTGGTTGGGCAGGATGCGCAGCAGCGTGCCGACCGGCAAGTCCGGCAACGGCGCGTCGGACCCCGGCCTGCGGGCGATCGTGCCGTGTTCCTGGTTGGCCTGCGCGACGATCAGGTCCTCCAACACGCGGCCTCCCGCGTCGCACACCAGTCCGTAGCCCTGGTCCATTGCCTGCGCGGCGGTGCCGCGATCGCGCGACAGCGCCATCCAGCCGGCGTCGATCAGGGTCCACCCGCGCTCGCGCTGGTGCCCGATGACGCTCGTCAGCACCGTGAGGGCGATGTCGTCGAGCGCGCAGACGCCGACGCCGGCCATGACGAGGTCGAAGAAGACGAACACGCCGGCGCGGACCTCGGTGACGCCGCCGAGGTCGCGCGCGAAATGGGCGGTCGGGGTCGAGCCGACGCTGACCACGGGGCAGGGCAGGCCGGCGGCGCGCAGCCGGCGGGCGGCGGTCACGGCGGCCGTCCGCTCCCGTTCCGCGAAGGCGGCCAGCGCCTCCGGCCCGCGCGCGTTGTAGCTCTCGCCGGCGTGGGTGAGCACGCCGCGCGGGACCGCGCCGCCGTCCCGCAGGACACGGGCGATGGCGACGATGGCTTCGTCGTCGGGCTTCAGGCCGCCGCGATGCCCGTCCGAGTCGATCTCGATCAACGCCGGGATCGGGTCGCTGGCGGCGCGCGAGGCGGCGGCGACGGCCTCCGCCTGTTCCACCGAGTCGAGCAGAACCGCGAGGTCGGTGCCGGTGGCGCGCAGCGCGGTGACACGCCGCAGCTTCGCCGGCGCGATGCCGACGGCGTAGGTGATGTCGCGCACGCCGGCGGCGGCGAAGACCTCCGCCTCCCGAAGCGTCGACACGGTCGCCGGCCCGGTGCCGCCGCGCAGCACGCGCCGGGCGACGTCGACCGATTTGACCGTCTTGAGATGGGGCCGGAGCGAGACCCCCAGGGTCGCCATCCGCGCGCGCAGGCGGGCCACGTTGCGCGTCATGCGCGCCTCGTCCAGGAGGAGGGCGGGCGTCCCCACCCAGTCCAGGACGTTGTTGGCGACGGGGACGTTGGTCGCGAGGGGAACGTCGGTCATGTCGGCTACGCTCATGATGGATCGCCGGCGACCTTAACCCGGGCGCGCGGCGATCTCGATCGTTCAGGATGGAACACCGCGTTATCGCGAACCCGAGGGTTCAGCCAACATGACTTGGACGACATGACTCAGACAATAAGGCTTGGCCGACAAGGCTTGGCCAACGAGACCCGCGATGTCGCCCCGCCGGGCACGTGGTCGGGCCGGGCGGCGCACCCCATCGGCTTCCCGCCAGGCCGCGATGGTCCCCCGACCCGGTGCCGTGCGCGGACGGACGCCGCCTCGCAACGATGTCCGCCCGCCCGTGTTGAGCCAGCGCGTCCCTGTCGGCGCGTGGCGCTCGGCGATGACGCGGTGCCGCGCCCGTCCCCATGCCTTCGGAGTGTCTCGATGATCGTTCAACCCCTGCGCGCCGGCGCGCTCCTGCTCGGCTTGTGCCTCCTTCCCTCGATCGCGCTCGCCCAGGGCGGGGACATCCCATCCGGGCCGACGAACGGGACACCGTCCGACCCGACCATCGGGTCGACGGCCGCCCCAGCGAGCATGTCGGGGCCGGCCGCCATGACTCCGGGAACGCCAACCAAGGCCGACGGCGCGGTGCCCGGTACGAAGGTGCCGGAAACGGGACAGATCGGCAGCGCCGGGAGCGGCAATTCCAGGAACTAGGTATCGTCGCCGAGGAGGGTGTCCCGCCCTCGCCAGGGCGTTCGTTGGCTGTGGCTGACTAGCGGCGGGAGGTGTCGTGGCCGTCGATCCACGCATCACCGTCGGCGGCTCCGCGTGGCGGCTGCGTCCGTGCGACGACGCCATGCGCCGTCGCCAAGCCGACCAACGCCGTCGCGACCGCCACGCGCACCGCTATCCGCGGCCTCGCGCGACGGGTGAGCTGGTCGGCGCGACCGGACGTGGCGTGGGCGACGATGCTTCCCGTCGAGTCGCGGACCATGGCCTCGCCCATCGAAGGTGCCGCCCGAGCCACTCGGCGGAAGCCCGGCATCAGGATTCGGCGTCCGTCGCCGATCTCGCGGCAGGGGCGCGCCCCGCTCGTCGAGCATCCGAACCCGTCGGCGCGAGGTAGGCGCGCCATCCGCCCGAGCCCGTGATGTCGGTGGCGTGTGCGACGGCGATCGCTTCCACGATGAACCCCT
>CAXSDP010000137.1:0-6738 GCA_964235705.1 uncultured Beijerinckiaceae bacterium | reverse complement strand
AGGTGCAGACCGGCTCCTACCTCGGCGAGGACGACATCATCCGTATCGAGGACGTGTACAACAGACAGTGAGCGGCGCGGGCGGGGGCGGCCGCCGCGCCTTCGCCGGCGGCTGTTGCATCGGCGGCCTTGACGGGGCGGGAGGGAGCACGCACCCTCCCGCCCACTCAACGGGGTGTCCGCCTTGCGTCGTTTGTTCTCCGCGCCTTCCAACGGCCTCGTCGGCACCGTGGCATTACTCGGCTTGGCGCTGTTCGACCTGGCGATCCTCGGCGTCACGTCGAGGATCGAGGCGCGTCCGCTCGTGCCGGCCGAGAATCGCGACCTCCCCTATTCCGGCCTCGTCAAGGCGTGCGAGGACCCGGCCGCTGTCGGTTACATCCAGGGCGCCTTCGCCGCGCGCGAACTCGAATACTGGCACTCCGGGTTGACGATCATCGGTTTCCAGGACGTCCGCGAGATCGGCTTCCGGTCGAACGGGCTCGACTACATCCCGCGCCGCTACTGCCGGGCGCACGCGATCATGAGCGACAACAAGGTACGCTCGGTGTCCTACCAGATCACGGAGGCGGGCGGCAGCATCGGCTTCACCGACAACGTCGTGTGGTGCGTCGTCGGGCTCGACCGCAACAACGCCTTCGCCCCGGGCTGCGTGGAAGCCGAGCCCTGAGGATGGACGCGGCGGAGGTTCGACGGGCCGCCGCGCTGGCGCTCACTCTCGCATGGCTCGCGCCTGGACCAGCGCGCGCCGCCGCCGACTGCCTGCCGGGCCATTGCGAGGATCGGCATCCGCCACCACGGGACCAGCCGCGCGGGGACGATGGGTCTCGGCGCAACGGTTCGGGGCCACGCGGCGCGAGCGTGCCGGGCCGCTTCGACTTCTATGTCCTGTCTCTGTCGTGGTCGCCCGGCTTCTGCGCGACGGGAGGCAAGAACAGTCGCAAGGGTCGCGACCAGTGCAGACCCGGCGCCGACATCGGCTTCACCGTGCACGGGCTATGGCCGCAGTATGATCGGGGCTACCCGTCCGATTGCGACGGGGCCGGGCGGGCCGACCGCGCGGCGCTGGCGGAAACCGACGGCGTCTACCCCGACGAGGGACTCGCCCGATACGAGTGGCGCAAGCACGGCACCTGCTCCGGCATGAGCCCATCCGCCTACTTCGCCGCAGCCAAGGCCGCGCGCGACGCGGTGACGATTCCCGCCGCCCTCCGCGACCCCCACGGCGACCAGACGCTGGCGCCGGCCGACATCGAGCGCGCCTTCACCGCCGCCAACCCGCGCCTGCGCCCCGGCATGCTCGCCGCCGTGTGCCGACACGGCACGCTCGACGAGGTGCGCGTGTGTTTTACCCGCGACCTCGGCGCGTTCCAAGCGTGCCCGGAGGTGGTGCGCGAGGGCTGCCGCGACGCGGCGCTGTCCGTGCCGGCGGTGCGCTGAAGGGCCGACCGCCTACGTGCCGCCGTTTGCCTCGCCGGCGGTGTGCTCCGCGACCTGGGCGAGGTCCTTGTCGCCGCGCCCGCAAAGGTTGAGCACCAGCAGGTGGTCGCGCGGGCGGTCGGGCGCGGCATCGACGACGCGGGCGAGCGCGTGGGCCGGCTCCAGCGCCGGGATGATGCCCTCCAGCTTCGCGCAGAGCGAGAAGGCGGCGAGCGCGTCATCGTCGGTGGCGGACAGGTAGGTGACACGGCCAATGTCCCGCAGCCAGGCGTGCTCCGGCCCGATGCCGGGGTAGTCGAGCCCGGCTGAGATCGAGTGACCCTCTTCGATCTGCCCGTGCTCGTCCATTAGCAGGTATGTCCGGTTGCCGTGCAGCACGCCGGGCTTGCCGCCGGCGAGCGAGGCGGCGTGGCGCTTGTCGAGTCCGTAGCCGGCCGCCTCCACCCCGAACATTTCCACGGAGGGATCGTCGAGGAAGGGGTGGAAGAGGCCGATCGCGTTGGACCCGCCGCCGATGCAGGCGAACAGGGAATCCGGCAGGCGGCCCTCCGCCTCCAGCATCTGGCGGCGGGTTTCCTCGCCGATGACGCATTGGAAGTCGCGGACCATCGCCGGGTAGGGGTGGGGGCCGGCCGCCGTGCCGATGCAGTAGAACGTGTCGTGGACGTTGGCCACCCAGTCGCGCAGGGCCTCGTTCATCGCGTCCTTGAGGGTGCGCGCGCCGGACTGCACGGCGACCACGGTCGCGCCGAGCATGTTCATCCGGTAAACGTTGGCCTTCTGCCGCTCGACGTCGACCGCGCCCATGAACACGACGCACTGGAGCCCGAAGCGCGCGCAGGCGGTGGCGGTGGCGACGCCGTGCTGGCCGGCCCCGGTCTCGGCGATGATGCGCGTCTTGCCCATGCGCCGCGCCAGCAGGATCTGGCCGAGGACGTTGTTGATCTTGTGCGCGCCGGTGTGGTTCAGCTCCTCGCGCTTGAAGTAGACCTTGGCGCCCCCCGCCTTGCCGGCCGCCTCGGCCAGCGCGCGGCAATGGGCGGTGAGGCGCTCGGCGAAGTACAGTGGGCTGGGGCGGCCGACGTAGTGGGTCAAGAGCCCGTCGAACTCGGCCTTGAAGGCCGGGTCCGTCTTCGCCGCCTCGTATTGGCGCTCCAACTCGAGGATGAGCGGCATCAGCGTCTCGGCCACGAAGCGGCCGCCGAACAGGCCGAAGCGGCCGCGCTCGTCCGGCCCGAGCCGGAAGGAATTGGGGACGTTGATGGTCACGGCGGCGGACCTTGCTGGAAGACGGGTCGGATAGGGGAAGGCGACAGCTTTAACCGATAAGGTCGCGGCTTCCAAGCGTCGGCGCGGCGTCGTGAGCCGCCCGGCGGGCGGCGGCGACGAAGCGCGCGATGGCGGCGGGGTCCTTGACGCCGGGCGCGCGCTCGACGCCCGAGGACACGTCGAGGCCGGGCGCGCCGGTCTCGCGTAGCGCGGCGGCGACCGTGTCGGGGCGCAGGCCGCCGGCGAGCAGCCAGGGCGCGCGCGTCCGCAGGCCCCGCAGCAGCGTCCAATCGAAGGCGACGCCGTTGCCGCCCGGCAGCGCGGCACCGCCCGCCGGCGCCTTGCCCGGCGGCTTGGCATCGAACAGCAGCCGATCGGCGACCGCGTCGAAGGCGGCGATGGCGGCGAGGTCGGCCGAGGTGGCGAGCCCGATCGCCCGCATCACCGGCAGCCCGAAGCGCTCGCGCACGAGGGCCACGCGCTCGGGCGTCTCCGCCCCGTGCAGTTGCAGCAGGTCCGGTGCCAGCGCGGCGACGATCGCCGCCAGCGTCGCGTCGTCGGCGTCGACGCTCAAGGCGACGATCCGCGCGCGCCCCTCGACGCGCGCGCCGAGGGCGCGGGCGGTTGCGGGGGTGACGTGGCGCGGGCTCGCGGGAAAGAACACGAAGCCCACCATGTCGGCGCCGGCCTCGAGCGCGGCGTCCAGGCCGGCCGGCTCGGACAGGCCGCAAACCTTGACGGTCAGCGGGGGTCGCGTGGCGTCCACGACCTCACGCGTAATCCTTGGCCGCCAGCTCGCTGGGCGCCAGCGCCCGGCCCGGCAGCGCCGATCCCGCCAGGAGGGGTCCGGTGAAGGGGCGCCCCGGCGCCGGGCGTCCGGCCGGGCCTTCGGGGATCACGACGGTCTGCTTCGCGCGGCGCGCCTCGTCGCGCCAGCGCTCGGCGTCCTCCCGCGCCGCGCGGGCGCGGTGCCGGTTGACGCCTTGCGTGAACCAGGTCGCGACCCCGCCGACGATCACGCCGACGACGAGGGTGAGGAACAGGACGAGGAACAGCGGCAGGGTCACCGTGGCGACGGGATCGTTCACCGACGCGAACGGGTCGAACGACACGGTCGCGTCCTGCCGGTTGGCGATGGCGAAGGCCAGGATGACGACCGCCACCGGCACCAGGACGATGACCTTGAGGAATTTGACCATTGATCGCTCCCGGGCGAGGCGCCGCCCGTGTCCAGCCCTAACCCACGTAACCCTCGTTCAAGCGCTCCCGCATCTCCTTGCCGGTCTTGAAGAAGGGCACGGCCTTCTCCTCGACGTCGACGTGGACGCCGGTGCGCGGGTTGCGCCCGACGCGGGCGTCGCGGCGCTTCACGGAAAACGCGCCGAAACCGCGAAGTTCCACCCGGTCGCCGCGGGCGAGCGCCTTGGTGATCTCGTCGAGGATGGCGTTCACGATCTTCTCGACGTCGCGGAGGTAGAGGTGGGGGTTGCGATCCGCGATGCGCTGGACCAGCTCGGATTTGATCATGGCCAAGCCTCGAAACGAAGGACGCGGAAAACGTCTTAAAATGAAAGGGATGACGCTAGCGTACTTGCCAAACGCTCAGCAGGCCGTCAAGCGCCCGCGCGTCGGCGACCTGGGCGGCCCCATCGAGCGCGTCGGCGAGCGCGGCGAAGCCGGCCACCCGCGCGAGCGCCGCCGCCGAGCCGAACAGCTTGAAGCCGCCGAAGCCCGCGTCGGGCTTCCAGTTCAGGATCGGCAGGCCATGGCTCACGTGCCGCTCGTCCTGGAGGTAGGCGATCGCGTCCCGCTCCTCGCCGATCGCGTCGACCAGGTGCAGGCCGACGCCCTGGCGGCCGGTGAACACCCGGCCGTCGTCCACGGCGGCGAGCTGGGTGTCGTCCATGTGGCGGCGATCCTTCACCAGCGCCTTGAACCAGGCGTAGCTGTCGACCACCAGGTCGTTGATCGCCGCCGCCGCTTCCGGGCTCGTCGGCTCGAAGCCGTTGGGCGAGGCCTTGAGCGGCGTCGACTTGATCGTCTCGACCTTGACGCCGATCTTGTCGAGGACGCCGCTGACGTTGGGGAACTCGAACAGCACGCCGATGGAGCCGACGAGCGAGGTGGTCTGCGCCACGATGTGGTCGGTGCCGATCGCGGCGATGTAGGCGCCCGAGGCGGCGAGCCCGCGCACCACGGCGACGGTGGGCTTCTTGGCCGACAGGCGGCGCAGCGCGTCGTAAACGCGCTCCGAGCCGCTGGTGGTGCCGCCGGGGCTGTCGATCTCGACCAGCACGCCCGACGCGTTGGAGCGGGCGACGTCGTTGATCAGCTTGATCGTCTCGCGGTCCCCGGTGATCAGGCCGCCGATCTGCAGGCGCGCGAGGTGCGGCACCAGCGCGCCCGCCCCGCCGCGCGTGCCGGCGATCCGCCATCCGAGCGCCACCACGGCGATCGCGACGCCGAGGAGCGCGAGCGCGCGCCACGCCGACAGCCGGCGCTGCATCCGGCGGCGATCGATGAGCTGGTCGGAGGTGGACGACATGGGTGGCTCCTCGGAAGCGCGCGGACCCTAGGGCCGGGCTTTTGGGGGCGCAAGCGTCCCGGTCCGGGCGGTGTGTCACGGCATGGTGAGGCTCAACCGGCCCGGTCGGCGGCGAGCAGGGCCAACCCCGAGGCGACGGAGCCGAACGCGTCGCCCCGCTTGATGCGCCCGGCCGGGAAGCGGCGCTCGAACAGACGGCGCACCGCCGGCACGTAGGAGGTGCCCCCGGTGATGAACACGGCGTCCACCGCGTCCGCCCCGATGCCGGCACCCGCCAGCACGGCCTCCACCGCCCCCTCGATCGTCGCGAGGTCGGCGGCGATCCAACCCTCGAAGTCGGCGCGGGTGACCGAGGCGACGATGTCGACGCCGTAGCCGCCGAAGCGCAGGGTCGCCTCCGGCCCTCGCGAGAGCGCCGCCTTGCAGTCGCCGACCGCGCGGTAGAGCGCCAGCCCCATGTCCATCTCCACGACGGTGATCAGGTCCTCCAGCTCGGCCCCGCGCGCGCTCCCCTCGGCCAGCTTGCGGAGGTCGGCGAGGATCGTGCCCCCCTTCAGCCAGGACAATTGGTGCCACTGCGCGAAGGCGGCGTGGATGTAGGCGGGGATCGGCAGGTCCTTGTCGAAGGAGCGGTAGGTCGCGCCCTTGCCGAGCCGTGGCGCCACGACGTGGTCGATGATGCGGGCGTCGAACGTGTCGCCGGCGACGCCCACGCCGGAATGGCCGAGCGGCGTGGCGCCGAGCTTGCCGCCTTCCCGCGAGAAGCGCAGCAGCGAGAAGTCGCTGGTGCCGCCGCCGAAGTCGGCGACGAGCACGGTCTCGTCGTGGGCCAGGTCGCGCGCGTACCAGTAGGCGGCGCCCAGCGGCTCGTAGGCGAAGGCGACGGCCGGCAGGCCCGCCTCCGCGTAGGCCGCGCCGAGCCGGTCGAGCGCGAGCGCCTCGTCGGCGTTGGCGCCGGCGAACACCACGGGGCGGCCGGACACCACCGGCGCCGGGAACGCCTCGCCCCCGGTGAGGTCGCGCAGGAAGGTGGCGACCAGCGCCTCGATGGTGAAGCGGGTGCCGTAGAGCCGCGTGTCGGTGAAGGCGCGGCTGGCGAGATAGGTCTTCAGCGACTGGACGAAGCGCTGCTCGCCGACGGGTCGGGCGGCGCGGGCGATCGCCGCCGGGCCGGAGGCGTGCGCCACGCGCCGCCCTTCGCGCCAGAAGGTCAGCGCGGTGCGGTAGGTGGCGCTCCCCAGATCGCCGGGGTTCGACCCGTCGGGGTCGGGCCAGAGGCGGCTCTCCACGGAGCCGTCGGCGCGGGCGAAGGCGAGGACGCTGTTGGTGGTGCCGAAATCGATCCCGACGCCGGTGATCGCCGGCGCGGCACCGGCTCGCGTGGTCGCTGACATGACGGCTCCGGGGATCCGGCGGCGCGGCGGGCCGACCGATGTGGGGCCGCCGCGCATACACCTTATGGGGGATGGGCGCCAGTCGCGGCGT
>CAXSDP010000136.1:0-6790 GCA_964235705.1 uncultured Beijerinckiaceae bacterium | reverse complement strand
GTCCAACTCGCCGCCATCACCATCCTGCTCCGGTGAAATCGTCACCACGGCCTAGCTAGCCCGTGGCGCAAAGGCTACTTCCGGCGTGTCGTGCAGGTAGCCGAACGCAAAGCGCAGCGACGCTGAATGGACTGCGCTGGGGCAATACCGTGGGTTCCCCGCCCGAAGCTCATCAACGGGATCTCAAGAGCTTCTTGGAGCGGCTGATAATTGGGCAGTGCTCACTCGAAGGCCGAGTACGACCAGCGCCGACAGCACCAGCGTGCCGCCCACGACGTAGAGGCCCGGGCCGAAGTCGCCGTTCGCGCCTTGGGCCGCGCCAATCATGTAGGGCCCAATCGAGCCGCCGAGCGTGCCCAGCGAGTTGATCAACCCGATGCCCGCCGCTGCCTCGCTACCATCCAGGAACGTCGTCGGCAGGGTCCACAGGGGCGGCTTGGCGGCGTTCACGCCGAAGGCGGTCATCGATAGCCCGACGATGGCGAGCACCGCCGAGCCGCTCGCCTGAACGACCAGCACCATGCCGGCGGCGGCGATCAGGCAGGCCAGCGCCGCGTGCCAGTGCCGCTCGCCGGTGCGATCCGAGTGGCGCGCCCACGCCACCATGCCGACCACGGCCACCAAGCTCGGGATGGCGGTGAGAAAGCCGATCCGCAGGGCGCTGAAGCCGAAGTGCCTGATGATCGGCGGCGCCCAGATGCCAACCGTGTAGAGGCCGGCTGAGGTTCCGAGATAGGCCAAGGCCAGCGCCAGCACCCGCGGGTTGGCGAGTGCGCCCCAGGGGCCATGCTCCTCCTTGATGCCTCGGCCCGCCTGCTCCCGCCTCATCGTGCCGGCGAGCCACGCCCGCTCCTCGTCGTCGAGCCAGCGGGCCTGCTCGGGCCGGTCGGTGAGGACGAAGAAGGTCGCGATGCCGAGCAGCACGGCCGGAGCGCCCTCAATCAGGAAGAGCCACTGCCATCCCCGCAGTCCGAGCGTGCCCTGGAGGCCGAGCAGCGCACCCGAGATCGGCGAGCCGAGCAGGCCGGCGAGCGGCGCAGCAGCCATGAACCAGCCGGTCACGCTCGCGCGATTCTTCGCCGGGAACCAGTAGCTGAAATACAGGATCATGCCGGGGAAGAAACCAGCTTCCGCGAGGCCGAGCAGGAAGCGCAGGACGTAGAAGCTGACGGGTCCTCGGGTGAGTGCCATACCGGCGGACACGAGCCCCCACGTGATGATGATGCGTCCGATCCAGAACCGCGCCCCGACCCTGTGCATGATGACCGTCGAGGGCACCTCGAAGACGAAGTAGCCGACGAAGAAGACGGCGGCGCCGGCGCCGAACATCTGCGCGCTCAGCCCGACGTCCTTGTTCATCGTCAGCGCTGCCAGCCCGACGTTCACGCGATCCAGGAAAGCGACGAGGTAGAGAACCATCGTGAACGGCACGATGCGCAGGATGACCTTGCGCATCGTGCGGGCTTCGAGCGCGGCGACGCGAGGCGCATGGGTACCGACGATATCCGACATGAGGACGTCCTCCCTTCGATGAGAATTGGTTCGCCGTCTGAGACGGTCATTCTCGTTGGATTGGCGAGGTAAGCGCGGGTTGTTGGTCCACGTACCGGGATCGTCCGTCTTTGAGCCGGCCGTGTTTAGGCCTGTTGGAGGAACGGCTGGAGCGCGTCGATCAACCCGCGCGGGTCTTCCTCCTCGATCAAGTGGCCGCAGGTCAGCGGGTTCCCCGTGACGGTCTCCGCCTCCCGCTTCCACATGTTGACGACGTCGAACAACTGGCCGACCGTACCCTTGGCGCCCCAGAGCGCGAGGAGCGGGGGCGTCAGCTTGCGGCCGGCTTCCTTGACGAGCTTGCGGTCGATGGTCGCCGCCGCGCGATAGTCCTCGCACACTGCATGGATGCAGGCGGGGTCGTCGTAGCAGCGCAGGTACTCCGCGTAGGCGAGTGGGTTGATGGCGACGGGCGTCTTGTTCTGCACGTCGAGGTGGTCGCGCAGGTAGAGGTCCGGCATCGCGCCGATCATGGTCTCCGGCAGCGGCGCCGGCTGGACGTGGAAGAACCACCAGAAGTACTTGGTCGCGAAGGTCTCGTCGGTTTGATCGTACATCAGGTCGGTGGGCGCGATGTCGAGCACGACGCCGCGCGTGACCGCCTCGGGATGGTCGAGCATCATGAATTGGAGGACGCGCCCGCCGCGATCGTGCCCGACCGCCTGGAAACGGGGGAAGCCGAGCGCCTTCATGACCTCGACCTGATCGTGCCCCATCGCGCGCTTGCTGTAATTCACGTGGCCTGGACCGCCATCGGGCTTGGTCGAGTCGCCGTAGCCGCGCAGGTCGGTGAGCACCACGGTGAAGCGCTCCGCCAGGGTCGCCGCCACCTTGTGCCAGGCGACGTGAGTCTCGGGATGGCCGTGGATCAGCAGCAGCGGCGGCCCTTTGCCACCCACGAGCGTGTTGATGGTCGCCCCGCTCGTCGGCGTGCCGTCCACGGTGATCCCCGCGACGGCGATCCTGGTGCGACGGAAGCCCGGGAACAGGACGGCGTCGGCGGCTGCACCGGGCTCGGCCAACTCGTCGCCGGCGTCGCTGGCCGCCTTCAAGGCTTGCGCCTCCGCCGGCCGAGTCACCAGCGGTCCGCCGAGCGCCGCCATGCTGAGGCCCGCGCCGAGCAGCGCGCGACGGCTCGGGATGATGGATGATTTGGTCAAGGTCCTTCTCCGTGCGTGAAGGTCGACGGCGTCGTCCTGAGGCGCGGCGCGCCGGCCGGTCCAGACAAGTGGGATCATACGATCGCCGACGGTATCGAGGGAAAGACCCTCCGCGCATCGATCGATGCGCGCTTTGCATGACCGCGACGCGCCCGATCGGTCATGATGTGGGAGGTTCGGCAGCGCCGTCGCGGTCGCGACGCCGATGAAGCCGGACCGTCCCCCCGAGCCGGATCTCGCCATGACCCGCCCGCGAACACTTTATGACAAGCTCGTCGACAGTCACGTCGTCCGTTCGCTCGACGCCGCGGGCGAGCGCGTTCTCCTCTACGTCGATCGCACGGTGCTGAACGAGTACACGAGCCCGCAAGCTTTCACCGGGTTACGCGAGGCGGGCCGGGCCGCGTGGCGGCCGGCAGCGGCGCTCGGCACGGTCGACCACGTCAATCCGACGACGGCGGCGCGGACCGGCGCCATGCCGGACGCGGGCGCGCAGGGGCAGGCGATGTACTTCGCGCGAAACTGCCACGACTTCGGCATCGAGCTGTTCGACGTCCTCCACCCCATGCAGGGCATCGAGCACGTCGTCATGCCCGAACTTGGCCTCGTCCTGCCGGGCACAGTGATCGCGGCCGGCGACAGCCACACCACGATCTACGGCGCTTTCGGGTCTCTCGGCTTCGGGGTCGGTACGTCCGACATCGAGCACGTCCTCGCCACGCAGACCGTGCTCTACACCCGCCTGAAGTCGATGCGCGTCACGGTGGATGGCGCGCTGCCGGCCGGCGTCCGCGCCAAGGACGTGGTGATGGCGCTCATCGAGCGGATCGGCGCGTCGGGCGCGACCGGCTACGCGCTCGAGTTCGCCGGCACGGCCATCGCGACGCTGAGCGTCGAGGGACGCATGACGATCTGCAACATGGCCGTGGAATGCGGCGCGCGCGGCGCCCTGGTGGCACCCGACGACGTCACCTTCGATGATCTCCGTGACCGGCCGCGCGCGCCCAAGGGTGACCTTTGGGAGCGTGCGGTCGTGAGCTGGCGGGCGCTGCGCAGCGACGCCGACGCCGCGTTCGACCGCGAGGTCGTGCTCGGTGCCGCCACCATCGCCCCGATGGTGACCTGGGGGACGAGCCCCGACCAGGCGGCGGCGATCGGCGGGCGCGTGCCGGACCCTGCGCTGGAACCCGACGCCGACCGTCGCCGTGACATGGAGAGGGCCCTGGCCTACATGGACCTGCGCCCGGGCACACCGCTCACCGATGTCGGCATCGATAGGGCCTTCATCGGCTCCTGCACCAACGCCCGCATCGAGGACCTGCGCGACGCCGCCGCCGTGCTGCGCGGCCGGCGCATTGCCGACACGGTCCGCGCGATGGTCGTACCCGGCTCCAGCAGCGTGCGGCGGCAGGCGGAGGCCGAAGGCCTCGACAGGATCTTCACCGATGCCGGCTTCGAGTGGCGCCAGTCCGGCTGCTCGATGTGCCTCGCCATGAACGACGACGTCCTGCGGGCGGGCGAGCGCTGCGCGTCCAGCACCAACCGCAACTTCGAGGGGCGGCAAGGCGCCGGTGGTCGCACCCACCTGATGAGCCCGGCGATGGTCGCAGCTGCCGCGCTCGCCGGGCACCTCGCCGACGCGCGCCGCGTGGGAGAGCCCTGATGCCCCGGCCCTTCACGATCGTGACCGGCGTGGCGGCGGCGTTGCCGGCCGCCAACATCGACACCGACGTCATCATGCCCAAGCAGTTCCTCAAGGGCATCGACCGGGGCGGCCTGCGCGACGGCGCGTTCCACGACCTGCGCTTCGACGCGGGTGGCGCCCGTCGTCCCGCGTTCGTCCTCAACCACCCAGCTTGGCGGGAGGCGCGCTTCCTCGTCGTCGGCCCGAACTTCGGCTGCGGGTCGAGCCGCGAACATGCCGTGTGGGGCCTGCTCCAGCTCGGCATCAGAGCCCTGATCGGATTGAGCTTCGCCGGTATCTTCTACGACAATTGCGCTCGCAACGGGCTGCTCGCCGTCGTGCTCGACGAGGCCACCATCAAACGGCTGGTCACGTGCGCGTCCCGGGCGGAAACGAACGCCTTCACGCTCGACCTGCCGCGACAAACCATTGAAACCAATGACGGGACCGTCTTCACGTTCCCGATCGAGACCGATCGCAAGCAGGCCCTCGTCCAAGGGTCTGGACGCCATCGGTACCACGCTGGCCTACGGCGACGAGATCGCCTCGTTCGAGCAAGCCCGCCTCGTGGCCAACCCGTGGCTCGCCTGACCGTTGATGGCCACGCTCAAGCGCCGCCGTTCGCGTCCCCGTCGCGGTAGAGATCGACCACGCGGGCCCAGAACGCCTCGGCGGACGGTGTCTGCCGTGCCTTGGGACGGAACAGCCGGATCTCGATCCCGATCTCGTCCCCTTGCGCGCCGGCGTTGACCAGGCGTCCGGCGGCGAGGTCGTCGGCGACGAGGCTCAGCGGCGACCAGGCCACGCCGCGCCCCTCGCGCGCCATCGCCGCGAGCACGCTGGCGAGATGCGAGGCGAAGGCCGGCTCGACGGGTGCGCGACGGCCATCCGCGGCCCAGGCGGCGGCGAGGATGCGGCCCATGCCCGACTCCGATGTATAGGCGAGGACCGGCACGGCCGTCGGCGACCCACCGTGCGCGACGAGGGCGGGTGCCACGACTGGGAGAAGGACGTCCCGGCCGAGCACCGTGGAGTGGAACGTGTCCTTGGTCAGTCGCGACGTCGCGGCCGGATGGTCGTGGCACAGCAGGAACTGCGCGTGGCCGGCCAGCATGAGCTTCTCGCAAGCCACCATGTTGTCGGCCGTCAGCTGCACGGTCGCGGTCGCCGGCACCTTAGCCTCCATCGTCCGCAGCCAGAGCGGGAAGAAGGTCAACGAGAGGACGTGCGTCGCGGCGAAGCGCAGCGTAGCGGACGCCGCCTGCGCCGCGACGAGTGCCTCGTGCCGGGCATTGCGGAGGCGTCTGAGGATGTCCTCCGCCGCTGGCTGGAATCGCTCACCCGCCAGGGTGAGGCGGACCGAATGAGTGTCTCGGTCGAACAGCGCCGCTCCGATCCAGTCCTCCAGCGCGCGGATGCGTCGGCTGAAGGCGGGTTGGCTGACGCCACGACGCTCGGCGGCGCGTGAGAAGCCGCCCTCGTCCAGGACAGCCAGGAAATCCTCCAACCACGTCAGCTCCATGCGGGCGATGTCCATCCCATGCGAAAGGAGGTTCGGCGATGGTAGCTCCACCCTGAGGGAACGGGAACAGTCAAAGGTATAAACCTAAGTCGGAGCGCCGTGATGGCCAGCATCTACTTCCGGGGACGCGCGTAGAAGGCGATGTGAAACCGACGTCGGCACAGGCTCGACAGGCTTGATTTGGCCGAAGGCTGTCTGTCCGGTTCCAAGCCTGCTGGGCAGAGAACCGGACGTGGTCAGCGAGGCCGCTTCCAACCCTTCTCGGACCTTGCCTGCCGATGGGTGGCGAGGCAGCGTGAGCCATGATCGTCGTCACGGACTATCAAGACCACCATCTCGAAGGCGTTACCGCCCTGTGGCGCGAGGCGTTCCCAGATGACGCCCCGTGGAACCGGGCTGACGTCGCCATACCGGAGAAGGTGAGGTTTCAG
This sequence comes from uncultured Beijerinckiaceae bacterium, assembly GCA_964235705.1. GTDB lineage: Bacteria > Pseudomonadota > Alphaproteobacteria > Rhizobiales > Beijerinckiaceae > RH-AL1. Next base: position 442 of record CAXSDP010000136.1, on the reverse strand, counting down.
CCTGGGTTGTTTCTCGTGGCGATGGAGGCCAGCGTCGTCGTTGGCTCTGTCATGGCAGGCTACGAGGGACATCGCGGCTGGATCTCACGCATAGCCATTCTCAAAGCTCATCGTGCGAGAGGCATTGGTCGGGAGTTGCTGAAGCAGGCGGAAAGCCGACTGGTTTCCCTCGGCTGCGTGAAGGTCAACTTACAAGTTGTCGCCTCCAACGCTTCGGCAACCGAGTTCTATGCGCGATCGGGGTGTTCGATCGAGGAGCGTATTGGTATGAGCAAGCTGCTTCGAGGAGTGTAGCCTGTTCGGAGCCTTGGGTCGATTTTCCAACCTTCTCGGGCATCCGCACCTGTTTTCGGCGCGTCCGCTTTGGAGATATCGACCGAGCCGGCTGAGCTGACGTGACCGGCTGGCTTTGGACCGGGCTGATTGAGAGGATCAGCCAGGA
>CAXSDP010000135.1:0-6847 GCA_964235705.1 uncultured Beijerinckiaceae bacterium | reverse complement strand
CGGCCGAGCCCCGCCGCGATCGCCGCCGCCGCCAAGCCGCCCTCCGGCGCGACGCCCTGCCCCGGAGCGCCCTCGGCCCCCACGAACACGAAGGCCGGCACCCGGCCCCAGCGGTCGCGCGCGCTCGCCAGGGGCGTGAGCGTCACGGTTCGCGCGGCGAGCATCCCCGCGAGGGCGGCGCGGGCGGTGTCGGCCCGGTCGGGCGCGTCCGGCGTGCCGTCCACGGGGTCGAGGCCGGCGAGGCGGACGAGGCGGCCGTCGGCCAACCGCAGCTCGCCCCGCGCCTCGACGGCGGCGACGCTCACCACCTCGCCGCCGATCGAAGGGCACCCGGCGGCACCGGCCGCGGCGCCGGGGCGACAGGCCAAGCCGAGGAGCAGCCATGGGAGGACCGCGGCCGCACCGGCCCTGGGCGTCATCCCGGTCGGTCCAGCCGCGCCGGCCCCTCCTCGCTCCCGGCCTTCAGCGCGACCCCCGTGATCCGGCGGGCCAGCGCCTGCCGCACCAGCCAGGCGACCTGGCGCGCCGCCTCGCCGGTGGACAGGCCGGCGCCGTGGATGTTGGACACGCAGTTGCGCTCCGAGTCGCGCCGTCCGACGCGCGGCGCGAAGGTGACGTAGGCGCCCAGGCTGTCGGCGGCGCTGAGGCCCGGGCGCTCGCCGATCAGCACCACGCACACCCGTGCGCCCATGGCTTCGCCCACCGCGTCGCCGAGCGCCACCCGCGCCTGCGTGGCGATCACGAGGGGCGCCAGGCCGATCCCGTCGAGCAGAAGCAGGCACGCCGCGAGCAGCGCCGGGGCGTGCCGCGCCACCGCCACCGCCGACAGCCCGTCGGCGAGCACGAAGACGCAGTCGGGCGGCGCCGTGCCGGCCGCGCTCGCGAGGTCCGCCCGGCAGGCGGGATCGAGCGCGCGGCCGAGGTCGGGGCGCTTGAGGTAGGTCGCGCGGTCCGGGGCGGCGCTGCGGACGATCGAGACGGGGTGCGGGGCGAGGGCCGCCGACAGGGCCTCCCCATCGAGGGCGGCGTGCACCGCGTCGCGGGCGCGGGCGTGGGCGAGCTGGAGGTCGAGCACCGGGCGCAGCGGCATCGCGTCCCCCGTGCGGCCGAGCCCGACGCGGGCCGGCGTCGCCCGCCGCAGCGCCGGCCAGGGATCCGGCGCCGGATCGGAGGTCAGATCGGCGGGTGCGTCCCCGCTCACGAGGCCCCCGCGAGCGCGAGGAGGCGACGGGCCTCGGGGCGGCGCGCGGCCGGGTCCTGGAGGCGGCCGGCGGCGTCGGTCAACCCGACGCGGGCGAGCCAGGCCTCGAACTCGGGGGCCGGCCGCAGCCCGAACACGGAGCGGAGGTACAGGAGGTCGTGGTGCGACAGGCTCTGGTAGTTCAGCATCACGTCGTCGGAGCCCGGCACGCAGATCAGGAAGGTGGCGCCGGCCACCGCCAGCAGCGTCGCCAGCGTGTCGGTGTCGTCGCCGTCCGCCTCCGCGTGGTTGGTGTAGCACACGTCGCAGCCCATCGGCAGGCCGAGCAGCTTGCCGCAGAAATGGTCCTCCAGCCCCGCCCGGATGATCTGCTTGCCGTCGTACAGGTATTCCGGCCCGATGAAGCCGACCACCGTGTTGACGATGAGCGGCTTGTACGCGCGCGCCACGGCGTAGGCGCGGGCCTCGGCCGTCTGCTGGTCGACCCCGCCGTGGGCGTCGGCCGACAGCGCGGCGCCCTGCCCGGTCTCGAAGTACATGACGTGCTCGCCGCCGCGCTTAAGGGATAGCGCGGCCTCGCGCGCCTCGCGCAGCAGCGCCAGCGTGACGCCGAAGCCGGCGTTGGCGCCCTCCGTCCCGGCGATCGACTGGAACACCAGGTCGGTCGGCGCGCCGCGCTCGATGGCGGCGAGCGCGTTGGTGACGTGGCTCAGCACGCAGCACTGGATCGGCAGGTCGTGGTCGAGCCGGAACGCGTCGAGCTGGTGGAGCAGCGCGACGGCGCCGCCGACGCTGTCGGTCGCCGGGTTGATGCCCACCACCGCGTCGCCGACGCCGTACAACAGCCCGTCGAGGATCGACACCGCGATGCCGCGCGGGTCGTCGGTGGGGTGGTTGGGCTGGAGGCGGCTGCCGAGCCGCCCCGGCAGCCCGAGCGTGGTGCGGAAGGCGGTCACCACGCTGACCTTGCGCGCGACCGCGATGAGGTCCTGGTTGCGCATCAGCTTGGAGGCGGCGGCGGCCATCTCCGGCGTCAGGCCGGGCGCCACCGCCGCGAGCGCGGCCGCGTCCGTTTCGCGCGCCAGCAGCCAATCGCGGAACCCTCCGACCGTCATCGCGGCGAGCGGCGCGAAGGCGGCGGCGTCGTGCGTGTCGACGATGAGCCGGGTCACCTCGTCCGCCTCGTAGGGGATCAGGTGTTCGGTGAGGAAGGTGGCGAGCGGCACGTCGGCGAGCGCGTGGCGGGCGGCGACGCGCTCCAAATCCGAGCCGGCCGCCAACCCGGCCAACTCGTCGCCGGAGCGGCGCGGCGAGGCGGCGGCGAGCAGCGCGCGGAGGTCGGGGAAGGTGAAGCGGGTGCCGCCGATGTCGTGGTGGTAGGCCATTCGCGCTCCGCCGACCTGTGCTGCCCGGCAGGATAGGTCACGCGCCCGCCCGCGTCACGCGGTGCCCTTGCCGCCATCGACCCGGCGCGGGTAAGACGGCGCGGGGCCGACGCGGGGGGCTCGATGCGAGGGGATCGACGATGGCGGCCGTGACCTATTACGTCGCCCTGCCCTTCACTCGGAGCGAGGACGGCGACCTCGTCGCCGGCGAGCCGCAGGAGAAGCAGACGGCGAGCGCGGCGATCCGCGAGGCGCGGCGCATGGCGGAGGCCGGCGCCGGCGCGGTGGCCTTCTCCCGCACCGGCGACCCGTCGGCCGGCGAGTTCGCCGACGCGGTGGTGATCGAGCGCTTCGGCGACGTGCCGGACCTCAGCGAACTCTGACCCCCACCCCCCGCGCTACGCCGCCGGCGCGCCCATCGCCGCCAGCGGCACCGCGCGGGGCGGCGACACCCCCTTCACCCGGTTCTGCCGCTGCAGCATCACGAGCGCGGCGACGACCTCGGCGACGATGGCGAGCGCCACCAGCCAAACCAGGCGCGGGTCCTTGCGCACCAGCGTTTCCATGGCGATCAGGATGCCGATGTGGATGGCCGGCACGGCGAGCACCGTGAGCGTGGTGGCCGACGAGCCGCGCCCCGTGGCGCTCGACACGGTCAGCACCAGCGCGATGCCGAACAGCACGTGGGTCAGGGCGAGGATGGGGATGCCGGTGCGCTTGGCCGCCTCGCTGGTCCATTCCGCGAGCTTGTGGGGGTCGGGCGCCTCCGCCGCTCGGTCGGCGAAGAAGGCGCCGCCGGGCAACTCGAACACGCCGCGCCAGCCGCGCTTGGGTAGGCCGCCGGAGCCCTGCATGGCGATGGGCATCACGTATTCGTCGAAGTCCGCCGCCCGCATGTTGAGGCTGCCCTGCGGCCGGGTCTCGATGGAGCCGTTCTTCAGGATCATCACCACGCTCGCCGGGTTGCGCCGGAACTCGGCCTGCGCGGCGGTGATGATCTGCTCCTCCTTCTTGTCGGGATCGACCTGGTTGATGAAGACGCCGCTGGCGACGTCCGGCGTCAGCCAGCGCTGGAAGTACATCGTGCGCCGGCCGTCGTCGAAGGTATAGAAGTGGGCCGGCTCCAGCATGCGGTGGTTGAGCGAGTTGCGGATGACGTAGATGACGTCGTGCATCTCGCCGACGTAGGCCGGCGCGATGAAGGACGAGATCCAGTAGCCGAGCCCGACCGCGCCGCAGGCCACCACCACCGCCGGCAGGCAGATCGACCACACCGATAAGCGCAGCGAGTACAGCACCGCGATCATGCCCTCGGCCGACATGCGGATGAACTCCAGCATGATGGCGACGCCGACCGCGATGGGCAGCGCGATGTAGAGCACGGTGGGCATGGTGCCGAGCAGGGCCGGCCACAGCAGCCCGCCGCGCACGGCGGTGGGCGGCAGGTAGTGGAAGATGGAGGTCATCACCACCGGCACGCACAGGCACACCTCGATGAGCAGCGCCGACAGCGCCATGCGCTTGGCCATGTAGATGTAGAGGAGCTTCGGCATCCCGCTCAACTCTTCCCGCGACAGGTCGGCGTTCGTGGTGATGCACCGGCCACTACACGCGCAATGTGGCGAAGGATGGCGTGGCGAAGGATGGCGTTGGGACTCATGCCGTTCGGACTCATGCCGTTCGAACTCATGGCGTTGGGCCTCATGGCGAGACCGGCTTCCCGGTGACGGCGCGGAGCCGGGCGGCGAGGGGTCGGCGCGCCCGGCGCGGTGCGGCCGACGCCCCCCGGCTCCGCTCGAACAGGGCGAGGGCCGGCCCTTCGAGGCGGCCGAGCTGGACCGGCGCGTAGCGCGGCCAGGCGAAGTCGTGGCCGCGCACGCGCCGGTATTCCTCGTGGATCGCGTCCCAGGGATGGTCCGCCACCCCGACGTTGGTGGACACGCCGCCGTGGACCTGGTGGAAGCTGCCCTCGCCCAGCAACGACACCACCGGCGCGTCGAGCCCCTCGCAGGCGCGGCGGAACATGTCGAGGTTGACCGCGCCGCCGCCGCGCGAGGTGAAGGCCTCGTCGAAGCCGCCGAGCCGGCGGTAATCGTCGCGGCGCAGCCCCAGCACGTTGGACTCCGACATGGTGCCGAGCCACGGGGTGCCGACGCAGGACGGGTCCATCGCCTCGCAAAGGTCGAACAAGCGGGTGCCGTCGGCCCGCCAGTCCACGCTCGCCAGCAACCGGTCCTCGACACCCTGGTCGTAGCCGCGCGCGACCGCCTCGTTCTGGACGCACGGGCCGAGGTGCCAGGCCGGCGCCGTCACCACGCAGCGCCCGAACAGCGCGAAGGCCTTCAGCGTCCAGGCCAGGCAGCCCGGCGACACCATGCGCGCGCCGTCCACCATGCTGACGATGACGTCGCCCCGCGCCGCCGTCGCGCCGTGGTTGAGGGCCGGCGCCGGCGACTGGGTGGGGTCGGGCATCGGCAGCACCCGGATGGCGACGCCGCCCCCGTCGAACCATCCGGCCTCCACCGGCTCGCGCGAGCCGTTGTCGACGACGACGATCTCGTAGTCGGCCGGGTCGATGCCGCGCTGGCCGCGCGTCAGCGTGTGCACGGTCCTCGGCAGCTCGCGGCCCATGTCGTAGGCGACGACGACGCAGGAGAGTTTCACGCCTCAGCGATCCGCCGTGGTTCGACGCGGGGCCGTCGGGTTTGACGCGGGCACCGCCCGCCGCCTAAGCAGGCTCCGCGACGCCACCGGGTGGGACACCACCCGGCGGAAGGACACGGCATGTCCCACGATAAGGCCACCCGCGGCGAGTCCCTTGCGCACCTTCTTCTCCGACTTCGTCACGATCCTGCGCGGCGGCGTGTTCATGCATTCGGCCTACGCCAACCGCTACCTCGGCGCACGCTACCACCTGCCCCTGGCCTTGGGCCACTACCTCCTGGTGGGCGAGGCGAGGGGCAACCGACCCCACCCCTTCTACGATCCGGCCTTCGCCGGGCGCCACGGCATCGCCGGGCTGGCCGCCTACCTCCGCGAGCCCACCCTGTGGGACGCGCCGCCCTCCCCCTTGTTCGACCCCGCCCACTACCGCGCGGGCGTGGGAGCCACCGCCGCCGGCAACCCGCTCGTCGACTTCACACGCCGGGGGTTCGCCGCCGACCGCGACCCCTCGCCCGACTTCGACACGCGCTTCTTCAGGCAAGTCGTCGCCTTCTACCGGCCGGACAAGGCCGAGTTCGCCTTCGAGGTGATGGGCGATCCCGCCCGCCCCGTGGCCGGGAGCGAGGCCGCCTACCAGGCCCGCGCGGACGCCTTCCTCGCCGGCATCGACCTCGCGGTGCCGCGCCGGCCGAAGCGGGGGCGCCGGCGCCTCGTGTTCATCCAGGGCGGCCGCGCCCTCGCCAACCCCTACACGGACCCCGCCCGCTCCTTCGACGTGCTGCTCAACGACTACACGGCGACCACCCCCCCGCAGGCCGGCCACGCGGGTGGGGCCGGTGACGCGGGTTACGACGCGAGCTTCGACGCGGTCGCCGTGCAGCGCGGCACGAAGACGACCGCGATCCGCAAGCTGCTCGCCGACGTTCCCGACCTGCTGCTCGGCTACGACCACGTGCTGTTCCTCGACGACGACGTGAGGCTCGGCTCAGCCGACGTCGAGCGCCTGTTCGCCATCGCGGCGGCGCACAGGCTCGACCTGGCGCAGGCCTCGCTGACGGCCGGATCGGCCTGCGCCTTCGCCGTGCTCAAGCAGCCCGAGGCCGGGGCGGGGCTGACGCCGCTGACGAGCGTCGAGATCATGATGCCGGTGGTGTCGCGCCGCGCGCTGCGCGAATGCGGCTGGGTGTTCGGCGAGGGGATCAGCGGCTGGGCGGTGGACTTCCTGCTCGGCGCCGCCGTGCGCGCCCGCTTCGGCAACCGGATCGCGCTGGTCGGCGAGGTCGTCGCCGCGCACGAGCGCCCGATCGACACCATGGACGGCGCCTTCTACCGGTTCCTGCGCGCCCACGGCATCGAGGCGTCGACGGAGGCCGGCCGCATCGCGGTGCGCCACGGCATCGAGGTGTCGGCCACGGCGATCCGCCGGCACCCCGAGCCGCTGGCGGGTGGGGCGAGGGTCGGATGAGGGACGCCGCCGCGCCCGGGCCGGAACCGGCATCGTACGACCGGCTCCCCCGCCGGCCCTCCCGATCCCGGCACCCTGCTGGTACGATGTCGGTTCGCGCCGACATCACTTGCGTGATCGTGTCGGCTCAAG
>CAXSDP010000134.1:0-6981 GCA_964235705.1 uncultured Beijerinckiaceae bacterium | reverse complement strand
CGCAGCCTGGAGTGCGTCCCTGGTGGTGGACAGGGATCATCCGCTGATTTGACCGGTGAGGCTGAGCTTTCACAGGATGGAAGCCATGGCACGTCATCGTACCCACAGCATCGAGTTCAAACGCCAGATCGCCCAGGAGTTCGTCGCCGGCGAGACCCTGCGCGCGCTGGCCAAGCGGCATGACCTGTCGCGCAACCTCATTCGCATCTGGGTCGGCAAGCTTGAAACGGGCGCGTTCGACGACGACGCCCGCGCAGCCGACATGCTCGAAGACTACGAGGCCAAGATCGCCGCGCTGGAGCGCCTGGTCGGGCGACAGGCGCTCGAGATCGAGTTTCTAAAGGGGGCGCTGAAAAACGCACCACGGCCGAGAAGCGAGACACCGTCCGTCACGGTCGGCCCGCTGGTCTGTCCCTCGCGCAAGGGTGTCGCCTGATGGATCTCCCGCGCTCGACCTTCAACGACACGTCTGCAGTCGACACATCCGACGAGGCGAGCACCGGCCATAGCGCCCGTCACCTTCCCGGATCTCGCGTTCCGGCTACCCATGAATGCCACCATGCAGTAGTCCCTCAATCGGCTCGGTCCAAAATACCGGTCAGGTCAGTCTCGATCAGGATGGCGTCGAAGTGGCCCTTGCGCTTCAGCAGGTTGCCGATGATGCGGATGAGGTCGCCACGCACGGTGCAGCAGATGCAGCCGTTGTTCATCTCGAACACTTCCTCATCGGCGTCGACGACGAGTTCGTTATCGATGCCGATCTCACCGAACTCGTTGACGATCACGGACTAGCGCTGGCCGTGCTCCTGCGTGAGGATGCGGTTGAGCAGCGTCGTCTTGCCGGCACCGAGGTAGCCGATGAGCACCGTTACCGAGATCTGCGCCGGTGGCGTTTGGAGGGATGCGGGCATGTCGGTGTCTTTCTCGCGGGCGCGTCGGGGACGCGCCGGAGGTCAAAATCCGTGCATCGAGCGTCGTCGATCTGAATGTGAAATAACATAACATTTTTGTGAAGGCGCTCGTCTTGGCTTGGCGTCTGCGGGGATGAGCAAGCGGCTCGCTCAATGCCAAGCTTCGTGCCTCGGGAACCATCCCGACTTCGTATCCGTCCTTCGCGTTCGCTCCGGCCCGGCGGGTCGTCACCACGCTTGACGAATCATGAGCCTACAAAAACTATGTTATAACATATTATGCAGTATGGCTATAACTGTGAGGCCAGCCGAAAGTGCGACGGGCGGATCCGCTGCATCCGATGGCGAGAATTCCTTATGTCTTCCTGGTTGAAGTCTTCATGAAACCTCAACGACATCATGCCACCGGCGTTGCCAGATGGCTTGACCTCACATCCCCCTCGCTTCACCATTCGTCCCGTCACGGTGCCCTGAGCGCAAGCCCAGGGTGAAAAGGGAATCCGGTGCGCCCTCGGGTCAAGCCGGAGCTGTCCCCGCAACTGTAAGCGGTGAGCCTTCGCCATGGTGCCACTGGGAGCGATCCTGGGAAGGCGGCGCGGGCGGTGATCCGTGAGCCAGGAGACCTGCCTTGACATCGCGGTCACTCGCGAACGGATCGGACGGGGTGTTCCGATGGGACGACCCTCGCGGCGCGCCAGCGTTCGCGGGGGCACGGCCTTGTTCGTGGTGACGTGCCGCATCGGCGTTACGCCGGAGGTCCGTCGTGTTTCCCTATCCCTTGTCCCGTGCCCGCCGTGGCCTCGTCTGCGGCAGCGGTCTCGTGCTGCTGTCGATGTCCTCGAATGGGGTGACGCACGCGCAGAACGCCCCGATCGCGCTGCCGTCGATCACCATCGAGCACATCGACGCGTCCCCTCCCAAGGTGTCGATCGTCAAGCCTTCCAGGAAGCCGACACGAACCGCCGCGATCCGCCCGCGAGCCCGACGGGCCACGCCGGCCGTCCGCGGCATCCCAAACACCGCGTCGGTGGCGGCCGGCGCCACGATGGGATCGCCGCCCGCCGAGGCCCCCGCGACCCTGCCGCCGGACAGCCTGTCCGCCCAGCTCGCCGGCCAGTCGCGGGGAGAGGCGAACAGCCTGCGGCTCGGCAAGCCGGACCAGGGCGGCAGCCGCCTCGGCCTCACGCCGCTGCAGACCCCGGCGAGCGTTGAGGCCATCTCGGCGGAGACGATCGAGGAGCGCGGCGAGCACGACATCATCGACGCGGTGTCGCAGAACGCCACCGGCATCACCGCCATCCCCTCGCCCGGCAACGGCGGCATCGCCTACACCAGCCGCGGCTTCAGCGGCGACGGCTCCGTGCTCCAACTCCTCGATGGCACCCGCCTCTACGTCGGCGCGGGCACCGTCACCTTCCCCTTCGACACCTGGTCGGCGGAGCGCATCGACGTGCTGCGCGGCCCCGCCTCCGTGCTGTATGGCGAGGGCGCGATCGGCGGCGCCATCGACATCATCTCGAAGAAGCCGATCCTCACCCAGTTCCAGGGCCAGATCGAGGGCGCGGTCGGCGATTACACCACCCGGCGCGTCGCCCTCGACGTCGGCGGCCCGTTGGTCGACCCGCACTGGGGTTACCGTTTCACCTACAGCGCCAACGCGTCCGAGGGCTACGTCGACCATGGCGACTTCTCGAACAACACCTTCTTCGCCGCCATCGCGTTCCAGCCGTCGGCCGACTTCACCGCGACCATCTCGGAGAGCTACGGCGACCAGCGGCCATCCCGGTACTTCGGCGAGCCACTGGTCAACGGCGAGCTCACGCCCGGCTTACGCTTCATCAACTACGACGTGTCGGATGCCACGCTGCACTACGCCGACAACTACACGCAGCTCAAAGCGCGGTGGCTCGCCGCGCCCGGCGTCACGCTGGACAACCAGACCTACTACCTTGAGGACCACCGTCACTTCCGCGACGTGGAGAACTACGCCTTCGATCCGGTGGCGCAGCTGATCGACCGCTCCAGCTACATCGAGATCTACCACACCGAGTACCAGGTCGGCGACCGGATCGCCGCCACCTTACGGGGCACCGTGTTCGGTTTCAGGAACCAGGCCCTGATCGGCGGCGACGTCAACACCATCTACTTCGAGCGGACCGACAACACGCCGTTCTCCGGCAGCTCGACGGAGCTGGTCTCGGGCACGAACCCCGGCGTCTTCCTGAACGTCGTGTCGCTCGGGACGCACAACGAGTACGAGACGCGCACCAATCAGGGCTCGCTGTTCGCCGAGGATCATCTCGACGTGAGCGACCACCTCGCCCTGCTCACCGGCGTGCGGTTCGAGTCGGACCACATCAGGCGCAACGACCTCGTCGCCCTGACCAGCATCGACAAGACGTTCCAGTACGCCACCTACCGCGCCGGGGCGGTCTTCACGCCGGTGCCCGGCCTCGCCGTCTACGGGCAGTACGCCACCGGCGTCGACGGACTCGGCAACCTCATCTCGCTGTCGGTCACCAACGCCCAGTTCGCCCTGTCGCCGGGCCATCAGGTCGAGGTCGGCGTCAAGGACGAGTTCTTGGGCGGACGCGGCGAGATCACGCTGGCCGCCTACCAGATCGTCAAGAACGACCTGCTGACGACCAATCCCAGCACGCTCGTCACCCAGCAGGTCGGCGAGCAATCCTCGCGCGGCCTGGAGGCGAACGTGTCCTACCGCCTCGCCGACGCCCTGCGGGTGAACGCCAACCTCGCCGTGCTGCGCGCCAAGTACGACGATTTCACCGGCACCAACGCCGCCGGGCAGACGCAGTCCTTCGCCGGCGACGTGCCGATGAACGTGCCCCAGCAGGTCGGCAACCTGTTCTTCGCCTATGATTTCGCGCCGCGCTGGGAGCTGCGCACCGGCGTGCAATACGTCGGCAGGATCTACGGCGACAACGGCGATACCGTCCCGCTCCACCCCTGGGCGGTCGTGAACGCCCAGCTGGAGTACCGGCTGCTCGACAACCTGACCGTGACCGGCCGGATCTACAACCTGCTCGATAACATCTACGCCACCTCCGCCTACAGTGATACGCAAGCCATCCTGGGGACGCCGCGCACCTTCGAGATCGCGGCGAATGTCCGGTTCTGACCGCCGGCGCGTCGAACGAGCGGGACCATCGGTGACGAGCGGGCGGGGTCCGCCGGCCGTCCTCGTAGAGGGCCTCCACTGCCGTCTCGGCGGGCGCGACGTCCTGCGCGCTGTTGACCTGCGGGTCGAGCCTGGCGCCTTTGTCGGCATCCTCGGCCCCAACGGTTGCGGCAAGACCACGCTGCTGCGCTGCGTCGCCGGCCTCTAGGCGCCGACGCGCGGCCGGGTCCGGGTCGGCGGCGACGACGCGGCGACGCTGCGCCCGGCCGCGATGGCGCGTCGCCTCGCCTTCCAGATGCAGGACGGGGTGGCGGCGCCGGGCTTCACCGTGCGCGAGGTGGTCGGCATGGGGCGGCTCGCGCACCGGCGCGGCCTGCTCGCCGGGGGCGGCGTCGCCGACGACGCCGTCGTCGCCCGTTGGCTCGCCGCCTTCGATCTCACGGCGCTCGCCGGACGCATGGTCGAGGGCCTGTCGGGCGGCGAGCGGCAGCGGGTGATGATCGCGCGCGCCCTCGCGCAGGAGCCGCAGGTCCTCCTGCTCGACGAGCCGACCAACCACCTCGACGTGCGCCACCGCTTCGCCGTGCTGGAGCGGGTGCGGACGCTCGGCCTCGCCGTGCTCGCGACCCTGCACGAGATCGAGTTCGCCGCGCGCTTGTGCGACCGCGTGGTCCTGCTGCACGAGGGCGCCGTGGTCGCGGACGGGCCGCCGTCGGACGTGCTCACGCCCGCCGTCGTCGAGCGGGTCTACGGGGTGGCGGCGAGCATTGATCACCACCCCGCGACCGGCCAGATCCGCGTCGACCTGCAACCCCTGCGGCGGACCTGACGATGCGGCGGCCCTCATGATATCGCGCTTGGCGCTCCTCCTCGGGATCGTCGCGATCGGCCCGGGCCTCGCGGCGCGCGCGCAAACCTATCCCGTCACCGTCGACAACTGCTTCGCCAAGGAGCGTTTCGACGGGGCGCCGAGGCGGGCGCTCGTCAACGACGCCAACATGGTGCAGACCGTCATCGACCTCGGCCTGGCGGACCGCTTCGTCGGCGTGTCGGGGATCGGCGGCGTCGAGCGCCGCCTGATCGGTCCGCCGGCGGTGATCGCCGGCCTGCACCAGTTCGTCGCCCGCGCCCCGACGCTCGAAGCGGTGCTCGCCCAGAACCCCGACTTCGTGTTCGCCGGCTGGAACTACGGCTTCTCCGCCGCGCGTGGCCTGACCCCGGCGAGCCTCGCGGCCTTCGGCGTCGCCACCTACACGCTGCGCGAGAGCTGCATCCGCGTCGGCCGCCGCGAGCCGATCGGCATGGACACGTTGTACGCCGACCTACGCTCGCTCGGCGCGATCTTCGGCGTCACCGCGCGCACCGACGCCGTCGTCGCCGGTTTCCGCGCCCGCGTCGCGGCGGTGGAGGCGCGCGTGCGCGGCACCGATCGGCCTCGCGTGATGTATTGCAGCGACTGCGACACCAACGGCCCGCCGCTGTCGGTGGGGCGCGAGGGGATGACGGCGCTGATCACCCGGCTCGCCGGCGGCGCCAACATCTTCGACGACATTCCCGACAGTTATGTCCGCGTGAGCTGGGAGGAGGTCGTCAAGCGCGATCCGCAATGGATCCTCGTCAGCGACCACGACATCCCCGCCGAGGCGATCATCGCTCACCTCACGTCGGCGCCGGAACTCGCCCACGTCGAGGCGATCCGCGAACGCCACTTCATCCGCCTCAGCTACGCCGAGCAGACGCCGTCGACCCGCAGCGTCGACGGGCTGGAAAGGATCGCCCGCGCGCTGCACCCCGAACGGTTCACGCCGGAACGGCCCGACCCGTGAGGCTCGCGACAACCCCGATGACCGCCCGCCGGCTCCGCGTTACGCTCGTCGCGCTGGCGCTGGTCGTCCTGCTCCTCGCGTCAGGCGCGGCAGCGGTCGGCTTCGGCGCCGCCGCGATCCCCCCGCGAACGGTGTGGCGGGTCCTGGCGCGGGAGCTCGGCCTGCAAAGCGGCGGCGGCGCGCCGTTCCCGACCCGTGCCGAGCGCGACATCGTCTGGCAGCTGCGGGTGCCGCGCGTGATCCTTGGCGCGGTGGCGGGCGCCGGCCTCGCGGTCGTCGGCGGCGTCCTGCAGGTCGTCACCCGCAACCCGCTCGCTGACCCGTACCTGTTTGGCGTCTCGGCCGGGGCGTCGGTCGGCGCCGTCACCGTCATCCTCTACGGCGGTGCGGGGATACCGGCCCTCGCGCTGCCCGCCGCCGCCTTCCTCGGCGCACTGGCGGCGCTGCTCTTCGTGTTCGTCGCGGCGTCCGCTCGCGGCCTGCCGCCCACGAGCGGACGCCTGGTGCTCACCGGCGTCGCCGTCGCCTTCATCCTCCAGGCGGTCACCAATTTCCTCATCGTCGGCGCGGCGAACCGTGGCGCGGAGACGGCCCTGTTCTGGACCATGGGCGGACTGGGCGCCGCGCGCTGGGCCACGGTGCCGGTGCCGGCCGCCGTGACGCTCATCGGCCTGCTTTGGCTCGGCGCCCGCGCGCCGGCGATCAACACGCTCGCCTTCGGCGACGACACGGCGCGCGGCCTCGGCGTCGATCCCGCCAGGCTGCGCCTGGAGGTCTTCGTCGTCGCGGCGCTGATGACCGGGGCGATCGTCGCGGTCAGCGGCGGCATCGGCTTCGTTGGGCTGGTGCTGCCGCAGATCGCGCGCCTGCTGGTCGGCGGCGACCTGCGGCGCCTGATCCCGCTCTCCGCCGTGCTCGGCGCGATCTTCCTGGTGGGAGTGGACGTGGTCGCGCGGACCGCCTTCGCGCCGCGCGAGATCCCGCTCGGCATCGTGACCGCCGTCCTCGGCGGCGTGTTCTTCCTGTGGATGATGCGACGGCGCGAGGTCTTGATCGGCCCCCATTGGGTGGTCCGGGTTGGATGTTAGTTCATGGTCGGCCTGGA
>CAXSDP010000133.1:5311-7001 GCA_964235705.1 uncultured Beijerinckiaceae bacterium | reverse complement strand
GGCGGCGCTTCACGGCCAGCCGGCGCTTCACGGCCAGCCGGCGCTTGGCGACCGGCCGGCGGGGCGGCACCCCTGGGCGCGCCTTCCGGCCTCTCGCCGGGCGCGTGGCGCTCCTGTTCGGGTGCCTGGGCGAAGGCGCCGACGAGGGGCGTCAGGGCCAGGGCCGGTACGAGCGTGCCGGTGAGGAGGATGGATTTCAGGCGATTCATGATGGTCCTTGGGTCGAAGGCGCGCGGGGCGTCGGGGCGGGAATTGAGAACGTCGCCACGCCGCTCGGGACGTGCCGGGCGGGAGGAAGCGCCATCGGCCGTGAACGGCAGGTGAAGCGGCCCTTCGGCGCGCGGTCACGTTCGGGTGGATGACATGTTCGGGGAGACGGCGGCCGCCCCGAGGGACGGACCAGCGGCGCGTCCGACGACCGATCGCGGACGTGGGGGCGGGAGCGGCGGAGGCGCCTTGGATCGTCGGTCAGAAAATCGTCGTCGCCTCCGAAAGCTTGGCAGTACGTTCACAATCGAGCCGGTACAGCAAAGGTTCCGGAACGCGGGCGCCCAGCCGCCGCCCCCGATCGGACCGGCGGCCCGGCACGGGAGGTCGCGGGTGGGCGAGCGCGTGCCCGCGCGGTCGGTTGTCAGATCGCGGCGGCGTCCATGAGGCGGCCGCCGGGGCCGAGCGTGCACGCGATGGAGGCTTGGCGCACCTCGACGCCCCCGTCCTGCGGGTCCGCGTAGAAGATGCGGAAGAACACCTGCTGGCGTCGTCCGTTCGCCGCCTTGCGCTCCGGCCCGGCCGCTTCCGCCTCCATTGAATAGGCGCCGACGTGGCGGGCCTGCGCGTCGAAGGCCTCCTTGCAGGCGGTGACGACCTTGCCCGGCTTGACGAAGGGCACGATGCGCTCGTCGAGCTGGGCGAGCGCCTTCTCGGTGCCACGGATGCGGCCGACGCCGGGCTTGTCGACGACGACCGTCGCCTCGCCCTGGGCGCGGGAGGCGGCGGAAGCGGGCGTCAGTTGCCAGGGGATCGCGTTGGCACCGGCAAGGCTGGCGGGGTCGACGAGCGCCACGGGTGGCGGGGCGGCGGCGCTCGGGCGCGCCTGGCTGAACGCATCGTCCAACACGCAACCGCCGAGGTTGATACTGAGGAATGCTGAACCGACGATGATTTTGACTGCGATACCCTGCTTCATGCGAACGCCCCCCTGTGCATAGCAAACGAAAGATCAGCCTAGCGCCGGATCGGGGCGACGCACAAGGGTTCGGGACCGATCGCGAACTGGCAACTTCTTTGCGATCATACCATTAGGATCTCCGTCAGGGTGTCGGATCGAGTGTAAGCCCGACGGGTTTCGAGTTAAGGTGGATGCCATGGCCCCTGTCGAGCTGATCGAGCGTGGGCCGTTCCGCCGTGTGATCGGCCGGTGCCGCCATGCCATCGTTCCCCTGCCGGTCGCGGCTATACTGCTCCTGAACGCAGTCGACGCGGCCACCGCGCAAGTCGTAGGGCAGCAAACGTTCGGTGTCACGCGCACCGGCGACGAGGCCCCGAGTAATCGCGCCGTGAACGACGCTGGCTCGACCGATGCCGGCTCACCCGCGCCGGGAGCCGACGGTCGAACCCCCGCCGGGCAAGCGGCGACCGGGGCGGCCGTCGGCGAGGGGGGCTCGAGCCAAGCCAAGCCGGGCCAAGCCAA
>CAXSDP010000133.1:2695-5211 GCA_964235705.1 uncultured Beijerinckiaceae bacterium | reverse complement strand
CGGGCCAAGCCAAGCCGGGCCAAGCGACATCGCTCAAGGCGTTCGGGGACCTCGAACGCGTTTTCCCGCAGGCGGCTCCGTCACCCCATCGGCCATCGACGGACTGGACCGCCGTTGACACGGCGATCACCGAGACCGCCCAGCCATCCGGCGCCTGGTCGACGTTCGCGCGCGCGCCTTCGAACATCGTCCCGGCCCCGTCGCCGGCGTTCACCCCTCCGGAAGACCGGGGGGCGCCGAGGCGGGCCGCGAGCCTGCCGCCGGCGGACGAGGGGCCGAGGGAGCGACGGCTTCTCGACGTGCCGAAGGGCGCGGGGCCGGCGACGTCCGGGGGGCATGAACCGCGCCGCCCGCGCGCGCGCGCCACGTTGGCGGCCAGGAAGGTGGGGTCCAGGCCGGCGGCACCGCGCTGGATCCCGCTGCCGTCGGTCCTGGAACCGACCAACAAGCCCTGACGCCCCCTGGCCCCCAAGCGTCGCGGGCCGACAAGTGTCATGGGCCTGCAACATATGTCAGTTAACGGACCCTCAACCGCGCGATGTGCGGGTCGAGGACCAAGCGTGCCCAACACGATCACGAGTTTCACACCCGGCGACCTCGTCGTCAGCATCTCCGGCGACGGCGATGGCAGCGGCACCTATGGCGACAACCAGGCGTCCCCGATCACCCTGGAGGAACTCACCACGAGCGGTGTCGTCGTCGGCACGCTGGTGCTGCCGCAAACCGCCTCGACGAATGCCGCCGGCGCGAGCGAGAACGCGATCTCCGGCGAGTACGGCTCCTCGTCGGAGGGCACGCTGGAGCTGTCGACCGATGGGCAATCGCTGACGATCGCCGGGTACGGCATCAACGCCAATACCTACAACAGCGCCGAAGCCGGCTACACGAAGACGACCGGCCCCTATGGCAGCAACGCGCTCGCGCAAACGACCAGCCTGTCGAACAGCACCACCGCGATACCCGTCCCCCGCGTCATCGCCGACATCAATTACAACGGCGTCGTGGACACCTCGACGGCGCTCTACAACGTCGACAACACCAACAACCCGCGTAGCGTCGTCACCAACAACGGTTCGTCCTTCTACCTGTCGGGGCAGGGCGTCAGCGGCGACAAAACGCAGGGTGTGGCCCTCGCGACCGACGGCGCGTCGAGCGCGACCCCCATCGACACGGCCAACGACACGCGCGCGGTCGCCATCAGCAACGGCACGCTCTACGTGTCCAGCGACAGCAAGCAGGGCACCGGGGGGACGTCGAACATCGCCGCCTTCAACGGCGAGCCGACGAGCGCCGCGACGCCGACGCCGCTGCCAGGCATCAGCCAGACCACGGTGCTCGCCAACGGCAACGGCAACGCGGTCAACGGGTCGACCGGCACGGTCCACCTGAGCCCCGAGAACTATTTCTTCGCCACGCCGACCACGCTCTACGTCGCCGATAGCGGCAACCCGAAGCAGGGCGGCATCGGCGATGGCGGCCTGCAGAAGTGGACGCTCGCCAACGGCACCTGGAGCCTCGCCTACACGGTGAGCGTGCCCGGCCAGGTCGCCGACACCGCCTCGTCGGGGACGACGGGCCTCCTCGGGCTCACCGGCAAGGTCAGCGGCAACACCGTCTCGCTCTACGCCACCAACGCCACGATCGGCGACACGGACCCGACCTACCTTTACGGCATCTCCGACCCGCTCAACGCGACGACGGCGGCCAACACCAGCATCACACAGCTCGCTGCGGCGGCGCCCGACACCAACATCCGCGGCGTCGCTTTCGCGCCCAGCGCGGCGGTGGTCTGCTTCGGCTCCGGCACGCTGATCCGCACCGCCGACGGCGGGATGATCAAGGATGTGGCCGTGGAGGACCTCGCCGTCGGCGACCTCGCGGTGACCGCCTCCGGCGCCCTCCGCCCGATCCGCTGGATCGGTCACCGCGTGGTCGATTGCGCGGCGGCCCCGGCGCCCTTCGACACTTGGCCGGTCAGGGTGCGCCCCGGCGCCTTCGGGTCGGGGGCGTGCGGTTCCTTGCCCGCGCGCGACCTGTTCCTCTCGCCGGGTCACCCCGTGCTCGTCGGCGCCAATGCCGATAACGAGGGTGGTGTGCTGGTGCCGATCATGTGCCTAATCAACGGCACCTCGGTCGCGCGCCTGCCCGCCGAGCGCGTCACCTACTGGCACGTGGAACTCGACACCCACGACATCCTGCTCGCCGAGGGCCTACCGGCCGAGAGCTTCCTCGATCACGGCAACCGCCGCTGGTTCGGCGCCGCCGCCGCCGCGCATGCCCTGTCGAACCCCGACTTCGTCGTGCCGGACCTGGGCGGGCGCTGCCGCCCGGTCGCGGTCGACGGTGTCCTCGTGGAGCGCGAGCGGCGGCGCCTCGATGCCGCCTTCGCCGCCGGCCTCGCGGCGCACTGCGCTTGGCCGGCCCACGAGGCCGGGACCTTCACCTAAGGCCGGACCGTCGCCGGCGACGACGCGTAATGGCCGCGAAGGCGTGACGGCGGCGTTCAGGCCGCCGCG
>CAXSDP010000133.1:0-2595 GCA_964235705.1 uncultured Beijerinckiaceae bacterium | reverse complement strand
GCCGCCGCGTTCAGTGCCGCGCACACGTCATCGACCACGCGCTCCACCAGGTCGTGGTCGTCGCCTTCGCCCATCACGCGCACCACCGGCTCGGTGCCGGACGCGCGGATCACCAGCCGGCCGTTGGCACCGAGCTTGAGGCGGCCCGCCTCCACCGCGCCGGCGATCTCCTCCTCCGGCACCTTGCGGCCGGCGGCGAAGCGCACGTTCTTGAGCACCTGCGGCACCGGCTCGAAGCGCCGGCACACCTCCGACACCGGCCGGTCGCGCCGCTTCACCAGCGCCATCACCTGGAGCGCTGCCACCAGCCCGTCGCCGGTGGTCGCGTAGTCGGACAGGATGATGTGGCCGGACTGCTCGCCGCCGAGGTTGTAGCCGTGGAGGCGCATGTGCTCCAGCACGTAGCGGTCGCCGACGGCGGTGCGGGCCAGCGACAGGCCGATGGTGGCGAGGTAGCGCTCCAGCCCGAGGTTGGACATCAGCGTCGCCACGATGCCGGGCTGGCTGAGCTTGCCGTCCTCCTGCCAGTAGGCGGCGACCGCCGCCATCAGCTGGTCGCCGTCGACGACCCGGCCGGTCTCGTCGACGATCAGCACGCGGTCGGCGTCTCCGTCGAGCGCGATGCCGATGTCGGCGCGCATCTCCCGCACCTTCCTCACCAGGGCGTCCGGCGCGGTGGAGCCGACGCGGCGGTTGATGTTGAAGCCGTCCGGCTCGACGCCGATGGAGAACACCTCGGCGCCGAGTTCCCACAAGGCTTCGGGCGCGACGCGGTAGGCGGCGCCGTTGGCGCAGTCGACCACGATGCGCAGCCCGTCGAGCGACAGGTTGCGCGGCAGGGTCATCTTGGCGAACTCGATGTAGCGCGAGATCGCGTCGTTGACGCGCTTGGCGCGGCCCAGCAGGGGCGGAGGGGACAGCTTGATCGGTTGTTCGCCGTCGATGAGGCGCTCGATCCGCAGCTCGATCTCGTCGGACAGCTTGTAGCCGTCCGGACCGAACAGCTTGATGCCGTTGTCCTCGAAGGGGTTATGCGAGGCGGAGATCATGATGCCGACGTCGGCGCGCATGGAGCGGGTCAGCATGGCCACCGCCGGCGTGGGCATGGGGCCGAGCAGCAGCACGTCCATGCCAACGCTGGTGAAGCCGGCCTGCATGGCGGACTCGATCATGTAGCCCGACAGCCGCGTGTCCTTGCCGATCACGGCGCGGTGACGGTGCTCGCCGCGCATGAACAGGACGCCGGTGGCCTGGGCGACCTTCATCGCGAGGTCGGGGGTGATGGTGCCGTTGGCCTTGCCCCGGATACCGTCGGTGCCGAAATGCTTGCGTGTCATGAGCGGGTTTATAGCAGCCTTCGCGAGCGTCCCGTAAGCGGCTTCTCCCTATGGTGAAGGACGACACCACTCAGGCGACGGTCGCTGTGCTCACGACGCGTCCATGATGCCGGGAACCCGCGCCGTAACCGTCACAGCTCCTGGAGCAGCGGCGCGGGCGGAATCGTCGGCTGCGCCGGGCGCGGCGGGGCGGGCGCCGGCGCTTCGGGATGCGCGGCGACGGCGGCCCGGTGGCGCGTGCCCGCGTCTTTGGATGTGTCCTTGGACGCGGCGTGCTTGGGCGGCGCGCGCCTGGGCGGCGCGGCCTCGTCCTGCGCGTCGTCCGGCTCGTCGGAGGCCTCGGCGTCCCCGTTGCCCCCGTCATGATCCTGACTGGCGAGCGCGTAAGCTTCGAGGATCGACGTCGCGTGGCTGGTGCGCACCCCGTTGGTGTCGAAGATGTCTTCCTCCGATTTCACCCAGCGGCGCACGGCCGGCACGTACCAGAACGTCCGCAAGGTGCGGCCCGACGCGGTGCGCGCGCCCTGGGTGGTCGCCACCGCCACGTTGGAGCCGTTGGGCGCGCGGCCCCGCGCCACCGCCACGTTGGCCGGCAGGTCGGCGGTCCCGGTCCCGTCGGCGTCGATGCGCAGGGCGTGGAAGGTCCCGGCCGGCACGCTCACGTCCTCCCAGGCCCCACCTTGTAGGTCATGTGCCAGGTTTCGCGCAGGTGGCCCCGGTCGGCGGGCGTGGCTTCGCTGTAATTGACCGGCCACGTCTTGCCCCGCGTGAGCGGGTAGGCCAGCGGCCGGTTCACCGTGGTCTGCTGCCCGTTCTTGCTGCGAACCCGGCTCCATTCCGGGCCGACGATCTGTTCCCGTCCCGGCTCAGTGGCACCGGCCGCCTTGACGTTGATGATGATCATCGTCTTCTCGGCCCGCACCAGGGTGTTGACGTCGTGGCTCGTGCGGGTGGTGCCGCGCACCTCGTTGCCGTCCTCGTAGGTCCAGCTGTCGCCGGGATCGAGGGGCGGGGCCGCCACGCCGCCGTGGCCGCGCGCCCAACTGGGGGCGGGCGAGGCCGCGAGGAGGAGGAGGGACGCGGTGGACGAAACGGTGCGCATGGGACGGCTCCACGCTGGAGACTCGTTTGATAACGCACCGCGAGGCGCCCGTCGATGACCCGGACGGCACATGCAGGGCTCCGAACTTGGGTTAACGGCTTTTAACGCGTTGGGTCATGGTCTGACTCGGTCTCGTGGCATGATGTCCTTGGGGCG
>CAXSDP010000132.1:0-7081 GCA_964235705.1 uncultured Beijerinckiaceae bacterium | reverse complement strand
CTAGCACGGGACGGAAGAGAGGCAGCAATGGTCTCGAGATATAACTCACGGGAGGTCATCGCCGCTATGCTCTGACCGTCATGCAGGCGCCGCCAGAGTGGCGGCCTGCTTGACACGATCAAAATTTGTTATCATGTTAACTGAGAAGGCGTAAAGCCATCTCGACCGGATTTGGGGGATCGCGTGCCGCACCTCAGCATCGAATACTCTGCCAACCTCAATGCTCGTATCGACATCCCGTCCGTGTGCAGCTTGCTGAAGGATGTGCTGGTCCGGACCGAGCTGTTCGAGCTCGGCGCAATACGCGTGCGCGCCTTCTGCTCGGATACCTATGCGGTGGCGGATGAACTACCGCAAAACGGCTTCATCGACCTGCAGTTGCGCATCGGTCGCGGTCGATCGATCGAGGAGCGCAGGCGGGTCGGCGAGGCTATCGTCGCCGCGGTGCGGGAGCGGCTCGCACCTGAGTTCGAGGCTCCGCATTTCGCGCTGTCGCTCGAGATCCGAGAGATTGATCCGGAATTAAGCTGGAAGCTCAATGCCATCCATCCGCGCCTTCGTGGGCGCTGATCCCAACTGGGAACGCTTATCGATGTCCACATTCGAACAGAACATCCGGAAAGCGCAGGATTACCTCGCGCGCTTCAAGCGGGACGGCGTGCTCAACCACGTCGGCGGGGAAGCCGTTCCGGCTGCGGACGGGGCGACCTTCGAGACCATCTCGCCGGTCGACCTGCAGCCGCTGGCCCAGGTGGCGCACGGTAAGGCGGCGGACGTCGACCGCGCTGCGCGCGCCGCGCGCGCCGCGTTCCCGGGTTGGGCCGCACTCGACGGCGATAAGCGCCGCCGGCTGCTGCACAAGGTGGCGGACGCAATTGAATCACGGGCCGAAGAGATCGCGTTCGTCGAATGCATGGACACCGGGCAGTCGCTTCGCTTCATGTCCAAGGCGGCGCTGCGGGGGGCAGAGAATTTCCGGTTCTTTGCCGACATGGCGCCCCGGGCACGCGACGGCGTCGCGCTGCGCGGGCCGGGCCAAGTCAACGTCACGGCCCGGTATCCGATCGGCCCTGTCGGCATCATCACACCCTGGAACACGCCGTTCATGTTGTCGACCTGGAAGATCGCCCCGGCGCTGGCCGCGGGGTGCACGATCGTCCACAAGCCGGCCGAGTTCTCCCCGCTGTCCGCCCGCCTACTGGTGGAGATCGCCGAGCAGGCCGGGCTGCCGCGCGGCGTGTGGAATCTGGTCAACGGCATGGGCGAGGACGCCGGAAAGGCTCTGACCGAGCATCCCGACATCCGCGCAATCGGCTTCGTCGGCGAGGGCAAGACCGGCTCGCTGATCATGCGCCAGGGTGCCGACACGCTGAAGCGGGTTCATTTCGAGCTCGGCGGCAAGAATCCGGTCGTCGTATTCGCCGACGCCGATCTCGAACGTGCGGCCGATGCGGCGGTGTTGATGATCTACTCGCTTAATGGCGAGCGCTGCACGTCGTCGTCGCGTCTGCTGGTGGAGGAGAGCATCTACGGCCAGTTCACCGCGCAGGTGGCGGAAAAGGCGAGGCGGATCAAGGTCGGCCATCCGCTCGATCCCGACACCGTGGTCGGTCCGCTGATCCATCCGGTGCATGAGAAGAAGGTGCTGTCCTACGTCGAAATGGCCCGGCAGGAAGGCGCCACGGTGGCCGTGGGGGGCACGCACGTCGACGGTCCCGGCGGCGGCTGCTACGTGGCGCCCACCCTGTTCACCGATGCCACAAACGAGATGCGTATTTCCCAGGAAGAGATCTTCGGCCCTGTGCTGACTGCAATCCCGTTCAAGGACGAGGAGCACGCGCTCACCCTGGCAAACAGCACCGAATACGGTCTTACCGGCTATCTCTGGACCGCGGATGTGACTCGCGCCTTCCGGTTCTCCGACGGGCTGGAGGCCGGCATGATCTGGGTCAACTCCGAGAACGTCCGGCATCTCGCGACGCCGTTCGGTGGGGTCAAGAATTCCGGCATCGGTCGCGACGGCGGCGACTGGTCGTTCGACTTCTACATGGAGACCAAAAACGTGTCGTTCGCCACGACGCGGCACGCGATCCAGAAACTGGGGAGCTAATCCCCCAAATACGGCCAAAGGCCGTGCAAGCCGCGACGAGACCGCCCCCCGGAGGAACAAGTGCCGATTCCAGATCCCCAACTCTATCCGCCCTTCAACATCGTGCGACTGAGCCACGTCGACTATGTTGTCACCGATCTCGCGGCGAGCCGAGCGTTCTACGTCGATACCCTTGGACTACAGGTGACGGACGAGAACTCCGAGGCAATCTACCTGCGTGCGATGGAGGAACGGGGCCATCATTGTGTGCTGCTGACGCGCGGTAGCAAGGCCGAGGTCAGGACCCTCGGTTTCAAGGTGTTCTCCGAGGAGGACCTGGACAAGGCCGCGGCCTGGTTCAAGGAACAGGGACAGCGCGTGGAATGGGTCGAGCGGCCGTATCAGGGCCGTACGATCCGCGTCCAGGACAATGTCGGCATCCCGCTCGAGATGTACTACCGTATGGACCGCCTGCCGCCGATCCATCAGAAACATCAGCTTTATCGCGGCGTCAAACCGTTACGAATTGATCATTTCAACTGCTTCTCATCCGATGTCGACGCGGCGGTCGCATTCTACAACACGCTCGGCTTCCGGACCACGGAGTACACCGAGGACGAGGAGAGCGGCAGGCTCTGGGCGGCCTGGCTGCACCGCAAAGGCGGCGTGCACGACATGGCCTTCACCAATGGCGTCGGTCCGCGCCTGCACCACATCGCCTTCTGGGTGTCGACTCCGCTCAACATCATCGACCTGCTCGACTTGATGGCGACCACCGGTTACGTGAAAAATATCGAGCGCGGCCCGGGCCGCCACGGCATCTCGAACGCATTCTTCCTCTACGTCCTCGATCCGGACGGCCACCGCATCGAGATCTACTGCTCAGACTATCAGACGGTTGATCCCGACCACGAACCGATCAGGTGGGATCTCAAGGATCCGCAGCGGCAGACCCTATGGGGCGCGCCAGCGCCGCAGTCTTGGTTCGAGCACGGCAGCACCTTCTCCGGGCTGGACGCGCATGAGCCGCTGCTGAAGGCGCAGCCGATCGTCGCGCCATGAGCATCACAGTGCGGGAACCGGAACCGGCGGCATTGCTGGACCGGTCGTCATTGCTGCGGCAGGCGGTGCCTATCGGCGGTCGCTGGATTGAGGCCGATGCCACGTCGGGGATCGCCGTCACCAATCCCGCCACCGGAACGCTGATCGGCCATGTGCCCGGGTTGGGGGCGGCGGAAACCCGCACGGCGATCGCGGCCGCGGCCGCGGAGCAGCGAGCCTGGGCGGCGCGCACCGCCAGGGACCGGGCGACGGTGCTGAAGCGCTGGCACGGGCTCATCATCGACCACCAGCGCGACCTGGGCCGCATCCTGACCCTGGAACAGGGCAAGCCCTTGGCGGAAGCCAGCGGCGAGATCGCCTACGGCGCCAGCTTCATCGAATGGTTTGCTGAGGAGGCGCGCCGTGCCTATGGCGAGATCATTCCGGGACATGCGCCCGACAAGCGCATCCTGGTGCTCCGTCAGCCGATCGGGGTCGTGGCGGCGATCACGCCGTGGAACTTCCCGAACGCCATGGTTACCCGCAAGGTCGGTCCCGCCCTGGCGGCCGGCTGCGGCCTTGTGCTTAAGCCAGCCGCACAGACACCATTCTCCGCCATCGCGCTGGCGGTGCTGGCTGAGGAGGCCGGTCTGCCGCTGGCGCTGTTTAGCGTGGTAACGGGCTCGGCGCGCGAGATCGGCGCTGAGATGACGTCAAACCCCACGGTGCGCAAGCTCACATTTACCGGATCCACCGCCGTAGGGGCCGAGCTATACCGGCAGAGCGCGCCGACTATCAAGAAGCTCGGCCTGGAGTTGGGTGGCAACGCCCCCTTCATCGTCTTCGACGATGCCGACCTTGAGGCGGCGGTCGCCGGTGCCCTGGTCGCCAAGTTCCGCAACAACGGCCAGACCTGCGTGTGCGCCAACCGCTTCTACGTTCAGGACGGCATCTACGATGCATTCGCGGCGCGGTTGTCCGGCGCGGTGGCCGAACTCAAGGTCGGCCCTGGCTTCGACGCGGACGTCGCCCTCGGCCCGCTCATCGACGACAGGGCTGTCGAGAAGGTGGAGGAGCACCTCGCCGATGCGCGAGCCAAGGGAGGGCGGATCATCCTTGGCGGTCGGCGGCACGTGCTCGGGCACAACTTCTTCGAGCCGACGGTCCTGGCCGATGCCACACCGGACATGGTGATGGCTCGCGAGGAGACGTTCGGGCCGGTAGCGCCGCTGTTCCGCTTCAGCACCGAGGAGGAGGTGCTGAAGCTGGCCAACGATACCGAATTCGGATTGGCGGCCTATGCCTATACCCGCGACGTCGCGCGTGCCATGCGGGTGTCCGAGGCTCTGGAAGCCGGGATGGTCGGGATCAACACCGGCCTCATCTCCACCGCGGAAGCGCCGTTCGGCGGCATCAAGCAATCCGGCCTCGGCCGCGAAGGATCCCGCCACGGCTTGGAGGATTTCATGGAACTAAAATATGTCTGCCTGGGCGGCATCGCATGAACGCGCAGGCGGGCGGACCCATCGCCGCCGTACGGTTCGCCAGCTTCTCCGTGTCCGGCGTCCCCGGCTACGGGCTCGTGGCCGAGGACGGCATGATCGTCCTGTCGCGGCACTTCGCTGATCGCTGGCCCAGCCTGCGCGAGGTCGTCGCCGACGGGGGCTTCGACCGGCTGCTCGACCACGCCGCCGGCCGTCGGGCTGATCTCGCGCCCGGCGGCTGGGACTGGGAGATTCCAATTCCGGCGCCTGAGAAGATCCTGTGCGTAGGGGTGAACTTTCCCGACCGCAACGAGGAGTACAAGGACGGCCAGGACGCGCAGACGAACCCGTCGCTGTTCGTACGTTTTCCCCGCTCCTTCACCGGTCATGACCGGCCACTGCTGCGGCCGCCGGAAAGCCCGCAGCTCGACTATGAGGGCGAGGTCGTCATCGTGATCGGCAAGGCCGGGCGCCGCATCCCCGAAGCGGCGGCACTCGACCATGTGGCGGCGCTGACGCTCGCCAACGAAGGTACGATCCGCGACTGGGTGCGCCACGCCAAGTTCAATGTCACCCAAGGTAAGAACTTCGAGCGGTCCGGCTCGATTGGGCCGTGGCTGGTGCCGTTCCGGGACGAGGCGCAGCTCGCCGACGTCGAGCTGACCACCAAGGTCAACGGTGAGCTACGGCAACGAGACCGAACTGGCCGGATGATCTTCCCGTTCCGACGGCTCATCTCCTATGTTTCGACCTTCACCACGCTCGTGCCGGGCGACGTCATCCTGACCGGCACTCCGACCGGCGCCGGGGCGCGCTTCGATCCGCCAGTCTGGCTGCGGCCCGGCGACGTGATTGAAATCGCCGCGGGCTCGATCGGTGTGCTCCGCAACACCGTCGCGGACGAGGAGGCGAGCCATGCTGTCGATCGATGAGATCCAGCGCGCCGCGGAGGACCTTGCCGGCGCGGAGCGAAGCCGGACGCAGATCGGCCTGCTCTCGCTGCGGCATCCGGGCATGACGATGGACGACGCGTATGCCGTCCAGGCGGCCTGGGTGAAACGCAAGCGCTCGGATGGGCGGGTAGTGATCGGCTGGAAGATCGGCCTCACGTCGAAGGCGATGCAGTACGCGCTGAACATCAACGTTCCTGACTCCGGGGTTCTATTCGACGACATGGCATTTGCCGACGGCGATACGGTGCCCGAAACGCGCTTCATCCAACCGCGCATCGAGGCCGAGCTGGCTTTCATGCTGCGCACGCCCCTGCGAGGACCGGGCGTCACCGTATTCGACGTGCTGCGGGCGACCGAATACATCGTCCCGGCACTGGAGATCCTGGATACCCGCATCAGGCGCGTCGATCCGGATACCGGCAAGGTACGCACCGTCGTCGATACGATCTCTGACAATGCCGCGAATGCGGGCATCGTCACCGGCGGGCGGGCTGTGCGGCCGGATGACGTCGATCCGCGCTGGGTCGGTGCCATCGTGTCCCGCAACGGCTGCGTCGAGGAAACGGGTCTTGGCGCCGGGGTGCTGAACCATCCGGCGCGTGGCGTCGCCTGGCTAGCCAATCGCCTTGCCGGCTATGGCGATGGCATCGAGGCCGGGCAGGTCGTGCTGGCCGGCTCGTTCATCCGACCAGTGGAGGCGCGACATGGTGACACCATCTTCGGGGATTTCGGTTCCCTCGGTACCGTCAGCCTCTTCTTCGAGTGAGGCGTCCGGCGACCATGTGGCTTGAGGCTGGCCGACGTCGACTCGACCCTGAACTGTTCGCTTGAACTCTGTTGCCCGGAGCACATCCGCCTGCCGTGACGGTTATTACAGGTAGGGGCGTCCATGCCCGTCTTCCTATGCATGCGACATGATCTCCGCTCACGACGTTTCGACGCCCGTCATGGCGCCAAGTCACGTTGCCGGTGTTGTCAGCCTGACCATGTTCCGGCACTCGCTGACGGCGGCGCTGCGGCGCCCCAGACACCGGGAATAAATCCATGTCGTGCCGCTATGTCGTCATCGAACCTTGAACCTTCCCTTCTCCATAACGTGAGAGGGCCACGTCGTCCTGACCGGGCGTGATCTCGAAGAGAGCCGCCACCTTTTCTATGACGTGCTGAGAAATGGTCACGACCGACCAGAACCCCGACGTGCTCTGCTTGCATGGACAAGGAGGCCAACCACCATAGCTTGGTGCTGCGGCGGGCGTCATAGAGGCCGGTTTGTTTCGCCGTCGGTTATCGGGTGCTTTCGAAGAGTCACTTCGACTGTGCTAAAGACTTCCTCGACCGCAACTCGGTGCCGGCGAGGTGGGCCCAGTCGCCGCGCCAAGGCCGCACCACCCTGCGTGTCACCGACGCCACCGGCTCGGCGATGGGGCTGTGCGTCACCATGGACGCCGCACCCCGGCTCATGCAGGCGTTCGAGAAGCATCAGAACGGCTGCCCACAGCGGCTAGACCCTGTCC
>CAXSDP010000131.1:0-7222 GCA_964235705.1 uncultured Beijerinckiaceae bacterium | reverse complement strand
CGGCGCCAGCACGCGGTCGCCGATCATCCTGTCGTGGCTGTTGTCTCCCATCACCCGTCTCCTCGTGCACGTCGTCCCGGTCAATTCAAAGATATGTCCCTGGCCGCCGCCCAGACCGGCAGCGCCGCCAGCTCCCGCTCCTCGGCGATCACCGACGCGATCTGGTCGGCTACCAGCGGTGCCAGCTTGAAGCCGTGGCCGGAGCAGGCGGAGCAGACGATGCCGCGAGTTCCCTCGGCGCGCACCAGAAAGCGCTCGTCTGCGGTAGCGGTATAATAGCAGATCT
Source organism: uncultured Beijerinckiaceae bacterium (assembly GCA_964235705.1). Taxonomy (GTDB): domain Bacteria; phylum Pseudomonadota; class Alphaproteobacteria; order Rhizobiales; family Beijerinckiaceae; genus RH-AL1. The sequence goes on along the minus strand of CAXSDP010000131.1, from coordinate 6,936 downwards.
TACGTTCCAGCACGGCGTAGTCGTTGAAGTCGCGCCAGGAACGGCGTGCGACCTCGACGAGGCGGCCGAGGTCGGCGGGGTTGGCAACGCGGTCGTCGTCCGGGTCGCCGGTCCGGCTGAACACGTGGTCGCCGATCTTGAGCCGCGTGCCCGGTCGCGGCGGGATGGTGTAGGTGCCGCCGTCGCGGCCGATGTCGATCAGCACCGGGGCGTCCTGCCAAGCCGCGGCGAGCCATGGCGGCGGCGACAGATACATTACCGCTTGGCGCGACGGCACGGCGATGCCCGTAAGCGCCGGCAACAGCCGCGCGACCCAGGCGCCGGCCGCTACCACCACGCGGTCGCCGCGGACCAAGCCGGCTGCCGTGCGTAACGTTCCGGTCTCGCAATTGACATCGGTGACCCTAGTATGTGGATGCAGCCGCACGCCGAGCGCTGGCAGCCGGTTCGCGAGGTCGGCGAGGATACGGGCAGCAAACAGGATGCCGGCACCTTCGGTGCGCACCATGCGGGTTAAACCATCGGTGCGCAGCATCGGGAACGCGTCCGCCACCTCCGACACCGGCATGTCGGTACAGCCTATGCCCATGCGGTGCAGGGAGCGGCGGGTGGTTTCGTACCATTCCTCCTCGCCGCGCAGGGCGTAATACGCTGGCATCGGTGCGAGGTGCCCGGCTCCGAGATCCTCGAACAGAAGCTGCCATGTTTCGAACGCAGCCGGCATCAGGGCGCCGTAGCCTTCCATTTCGCCATAAGCATGGCGGATGATGCGGTGCTCGTCGCAGGAGGAGGACAACGGGTTGGGCAGGTCGCCCTGCTCGAACAGCTCGACTGGGAAGCCGCGCCGGGCGAGCGCCCAGGCGGTGGTAAGCCCAGCGATGCCGCCGCCGACGATCAGGATGCGTTCCTTGGCCAAATGCGACTCTCCTTCCACTGTCTGCGGTCCGTGCAGGATAGGCTCTATATTCAGCCGCGTAGCGCTTCCTCACGCTCCTCCGCCGCCACGTCGAGGAGACCGGCCTTCAGGCTGCGCCCCAGCAAGCCGAATGCCATTAGGCCAAGCAGGTATATGGGCGCCAGAGTGAGGAAGGCATACTGCAAGGCTAGGGTCCCGTATTGACGGGTGAGCGCCTCGCTCAGTGCGCCGATCATCAGCGGACCCACGCCGGCGCCGACGATGTTCACCGCGAACACCAGCGCCGCCGCCGCCGTGGCACGCGACCGCACCGACGCTAAGCCCTGGATCAGCGCCCAGCACGGACCGATATACAACCCGTTGGCAAAGGACGGCACGATCAGCAACAGGTAGGCCGCGCCGTGATGCTGCGACAGGCTCAGGCCGACGACGGCGGGAACTGCCATCGCGGTCGCCACCATCGGCACCCAGGCGATCCACCGCGCGTCCCGGTCATAGGCGCGGTCGACCAGGCGGCCGCCGAGCCAAGTGCCGAGCAGGTAGGGCAGGCCCTGGAAGACGAACAGGGCGCGCCCAAGTGCCGCGGCGGACACATGCAGCTTGCGGGTGAACAGCGGCGCCAGCCAGACGAAGGTGCTGTACTCGGCGATCGCCATCAGCGAGAGCGCGATCCCGAGCCATAGGAAGGCGGGGCGGCCAGCCAACCGGCGCAGTGCCACGCCGACCGGCGGTGGCTCAGCGCCAACGCGGATCCCGTCGGCACCGCCACGCGCAGGATCGCGCAGGGTCGCCAACATGATCCCGGCCAGCAGCAGGCCTGGCAGGCCGATTACGACGAAGGTAGCACGCCAGCCTATCGCGTCGTTCAGCGCGCCGCCCACTAGCGGGGCGAGCACGACGCCGAACGGGGCGGACAATGCCAGGATGCTCATCGCCGAGGCGCGCTGGTTGGCTGGGTAAAGGTCGCCGATCATCGAGTGCGCGGGAGGGATTGCCCCGGCCTCGCCGCAGCCGACCAAGATTCGCGCCGCTAGCAGGCTGGCGAAGCCTCGCGCGGCGGCACAGAGGGCGGTGGCAAGGCTCCAAAGCAGCAGGGAAGCGGACAGGATGGCGATCCTGTTACCCCGCTCGGCCAGCCGGGCCATCGGCAGCGCCAGACCAGAATAGAACAGCGCGAAGGCGGCGCCGGTTAGGAAGCCGATCTGCAGATCGCCCAGCCGCAGCTCGCTCCGGATTGGCTCGATCAGGATCGACACCACGAAGCGGTCAACGTAGTTCAGCGTCATCGCTAGCGTGGCCAGAAGAAGCAGCCAACGCCGTTCCGATAGCTGGTGCGGTGCCGGAAGCCTGCGGTTCACGTCCGACCGGCCGGGGTCGCCCTCAGGGGCAGCGTGCGCAAGCCCACGGTGGCGAAGGCGCCGCCGGCCAGCGGCACCGGCGCCTGGCCGGGGTCAATCAAGAGCTGCGCGGTCATGGCGCCGATGCCAGCCAGGATCAGCCGCAGCTCGAGCCGCGCCAGCCAGGCGCCGATGCACAGGTGCACGCCATAGCCGAAGGCGGCGCTACCGGCGTTGGCGCGGCGCGGCGCGAAGCGGTTGGGCTCGTCGAATTGTCGCGGATCACGGTTGGCGGCCGCGACCATGAAGCGCAGGTTGCTGCCGGCCGGGATCATGATGCCGCCGAGTTCGACGTCCCGGGTGGCGACGCGGGCGAGGCGATGAACCGGTGGGCGGAAGCGGAACGCCTCCTCCAGAAACGCCGATGGGCCGTCCGGCTCGCGCAGCAGCGCCAGCCAGCCGGGCTCGCGTGCCAGGATGTCGAGGCAGTTACCGGTCATCAGCGTCGTGGTCTCGTGGCCAGCGGTGAACAGCAGGCCGGCGAAGCCAGCCGCTTCCGACCGGGACAGCACGCCCTCGTCGCGTAGGCGTGCGAGGTTACCGATCACGCTATCCCCTTCGCCTGTCGCGCGGTCCATCGCCGCCGAGATGGTGTCGAGCAGCGCGTCGTATCCGGCGCGGCTGACCTCGCCCGGCACGTCGCGCAGTACCTGGGCAAGGTAGTCGATGCTCTCGCTGGTCCAGCGGCGCATCTCGGCTGCCCGCTCGTCCGCGATGCCGAGCACGTCGCAGATCACGCCGATAGTGCAGGGGCTGGCGAACTCTCCAATCGCGTCGCCGCCGCTGGACGACAGGAACTGCCGCCATGCATTGGAAACGCGGGTGACAATCCCCGGCTCGACCGCGGCGAGCGCGCGTGGGGTGAAGGCGCGCGATACCAACCGGCGCATCTCGGCGTGGTCCGGCGGGTCCATGTTGAGCAGGAAACCCGGCACGGCGACGTTTGTCCGCATCACCGAGGAGAATGCGGCGGCGTCGCGCAGTCCAGCTGTCACCTCGGCGTGGCGTGAAACGAACACGAAGTGCCGGGCAGGCGGCCCGGCGCGCAGCACCGGCGCGTGCTCCAGCATCCAGTCGTAGTGCGGGTAGGGATCGGCCTGGATCGCGGTGTCGAAGGGGTCGAACGGCGGCAGGTGGCTTGGCCAGTCGAGGTCCTGCGACCAGGGCGGTTCCGTCATCATGTCGTCGGCGACCGGCGACTCAGAAGAAGCGCACGACGGACAGGCCGACGGTGAGCGGCTGGATGTAGATCGTGTTGTACAGGCTGGTGGCGGTCGAGACCGAGCCGGCCTGAGAGATCGTCGACAGCACGCCGCGCGTGTCGGTCGCGTTGTTCGCGAACAGGGTGACGGACCAGTGGGGATCATGAGCGGTGACACGCAGGTCAAGCTTCTCGTAGTCTGGCAAAGTGACACGTAGATTGCCGGGACTGTCGACGAACGCCTCGTAGCGGCGGCCGACATAGCTCAGCGTGGCACTGGCGGTGGCGATCCAGTCGTTCGACAGGCGGACGTCGCGCTCGACCGACAGGCTGCCCTCGAACCGGGGCACGAACGGCAGCGGAGATCCGGCCGAGCCGACCCCGCCGCCGGCGGGGATCGCCTGTGTGAGTTCGGCCACGTCATAGCTGCCGTTGGCGACGATGCGCAGCGCCGGGGTCAGCCGGTAGTTCAGGGCGAACTCGGCCCCGGTGCTGCGCGCGGACAGGGCATTGGCGAAGTAGATGAATTGGGTCACTGGATCGGTCAGCTGAATCTGGATGTTGCTCCACTCGATGTCATAGGCCGACAGGTCGTAGGTCAGGCGATGGTTGAGGAGATCGCCCTTGGCGCCGAGCTCATAGTTGATCGTGGTGTCGGAATGGTAGCTGGTCGGCACGCCGGAGCCCGGGACGATGTCGGCGTTCGGGCCGCCGGGACGGTAGCCGGACGCGATCCGCGCGTAGAGCATGGCATTGGGGGAGAGCCGATAGCTCGGCGTAACCAGGAAGGTGACGGGCGAGTCGTAGGAAGTCGAGGAGAAGAACTGCGGCGACGGCACGCCCAGCGTAGGGTCGTAGTCGTCGCGCTCGCGGTAGGTCTGGTGGTTGTAGGCGTAACGCACGCCGCCCTGGATGTCGAAGCGCGGCGTGAGGTGCAGGGTAACGTCGCCGAAGCCGGCCACCTCCTCGTAGGTGGAAGGGAATGTGATGTCGAGCACCGAACCGGCCGTGCGGCCGGTCAGCGGGTCGACCGCGAGGATATACTGGTCGGACGGCGTGGTCTCGTTGTCGTAGAACACGCCGGCAAGCCAATCGACGCGATGTCCCAGGATCGAGTAGGCCGCGGGGGACGAGGCGACGCGTAGCTCTTGGGTAAATTTCCGTGTCTCGAAGGCTTGGCCTAGCTCGGCACCGTCGATGCCCGCGCTGGTCGCGGTCGCCGTCGCAGCGGCGGCGATGCTGTCGTAGGTTTGGAAGCTGGGATTGGATGAATAATCCGTCAGGCCGTATCCGGTCACCGAGGTCAGGTCGACGGAACCGAGATGGGCGCGTATTTCACTAGTGTATAGCTGGACGAAGCTGTCGAACAGCCCAGACCCCGGTGGCTCGTTCTGCTTAAGATCGCCGTAGAGCGGCTGCTGGTTGTAGGTCGTGGTCACCCCGTCGTAGCCCTTGCCGCTGGTGTCCTGCAGGATGGCGCCAAGGCGTACGGAAAGGTCCTGGTTTGGCGCCCAGAGCACGGCGACATTGCCGCCCTGGGCACTGACGAAGTTGACGTCGCGGTCACCGTTCACGACGTTGTCGACGTAGCCCGGCGTCTGGCGGGAGAAGCCGCTGACCCGCACCGCCAGGGTGTCGCTGACGGGGATGTTGATGCCGCCGCGCACGCCGTAGCCGACGCCACCATCGACCGTGCCGTCGACATCGGTCTCGACCCGGCCGGTGAGCGCCCGGGTCGATGGGTCGGCGGTCACGTACTTGATCAGGCCGCCGAGGCTGCTGGCCCCGTAGAGCGTACCCTGCGGGCCGCGCAGCACCTCGATTCGCAACAGGTCGGCTGGATCCAGGTCGGGCGCCAGCAGGTCGCCGTCACCGAGCACGGTGGAGGAGCCGAATGGCACGTCGTTGATCAGGATGCCGACAGTCGGGTTCGACTGCCGGGCCGAAGCAATGCCGCGCAGGATGATGTTGCTCTGGCCGTTGCCTTCGGCATCGATCGAGAGGCCGGGGACCTTCTCGAAGTAGTCCTGCAGGCGGACCTGATTAACCTCGCTGAGCCGGGTCGTGTTCAGCACCGTCACCGGAACCGGTGTGTCCTGCAGGCGCTCGGACTTCTTCTCCGCCGTCACCACCACCGTTTCGATTGGTGCCGCGGACTGCGTGGCGGCTGGTTCTCCAGCTTGGCTTGCCGACGCCGCCAGAAGCGGCGCTGCAGGCACGGTTTGGGCCGCCGCCGGGGTCGCCGCTACGGCGGCGGCGACCAGACCGGTGGGCCAAGGTTTCTTCCAAGCGCCCAACGAGAACAACGCCATGTCAGGCTCCCTACTGAACGATCGCCTTACGGTCACGTGCTTGCGGCGGCTTGTTACCGACATGCTGCACGTACGCACGATATGCACGTAACGTATAGTCCTATATATATACAACCCTCTGGGTGCTAGCTAACTGATTAAACTGCAATTTCCTGTTGTTTCCAGTATGCCGATTTGAAGTGATGCGTGACCCTTGAATGACTGCGCGTTGGACGCTTCGCCTGTAAACCGCATGATGTACCAATCAGCATGAAATTCCCGGTTCATCGGACACAGCATCTGCACGTCGCGCACCGGATCCAGCCCGAACCGCGCCGGGATGCGGTCGCGCACCAACGACAGCAGGCGGCGCACGCCATCCTCCAGCTCCTGCGCGTCGATGAAGAAGAAGTCCGAACCTTCGACGGCCTCCCATTCCGGCATCTTGCCGCGGTTGATCCGGTGGACGTTGACGATGATGCGGCTCTGCACCGCCTGCCGGAACACCTCCGTCAGCCGCATTAGCGGTACTGCGTCCGAGCCGATGATGTCGGCCAGCACCTGGCCTGGGCCAACGCTCGGCAGCTGGTCGACGTCGCCGACGATCAGGAAGGCCGCGTGGTCCGGCAACGCCTGCAGCAGGGCCCGCATCAGCAGCACGTCGATTGTGCTGGCCTCGTCCACTACGAGCAGGCCACAGTCGAGCGGATGCTCCTCGCCGCGCTTGAAGCCGCCGGTCTTCGGGTCGCTCTCCAGCAGCCGGTGGATGGTGCGGTCCTTGAGCAGCACGCGTGGGGTCGATGCCGGTGACCTCGCGCAGGCGGCCGAACTCCTGCTCGATCAGCTCGAACACCGCCGCCCCGAACGTTCACACCAGCTTGGTCGCGTAGACCGGACCGATGCCCCGGATCATGCCGGAGCCGAGGTACCTCTCGATGCCTTCCAGGGTGGTTGGCGGGCTGGCATTGAGGAAGGCGGCCTTGAACTGCAGCCCGTAGGTGCGGTCGGTGATCCAGGTACTGCTCATCTGCACCCACTCGCCGGCGGCGATGGTGGCAGCGTGTCGGACCACGGTGACTAGCACTACCTGGGCACTTTCAGAATGGTGCTGAGCCTCCTACCTTCTGAGTG
>CAXSDP010000130.1:0-7241 GCA_964235705.1 uncultured Beijerinckiaceae bacterium | reverse complement strand
TCATCGCGATGATCGGCACGTCGCGGCAGCGGTGGGGGAGCGCGCGGATGGCGCGGGTGGCGGCGAGCCCGTCGAGGTAGGGCATCTGGATGTCCATGAGCACGGCGTCGTAGGGGGCGTCCTGCACGGCCATGATGGCCTCGGCGCCGTTGCCCACCACGTCCACCGCGTGGCCCCCGGCCTCCAGGATGTGGCGCACGAGCTCCTGGTTGATCGGCACGTCCTCGACGAGCAGGACCTTGCGGGGCGCGACGGCGGCCGGGAGCCGATCGACGGTCGCGACGCCCACGGCGCTGGTCGGCGGGAGCGGCAGCGTGAACCAGAAGGTCGATCCGATCCCCTTCTCGCTGTCGACGCCGATGGTGCCGCCCATCAGCTCGACGAGGCGCTTGGAGATGGCGAGGCCGAGGCCCGTGCCGCCGTAGGAGCGCCGGATGCTGGCGTCGACCTGCGCGAAGCGCTGGAACAGGCGGGGCAGGTCGGCGCCGTCGATGCCGATGCCGGTGTCCACGACCGAGAACTTGATGCCCGCCCCGGCCTTGCTCCCGTCGGCCTTGCCCCTGTCGTTCCCGGCCCTGTCGGCGCGGATCTCCAGCAGCACGGAGCCTTCGGGCGTGAACTTGATGGCGTTGTTCAGCAGGTTGAGCAGGATCTGCCGCAGGCGCGCGGCGTCGCCCAGCACGGCGGGCGGGAGCCGGTCCACCAGGTTGACGTGGACCGACAGGGCCTTGGCGATGGCGGCGTGCTGGACGATGGACAAGCACTCGTCGATCAGCCCCGGCAGGGAGAAGGGCCGGGGCTCGAGGTCGACGATGCCGGCCTCGACCTGGGAGAAGTCGAGGATGTCGTCCACCACCGTCAGCAGCGCCTTGCCGCCGGCCTGGATGCGCTCGCCGTAGAGGCGCGCCTGCCCGTCGAGGTCGGCGCGCGCGAGCAGCAGGCTGGCGAAGCCGATCACCGAGTTGAGCGGCGTGCGGATCTCGTGGCTCATGCAGGCGAGGAACTCCGTCTTCGCCCGGTTGGCCTCGTCCGCCGCCGCCTGCGCGCGGCGCGCGGCCAGCGTCGCGTCGCGCAACGCTTCCTCCTCGCGGTGGCGCTCGGTGACGTCGCGCACCGTGACGATGACTTCCACCGCGCCGCTCGCCTGCTCGATCCGGCACAGCGTCGCCTCCGCCCGGATGGGATGGCCCCGCGCGTGCCTGAGGCGCACGGTCATCGCCGCGCGCGGCTCGGCGGCCGACAAGCCCCGCAGCACGACCTTGGCGGCGACGCGGTCGTCGGGGTGGAGGTGGGCGACGATCGCGCGCCGGGCGTCGGTTTCCTGGCCGAGCAGCCCCTCCACCGCGCCCGGCGCGAGCGGCCGGACCCGGCCGGCGTCGAGCACCAGCACCACCGCCGCCGAGTCCTGGGCGAGCATGCGGTAGCGCAGCTCGCTTTCCCCCAGCGCGGCGAGGCGCGCGCGCAGCGGCGTCACGCGGCGGTCGAGCGCGAGGCGGGCGATGATCGCCGCCGCCGTGACGGCCAGGGGCACGCCGACGAGCGACGCGCCGGCCCCCAAGGTCGTCCAAAAGCCGGCGAGCGCGCCCGCGCCGGCGAGGGTGCCAACACCGGCGAGGCCGGCCACGATCGTCCGGCTCGGGGAGGGTACGGCTGCGGGCACCATGCGTCGCCTCGTCCGGGATCGTCACGCGGCGGGCTCGCCGGCGCGCGCCCTTCACCATTCGTTCACCGCGATTACGCATGGCGGGGCTTTCGATCCCCTTAACCGGGCCGCCGCCCCGAGGCCGGATTTGGTGTCGGATCGGACCATCCGCCGTCCGGGCGCCCTCGCGACACGCTTTTGATGGCGGCACGCGATCAACCACTTAGCGCCGCCGGCCCGCCCCCGTGCCCTGGCGTCACCGCGCGCGGGGCCGGCCGACGCGGCGGGTTGGACACGGGTTTGGGGCGGGTCGGGGCCGGTCTTCCCTTATCCTTTGTTTACGTAAGGTCACCAGGGTCGCGACGTTCCTAGCGTTCCGCGTGTCCGAGTATGCCGATGTTGGCGCGTCGCCTTTCCGTCCTCCTCCCGTGCCTGCCCGTCCTGTGCCTGCCGGTCGCGTGCCTCCCCGCGCCGGCGTTCGCCGCCGACTGGTACACCGGGGCCAAGCCGCAGGCCCCGACCGACGACTGGATCGTCGCCGTCGACGCGTCCACCGACATCACCACGCAGGGATCGTACTTCGGCGACATCAACGCGACCGCCGCGCCGGTCGGCACGCTCTCGCAGAGCGGCGTCCGCCTGCGGGCCAACGGGCTGGGCGGCGTCTACAGCTATTACAGCACCGACGACCGCCAGACGATCCACGGCACGCAGGAGTCCGGGGCGGCGCTGGTCGGCTACGAGTGGGTCTCGCCGGCGACCGTGTTCGCCGCCTACATCGGCGCCGACATCCGCAACAACACCCTGTCGCGCGTCGATCCCGGCAACAGCGTGGTCGGCACCAGCGTCGGCGCCAAGGGCCAGTTCGAGTTCTACACCAAGCCGAGCCCGCTCACGATGGTGGCGGCCAACGCCTCCTTCGCCACGGACAAGACCGCCTATTTCGCGCGGCTGCGCGGCGGCACCCTCATCGGGCCGGACCTCTACGTCGGCCCCGAGTTCGTGGCGCTCGGCGACGCCTTCTTCAACCAGGAGCGCGTCGGCGCGCACATCACCGGGCTGCGCGCCGGCCCGATCCAGGTCGCCTTCGCCGCCGGCTACCTCCACGACCGGGTACGGGGCAGCGGCGGCTACGCCACGGTCGACGCGCGCGTCGGCTTCTGAGGCCGCGCCCCGTGACCCGCCTACCTCCCATAACCCCCATGCCTCCCATGCCTCCGATGCCCCGCGTGGCCGGCGCCGTCCGGCTCGCCGCCTGGGCGCTCACCGCCGCCTTCGCGCTGCTGTTCGTGACGCAGCCGATCAGCGTCGGCACGCAGCTCGCGCTGGCGACGAGCGTGATCGCCGTCATGCTCGCGGTGTGGCGCTGGGGCAGGGGGCCGCTGGCGCGCTGGGCGTTCCTCGCCTGCGGCAGCCTGGTGGTCATCCGCTACATCTTCTGGCGCGCGACCAGCACGCTGCCGCCGCTCGACCAGCCGATCAACTTCGCCATCGGCCTCCTGCTGATCGCCGCCGAACTCTACTGCGTGCTGATCCTCGTCATCAGCCTGGTCATCAACGCCGACCCTCTCGAGCGTCCCGCGTTGGAGCGCGCGGACGACGCGGCGCTGCCCACCGTCGACGTGTTCATCCCCACCTACAACGAGGACGAGTTCATCCTCGCCACCACCATCGCCGCCGCCCGCTCGATGGACTATCCCGCCGCCAAGCTGACCGTGTGGCTGCTCGACGACGGCGGCACCGACCAGAAGTGCGCCGACGCCAACCCCGCCAAGGCCGAGGCGGCGCGCGCGCGACGGGCCTCGTTGCAGCGGCTCTGCGCCGACATGGGCGCCCGCTACCTCACCCGCGCCAGGAACGAGCACGCCAAGGCCGGCAACATGAACAACGGCCTCAAAACCGCGACCGGCGACATCGTGGTGGTGTTCGACGCCGACCACGCGCCCTTCCGCTCCTTCCTGCGGGAAACGGTGGGGCACTTCGCCCGTGACCCGAAGCTGTTCCTGGTGCAGACGCCCCACGTCTTCCTCAACCCCGACCCGATCGAGCGCAACCTGCGCACCTTCGGGGCGATGCCGTCCGAGAACGAGATGTTCTACTCGGTCACGCAGCGCGGCCTCGACAAGTGGGACGGCTCGTTCTTCTGCGGCTCGGCGGCGCTTCTGCGGCGCGAAGCGCTCGACGTCGCCGGCGGCTTCTCCGGCATCACCATCACGGAGGATTGCGAGACCGCCTTCGAGCTGCACGCCAAGGGCTGGCACTCGGCCTACGTCGACAAGCCGCTCATCGCCGGGCTGCAGCCGGAAACCTTCGAGTCCTTCATCGGCCAGCGCTCGCGCTGGTGCCAGGGCATGTTCCAGATCCTGCTCTTGAAGAACCCGCTGTTCAAGCGCGGGCTGACGCCGATCCAGAAGCTCGCCTACCTGTCGTCGATGACGTTCTGGTTCTTCCCGCTGCCGCGCATGGTGTTCACGGTCGCGCCGCTCCTGCACATCTTCTTCGACGTGAAGATCTTCGTGTCGTCCATGGACGAGGCGCTCGCCTACACCGCGACCTACATGGTCGTGAACCTGATGCTGCAGAACTACCTGTACGGCCGCGTGCGCTGGCCCTTCGTCAGCGAGCTCTACGAGTACGTGCAGGGCGTGTACCTCGCCAAGGCGATCGTCGCGGTGGTGCTCAAGCCGCGCAAGCCGACCTTCAACGTGACCGCCAAGGGCGTGTCGCTCGACGCCGACCACCTGTCCGGCCTCGCCACGCCATTCTTCGTCATCTTCGGCCTGCTGCTCGTCGGCGCGATCACCGCCTTCACGCGCTACCTCACCGAGCCCGGCGCCGAGCTGATGCTGATCGTCGGCCTGTGGACGACCTTCAACCTCGTCATCGCCGGCGCGGCGCTGGGCGTCGTCGCCGAGCGCCGCGAGCCCGACCGCTTCCCACGGCTGGCGATCGAGCGGGCCGGCACGCTGACCCTCGACGGCCGCGCCGCGCCAGTGACGATCCAGTCCGTGTCGGCCGGCGGCTGCGCGCTGCGCGTCGGCGACGAGGCGCTGGCCGGCCTCCTCGCCGTGGGGACGCGGGCGTCGTTGGACATCGTGCCGGTCGGGGGCGCGGTGCGGGCGCCCCTCATGATCGACCTGGTGCACGCCACCCCGGACAAGCAGGGCACGACCTTCGGCTTCGGCTTCGTCGCGATGACGCCCGGCGCCTACATGACCCTCGCCGACCTGATGTACGGCGATCCCGGCGCGATCCTCCGCTTCCAAACGAGCCGCCGCGCCCACAAGAGCCTGCTGGCCGGCTCCTGGCAGTTCCTGAAGTGGGGCGCCGGGGAGCCGCCGCGCGCCATCGCCCACCTGCTGCCCCACCTGAGCCCCGCCCGGCTCAAGCGGCTGCTCGGGGAACGGCTGCGCGTCGAGCGTCCGGTCGTCGCCGAGTTGGCCATCACCGGGTCGACCATGGCCGAACCGAGCGTCATCGAACCCTTGGTCCTCGCTCCGGTGATCGCCACCCCGGCGACCGCCCTCGTCGCGGCTTTCGCCGACACGTCATCCGAGCCCCTGGCCAAGACCCTGGCCGAGACCCGCGCCGAGGCCACCATCGACGAGGACTTCGACGCGCTCGCCGCCACGCTGACCGGGGCCGCCCCGCCCGAGGGGTCCGCCGACGCCCTCGCCGATTGGATGCACGCCGTCCTCAACCTGGCCAGCCACGAGATGAAGCGCCAAGAGATGCACAACCACGGCGCCGAAGGGGAGCGAGCCGATGCGCCGACGTCCAAGGTCGCGTAACGCGATGTCGCCTAACGCCGTCGCCGCGCCGCTCGTCGCGGCCCTCGCCGCCGCGCTGGCGCTCGTCCCGACGCACGCCGGGGCGCAGGTCTTCACGGGGGCGCCGTCCCTGGGCACCGTGCCGACGCTCACGCTCCCCGCCGCGCCGCCCGCGCCTCCCGCCACCGCGCCCGCCGCCGCGCCGGCCCCCGCCATCCGCCACCTGCCCAACACGCTGGAAGGCCTGCGCCTCGGCGGCGAGGTCGGCGACCTCCGCTGGCCGGTCTACCTCACGGCGGCGCAGGCGGCCGGGATCACGCGCTTCCGCCTCGGCCACGTGTCCGCCGTGTCGGTCGCGCCGGAAACCTCCACCCTGGCCGTCCGCGTCAACGACGTCGCGGTCGGCACGGCGGGGATCGACGCGTCGCAGGGCCTGCGGGTGCTCGAGTTCAGCGTGCCGGCCGGCACCCTGCGCGCCGGCTTCAACGCGGTGTCGCTGGCGATGGCGCAGCGCCACCGCGTCGACTGCTCGGTCGCCGCCACCTACGAGCTGTGGACCCGGATCGACCCGGCCGAGACCGGCTTCGTGATGACCGGCGGCGCGGAGGCGATCACCGCCTTGGCCGACGTGCCGGCCCTGCTGCCCCGCGCCGACGGGTCGATGCCCATCCACATCGTCATGGCCGGCAAGGCCACCCCGGTCCAGCTCGGCCAGATGATCGCCGCGACGCAGCGCATCGCGCTGGCCACCCGCACGCAGCAGCCGGCGGTCGACTTCGGCTCGCCCGTGACCGACGCCTTCGGGGTCAACCTCGCGCTCGGCACGCGCGAGGTGCTCGGCCGCATCCCGCAGCTCGCCGACCTGCTCGGCGCGGCCGGGCCGCTGGCCAGGATCATCCCCGCCACGACGCGCGGGCGCCCGACGCTCCTCGTCACCGGATCGAGCGAGGCGGAGGTCGAAGCGGCCGTCGCCACCCTTCCCTTGCCGGAGACCGCGCCGGTCGAGGGCACCCCCGCCGGCTTGGCCGCCGCCGCGAGCTACCCCGCCACGCCGACCGTCGGCGGCGGCCGCATCCCGCTGCGCGACCTCGGCGTCGCCAGCCAGGACTTCTCCGGCCGCTTCTTCCGCAAGAGCTTCAACCTGCGGCTCCCGGCCGACTTCCTGTCCTCCGACTACGGGCGCGGCACGTTCGGGCTCGCCGGCGGCACCGCCGCCGGCCTGACGCGCGACGCCCAGGTCCGCGTCGACGTCAACGGCCACAGCGCCGGCGTCATCAAGCTGCCCGACGCCGCCGGCGGCGTGTTCAGGAACAAGCAGCTGTTCCTGCCGCTCAGCCTGCTGCGGCCCGGCCTCAACCGGGTGGACGTGTTCGCGGAAACGCCCCGCGCCGCCGACGGGGATTGTTCCGCCCCCGACACCAAGCGCTTCCTCCTCCTCGACACCTCCGACATCGCGCTGCCGGCGCTCGCCCGCGTCGAGCGGACGCCGGACCTCGCCGCCACCGCCAGCGGCGGCCTGCCCTACACCCGGGGCAGGGCGCGGCTCGTCGTCCCCAAGCCCGATCGCGACACGGTGGCCGCCGCGCTCTCGCTCACCGCGCGCGTGGCGGTGGCGGCCGGCCGGCCGGTGCCCTTCGCCTTCGCGACGGCCATGCCGTCCGCCGACGACGGGTCCACGCTCGTCGTGTCGCCGGCCCGCGCGCTGGATCCGGCCGCGATGGCCGACGTCGGCCTCGATCCCCGCGCGGTCGAGGCGAGCTGGCGGGACGTCGTCGCCCCGCCGCCGCGTGGCGGCGGGGCCGGCTCGTCGCCGCGATGGTGGCTCGGCA
>CAXSDP010000129.1:3692-7303 GCA_964235705.1 uncultured Beijerinckiaceae bacterium | reverse complement strand
TGAGGCTCGAAAGCCATACCTCAGGGCGGACCACTTCAAAGGGGGAAGATCAATCGAGGAGGGCGCGACCGCCGAGCCGTCTGACAATCAGCGACATCCGGCCGGCAGTCTACCGGCTTCGTGACGAACTGGACGTCGAGACATATGGGCGCTCATTTGGCGACCTGAGACATGGTGCCGGGTCGAACGCGCGTTGGAACCGCTGGCAGGATCGATTGCGGGTTCATAATCGGAGCGGTTCGGGGCGCTCGATGCCAAACCTTACTTATCCAGCAACCCGCAGGTGCGCGGCGATCTCATAGCCACGATGCGCGACCTTGAAAGCTTGACCCCTGCCTCCAGCGCGGACTATCGCACCCAAGTCGACGAGTTCTTGAAGAGCAGCATCCCATTTAGCCTCCTCGCGCGCGTCAGCGGGCACAAAACTTTGTCCACCCATTGAGAAGTTTACACCTCCCAACGCGCCAACTCGCAGAATCATCCCGTCCCTGCCACTTGTTGCCGTCAACAGGAAGCTGCACGCGGCATCACTCAGCGATGTTTTACCATTCTTATCAGATTCAGCCTGAGACTCGGCATCAGGAGAAGTCAGGCCTCTGACGTAAGGATCTTGGTACAGATTAACTTGAAGTTGAAGGCTAAACTTTTCCCTTAGTTTCTCGATGCTCGTGAATTCTTCATATAGACCGCGAGGCTGACACCATGATTTGAACTCGGCTAATTTTGCGCTTTGCTCTGGATTGATCGTACTTGGTGCCGCAGGTTGGTCAGAGAAGTAGATCATAGCTAGTTTGCCGCCGTCAATATGTCGCTGGATCTCCTCAACCGTTCCGCTGACCGCATCCCCTGTGGGTGTGCCAAGCTTGGTCCAGAAGATACCGACGAGGATATCGCACTGGGCGAGGACGCGCGTGTTAATCAGTTCCTGCGCACGGCCGCCCATATCGGGTGCTGAGTGGGTCTCCCATCGCACCGGCAGTAGGACGGCGTGCTGCTCTAGGGAATGGATGACATTCCATTCATGCAGAAGGTCCACGATAGCTTGCCGTTCAGCAGGAACGTCGCTCGGCGAGGCGATCATGACGGGAATTACGGTTGCTTGATAGGCCATAGGCCGGGACGCTCGGGTTAGACGGATGAGGCGGAACGTGGCTGTCCTCGCTACCGATTGCAAGAATGCGTTGGACGCTCGCCAAGCCGATCCCGCGCCGTGCTGCAATGGCGGACGGCCCAAGCCCATCGTCGCGCAGGCGGCGCGGGGCGGCGCCGTCAATCGAGGACTTGCGTCCCTTGTAGACACTGTCAGCCTTGGCCCGGACGATGCCTCGCGATGGCGCTCGCGCCGCAGGTTGGTCTCGAACTCGGCGAACATGCCGAGCGTGTCGAGGAAGGGGCCGAGCGAAGTCAGGTAGGAAACGGCGCTCGATCAATCTGACGTGCCAACCTTGCGCCGAGTTGAGTCGACCTCGACGATAGCCGACCGTTGTTCGCCTTCGCCGGCATCTGGACGACCTGGACCGGCACGCACGGAAACCAAGGCCGACCCGGTGGAGGGCGAGCACCGGCTGTTCGGGTTCCTAACGACGGAGGCCAACGCGACCGTCGGCGCGGTGCATCCGAAAGCCACGCCGGTGCTGCTGACGACCCCCAACGAGTTCGCGACGTGGTTGGACGCGCCCTGGATGGGGCGGCGCTGCAACGGCCGCTGCCCGATGTAATGATGAAGGTGGTGGCCACCGGCGCGCAGAACGCCCATGCTGAATTGAATGTGAGCAGCGAAGAGATCAGCCTCTGGTTGAAGCTTCCCATGTGCTTCCCAGAGCCGTCACCTGGGAAGCACATCCGCTAAGACTGGCATCTAAGTCATTGATCGAATTGGCGCGCCCGAAGAGATTCGAACTCCTGACCCCTAGATTCGTAGTCTAGTGCTCTATCCAGCTGAGCTACGGGCGCCTGACGCGTTTCGGCCTCGCGGCCACTTGGGGGATGGCCCCTCGCGATGCCGCTGGATAGCGTTTCGCGGCGGCGATGGCAAGCGTGCAACGTGGGTGGTGGGCGACGGCGCGGCGTACGGGTCGCGCTCAGCGCGCGGGGGGGAGCCAGGGCAGCGTGATGCGGAAGCGGGCGCCGACGTCGTCGCCGGCCAGCACGATCGTCCCGCCGTGCGCGTGGATCAGGTCGGCCACGATGGCGAGGCCGAGGCCGGTGCCGCCGGGGCGCGTCGAATTCTGGAACGCGGAGAAGATCTTCGGTCGCAGCATCGCGGGGATGCCGGGTCCGGTGTCGCCCACCTCGATGATCGTCGCCTCGCCCTCCTTCCAGGCCCGCACGGTGACGGCAGGCAACCGGCCGGGCGAGGCGCCGGCGCGTTCCAGCGCCTCCACGCCGTTGCGCAACAGGTTGAGCAGGATGCGGAACATCTGCTCGGCGTCCGCCACGACCTCGAACCGGTCCGGCACTTCGTTGGCGATGCGCACCGGGCCGTGGGCGAGCGGTGCCACGGTTTCCGCGGCCTCGGCGACCAGGGCGCGGAGCGTCAAGGCGCGGGGGTACGGCGGGTCGTCGGCGGCCCGCCCGTAGGTCAGGGTCGCCTCGCAGAAGCGGATCGCGCGGTCGAGGGTCGCCACCAGCTTGGGCGCGAGGCGCTGGGCGAGCGGGTCGGGGAGGCCGGCGAGCCTGTCCGACAGGATCTGCGCCGACGACAGCATGTTGCGCATGTCGTGGTTGATCTTGGCCACCGCCAGGCCGAGGTTGCTCAGGTTCTTCTTCTGGGCGAGTTCCAGCACCAGGGTTTCCTGCATCATCGCCAGCGCCCGCTCGGCCTGGCCGATCTCATGCGCGCGGCCGGACGGGACGATGATGCGGGAGCGGTCGTCGGGGTCCGCGCCGAAATCGACGATGCTCGTCGTCAGGCGGCGCACCGGCCCCAGGATCATGCGATGCATGGCCAGCGCCGCGAGTGTCGCCACCACGACGGAGGTGATGAGGGAGTAGATCAGCAGGTGCCTGGAATAGGAGCGCATCGCGTGCTGGAGCGGCGCCTCGTCCATCGTCACCTCGATGGCGCCGCCGGCGCCGGTCGGCGCGGGGCTGATGAAGGTCAGCACGCGCCCGGGGGGCGCCGCCAGCGTGCGGAACGCCGCGCGGAGCAGCCCCGGCCACGTGCCGGCCCTGAGGTCGTCGACCTCGTCGACCTTGCCCGGCAGGTCGCCGGAGGCCAGGATCCGCCGGGTACCGTCCTTGTCCAGCACGATGAGGCGGGCGGACGCGCTGTTCAGCAGGTCGCGCGACAGCGCGTCCGACAGGACGGCGTCGGGGGCGCCCTCGAGCACCAGCGAGGCGGTGTAGGCGGCGCTGAGATGGCTGCGCAGCCAGTAGAACCGGAAATTGGCGACGCTCGGCACGTAGATCGCCACCTCCGCGACCATCACGAAGGTGGCGACGAGGACGAGGAGGCGACCGGCGAGCCCGACGCGAAGGCGCGGACGGGCGATCCCGCCGCGCGACCGGGGGGCGGCGTGGAGGTCGGGCACGATCCCCGTCGACGTCATCGCGTTTCGTGTCATCCCGGCACCGTCCGCACGCGTTCAGCCCCCTAACGATGCCGGGCG
>CAXSDP010000129.1:0-3592 GCA_964235705.1 uncultured Beijerinckiaceae bacterium | reverse complement strand
CGTCGGGCGCGGTGGCCGATCGCGCCGGCGCGGCCAGGCTCGCGGCGAGCACGCGGGCGACGTGCAGCGCCTCGCGTCGCGCGCCGTCGCGGATCTGGTGCCGGCACGAGGTGCCGTCGGCGACGACGAGGGCGTCGGGCGCCGCCCGCACCGCCGGCAACAGGCTCAGCTCCCCCATGCGCAGGGACACGTCGGCGGTTTCCGCCTGGTAGCCGAAGGCGCCGGCCATGCCGCAGCAGCTCGACTCGATCGTGTCCACCGCCAGGTCCGGGATGAGCCGAACGACCCTCTCCACCGGCGCCAGCGCGCGGAAGCTCTTCTGGTGGCAGTGGCCGTGCAGCACCGCCTTGCCTTCGGGCAAGGGATGAAGGTCGAGATGGAGGCGCCCGGCCTCCGCCTCACCCGCCAGGAACTCTTCGAACAGCAGGGCGCTCCCGGCCACGCGCCGGGCGTCCTCGCCCGGCAGCAGCGCCAGCGCCTCGTCGCGGAAGGTGAGGAGGCAGGAGGGCTCCAGCCCGACCACCGGCATGCCGGCGGCGACGTAGGGGAGCAGGGCGTTGAGCGAGCGGCGGACCTCGGCGCGGGCCTCGTCCACCATGCCGACCGACAGGTACGTGCGGCCGCAGCACAGCGGCCGCGACGAGCCGTCGGCGGGGCGGGGCAGGTGCACGCGGTAGCCGCCGGCCACCAGCACGCTCAAGGCGGCGTCCAGGGTCTCCCGATCGAAGGCGCGGTTGAACGTGTCGGCGAACAGCACCACGGCACGGCCGCCCTCGGGTCCGACCACCAGCTCGCTGGGCTCGAACCGGTCGGCGCGCCACGTCGGCAGTGAGCGTCCGGCCGCCAGGCCGAGCACGCGCTCGCCCAGCCGCGCCAGGGCCGGCACGCGGTTGCGCAGGTTGAGCAGCCACGGCACCCTGGCGGCGAGCCGGGCGTAGCGGGGCAGGTGGCCGATGAGGCGATCGCGCAGGGTCGGGCCGTGGGCCTTGAGGCGGGCCGCCTGCACCTCGATCTTCATGCGCGCCATGTCGACGCCGGTCGGGCACTCGGAGCGGCACGCCTTGCACGACACGCAGAGCTTCATCGCCTCCGCCATGCCCTCGCCCGTCATCGCGTCGGGGCCGAGCTGCTTGGAGAGGGCGAGGCGCAGCACGTTGGCGCGGCCTCGCGTCGTGTCCTTCTCGTCGCGGGTGGCGCGGTAGGAGGGGCACATCACGCCCCCCGCCAGCTTGCGGCAGGCGCCGTTATTGTTGCACATCTCGACCGCGCCGGAGAGCCCCTTGGCCCCGCCGGGGAAGGCCGACCAGTCGAGCGCCGGCTCGAACGCCTCGATCGAATAATCCGGCTTGTACCGGAACAGGCTGCGGTCGTCGAAGCGGGGCGCGTCGACGATCTTGCCGGGGTTCAGCACGCGGGCGGGATCGAAACGCGCCTTCACCTCGCCGAAGGCGCTCACCAGCCGCTCGCCGTACATGGTGGCGTGGAACTCGGAGCGGACGATGCCGTCGCCGTGCTCGCCCGAGTGCGAGCCCTTGAAGGACTTCACCAGCGCGAAGGCCTCCTCGGCGATGGCGCGCATCGCCCGCACGTCCTTCTCCAGCTTGAGGTTGAGCACCGGGCGCACGTGCAGGCAGCCCTCGGAGGCGTGCGCGTACCAGGTGCCCTGCGTGCCGTGCTTGGCGAACACGGCGGTGAGCTTCTCCGTGTACTCGGCGAGGTGGGGCAGGGGCACCGCGCAATCCTCGACGAAGGACACGGGTTTGCGCGCGTCCTTCATGGACATCATGATGTTGAGGCCGGACGTGCGCAGGTCGGCGATCGCGCCTTGCAGCTTGGGGTCGAGCACGTCCACCACGCCGCCCCACTTGGCGCGCGGCCGGTCCCAGCCGAAGCCGAGCGCGCCCATGGTGTCGCTGAGGTCGCGCAGGCGGCGGCGGTTGCCGGCGTCGTCCTCGGCGAACTCGACGAGCAGCAGCGCTTCCGGCTCGCCGCGCACGAAGGCATCCAGCGTCGGCTTGAACATCGCGATGTCGCCGGCGAGCCGCAGCATGGTGGCGTCGACCAGCTCCACGGCGATGGGCTTGAGGGTCACGAGGTGCTGCGCCGCGTCCATCGCGGCGAAGAACGAGCCGAAGTGGCAGACGCCGAGCCCGCGCCGGCCGAGCAGGGGCCACAGCTTGAGGTCGATCGCGGTGGAGAAGGCGAGCGTGCCCTCCGAGCCGACCAGCAGGTGCGCCATGTTGACCGTGCCGTCGCCGTTGCCCTTGCGGCCATCCTTCCCGACACCCGCCGGCACCAGCGCGTCGAGGTTGTAGCCGCCGACGCGGCGCTGCACGGCGGGGAAGCGCGCGTCCACCTCGTCCGCTTCGCGGGCGCCGATCCGCAGCAGGTCGGTGAAGAGGGCGCGGCGCGGGTCGTTGCCGGCCATGTCGGCGAGGTCCGCGCGCTGCCTCGCGAAGCGGGCCGGCGTGCCGTCGGCGAGCACCGCGTCGATGGCGAGGACGTTGTCGCGCATCGTCCCGTAGCGCAGCGAGCGCCCGCCGCAGGAGTTGTTGCCGGCCATGCCGCCGATCGTGGCGCGGCTGGCGGTCGACACGTCGACCGGGAACCACAGGCCGTGCTTCTTCAGCTGGCGGTTGAGGTCGTCGAGCACCAACCCCGGCTCGACCCGGCAGGTGCGGGCGTCCACGTCGAGGTCCAGGATCCTGTTGAGGTACTTGGAGCAGTCGACGACGAGACCTTTGTTGACGGTTTGGCCGGATTGCGAGGTGCCGCCGCCGCGCGCGGTGACGGGGACGCCCTCGGTGCGGGCGATGCCGATCGCCGTGGCGGCCTCCGCCACGCTGCGCGGCGCCACCGCGCCGGCCGGCATCATCTGGTAGGCGGAGGCGTCGGTGGCGTAGCGCCCGCGCGAGAAGGGGTCGAACAGGACGTCGCCGCAGCCGGCCGCCGTGAGGCGACGCTCGAGCGCTGTCGCTGCGGTCATGGTGGCGTTCCTCGACTTGGGGCCGGCGGGGACGTGCGGCCGGGACACGGGGCCGGGAAATGGGGCCAGGGCACGGGAGCGGGGACACGGGAGCGGGGATACGGGCGCGGGGACGCGCTCGGTCCGTCCGATCCGCGCGACCAGACATAGGTCCTCGCCGCTGGCAACGCCAGCGGCCGGTTCGCGGACGGGACGTTCGACGGTGCCCGGCCGTGAACCCCCAATGACGACCTCAGGGGTCCCCCGCGATCATTTGACAGGGCCCGTCCCGCCGTCGGGGCGGCGCGCGTAAGGGATTCTCAACGCGCGTCCGATCAGATGCGGCCTGAAACCATGAAGGTTTCGGTGTTCCCGGTGCGAGGGCGCGACGCGCGACCCGCCGGACGGATCATGCACCCCGGTGGGAAACCCGCGCAGCCCTAGAAGTCCCGCGCTCGCCGCCGCGTTGCGGATGGCGGCGGCCACGGCGGTCCTGGCCGGCGGCTGCGACGCGGCGCGCGGCAACGACGGGCTGCGCCTCGTGACGTTCGACCACGCGAACCCTCCCGCGACGGTCGCCGACGGCCGGCAATCCCCCGGCCCGCCGGGCGCGGACGGGGGGACGCT
>CAXSDP010000128.1:0-7309 GCA_964235705.1 uncultured Beijerinckiaceae bacterium | reverse complement strand
CCGGGCTCGGCGGGGCGCAGGCCTGGAGCGCGTGGCGCGAGGTGGCCGGGGAGGCCGACGCGGCGGGCCTCGGCCCGCTCGTGCGCGCGGTCGAGCGGGGCGACGTGCCGGGTCCCGGCATCGTCCCCGCCTTCGAGGCCGCCTACGCGCGCTGGTGGGTCGACGGGCTGGTCGGCTCGGACGAGGTGCTGCGCCGCTTCGTGCCGCAACGCCACGAGGACGCGATCGAGCGGTTCCGCGCGCTCGACGCGACCGTCGCCGACCTGTCCAAGGCCGCCATCCTGTCGCGGCTCGGCGGCGGCGTGCCCGGCCCGAACGGCTTCGGCGCCGATCCGGAATGGGGCCTGCTGTCCCGCGAGCTCGCCAAGAAGCGGGCGCACCTGCCGCTGCGCAAGCTGTTCGCCGGCATGCCCAACGCGCTGACGGCGCTCACCCCCTGCCTGATGATGAGCCCGCTGTCGATCGCGCAGTACCTGCCGGCGGACGCGCCGCCCTTCGACGTCGTGATCTTCGACGAGGCGTCGCAGATCGCGCCCCCTTACGCGATCGGCGCCATGGCGCGCGGGCGCCAACTCGTCATCGTCGGCGACCCGGAGCAGCTGCCGCCCACCAGCGTCGGCGACCGTGGCGCCGACGACATCACCGACGGCAGCGACGTCGCCGACCAGGAGTCGATCCTCGACGAGTGCCTGGCCACCAACGTGCCGCGCCGCACCCTCGACTGGCACTACCGCAGCCGGCACGAGTCCCTCATCGCCTTCTCCAACGAGCGCTACTACGCCGGTCGCCTCATCACCTTCCCGTCCCCGCTGACGCGCGACCGCGCGGTCCGCCTCGTCCCCGTGGCCGACGGGCTCTACGAGCGGGGCGCGGGCCGCGTGAACCGGCCGGAGGCCCGTGCCGTGGCGGACTGGGTGGTCGCCCGCCTGCTCGACCCCGCCTTCGCGGCGGCCAACGCGTCGCTCGGCGTCGTGACCTTCAACGGCGAGCAGCAGCGGTTGGTGGAGAACCTCCTCGACGAGCGCCGCCGGGCCCAGCCGGAGCTGGAGCGCTTCTTCGACAAGGCGACGTGGCACGAGCCGGTGTTCGTGAAGAACCTCGAGAACGTCCAGGGCGACGAGCGCGACGTGATCGTCTTCTCCGTCGCCGTCGGGCGCGACGCGGCCGGGCGGGTGTCCTCCACCGTGTCCTCGCTGAACAAGGCGGGCGGCCACCGCCGCCTCAACGTCGCTGTCACCCGCGCGCGGGCCGAGCTGGTCGTGTTCGCCTCACTGAAGGCCGGCGACATCGACCTCGGCCGCAGCGGCGCACGCGGCGTGCGCGACTTCAAGCTGTTCCTCGACTACGCCGCCAACGGCCCGCGCGCGCTGGCCGAGGCGGCGGCCCCGACCGGGCGCGACCACGACTCGCCCTTCGAGGCCGCCGTGATGGCCGGCCTGGAGGCGCGCGGCTGGCGGGTGCACCCGCAGGTCGGCGTGTCCGGCTTCCGCATCGATCTCGGCGTGGTGCATCCCGACGAGCCCGGCCGCTACCTCGCCGGCGTCGAGTGCGACGGGGCGACCTACCACCGCTCCGCGACGGCGCGCGACCGGGACCGGCTGCGCGAGATGGTGCTGGTCGACCTCGGCTGGCGCATCCGCCGCGTTTGGAGCCCGGAATGGTGGGCGGACGCCGGGGCGGCGCTGGACAAGCTGCACGCCCAACTGGCCCGCGACCTCGCGGACGACCGGACCAAAGTCTCGGAGTCAGCCGTCCCCGAGTCCGACACGTCCAAACCCGAGGTGCCGGAGCCAGCCGTCCTCTTCGAGGACGTGCGACCGGGGGAGGCCGCCCCTCCCGCGGCGGTCCCGCGCCGCGGGAACGCCGGTTCGCGGCGACGACTCCGGCCGACGGAACCGTCGACACGCCCCGGCGACGTCGGGTAAAGAAGTGTGACCCATGACCCAGAAACGCGACGACAAGCCGGCCGCTCTCGCGTAGGTCGTGCGACGCGAAGACGGCTCGGTGGGCGAGCGTCACAGGAGCAGAGCCGATGGACGCCTCTCCCTTCACCTTCGAGCCTCGCGTCGCGCTGGTGCCGGCGAACGAGCGCGAGGCCATGCTCGTCGATCCCGGCTTCGGCCGCGTCTTCACCGACCACATGGTGACGATGCGCTACAAGGAGGGCCTTGGCTGGCACGACGGCAGGATCGTGCCCCGCGCGCCCCTCGTGCTCGACCCGACGTCGATGGTGCTGCACTACGCCCAGGAGATCTTCGAGGGGTTGAAGGCCTACCGCATGCCCGACGGCGGGGCCGCGCTGTTCCGTCCCGACGCCAACGCCCGCCGTTTCCGCCGCTCCGCCGAGCGGATGGCCATGGCGCCGTTTCCGGAAAACCTGTTCGTCGAGTCGATCCGCACCCTCGTGCGCGCCGAGCGCGAATGGATCCCCGCCGTCGAGGGCGGTTCGCTCTACCTGCGCCCCTTCATGATCGCGACGGAGGCGGCTTTGGGCGTGAAGCCGTCGTCCGAGTACCTTTACTGCCTGGTCGCCTCGTCCGTCGGTTCCTACTTCAAGGGCGGCGCGAAGCCGGTGACGTTGTGGATCTCCGACACCTACAGCCGCTCGGCGCCGGGCGGCACGGGCGACGCCAAATGCGGCGGCAACTACGCGGGGAGCCTGAAGGCGCAGGCCGAGGCGATCCGCGAGGGCTGCGACCAAGTGGTGTTCCTCGACGCGGTCGAGCATCGCTGGATCGAGGAGCTCGGCGGCATGAACATCTTCTTCGCCTTCGAGGACGGCTCGCTGCAAACGCCGCCGCTCGATGGCACCATCCTGCCGGGCGTGACCCGGGACTCGCTGATCACGCTTGCCCGCGACATGGGGGTGAGCGTGCGCGAGGAGCCTTACGCGATCGACCAGTGGCAGGCGGACGCGGCGAGCGGGCGCCTGCGCGAAGCCTTCGCCTGCGGCACCGCCGCCGTGGTGGCGCCCATCGGCCGGGTGCGCGGGGCGAAGCGCGAGATCGCGGTGAGCGACGGCGAGGCCGGCCCGCTGACGACCAAATTGCGCGACGCGCTGGTCGGCATCCAGCGCGGCACCGCGCCGGACCCGCACGGGTGGATGGAGCGGCTGTAGGGCGAGGCGTCGTCAGGCACCGCCGGGCTCAGCCCAGCCGGTACACGCGCTGCGCCGTGCCGGCGAAGAGCGAGGCCCGCTCCGCCTCGCTCGCGCCGGCGCTCAGGCGCTTGAAGGCGTTCCAGCAGGCGCGATAGCCGTAGGACCCCTTGTCCACGGGGAAGTTGCTCTCGAACATGCAGCGCCCGGCGCCGAACGCCTCCAGGCAGGTGTCGACGTAGGGTCGCCACGCGCGCGCGAGGTCGAGCGAGGAGGGGGGATCGGCACCCGCCTCGAAGCCGAACCCGTTGATCCGCATGCCGAGGCCGCCGAGTTTGACGACGACGTTGGGGCAGGCGGCCAGTGCCCGCACGTCGCGCGCCCAGGCCGGGAACGTTTCCTCGCGCCGGCCGGCGTAGGTGCCGGCGCCGAGCGGGCCGCCGGCGTGGTCCAGGATCACGCTCAGGTCGGGGAACCGCCGCGCCAGCGCCAGCAGCTCCGGCAACTGGGGTTGGAACAGCCACGCGTCGTAGGACAGGCCGAGCGGGGCGAGTTGCGCCACGCCTTCGAGGTAGGCCGGGTCGGCGAGGAGGTTCGGCGGCCCGGCGCTCAGCGGGTTCAGCAGGGTGGTGTCGGCGTCCCACGCGGTGAGGTGGCGGATGCCGCGGAACCGCCCGCCGCCGGCGGCGATGTGCGCCTCCAGCACGGGGCTGACGTCGGCGCCGAGCGTCAGGTCGGCGTGGCCGACGATCGCCGCGCAGAGCCGGGGCGACCCGGGTCGTCGCTCCGCCTCGGCCGCGATGGCGGCGGCGAACGCCGTCTCGCCGACCGGCCGCATCGCGGGCGGACCCTCCTGGGCGTAGCGCGTGCGCGCCTGCACGAACACCGTCGCCACCACGTTGTGGCCGGTGTCGAGGTCATGCAGCAGGTCGTCGGCCATGTAGCGCCAGCCCTCGCGCTCCCAAAGGTGGTGGTGGGCGTCGACGATGGGCAGCGCCGGCTCGATCACCGGCTCGTCCCGGCGCGCCAGCCACTCGGGGCGGACGGGCAGGTAGTGGTTCAAAGTTGCCAGATCCTCAAAGCTGCTTGGTCCGCGTGCGCGGGCCGAACACGCCGATGGTCGTGGCGACGATCGCCATCGACCCCGTGATGAGCGCGAAGACGCCGGCCGTGCCGAACTCGCGCAGGCAGTAGGCGATGGTGAAGCCGGAGAACATCGCGCTGAGCCGGCTCATGGAGTAGCAGAAGCCGATCGCCCGCGCCCGCACCCGCGTCGGGAACAGCTCCGGCTGGTAGGAGTGGAAGCCGAAGGACAGCAGGTTGCTGGAGAAGGTGATGCCGAGGCCGAACACCACCAGGAGCACGGGGTTGGAGGCGCCGGCGAACAGCAGGCCGAACGACGCGATGCCGATCGCGGCGCCGACGATGATCCATTTGCGCTCGATCCGATCCGCGATCGGCAGCGCGAGCAGGGGGCCGAGCGGGTTGGCGAGCGCGATGAGGCTCGAATAGAGCAGGCTGTGCGTGATGCCGATGCCGCGCGCGATCAGCAGCGTCGGCACCCAGCTCGCGAAGCCATAATAGCCGATCGTCTGGAAGAAGTTGAACACCGACAGCATCACCGTGCGGCCGCGATGGGGCGGCCGCAGGATCTCGATGAAACCGGCCCGCTCCACCGTGGGAGGCTCGACCGTCGGTAGCGGTGCGGGCAGGGGCGCGCCGTGCTCGCGCGCGACCCGCGCTTCCAAGCGGGCCACGATCGCGTCGGCCTCCGCCAGCCGTCCTCGCTGCGCCAGCCAGCGCGGGCTCTCCGGCAGGCTCGCGCGGATGAACCACACCAGCAGCGCGCCCACCGCGCCGATCAGCACCACGACGCGCCAGCCCTCCAGGCCGAAGACCGAATGTGGCACCAGGAGGTAGGCCAGCAGGGCGACGGCGGGGACGGAGCTGTACTGGACCGACTGGTTGATCACGAAGGCGCGGCCGCGCAGGCCGACCGGCACCAGTTCGGCGAGGTAGGAATCGATGGTGACGAATTCCATACCCAGCCCGACGCCGGCGATGAGCCGCCACAGGTTCAGGCCGCCGGCGTGGGTCTGGAACGCCATGATCACGGTGGCGGCCGAATACCACAGCAGCGACGCCGTGAAGATCGCCCGCCGCCCGTACCGGTCGGCCACCCAGCCGAGAGCGAACGTGCCGAGGAACAGGCCGGCGAAGGTCGCGGCGACGAAGGCGCCGAGGCCGGAGAAGCCGAAGAACGCCCTCGTCGTCTCGCTCAGCATCCCCGACTTGACCAGCGCCGGTCCGACGTAGGCGGTGAAGAACAGGTCGTAGAACTCGAACCAGCCGCCGAGCGACAGCAGGACGACGATGGTCCAGATCGTGCGCGTCGCCGGCAGGCGGTCGAGCCGCGCGTTGATCGTACCGGGGGTGTGGGCGTCGCTCGCCCGGGTCAGGACCGCGTCCAAGTGAACCGCCTCCGTGTGGGTTGCCCCATGTGTGTCGCTACCCCCTCCGGCCCGTCATGGCTCGACGAAGCGGGACATGACGAAGGACCTGTCCGGGTTTCATGGCTGATTTCAACCCCCGCATTCGGGGCGACGAGGCCGTCACCCAAGCCTTCTCAGCCAAGCCAAGTTTTCTCGGGCGAGCCGTCGGGATCCTCGCGGTTGTAATCCTCGATCAGGATCCTCGCGCCGAGCCGTGCCGCCGCTTTGATGAGACTCGGGTCGACACGCAACGGCGCCGGCGTCGGGTCGTGGGGCATGACCGCGATCCAAGCTATGGCTTCCACCGCGCCGGCGCGGATCATGCCGGCGAGGGCGGGCTGGTCGTCGATGCGCCGTACCGTGTGGTCCAGCCAAGCCGGCACGTCCGTCTCGTCCGAGCTTCTCGCGTGCGCGAGGGAGGCGTAGTGTTTGCTCGCGATGGGGCGCGTGGGGCTCGTCGCCAGCACGATCGGCTCGCCGCGCCTGTGCAGGTGTTTGGCGACCAGGCCCATGCTCCGAACGATCGGCTCCATGGGCACGTCGTGGCTCGACAGGGCGAGGGACATGACGAACGGGCCTATTCGCGTCTCACGGGTCACTTTCAGCCCCTTACGTTCGAAGCGGCGAGGCCGTCAGCCGAACCAAGTCTTCATTGGCACGCCGTCGGCATCGTAGCGGTTGTAATCCTCGACCATGATCTTCGCTCCGACCCGCGTCGCGGAACCGGATAGTGACGCCGCGATGACCAGTGGTGGCGGGATCGGGTCATAACCGAGGACCGCGATCCACAGCAGCGCCTCCACCGCGCCTGACCGAAGTCGGTCGACGAGCGCCGGTTGGCTCTCGATTCGTTGAAGCGTATGGTCTATCCAGGTTAGCACGTCGCCTTCGTCGGGCGTCCTCGCTTGCGCGACCGAGGCGAAGTGTTTGGGCGCGACGCGCCGCGAACGCGCTTTCGCGTTGATGACGGGCTCGCCGCGCTTTTGCAGGTCATGGATAACCAAGCCCAACTCTCGAACGATCGGTTCCATGGAAACGTCATCACTCCAAAAGCGGAGCGTCATGTCGTAAGGACCCGTTTGCGATTCGCAGCTCATCTTAATCTCCTAGATTTCCTATGCTCTCACCGTTGAATAGAATGTCGCCAGTTCGCAGATCGAAGGTGCAATTATCCGCACCGCCTAAGCCTGCTAAGTGTTTCGCGTCATGTAGGGCAAGAGTTGCTTCATTCGGATCCAATTTGAGTTTCTTGCAAGCGTAGTCAAAGTTCGTCGTCGTGTTCGCGGCCAATTGCGTCGCCGCGTCGTGGCCCGATGCCGTGCCACCACCCGCCCCGCCCGCGCCCGTCCACTCGCCGCCGTGCGGCCCGCCGCCTGCGGGGACGCGCGGCTCCGCCTGGTCATACTTGAAAAGCCGCGCCGTCGCCGCCGCGTGGCCGAATGCCCGCAGGACTGCCTCCGGCGCGACCCCTCCGTCCAGCGCGAGGTCGGCCAAGTGCAGGCGGTAGGCGTCGTCCAACTCGATCGATGGCAGGCGTGCCAGGGCGAGGTGGATGGCGGCCAGCGCCTTGTCGCCCCTGCGCCACAGGCTGAGCACCTTGGCGACCCGCGCCGGCGTGGCGGCGTCAACCCGGCCGCGATAGGCGGCCGAGAGAAGGACGACGAGGCGGTCATGGTCCGTCTCGTCGTGGGGGTTGTGGAGGGCATAGGCGAGGATCGTC
>CAXSDP010000127.1:0-7463 GCA_964235705.1 uncultured Beijerinckiaceae bacterium | reverse complement strand
GGGACCAGCCCCGATCACAACCGCCCGACGAGCCTCGGACGAACGGGTCAAATCGCACCGACCGCGTTCGCACGGTCCATGGCGCCAGCCAACGCGTCCGACGGCATGACCATGATCGGACCATCGATTTTCGCGGCGAAGGGGATCGTTCGCATCATCCACATCAACCGATCACTCATGCGATGTCCCGACATCGTGGCCCATCTGAGAACATCCGGACATCTCAAACTAACCTGCGGCCTCGCCACGCGCGTGGGTCGAACTCGATCGACGCTCGCGACATGATCTTGGCGACGACCGTCTGGCGGGACAAGGAACACCAGCCCCGTCGCGGACACGTCGCACGGATCTTCCGCGCACGCCGGACCGATTTCGCACGCTGATCGTCGCTTCCATGATCCTCGATCCCGTCCGCGACCTTTCGCTTCGTTGGTCAACGTAACCGACAGCGCTTGGTTGACCATGGAAATCGGGAGTGAGGGCCTGTGGCATAGGGACTAGATACCAAAGCTCAACCCCCTATCGCCGGACCCGCGAACCACGGGCATCGGCCGTGCCGGTCCGACGACCGTGACGTCGTCGCGGACATCCAGCCCCGGATGCGAGTCAGTCAGCGGCGCCCGCTACGAGCCCAGGTCGTTCGGATTGAAGTCCCATCGCCATGGAGCCACCAATCCCTCGACCGGCGGCTCCATCGGCAACCATCACGCCGACTTCTGCTGGACGTAGGCGTGCACCAGGTTCGGCAAATGGAGGCCGAGCCAATCACCCATCTCCTGCTCCTCCTTCATCGATTGCTCCAGCACCACCTTGTCCTCGCCCGCGCCGGCCTCGTCCGCTAACGCGAGGAGGACCTTGTACGAGGCGATCTCGTAGGCCTTGAAACCCACCGCCGCGAGGACGTTCTTCAAGACATCGTCGCCCGAGCCGGCGTGGGCGAAGCCGGCCACGGTCGCGACGGCACCCGTCACGACCTCCTTCGCCAGCGATTTCTTCGTTCCATGCTTGGCGAGCAGGTCATCGAGACGGGCGGCCTGGGTGGTCGAGCGTTCCTTGTCCGTCTGCATCCGCGCGTGCAACTCCGGATAGGCCTTCATCCGGGGCAACTCGTTCTGAATGGTCCCAATGGCTTGCGTCTCGACGGCATGTTGGTTCCGCAAGCCGGTCATGTAGGCTTCGGTGGCCGCGTTCGCGTCACTCATGTGTTTATCCTCTTCCCATTCGGGCCGCAGCCCTTGCCGCATGGCGAAAGTCAAGCCTCCTGGCTCGGCCTTCGTTCGCCAGAAAAGCCGTCATGCTGCGCATTGCCGCGCCGCCACACCGGCCGGCTCGAGCCATGGCGGAGCCTAGGCAACGACGGGGCTTTCGTTTAGGCGCAGGGCGCTTCGGCCCTTTGGGCGCAAGGCGCTTCGGCGATCCTTGTCATCAGCACCGGAACCTCGCCATCATGCCATCCCCGGATGTTCCGCCGCCCAAACGCGCTTCGCTCTCGACGTCCCGCATCACCTTCCTGGTGATCGCCGCGGCCGCGCCGCTCGCCGCCATGATCGGCAACCTGCCCATCGCGCTCGGGCGCGGCAACGGCGCGGGCACGCCCGGCGCCTTCGCCATCACGGGCGTGATCCTGCTGTGCTTCGCGGTGGGCTACGCCGCCATGAGCCGGCGCATCGTCAACACCGGCGCCTTCTACGCCTACATCACGGAAGGTTTGGGCACGGCGGCCGGCATCGGCTCGGCCTACACCGCGATCATCGCCTACCTCGCCTTCACCTTCGGCCTAGCCGACCTGTTCGGTTACTTCACCGAGCTGGTGCTCACCCAGGCCGGCGCGCACGTCCCCTGGCCGATCTACGCCGTCGTGGGCATCGCGCTGGTGGCCGTGCTCGGCTACCGCTCCATCGACCTGTCGTCCGCCATCCTCGGCGCCCTGATGATCGGCGAGGTGGTGATCCTCGCCATCTTCGATGGGAGCGTCATCGCCACCAAGGGCGTCGCGCTGGCCCTGCCGGCGCATGCCATGGCACCGCACCTCGTGTTCACGCGGGAACTCGGCGTCAGCCTCATGGTCGCCTTCACCTGCTTCCTCGGCTTCGAGTCCGCCGCCCTGTACGGCGAGGAGGCGCGCGACCCCAAGCGCTCCATCCCCCTCGCCACCTACACCGCCGTGATCTGCGTCGCCGTCTTCTACCTCTTCACCGCCTGGATCGCGGTGGGGGCGATCGAGCCCGGCGACATCGCCGCCCGCGCCAACGCCGAGAGCGGCGAGCTGATGTTCAACGTGTTCACCCGCTACGGCGGCGAAACCCTCACGGACGTCATGGGCGTGCTCGTCTGCTTCTCCATGCTGGCGTCCACCCTCGCCATCCACAACGCCGCCGCGCGCTACATCTTCGCGCTCGGCCGCGCCTGGCTGCTCCCGCCCTGGTTCGGCGAGCCGCATCCGGCCAGCGGCGCGCCCGCCCGCGCCAGCGTGTCCGTATCGGTCATGACGATCGTCGCCGCCGTGCCCTTCGCGGTCAGCGGGCTCGATCCCTTCAAGGGAGGCGTGCCCGTGCTGATCGGTTTCGGCTCGTTCGGCGTGATCTTCCTCCAGGCTTTCGCCGCCATCGCCATCCTCGCCTACTTGCGGCGGCACGGCGGCGAACCGGCGTGGGTGATGGCGGCGACCTGGGTCGGCGCCATCGGGCTGATCGGGGCCACCCTCTTCGTCGCCGCCTACTTCAAGCTGCTAGCCACCAGCGAGGCGCCGCTCGTCGGTGTCCTACCCTTCGCGTTTCCGGCGATCGTGCTCGCCGGCCTCGGTGTCGGCGTGCTCGGTCGATTGGCGAGGCCGAAGCCGATCGCGGCGCGACGCCTCGCCGGGACGCCGTCGGACACTTCAGTGGCACCGGAAGGGTCGAGCGCGGAGTTCGTCGTACGCGGCGACGCGGGCGGCCAGGCCGGCGCGTGGACGGTGCGCTACACCTACGCCGTCGGTCGCGTGCTCACGGGCGAGGCCAAGTCGACCCTGGACGCGGCGAAGGCGCAAGCGCGCTACCTGCGGGACCGGCGCGGCGCGACCATCCTCGAGATCACGGCCTCGAACGCCCACGGAACCACGGGTGCTTAGGTCCGGCGTGGTGGCGCGGGCGTCGTCGCGGGCCACCCCATCGACCGACGTCACCGGCGGGAACGCTCCGAGCCCCGCCATCGCATCCCGCTTCCACGGCGGCCAACGGCCGTGCGAAGGTGGCGCACCATCGAGTCCGCTGGGATCACACTCGCGCATGACCTTGCAGGACCTGCGCTACCTCGTCGCCCTCGTCGACCACGGTCATTTCGGCCGGGCCGCCGAGGCCTGCGGTGTCAGTCAACCGACGCTCAGCACGCAGATCAAGAAGCTCGAGGAGCAGCTCGGGGTGACGCTCCTCGAGCGCACGAACAAGTCGGTCCACGTGACGGCGGTCGGCGAGGAGGTCGTCGCGCGCGCGCGCCAGATCCTGCGGGACGTCGAGGCGATCGTCGGCGCGGGTCGACGGATGACGGGACCGCTATCGGGCGCGTTCAGGCTCGGCGTGATCCCCACGCTCGGACCCTACCTCCTGCCGTGGTTGGTGCCGGCGCTCAAGCACGACTACCCCGAGTTGCGTTTGGCGATCCGCGAAGACCTGACGGCCCACCTCCTCGACAGGCTGACCTCGCACCACCTCGACGCCGCGCTGGTCGCGCTTCCGGTCTCCGACGACCGCGTCGAGACCATGCCGCTCTTCGACGAACCCTTCTGGTTCGCCGAGCCCAGGACCACCGGCGTTCATGCTCCCTCGACCGGCCCGGTCATGAAAGAGGACGACCTGCGGGGCAAGAAGCTGCTGCTGCTGACGGAAGGCCACTGCCTTCGCGACCAGGCGCTCGCGATCTGCGGCACCACCGATCGGGACGCCGAGGGCGATTTCCGCGCTACCAGCCTCGAAACGATCCGCCAGATGGTCGCGACGGGCCTGGGCAGCACGCTGCTGCCGGCGATGGCCTGTGGCGACCTCCTCGACGCGGCGGTCACGGCACGCCCCCTGGAGGGCGACGTCGGGCGGCGCATCGGCCTAGTATGGCGCCACAGCTATCCCAGGATCCCCGACTTGCACCTGCTGGCGCGGACGCTGCGCGATCACTTGCCCGACGGCGTCCACCGCGTTTGAACGGGCACCTTTGATAGCTGCAGCCAATCGTCGTTATAAGATCAATCAATTATACAAACGATCGAATCTTGTTAAGATGCGCTTTGCGATCGGCGACGATCCCCCGCGCGAAACGCGTGACGGGTGCCGGCATGACCTCACGTGTCGAATCACACGCGCCGACGAACCGGAGAAACCATGGACGCGAAAGTCAACGATCAGGGACCGGGCAAGTGCCCGATGGGACGTGGCTCGGGCCACCGCAACCGCGATTGGTGGCCGGATCAACTCAGCCTCGAGGTCCTCAACCAGCATTCGCCCCGGTCGAACCCGATGGGCGAGGTCTTCGACTACGCGGAAGAGTTCAAGACCCTCGACCTCGACGCGCTCATCGCCGACCTCCACGCCCTGATGACGGACTCGCAGGAATGGTGGCCGGCCGACTTCGGCCATTACGGCGGCCTGTTCATCCGCATGGCCTGGCACAGCGCGGGCACCTATCGGACCACCGACGGGCGCGGCGGCGCCGGCGGCGGGCAGCAGCGTTTCGCGCCGCTCAACAGCTGGCCGGACAACGCCAACCTCGACAAGGCCCGCCGTTTGCTGTGGCCGATCAAGCAGAAGTACGGCCGGAAGATCTCCTGGGCCGACCTCTACGTCCTCACCGGCAACGTCGCCCTGGAGTCTATGGGCTTCAAGACCTTCGGCTTCGCCGGTGGTCGCCCCGACACCTGGGAGCCGGAGGAGCTGTACTGGGGTCCCGAGGGCACCTGGCTCGGCGATGAGCGCTATAGCGGCGAGCGCGAACTCGAGGACACGCTCGGCGCGGTGCAGATGGGCCTCATCTACGTCAACCCGGAAGGACCGAACGGCAAGCCCGACCCGGTGGGCTCGGCACGCGACATCCGCGCCACCTTCGCCCGCATGGCGATGAACGACGAGGAAACCGTCGCGCTCAACGCCGGTGGCCACACCTTCGGCAAGACCCACGGCGCCGGTGACCCGTCGTTCGTCGGCGCGGAGCCGGAGGGCGCCGTCATCGAGGATCAGGGGCTCGGCTGGCGCAGCAAGCACGGCACCGGCATCGGGGGGGACGCCATCACCGGCGGTCCGGAGGTGACGTGGTCGCAAACCCCGACGAAGTGGAGCAACAACTACTTCGACAACCTCTTCAAGTACGAGTGGGAGCTGACGAAGAGCCCGGCCGGCGCCTGGCAATGGGAGGCCAAGGACGCCCCCGATAGCATCCCGGAGGCGCACTCGTCGGGGTATCGCAAGCCGCGGATGCTGACATCGGACCTCGCGATGAAGGCCGACCCGGCCTACGAGAAGATCTCACGGCGCTACCACGAGCACCCGGAGGAGTTTGCCGACGCCTTCGCCCGCGCGTGGTTCAAGCTCACCCACCGCGACATGGGACCGATCCAGCGCTACCTCGGCCCGCTCGTGCCGAAGGAAAGGCTGATCTGGCAGGACGTCATTCCGGCGGTCGATCACCCGCTGGTCGAGGAAGCGGACATCGCCGCCCTCAAGGCGGAGGTGCTCGCCTCCGGCCTGGGCGTGAGCCAGCTGGTCTCGACCGCCTGGGCCTCGGCCTCGACGTTCCGCATTTCCGACAAGCGGGGCGGCGCCAACGGTGCCCGCGTCCGCCTGGCACCGCAGAAGGATTGGCAAATCAACAACCCGCCCGTCCTGGTCGACGTGCTGGGCAAGCTCGAAGCGATCCAGGCGAAGTTCAACGCGTCCGCACAGGGCGGCAAGAAGGTGTCGCTGGCCGACCTGATCGTGCTGGGCGGTTGCGCGGCGATCGAGAAGGCGGCTCACGACGCCGGCTCGGACGTGACGGTGCCCTTCACGCCCGGCCGCATGGACGCCTCGCAGGAGGACACCGACGCGGCCTCCTTCGCGCCGCTCGAGCCGACCTCCGACGGCTTCCGCAACTACCGGCGGAGCGGCGGCCGCCAGTTGATGGCGCCGGAGGAGGCCTTGATCGATCGCGCGCATTTGTTGAAGCTGAGCGGGCCCGAGATGACGGTGCTGGTCGGCGGCCTACGCGTGCTCGGCGCCAACGCCAACGGGTCGAAACACGGCGTCTTCACGCACCGGCCGGAGGTGTTGACGAACGACTTCTTCGCCAACCTGCTCGACATGGGCACGGAATGGCGGTCCGACGACGCGGACGATTCGTTCGTGGGCCGCGATCGCAAGACGAAGGCGGTGAAATGGACCGGCACCCGCGTCGACCTCATCTTCGGCTCGCACTCGCAGATGCGCGCGCTCGCCGAGGTTTACGCCTGCGCGGACTCGCAGGGGAAGTTCGTGCACGACTTCGTGGCGGCGTGGAACAAGGTCATGAACGCCGATCGCTATGACTTGGTACGGGTCGAGAACGCCGCGTGACGTTGGGATCCGGCGTGATGCCGGATGACCGTCCCTTGCGATGAGACATCGGGACGGCACCAAAGACTGGTGCCGTCCCGATTCCATGAAGGAATGACCATCGCGGGCGCTTGCCAAGACGCGACGGCGATGGTTGCTTCATCACGACGGAAAGGTGGCCGAGTGGTTTAAGGCAGCGGTCTTGAAAACCGCCGTGGGTGCAAGCCCACCGTGGGTTCGAATCCCACCCTTTCCGCCAGAAGCTCGCTACAACCTATTGCTTCTGCTGTTGTTCTTTCTTGGATTGGAGACAGGGCGCCCACGTCACCCCACGGTTCCTATGAGTTGCAGTGGGTGCTTCCGAACGAGCGACCCTGATCGAAACAGGCGCAATCGGCTTGGTCGCGCACATGGGCGGCGCTTCATCGAGGAACGGCAACGCGATGGTGTCGAACGCACTGAGGGCGATGGCGTGTATCGGAATGGCGAGCAGCGCATCACCGTGCGAGGATGCGACTTCGACGTGCGGCGGGCGAATCCCCGACGGCGATTGGATCAGCATTCGGCCACGGCCGAATGAAAGGTCACCGCGTCATCCAAGGTACTTGAAGCCCGACCAGATGCCGGCTTCTCGCTCTTGATGCCGCCAACTGCCTCGAGCCAAGGCGAGTTTTCGCTCCATCGCTTCCGGCGAAGATTGGCGCGAGTCGTCCGCACCAGGACGACGAAAGCGGCTTAACGATCGATGGTCGCTCCGCCTTCCGACTTGAGGTGGCACACCGAGTGAGTCCGCTGGCGCATCGGCTCCGTTCAACGCGTCGAACCATCCTGAAGGGAATTGGCTAACGCCGAATGCTCTGGCATCAGGCTAGCGCGTTGGCTGTGCACGCAATCGGCTATGTGCGTCATGACGGCCCTGATGCGTGACGTGTC
>CAXSDP010000126.1:0-7870 GCA_964235705.1 uncultured Beijerinckiaceae bacterium | reverse complement strand
GACGAGCTTGGTGCCGTCGGGGAAGGTCGCCTCGACCTGCACGTCGGGGATCATCGCCGCGATGCCGTCCATCACCTGGTCGGCGGCGAGCACGTGGGCGCCGGCCTCCATCAACTCGGCGACGGAGCGGCCATCGCGCGCGCCCTCCACCACGAAATCGGTGATGAGGGCGACCGCCTCGGGGTGGTTGAGCTTGACGCCGCGCTCCAGCCGCCGCCGCGCCACGACCGCCGCCATGGCGATCAGCAGCTTGTCCTTCTCGCGCGGCGTCAAGCGCATGGTGTCCCCTCAAGCCCAGATCCGCGCGAGGGCGGACGCCCCGTTGGGCGCCGCGCGCGACGCACCGATGGCGGCCAGCATACAGGCGCGCAGCCGCAGAGGCGAGCGGGCGAGCGCGCGCAGGATCAACACGCCGTCGCGGGCGCTCACCCCCACAGCGACCGCCTCGTCCCCGGTCGCGAACGGCGCGGTGAGCGCGCGCAGCGGCTCCACCGCCACTTCGGCGTCGGGCGCGCAGAGCAGCAGCAGCCCGACCGCCCGCGCGCCCCCGCCCACCGCCGGACGGTCGAGCGTGGCGCCGATCGCGCCCTCCAGCCTCGTCTCGTCGGCGAACAGCAGGCGGCCGTCGCGGCGCACGCGCCAGCCGTCGGTGATGGCGCCGGTCATCGCCGTCTCGGCGCTGGCCAAACGGCCGAACACCAGCGTTTCCGCCGCCAGCAGGCGCGCCGAGCCGGCCAGCGTCGCCGACAGGGTGCGCCTCAGGCGGCACCCGTCGAACAGGATCGTTTCCTGCGGCAGCCAGTCGAGTCGCGCTTCGGTCGCGACGTCGAGCGTCGTCGCGACGGCGGCGTCTGGGCCGGCCGAGCGATACACCTTCTCGGCGGCCACGGTGGTGAGGGTGAGCGCACCGCCCGCCCCGAGCGCCACGGCGATCGCCAAGCTGTCGCCGCCGACGACGCCGCCGCCGGTGTTGACGATCACGCCCTGGCAATCAGGCCCGCGCGGCACCCGCAGCCGCAACGCGCCACGCTCGAACACACGCTCGAGCGCGGTGCGGCCGGACGCGGCGGCGTCGAAGCGCGCGCGCAACACGCCGGACGCGCCCCCATGGTCGGGCGCGGTGATGTCGGACGGATTCATGTCGCCCCACCGGACGGCGGCCCCTCCGCGAGGCGGTGAGTCGACGCTTGCGGGCGAACTAGCGCTTGGCGCTGCCATGCTTGGGCGCGGTCAGGGCGGCGACGGCGGCCACCAGCACGGCCCCGCGCGAGGCCGCGAGCTTAGGGTCGCCGTTGCGGACCTCGCTGATGAGCACGGCGGTGGAGATCGCCGCGACGATCGCCGCGCCGAACCGGCGGGTGGAGCGCGGGATCATCATCAGGCCGCCGACGACCTCCGCCGCCGCGACGGCGTCCATGCCGCCTCGCGACCAGCCGAGCGAGCGGAACATGCCCTTGTAGCCGCGATTGCCGATGAGCTTGTCGCCACCGGCGACCGCGATCGCCGCGCCGACGACGGGGTAAAGGTTCGCCATGTCGTTCCTCCTCGCCCGCCAACGCGGTCAGGGCCGCAACGTTCGAGGGCGCGCGCGAGACAGCGCCCGCCCGGCGAGGGCGGGGTAGAACGCCGCCAGGCAGAGGCCGTAGACGAGCGAGCCCGCCGCCGCCTCGCCGGCCAAGCGCGCCGGCGGCGCCAGACCGACGTGCTCCCAGGGGACGGCGACCAACGCGAGGGCCATGACCGCGCTGGCGGCGGCGAGGCGGCCCGCGTCGGCCCACGGGGGTGAGAAGCCGCCGAGCCCCTTGGCCAGCGCGAAGGCCGCGCCCGCGCCGACGATCGAACCGCCCAGGCAGCCGGCGACGGCGCCATCGAGGCCACCGAGCCGGAGCCCGAGGGCGCAGCCGGCCACAACCGCGACCGCGTCGACGAGGGCGATCGCGATGTTGACCGCGGGGCGCTCCAGCAGCAGGAACACGGGATCGGCGAGGTGCATGCGGATGTTGCGCACCGCGCCGGCGAGCGCGGCGGCCGGGAGGACCGCGACCGTCGCGGCGCGGAACGGCTCGGCGACGGCGAGGGTCGCGAACGGCCGCGCGAGCAGGCACAGGCCGACCGTCGCCGGCACGACCAGGGCCATCAGCAGCACGCCGCCGTCCGACAGCCGCCGGTAGGCCTCGATGCGCGAACCGGCCTGTAGATCGCGCACGGCGAGCGGGAAGGAGGCGGCGACCACCAGCATCGACAGCGTGGCGGCGAGCCTCTGGCCGAGCCCCCAGCCGACCGCGACGAGGCCGAGCGCCGGCGCGCCGGCCCCCGCCTCGACCACGAGGCGGATGCCGTTCTGCGCGAGCCAGGCCAGGCCGCCGGCGACGAGCAGCGGCGCGCCGTAGCGCAGGCTGGCGCGCAGCACCGCGCGCTCCGGCGTCAACCGTCCCCAACGCAGCCCGATCCCCCGCGCCAGCACGGCGGCGCACCCGGCCTGCGCGAACGCGTAGCCCCACAGCACGAGGTCCGGCGCGGGGGTGGGGCGGGCGGCGAGGGTCGGAGGGATCAGGGTCGGAGGGGTCAGGGTCAACGCGGCGAGGGCGAGGAGGAAGCCCCCGACCGAGCCGCCGAGTTGCCCCAGCGTGTAGAGGCCGATGGCGCCGGCGGTGCGCGCGCGTTCGCCGAGGTGGGTCAGGCTGGAACGCGTCACCGCGCAGGCGCAGGCCGACGCGACGAGGCCCGGCGTCACCGGCTCGCGCAGGGTCGCGAGCAGGCCGAGCGTGACGGCGACCTGCGCGAAGCCCGTCAGCGCGAGGACTGGCAGCTCGCTCGCCGCGAAGCTGTCCCGCGCGCCCGGCCCCAGGCCGCCGGCGTAGCGCATCGCGTAATGCGTCCACCAGGATACGCAGGTGAGGAACACGAGGTCCTGGCTCGCGAGCAGGAAGGTGAGCAGCCCGTACGGTCCCGGCGCGAGCCAGTGGGTCCATACCAGCGCGGCGAGGACCTGCGAGGCCGGGCCGAGCACCTGGGCGGGGAGGTAGAGGAGCGTTTGGCGAAGCAGCATGCGGGCCGACCGGCCGAGGGGGATCGGGGCCTACCGCCGCTCGCCCACGCCGTCGCGGGCGGTGTCGGGGACGATGCGCAGCGAGGCGATGCGGTTGCGCACCTTGCGCAGCACCTCGAAGCGGAAGCGGTGGAAGGTGAACACCTGCCCGCTCTCGGGGATGGCGCGGGCCTCGTGGATCACCAGGCCGGCGATGGTGGTCGCCTCCTCGTCGGGGAGGTCCCAGGCCATCACCCGGTTGAGGTCGCGGATCGGCACCAGCCCCTCGACGAGCACGGACCCGTCCGCCTGCGGGCGCACGCCCTGGACCACGAGGTCGTGCTCGTCCTTGATGTCGCCGACGATCTCCTCGATGATGTCCTCCAGCGTCACCAGCCCCAGCACCACGCCGTACTCGTCGACGACCAGCGCGAAATGCGTCTTGCGGCGGCGGAACGCCTGCAACTGGTCCTTGAGCGACGTGGTCGCGGGGATGAACCAGGGCTCGACCGCGACCTTGTCGATCACCAGCGAAGCCACATCCCCGTTGGATGCGGTGAGCGCGCGCACGAGGTCCTTGGCGTGGAGCACGGCGACGATGTTGTCGGGATCGCCGCGCCACAGCGGCAGCCGCGAATAGGGCGACACGACCACCTCCCGCACCAGCTCGTCGGGGGGCAGGTCGGCGTCGATCGCCGTCATGGAGGTGCGGTGCACCATGATGTCGAGCACGGTGAGGTCGCCGAGTTCGAGCAGGCCGCCGAACATGTCGCGGTCGGATCGCTCGACGTTGCCCTCCTTGTGCAGGAGGTCGACGGCGGAGCGCAGCTCCTCCGCGCCGGTCAGGATCGACTTGTTGGCTTGGACGCGGCCGCCGAACACCTTCAGCACGCCGCGCACCAGGATCTCCACGGCCACCAGCGCCGGGCCGAAGATCGCCACGAAAGG
Source organism: uncultured Beijerinckiaceae bacterium (assembly GCA_964235705.1). Taxonomy (GTDB): domain Bacteria; phylum Pseudomonadota; class Alphaproteobacteria; order Rhizobiales; family Beijerinckiaceae; genus RH-AL1. The sequence goes on along the minus strand of CAXSDP010000126.1, from coordinate 3,894 downwards.
GGTGAGCGCGCGCGACACCAGCAGCGCGGTGCGGTCGGCGTTGTTGACCGCCACGGTCTTGGGCAGCACCTCGGCGAAGACGAGCAGCAGCACCGTCATGATGACGGTGGCCCAGACCGCGCCCTTGTCGCCGATGACGACGACGAGCACGCTGGTCATGAAGGCCGACGAGCCGATGTTGACGAGCGTGTTGCCGAGCAGCGTGGTGCCGATCAGCCGCTCGCGCTTGCGCAGGAGGCGGTTGACGAGGGCGGCGCGCTTGTCGCCGTTGCGCTCGAGGGCGTGCATCCGCGCGCGGGACGCGCCGGTCAGCGCCGTTTCCGACGCCGCGAAGAACGCCGACATCGCGACGCACAGCACGATGATGAGCACGGCCACCCACAGATCGACCGGGAGCACCGCCTTCGCCTCATGCATGGGGGGCCAAGCCCCCGCGCCGAGCCGGGTTCCCGCGATGGGGCGAGGTGCGACTTGGGAGGTCCGGCATGGCGTCAGGCCCAGGCCCGGGCGGGCGTCCGGAGGTCCTCCTCCAGGAAGGACAGCACGGCGTCGGCTCCGATGCCCTTGGCGACGAAGGCATGGCCGATGCCCTTGGCGAGGACGAAGGTCAGCGCGCCGCGCTCCACCTTCTTGTCCTGACGCATGGCCTCGAGCACGGCCTCGGCCTCCAGGCGGACGCCGGGAATCGCGGCGGCGTGGACCGGCAGGCCGGCGCCCGCCAGGTGCGCCTCGACCCTGGCGACGTCGTCGGCGCGGCACAGCCCGAGGCTGCGCGAGAAGCGGAACGCGCTCGCCATGCCGATGGCGACGCCCTCGCCGTGGATCAGCCGGGTGCCGTCGTAGCCGGTGAGCCGCTCGAAGGCGTGGCCGAAGGTGTGGCCGAGGTTCAGCAGCGCCCGCTCGCCCCGCTCGCGCTCGTCGCGCGCGACCACCCCGGCCTTGGCCGCGCAGGCGCGCGCCACCGCCTCGGCGCGCTCCGGGCCACCGTCGAAGACCGCGTCGCGGTGGGCGTCGAGCCAGGCGAAGAAGCCGGCGTCGCCGATCAGGCCCACCTTGACGAGTTCCGCGTAGCCGGCGGCGAACTCGCGCGGGGGGAGCGTGCGCAGCACGTCGGCGTCGGCCAGCACCAGGGAGGGCTGGTGGAAGGCGCCGACGAGGTTCTTGCCGTGGGGTGAGTTGATGCCGGTCTTGCCGCCGACGGAGGAATCGACCTGGGCGAGCAGCGTCGTCGGGATCTGCACGAGGCGCATGCCGCGCCGCACGCTCGCCGCCGCGAAGCCGGCGAGGTCGCCGACGACGCCGCCCCCCAGCGCGACCACCACGTCGCCGCGCTCCAGCCGGGCGACGATGATGGCGTCGCACACGGCGGCGAAGGTGGCGTAGGACTTGGAGCCCTCGCCGGGGCGTACGGTGACGCTGGCGTGGCGGATGCCGGCCGCCTCCAGGCTGGCCTCAAGGGCCGGGAGGTAGTGCCCGGCGACGGTGTCGTCGGTGACGACCGCGCAGGCCGCGCCCGGCGCCAGCCGGCCGATCGCCCCGCCCGCCTCGGCGAGCAGCGAGGGTCCGATCAGGATGTCGTAGGGGTGGTCCGGCACGTCGACCGCGATCCTGTGGGCCGCGGCCATCGCGGGCGGCGGGGCGAAGGCAGCGGCGGGCATGGGATCCTTGCGGGGGGTGGTGGGAAGGGGATCGGGCGAGAAGCGCAGGTGGAACTCGAGCGCGGCGAGGGCGTCGTCGACCACAGCCTCGTGCGGTCCGTCGCGGGACACCACCGTCACGTCGGCGCGCCCGTAGATGGGGTAGCGTTGCGCCACCAGGGTGCGCAACGTGCCCTCGGGGTCGGCGGTCCGCAGGAGCGGCCGGTGCGTCCGGCGCCGGACGCGCCGCCACAGCACGTCGATGTCGGCCTTGAGCCAGATCGACAGGCCGTCGGCGCCGATGCGGGCGCGGGTCTGCTCGTTGATGTAGGCGCCGCCGCCGGTCGCGATGACGCGGGGCCCGCCGCTCAACAGGCGCGCCATGACGCGCCGCTCGCCGTCGCGGAAGTAGGCCTCCCCGTGCCGGGCGAAGATCTCTTCGATCGGCATCTTGGCCGCCCACTCGATCTCGCAGTCGGCGTCGACGAACTCGAGGCCGAGGCGCCGGGCGAGGCAGCGGCCGGTGGAGGTCTTGCCCGATCCCATCATCCCGACCAGGACGATCGAGCGGTGGCCGAGGGCCTCGACGAGGGCGGACGCGCGCCGGTCGCGCGAGCGCTCGGCGTCCTCCGGTCCCAGTAAAGGTGCGCTGCCTGTCATCCCCTATGCTGTAGCATAGGACGTACCGTTTGGAACGGCCCAAGAAGCCCTAGGAGCGGTTCGACGGGCGCCGCCCGGCAAAACGCCGATCGGCGAAGCCGCCTGAAAACACGCGGGAAACGCGTTGGGACCCGGCGACATCGCGCCGGCCCCGCGCCGGCCCCGCATCAGTAGCGCGCGATCACCGGGGGCGCGGCGGCGACGGGCACGCCGAACTTGTAGTCGAGCCCGGCGCGCACGATGTTGACCTCGGGCCTCTCGCTGACGTTGTAGTTCACGTAGCCGTTGCTGCCCCCGGCGATGTTGCGCGAGTCGAGCTCGGCGCGCAGGTACTCGGCCCGCAGCGCGACGTTGTTGCTCACCGCCACTTCGACGCCGCCGCCGAACACGTAGCCGGTGTGGAACTGCGAGTTGCTCGCCGCGATGGTCTGGCCCGGCGCGTTGACGCTGGAGCGGACGTTGGCGTAGGCGAAACCGCCGGTGCCGTAGACCATGACGCGGTCGAAGGCGTAGCCCAGGCGGCCGCGCACCGTGCCGAGGTAGTCGATCTGGCTGTTGACGCCGACGTACTGCGAGGTGCCGAGCGGGAAGCCCTGCGCGAAGCTGCTGAGGGGGCCGCCGCTGGCGATGCCGGTGCCGTCGAAATCGGCCTCGACGCCGACCACGACGTTGTGGCCGAACCCGCCGAGCAGTCCGCCGCCCAAGCCCCCGCCGAAGCCACCGAAATTGCCCAGCTCGTAGTTGTAGCCGACCTGGACGCCGCCGATCACCCCGTTGGAACGCTGGGCGTCGCCGGTCCTGGCGTTGAACGTGGCGGGCTGGTAATTGTTGGTGCCGTAGTTGTCGCTGCCGTACGGGCCGTCGTTCCCATAGTTGTTGGCGTACTCGTTGTCGTTGACGCTGGTGTGGTAATGGTCCTCGCCGCCGCCGAAGCCGACGTTGGCGCCGACGTAGCCGCCGGTCCAATTGTGGGGGCCGTAGGCCGGCAGGACGCCGTAGGACGGCGGCGTGTCCTGCAGGGGGCCGCGCAGGTCGGCGGCGGCGGCGCCACCCGCCAGGAAGCCACCCGCCAACACGACCGTCGTCGCGGCGGCGATTAACACATGCTTCATCATCGTTAACTCTCCGTACCCTTCGTACGCCCGAATACTTGCGTCTGAAGCAAGGTGAAGGTTTAACCTTAATATTTTGTGGAAGCGCGACAGTATCCTCGAGGCGCGATCGACCGATTTCGGGACCGCGCGCGGGCGTCGCCCCTCTGTGGGCGGTCCGGTGCCGCGCCGACGGCCCGCTTGTCGCGGGTGGCTTGCCGATCGCGCCGACGGCGGCGATAAAGCCGGCATGGACCCGCTCAAGACTGCGCTCGACGTCACACCCCGCCAGGGGGGTACGCCCTTTCACGAGGTCGCGCCCTTCCGCGAGGATGCGCCCTTGCGCGAGGATGCGGCACCCTCCGGTCGGCTCCCGGAGGCCCGGGGGGTCCAGCGGGCCGACGGGATCGTGGCCACCATGATGGCCCTGGGCCGGGACGCGCGGGCGGCCGCGCGCGTGCTGGCGCTGTCGGCCGACGCCGACCGGGCGCGGGCGCTGCGCGTCG
>CAXSDP010000125.1:3641-7953 GCA_964235705.1 uncultured Beijerinckiaceae bacterium | reverse complement strand
CGCGCCGTCTGCCGGATCGCCGTGAGGAACGCCCGCTCGGCGGCGGCCTTCGTCAGGGGGATCGACCAGTCCGGCGGGGCGCAGGCGATGCCCAGGCTGATCGGCATGGCCAGCGTCTTCAGCGCGCGCATCACCAGGACGAAGTCGGCCGAGGCGTGGCCTCGCTCGAACTGCACCACCCAGTCCCGCCCGACGCCGAGCGCGCGCGCCAGCTGCGCCTGGCTGAGCTTCAGCGATTGCCGGCGGGCGCGCACCGCCAGCGCCACGTCGTAGGGGTGTTCCACCAGCATCGCCGCACCTCCGCGTCACGGGCCTTGCCAACCCGGTATATATACCTTATGGTGACGGGATGGGCAAGGGGTGGTCCCGGGAGGGTGCCTTACCGACGCCCTCGTGGTTCGAGACGCCGCCGGGGCGGCTCCTCACCATGAGGGGATCGGGGCGAGCCGATCGACGGGACAGGGGCGGGCGACGCGTGGCGGGTCTGCCTCCCGCCGGTACCCCCACCGACCTCATGGTGAGGAGCGCGCGGCGCGTCTCGAACCAGGAGCGCGTGGGCGGACCCGGCGGGGCCCTCGTGGTTCGAGACGCCGCCGGGGGCGGCTCCTCACCATGAGGGGGTTGGAGCGAGCCGTGTCGGCCCCGGCCGACTTCACTTGGTGATCCGTGCCGGTTCAAACCGACACCGCGCGAAAAAATGTCGGCTCGCGCCGACTCAGGCGCCCCGCTTCAGCAGGAACACGGCCTGCGCGCCAAAAAGGTTCCAGAACCACCAGGGCACCTTCACCCGGATCGATCGGCCGTATTGGTCGAGTGCCTCCGAGCGCTCGATGCGGCCCTCCACCATCTCCACCAGGGTGACGAAGTCGCGGATGGTGAAGGCGTGGATGTTGGGCGTATCGTACCACTGGTAGGCGAGCGCGTCGGTGATCGGCATCCGCCCGCGGATGAGCAACTGCCCGCGCACCCGCCAGTGGCCGAAGTTGGGGAAGGACACCACCGCGTGCCGGCCGATGCGCAGCATGTGCTCCAGCACCCGGCGGGGCTTGCGGGTGGCTTGTAAGGTTTGGCTCAGGATCACGAAGTCGAAGGCGTCGTCGGGGTAGTCGGCGAGGTCGGTGTCGGCGTCGCCCTGGATGACCGATAGGCCGTTGGCGACGCAGTGGTTCACGCCGCGCTGGGAGAGCTCGATGCCGCGCGCGTCGACCCCGTGGTCCTCGGCGAGGTAGTGCAGGAGCGCGCCGTCGCCGCAGCCGATGTCGAGCACGCGGGTGTGGGGTTCGAGCATCCGGGCGACGGCGTACAGGTCGGGGCGCAGGCTGGCGCGCTTGTCGCCGGGCGGGAAGTCGCGGGTCACGATCGTACAACCGGGGGGGCCGGCGGCAGGCCGCGCAGCCGGGCGCAGCCTTCCAGGAAGCCGTGGGCGGTGGCGTTGAACTCCTCGTCCTCCAGCAGGAAGGCGTCGTGGCCGCGATCGGTCATGATGTCGACGAAGGAGACCGACGCGCCGCCGGCGTTCAGCGCGTGGACGATCGCCCGCGACGCCGACGTCGGGTACAGCCAATCGGACGAGAAGGACACCACGCAGAACCGCGTCTTGGAGCCCTTGAAGGCGTCCGCCAGGCGCCCGCCGTAGTCGCTCGCGAGGTCGAAGTAATCGCAGGCGCGCGTCACGTAGAGGTAGGAATTGGCGTCGAACCGATCGACGAAGCTAAGCCCCTGGTAGCGCAGATAGTTCTCGATCTGGAAGTCGGCGTCGAAGGAGAAGGTCGGGGCCTCGCGCCCTTGCAGCTTGCGGCCGAACTTGCGCTGGAGCGCCTGCTCCGACAGGTAGGTGATGTGCGCCGCCATGCGCGCCACCGCGAGCCCCTTGCCGGGGTAGCGGCCCTCCTCCAGGTAGCGCCCTTCGCACCAGTCGGGGTCGGCCATCACGGCTTGACGTCCCACCTCGTGGAAGGCGATGTTCTGGGAGGAATGGCGCGCGGCGGTGGCGACCGGCATGGCGGCGAACACCCGCTCGGGGTAGGACGCCGCCCATTGCAGCACCTGCATCCCGCCCATGGAGCCGCCCACCACGCAGAACAGGGTTTCGATGCCGAGCGAGTCGATCAGCATCGCCTGCGCGCGCACCATGTCGCGGATGGTCACCACCGGCATGTCGAGCGCGTAGGGGCGACCGGTCGCGGGATCGAGGGAGGCCGGTCCGGTGGTGCCCATGCAGCCGCCGAGCACGTTGGAGCAGATGACGAAGTAGCGGTCCGTGTCGACGGTCTTGCCCGGCCCGACCAGGGTGGACCACCAGCCGGCCTTGCCGGTGAGGGGGTTGGGGCTGGCCACGTGCTGGTCGCCGGTCAGCGCGTGGCACACCAGCACTGCGTTGGATCGCGCCGCGTTCAGCGTGCCGTAGGTCTGGTAGGCGACGCAGAAGGGCGCGAGCGTGACGCCGGCGTCCATGGCGAGCGGCCGGTCGCGCCCGAACTGCACGACCCGCGAACTCGGGGTCTCGACCTCGCGCTGGCTCGCCGCCTTGGTCGGCGTCACCGGCCGCACCTGGCATCGTGCGGGGAACAGCTGGCATCGTTCGGGGAACAGTGTCGCATCGGACCCGATATGGGAGGCCACCAAACGGATCGTCAAGGCGAAGGTGGGCGCGGCCGCCGGCGACCCACATCGCGATGAGGGGGCGGATGACCGGAGACAGGACGGCGCCCGGGCCGCATAAGGGGGCGCGTGCGGGTCGAGCGGCCCGCCAACGGGTGGAGGGGTGCGTCCGATGACGGTCTACGAGGATCTCGAGCGGGTGTTCGCGCGCCGCGCCGCGCTGGGCGACGCCGCCGGCATTTTGGGCTGGGACGCGCAGACGCTGATGCCGGCCGGCGCCGCCGCCGGGCGCGCCGAGCAGTTGGCGACCCTGCGGGGCCTCGCCCACGACATGCTCGTCGACCCCCGCCTCGGGGACCAGCTGGACGCGGCCGAGCGGGAGCGCGGCGCGCTCGACCCTTGGGAGGCGGCGAACCTGCGCGAGATGCGCCGCGCGCACGCGCACGCCAGCGCGGTGCCGGGCGACCTGGTGGAGGCGGAGTCGAGGGCCACGTCCCGCGCCGAGATGGCGTGGCGGGAGGCGCGGGCGCAGAGCCGCTTCGCCCTGCTCGCGCCGCACCTCAAGGAGGTGCTGCGGCTCCAGCGGGAGATCGCCGCCCGCAAGGGCGCGGCGCTGGGCCTCGCCCCCTACGACGCCCTGCTCGACCAGTACGATCCCGGGCTGCGGATGGCGCGGGTCGCGCCGCTGTTCGCCCGGCTGCGCGCGGCCTTGCCGGGCCTCCTCGCCGCCGCGCGGGAGCGGCAGGCGCGAGGGCCGGCGCCGCTCCCGCTCACCGGCCCGTTCCCCGTGGCGGCGCAGCGCGGGCTCGGCGAGGCGCTGATGCGGATGCTGGGCTTCGCCTTCACCAACGGCCGGCTCGACACCAGCCTGCACCCGTTCTGCGGCGGCGCGACCGGCGACGTGCGCATCACCACGCGCTACGACGAGGCGGACTTCACCCGCGCCCTGATGGGCGTGCTGCACGAGACCGGGCACGCCTTGTACGAGCAGGGTCGGCCGGGACGCTGGTCGCACCAGCCGGTCGGCACCGCGCGCGGCATGACCCTGCACGAGAGCCAATCGCTGCTGATGGAGATGCAGGCCTGCCGCTCCCGCGCCTTCATGGGCGCGCTGGCGCCGCTCGTTCAGGCGGCGTTTGGTCGGGACGACGACCCGGCGCTGGGCGCCGACAACCTGCATAGGGTGTTCACGCGGGTGGAGCCCGGTTTCATCCGGGTCGACGCCGACGAGGTCACCTATCCCGCCCACATCCTGCTACGCACCGAGCTGGAGCGCCTGATGATCGACGGGAGCCTCGCGGTCGACGACCTGCCCGGCGCCTTCAACGATCGGATGCGCGACCTGCTCGGCTTGCGCGTGCCCGACGACGCGAGGGGCTGCCTGCAGGACATCCACTGGCCGAGCGGCGCCTTCGGTTACTTCCCCACCTACACGCTCGGCGCGATGGCGGCGGCGCAGCTGTTCGCCGCCGCCCGCGCCGCCCTGCCGGACCTGATGCCGGCGATCGGGCGCGGCGACTTCACCGCCCTGGTCGCGTGGTTGCGCGCCCACGTGCACGAGGAGGGCAGCCTGCACGCCACCGACGAGATCCTGGAGGCGGCGACCGGGCAACCTTTGGGGATCGAGGCCTACCTCGCCCACCTGCGGCGGCGCTACGTCGACGCGAACGGGGATTGACGAGGACCGGGGTCGACGAAGGCCGAAACGGAC
>CAXSDP010000125.1:0-3541 GCA_964235705.1 uncultured Beijerinckiaceae bacterium | reverse complement strand
TGGCGGCGGGTCCGGGCGTGACCCTCGGCTTCCCCGTGGAGGTGCCGCTATGGCACGAGGTCCGGGGGTCCGGTCGCTCGGTTTCCTACCGCGTGAGGGTGTTGGGCAGTTAGGTTCTCAGTGCCCCACCACCTTGATGAGCCCGAGTACCAGGCCGGCGGTGCCGAACAGGTTGAAGGCCATCGCGCCAACGACCCACTTGATCAGGCGGTTCTCGATGTCGACGAGGTCCGCTTTGGTCGCGACGCTGTCGTTGGTGCTCTGGGCGAGCGCGGTCGTCAGGGTCTCGGCCTGGTCCCTGGTGAAGGCCGGCTCGAGGCCCCGGGCGAGCTTGGGGGTGTCGTAGATCATGGGCGCATCCTGCGACCATCGCCCTCGTCGAGCAAGCGCGTCATCGCGCGTCGCCTCGCGCGCGGGCATCACGCCCGAGCGGCCCGGCCGCGCCTCACACCCGCCGGATCAGCCGCGCGCGGATCGTCCCCTCGATGCCGCGCAGCCGCTCCAGCACGCCCTCGCAGCCGGCGTCGGTGCCGGTTTCCACCACCACGTAGCCGCGTTCGCCGTCGGTCTGCAGGGTTTGGCCCTCGATGTTGAGCCCGGCCTCGGAGAACACGCTGTTGATGCGCCCCAGCATCCCCGGCACGTTGTGGTGGATGTGGGTGTAGCGGGTCGCCTCCGGGCGCGCGGGCAGCTGCACTTGCGGCATGTTCACCGCGCCGAGCGTCGAGCCGGTGTCGCTGAAGGTGACGAGCTTGGCCGCGACCTCGACGCCGATGCGCTCTTGCGCCTCCTCCGTCGAGCCGGCGATGTGGGGCGTCAGGATCACGTTGGGCAGGCCCTGGAGGGGCGAGGCGAAGCGCTCGTCGGCGCCCTTCGGCTCCCGGGGGAACACGTCCACCGCCGCGCCGTACAGGTGCTCGCGGCGCAGCGCGTCGGCGAGGGCGTCGAGGTCGACCACCGTGCCCCGGCTGTTGTTGATGAGGTAGGAGCCCGGCCGCATCGCGGCGATCTCCGCCGCGCCGATCATGCCGGCCGTGTCCTTGGTCTGCGGCACGTGGAGGCTGACGACGTCGCTCTTGCCCAGGATCTCGCGGAGCGAGGCGGATTCCGTGTTGCCGTGCCGCAGCTTGTCCGTCACGTCGAAGTACAGGACGCGCATGCCCATGGCTTCCGCCATCGTGCCGAGCTGGCTGCCGATGTTGCCGTAGCCCACGATGCCGAGCGTCTTGCCGCGCACCTCGTAGGAGCGATCCGCCGACTTCTCCCAGCGCCCGGCGTGGACGCCCTCGTTGCGGCTGGGGATGCGGCGCAGCAGCATGACGATCTCGCCGATCGTCAGCTCCGCCACCGAGCGGGTGTTGGAGAAGGGCGCGTTGAAGACGGGGATGCCCAGCGTGCCCGCCGCCTCCAGGTCGACCTGGTTGGTGCCGACGCTGAAGCAGCCGACCAGCATCAGGCGCCCCGCCGCCGCCAGCACGGCCGCCGTGAGCTGCGTGCGCGAGCGGATGCCCAGGATGTGGACGCCCTCCAGCGCCCGCTCGAGCGCGGGACCCTCCAGCGAGGAGCGCACCTGCTCGATCCGCGTGTAGCCGGCGCCGGTGAAGGCGTCCACGGCCCGCGCGTTGATGTTCTCCAGCAGCAGGACGCGGATCCCGTCCTTGGACGGCGCGTGCCGCCCGGTTCCGGAGGGGGCTTTGGTCGGTGACGTCGCGTGGGTGTTCATGACCGCTCCGGTGATCGAGGGTGGCGGAGTGGTAGCGCCCGCCCCCAGCCGGCGCAACGGTGGGCCGGGTGCCACGGGGATCCTCGTGGAGGCCGCTAGGCGCCGATCCAGTGCGCCGCGACGCCGGCCGGGGTGAAGCGGCCCTCGGCGCGGGTCTGGCCGCCCCCGGGTTCGAGCCGCAGCACGTCGACGGCCTCCAGCGCGACGAGGACGACGGTGAACTGGTCGCGCCGCTCGTCGGGCGGCAGGTGGGGTTGGTCGGCCGGGTCGACGATCGGGCTGCCGGGATCGGCCCGCAGCCCGTAGGGCTCGCGCGCCTTGGGCGGAAGCTTGTCCCAGCGGGCGCGTGCGACGGCGTCGTCGCGGTGCAGCGACGCCGTACCGGCGAAGCGGAGCTGCAGGCGATCGGCGGCCGACCAGGCCAGCAACGCGACGGGGCTGGCGTGGGCGATGTCCCGCGTCTTGCCGGCGCGCGCGTCGGAATGGATCTCGGCGGTGGCCCGGTCGAAGCCGCGCAGCACCACCGTCCTGAGGTCGGGACGCCCGTCCGGCCCCACCGTCGCGAGCTGGACGTTGCGCAGCTCCCCCTCGCGGTCGCGGACCGAACGCTCCAGCGCGCCCAGGGCAGCCTCGATGAAGGCGAGGGCGGGTGCTCGCGTGTCCGATGTGTCCATGGACGGGATAAGCCGCGCCGGATCGCGGCGGTTGCATCGGCGGCCGCCACGGCGTCGGCCCGCACCGGGGACGCGGTCCGCCGCCGTCATCGATCGGCCGGCATCGTCCTTTTCGTGGACCGCCGCGCGCTTTTCGGGCCGATGCTCCGGGACCGGGGCGGCGGGACACTTGACAGCCCTTCGTCGAGGGGGGCAGAACGACGACGTTATACTGTAACTTCATCCCGCAAATCGGAGCCGCGCGTGCGCTTCTTAACCGCCATCATCCTCGCGCTCGCCGCCGGTTTGCAGGCCCATCCCGCGCTGGCGGCGGACGGGGCCGGCGCGGCCAAGGTGCGGATCGTCGCCGCCGAGAACTTCTACGGCGACGTCGCCCGGCAGATCGGCGGCGACCGCGTCGCGGTGACGAGCATCCTGTCGAACCCCGACGAGGACCCGCACCTGTTCGAGACCAGCCCCTCGACCGCCGCCGCGCTGGCGGGGGCGGCGATCGCCATCAGCAACGGCGCCGACTACGACCCCTGGATGACCAAGCTCCTGTCCGCGTCGACCAACCCCGACCGGAGCACGATCGTGGCGGCCGACCTCGTCGGCGCGCGCGCCGGCGACAACCCGCACCTGTGGTACGATCCCCGGACCCTGCCGGCGGTGGCGAAGGCCCTCGCCGCCACCCTCGCCGCGCGGGACCCGGCCGACGCCGCCCTGTTCGAGGCGAACCTGGACACGTTCGACCGGTCCTTCGCGCCCATCACCGCCGCCGTCGACGCCATCAAGGCCAAGTACGCCGGCACGGTGGTGACGGCGACGGAGCCGGTGTTCGGCATCATGGCGAAGGCGCTCGGCTTCACCATGCTGAACACCGACTTCCAGGTCGCGGTGATGAACGACGCGGAGCCGAGCCCCTCGCAGGTCGCCGCCTTCGAGGACAGCCTGAGGGGCGGCACGGTGAAGATCCTCTTCTACAACAGCCAGGTCACGGACAAGACGACGGACCGGCTGCTGGTGCTCGCGAAGGCGTCGCACGTGGCGGTGGTCGGGGTCACGGAAACCGAGCCCAAGGACGTGGACGTCCAGGCCTGGTTCGTGGGGCAGCTGAAGGCGGTGTCCGCCGCCCTGACCGCGAAGGCCATGTGAGCATCCGAGC
>CAXSDP010000124.1:0-7959 GCA_964235705.1 uncultured Beijerinckiaceae bacterium | reverse complement strand
GTTGAGGCTCGAAAGCCATACCTCAGGGCGGACCACTTCAAAGGGGGAAGATCACTGGCGCGTTGGGTTGGCATGGCCAGACCGCTTCTTCCTGATGACTTGTGGAACGAGATCGCTCCCCTGTTGCCGCCGTCCAAGCCGAGACCGAAAGGCGGCCGCCCGCCGATCGACAACCGGGCGGCCCTGACCGGCATCCTGTTCTTGGCTCGCGCTCCGGCCTGCCTTGGGAGATGCTACCCGCCGAGACGGGCTGCGGCTCGGGGATGAGTTGCTGGCGCAGGTTGCGGGACTGGCATGGGGCGGGCGTGTGGGCGCGTTTGCATCAGGTGCTGCTGGCCCGCCTTCACGCCGCCGGGCAGATCGACTGGCGGCGTGCCAGCCTGGACAGCGCTTCGGTCCCGGCCAAAAAAGGGGCTCTGCCACCGGCCCGAACCCGACCGACAGGGGTAAGCCCGGCACCAAACGCCACCTCGTCGTGGACGCGCACGGCACGCCGCTCGGCCTGACGCTGAGCGGGCCAACCGGCACGACAGCTGATGTTGGCACCGACGTTGGACGCCATCCCGCCCGTGCGCGGGCGGCGCGGGCGCCCACGCCGACGACCCGACAAGCTCCACGCCGACAAAGGGTACGACCACCGGCGCTGCCGCCGCGAGTGTCGTCAGCGGGGCACCCAACCCCGCATCGCCCGACGCGGCGTCGAGAGCAGCCAACGCCTTGGTCGCCATAGCTGGGTGGTGGAGCGCACCCATGCCTGGTTCAACCGCTTCCGACGCCTGCCCGTCCGCTATGAACGTCGAGCCGACATCTACGAGGCCTTCACCACCTTGGCCGCAAGCCTCATCACCCTCAACCAGTGCACACGGTTCTGTTACCTACCGCATCGATGCCAATGGGCACGTAGTCGGCTGTCCCTTCTCACCCTGACCCGTCCTTGCCCAGGACCTTGCGCGATGGTTTAAGCCACTGATGGATCCTGTCGCGTGCCGGCGTGGCAAAGGTTATCAAGGCCACTTCGTTATCTTCGAGGGCAGACCATAAGCATAGAGTTTCTCTGCAAGACCACGAGGCTTGATGCCGAGGGCTATCCTCACGCCAGGGCAAGGGTTGTCTTCGGCCCAAGCCTACTGGACGAACGTGTCAGGACGGCTTGGCGCCTCGCGTTGGTCCTTCCCGTAGGATTGTGCCAAGTCGCGGGCGAAGCGCGGGCGGAAGTCTCCGTTCAAGCGACGAAGCAAGTGCCCGCATCGACGCGCCACCCACGCCAACGCGGGCGAGCGTTCAAGGGCAAGCCTCCAGCGGGGTCCGTTCGCCCGGTCGGGGCAACATCCTACGGGACGCCACTTCCCGCCCCGCCTCGTCCCGAGACGCCGCGTGGCGAAGTGCTCGACAGCGAGGCGATCAGGACCGGAGCCGTTCCGTTCACGCCGCCGCTGCTGCTCCAGCTACCGGCCTCACCTCCGCTGACGTCCGGCGGCACCTTGTTCCTCAACACGAAGGGGATCACGTTCCGACCCGCCGACGAGGATCTGAAGTTCCGGATCGGCGGCCGCCTGCAGCAGGATTTCAGCGTCGCCGATATCCGTCCCGGCTGTCTCGGGCCGGCGGTCGACGACAACACGGGGACACGCCGCGCGTTTCTCGAAGGCTACGTGACAACCACTTATTTCACGGCGGCGATCCAGTACGATTTCAACAACATGGGCGCGCCGATCAACGATGGCGTCGTGTCATACCACGGCTTCGGCCCCTTCGTGCTCACGGTCGGCAACTTCATCGAGCCGTTCAGTCTGAATGCGCTTGAGAGCAACGACACCACGACCTTCACGGAACGATCGCTGATGAACGCGCTCGCGCCGCAGGACGCCTTCGGGGCTAGCGACGGTGCATCGGGCGACAGGTGGACGGCGACCGTCGGGGTATTCGGTGCCAATGTCGTCCCTGGGCCCAGCACCAACGGCGTGGCCGGCACTGGTCGCGTGACCTACGCCCCGATCCTCGACAAGGGCCAGGTCCTGCAACTCGGCATCGCCGGCTCCTATCGCGCGCTGAGTGCCAGCAACCCCGCCCCGTCCTTCAGCAGCACGCCGGAGGACTCGCTCTTCGCCAGCACCCTCGTCACCACCGGCGCGCTTGACCATGCAGCTAATATCATCCGCGCGGGCGGCGAGGCGCTTTACCAAGTCGGATCGGTCCGCGTGCAGGCCGAGTACGACCACGTGGATGTCACGGGACGCGACGGTCAGACTGCTCGAGCCTTCCAGGGCGGCTACGTGGAGGCCGCCTGGGTCGTCAACGGTGACGGGCGACCTTCAGCCTCAAGGCCCCCTACGGCGGGTATTTCGCCCTGCTGCAAGGTTTGAAGGTCAGGGACGATCAGAGGATCTCGCAAGGGGGCATTGGCGTGTTCGAACTCGCGGTTCGCTTCAGCGCCATCGATCTGCATTCGGACGGGGTGAGGGGCGGCCAAGAGCAGGACATCACGGCAGGAGTCAACTGGTACCCGGACGTCAACATCCGGGTCATGGCCGATTACGTCCACGCTCATGCACAGCCGGCCGCGTTCCAGGTTGGACAAGGGTCGACCGTTGAGAGCGACATCTTCGTCGGGCGCGTGAATTTTTACTGGTAGAGGGACACCGGTTTTGCCCGAGCTCCGCCGTTTCGAATTCGTCCGAGCGGTTACGGCGGCTTGTATCCTGACGGCCGGCGGTGGCGCCATGGACGCGTGGGTCTACCTTGACCACGGCCACGTCTTCGCCAACGCGCAGACCGGCAACATCGTCCTGTTCTCTATCCTGATGGCGACGGGCTGCTACGGCGACGCGCTGTGCCATGTGCCGCCTTTGGCGGCGTTCTGCGCGGGCCTGGTCGCGTCTCGCCTGTCCGGGGCTTGGTTGAAGCGGCATAGCGCCAACTCGCGCAACCTACGCCTTTCCTTCGAGGCGTTTGCCCTCATCGCGCTTGGGCTCGGAGCGCCTCACCTGTCGGACGCCGCCGTGACAACATCCATCGGCTTCATCGCGGCGGTACAGATCACGACCCTGTCACATATCGGCGCTTGGTCATTCAACACGGGCATGACGACCGGCAATCTGCGCGGCGCGTTCAGTTCTGCGACAGCCGCGTGGCTCGCGCCGGCGGACTTGACGAAACGCTTCCAGGCGATTGCCCTCGGACTGATCTGCGCATCGTTCCTCGCCGGAGCGCTGGCCGGCGGCTATGCGACCGCGCGATGGGGCGACCCGGCCCTCTTCGGCATCGCCGCCATGATCATGCTCGGCGCCCTCATCGCATGGCACGCACCCGATCCGCTCCCATCCGTCGTCAGCGTAGATTGACCTCCAGGCGCCGGATCAGGCGAACTCGGAACGAGGGTCAGGCGACCAAGAAGGGATCGAGCGCCTTCAGCAGCGCCTCGGGCGCCTCCTCCTGTATCAGATGTCCGCAGGGTAAACCTTGACCCTGTACGTTCGCGGCCTCTTCCCGCCAGAGTTTGAGGACGTCGAACAACTCTCCCACCGTGCCCTTGGCACCCCACAAGGCAAGTAAGGGCTGGCTGACCTTTCGGCCATTATCCGCCCGCGTATGATCCATATCGATCGTGACGGAGGCGCGATAATCCTCGCACACCGCGTGAACACAGGCCGGGTCGCGGTGACAGCGGAAATACTCCGCGAAGCATTCCGGCGTTATGGCTCCTTCCGTGCGGCAGTGCGCGTCGAGATGACCCTTCAGGTAGGTCTTCACCGAAGCGTCGATGAGCTTTTCCGGCAAAGGCGCGGGTTGAATGTGGAAAAAACCACCAAAAATACTTCGTCGCGAATGTCTCGTTGGTTTGCGCGTACATCTTGTCCGTGGGTGCGACGTCCAGCATGGCCCCGCGCGTGATGGCATCTTGATGATCCAGCATCATGCGGTGGAGCACGCGGGCACCTCGGTCATGCGCGAGAACCTGGAATTTGGAAAAGCCAAGCGAATTCATGACCTCGACCTGGTCGTTGCCCATCGCGCGTTTGGAGTAGTTGGCGTGATCGTCACCGCCCTCCGGCTTACTTGAGTCGCCGTAGCCGCGAAGGTCGGTCAAGACGAGGGTGAAACGCTGCGCGAGGCGTGGAGACACCTTGTGCCAAGTGACATGCGTCTCAGGATGCCCGTGCAGCAGGAGCAAAGGCGGACCGCTGCCGCCGACAAGCGTGTTGATGGTCGCCCCTGACGTCTTGATGAAGCTCTGCTTAAAACCGGGAAATAAAACCTTGTTGGCCACGTCACCAGCACTTCCGGCATAACTACCAGCAACCGAGTTTACCTCGGCCTTCGCGGCGCGAGCGGTGGCGAGTACGCTGCCGAGCATTGCTCCCACTCCAAGCAGGTGTCGGCGATCAAAGGTTGTCGTCACGTGTTCGCTCCTCTTCCATGTCGCAGTCGTAAAATGCTCATTTGCTTACCGTGTCCGGAAGGCCGGCAATCAGGGCTTTGGCGATATCAGCCGTCGTGGCTTTTCCGCCGAGATCGAGCATCTTTGGCGCATCTTTCGACGCGAGCAGCGTCTCTATAGCCGGGATGACCGCTGCGCCCGCTTCCGATCTCTACGGGAGCGGCACTAACGTTCAAGCGAATATACGCAGATCACGTTGGACAGGAATTCTACGGCGGCAATCTCCGGATCAAACGATCACATCCACCTGGCCGGCGAGGATCGACACTACGTCCTTCCACGCGCCTCTGACGGCCGCCTGACGGGCGACCATCGCGCGAGACGCCCTGTGGCTTTCCCCCGTCATCGCCCGGAGCGCATTACCGTAGGCGCGGTCGGACAGCTCGGCCTGGCCGAGGACGGCCGCCGCCTCGGCGGCCAGCACGCAGGCGCGCGGATCTCCCGCGGCGCCGTCGGCGGCGGCGCAGCGCTTCGAGGTCGACGGCGGGCGCGGACATCCGCACCCGCGCGAGCGCCGATGCGGTGTCGACCATCCGGCGTTCGGTTTCGGGCACCTCGCGCCCTTCCAGGGCGACGAGGCCAGGCCAGTCCCCCCGGCGCGCCGCCAGCCTGAACCTCAGGAGGTCGGCGTCGGGACCGTCCGGGATCGCGGGCATCGCGTCCTCGATCAGGGCGTCGTCGCCGGCCTCGAAGCCGACGAGTGCGGCGCGTATGGCGATGAGCCCGTCGTCGCGGGCGAGTCCGCGCGCCTCCTTCGCGATCGCCGCGGCGCGGGCCGCTTCGCCGAGCGCCAGCATGGCGCCGAGGATGTTGCAGCACAGGCCGAAGTGTTCGGGGCGCAGCGCGCCCGGCCCGTCCGCTGCGGCGCGCCACCTCGACGGCGTCCCCCGACATGCTCGCGCGCGTCCGCGCCGACCTGCTCGCGGCGCCTACCGATCCCGACGGCCATTTGGAGGTCGCTCGCCTCGACCGGTTCACCAGGATCTTCCTCGCTGACCTCCACGTCTACTTCCGCGAGACTGTCGCCGGCGTGGAGCTGGGCTGTCTGTGGATCGGCGCGAGTCCATGACCCCTCGACCGCTCTACATTCCTTGCGCCTTCAGTAGTTTACAACGTGACCCCAGCGCCGATCGGCATCCGGACCCCACGCCGAAGTACACGCAGGGCGCCCAGCCGCTCCCTGATCCGGGTCCCGCGCAGCTGCGCCGCCTCGCCCTCCTGCCGGTCGGCGGTGTCCAGCGCGCGCAGGTAACGCTCGATGCTCGCCTGCGCCTGCTCAATGCTTCGGCGAACAGCGGCGGGGGTGAAGTTTTTGTCGCGCGTGTTCACCGCCTTGAAGCGGCTGCCGTCCACCACCACGACCCCGCCCGAGAGCAGGCCCAGGCCCCGGCAGATCGCCACGAAGGCGGCGCAAGCCCGTTGCAGCGCTTCGCCGTTGTCGCGTCGGAAGTCGGCGATGGTCTTGAAGTCCGGAGCGAGCTTGCCCGTCAGCCACATCAGCTCGGTGTTGCGCCGAGCTTCACGCTCCAGCTTGCGGCTGGACTGCACCTGGTTCAGGTAGCCGTACAAGTAGAGCTTGAGCATGCAGCCGGGCGAGTAACCGGGCCGCCCCGTCGCGGCCGCCTGGACACGTGCAAACCCCAGAGCCGCCAAGTCTAGCTCCTCCACAAAGAGATCAATCACCCGGACTGGATTGTCTTCATCGACATAGTCGTCAAGCGCTGCCGGAAGCAGCTGCACCTGCTGACGATCCGCACCTTGTACAAACCGCGCCATGACTACCACCCCGCGAAGCAGGCGCAATCTACCAGCTCAGCGCGTTTTCATACAGCCTCGGTGAAAAGCAGACGCCAGTGCACCGGCTCCACGCCGGTGGGCGGATCGCGCTCGATCACCTCGACGAGCATCAGTGGGACGGACTTCGGCAGCCCTCCGGCATCGCGCTGATGCGATCGCCTCACCTCGACCGCGGTGAAGCGCAGGCTCAGTCGAGCCACGCGGCCGGCCCGCTTGTGGGTCGCCGGAAGATGGATGGTGGCGATGTCAACGAGGGGCAGCGCCGCCGCCACGCCCGCCAGCGTGCCGCCGCCCACGACCGCACGATCCTGCATAACCCGTGTCAGGAGATCGATGTTGTCGCCCGGCACCATCGCCCAGGCCGCGTGGAGATCGCTTTCCCGGTCGCCGATGATCGTGACATGAGCCGCCCGCGCCAACACCGGCTTGGCGGCTTGCGCCGTCGCGATCCAGCGACACGACTCCTTGTCCTGCAACAAGCGCTCGCGGTGCGGGACGCTTACCCGGCCCTTGTCGCGTGTGGGCTGTTCCCGCGACTAGGCTGAGACACGCGCCGCTGCAAGCATCGACTACCACCATCGCGTGCAGCAGCACGCCGCGACCGACACCCTTGCCGATCTCGCCAAGGCCGCGTCGGCGTGAGGGCGTCGTCGCGAAGTTGATCTCGTTCGCGTCCTGGATCGCCAGGATATGACGATCAGCGACCGCGGCCTTGGTCGGCTCGCTCCAGCCCTCGAGGAGCCGTGCGGCCGTCACCCTCGCGTTGGCCAGGAACCGGCCGAGTCCCACCTCGCGCGCCCGTTCCCCTGCCGCGAGCTGACGCAAGCAGATGCTTTGGCGCGCGACCATGCGCTCGAGTAAGACCGCCCCCTTTTATCAAGGCGACAATCCCCGAAGTGGCTTAACGATACTTGCTCGATACTCATCTTGACACCTCGGGATGATCCGATGGGCCAGCAACAGAACCATACGCATCACCCAGGATGCCATACGCGTTCGCGGCCAGAGTCCATCTGCCGCAGAAAGATGTGTGCATGCCGTAGCGCGAAGGCGGGGGTCGACCAGGGCTACAGAGCTTGCCCTCGCGAAGGCGGGGGGCGACAAGCCGGCTGCGACGGCGGGGAAGCGGGGCATCAGGCTGGAGGTGGTCAAGCTGCCCGAGGCCAAGCGGGGCTTCGTGCTCCTTCCACGGCGCTGGGTGGTCGAGCGCTTGTTTGCCTGGGCAACCCGCTTCCGCCGCCTCGTCAAGGATTACGAAGGCTACGCCAGTACACTGGCCGGCCTGCACCTCGTCGCCTTCGTCTGCCTGATGCTTAAACAGGCGGCGTTACTTGCTACAGGTCCCATAACGCGCTCTAGCCATTCGAGAAGCACGGGGATGGCTGCGGTTTCATCGGCCTTGTCGGGCACCGCTTCCTGGCCAAACACGAGGCGGCGCGTCGTGTCGAAGGTCGAAACAAGATGCGGTGGCGCCACGTCCTCGGCGCGGTCATGCCATCGGCGCGAGGTCTTGCCCTCGATGGCAACGAAGTCCGGCCGCTCCGGCCAGGCTGTGCGGACCCAAGGCAGAAGGCTTCGGCGAACAAGCGCGGATCGATCCGGTTCATCGAGATCGTCGGCCAGCGCCCCACCGGCACGCCGTGGTGGAACGGCGCGTGGCGGCGCAGGAACGGCAGGTGCGCGGCGCCCCCGTCCGCGATGGCCTCGTCATCGTCGCGATCGGC
>CAXSDP010000123.1:1642-8167 GCA_964235705.1 uncultured Beijerinckiaceae bacterium | reverse complement strand
GTCCCCCACCACCGCGACCAAAGCCTCCGTCGCGCTGGGACAGGTGGGGCAGGCGCTCGGCGCCGCGCTGCCGGACGTGCTCCTCGCCCGCATCCTCGACGACCTCGAGGCCACCGACGCGATCGACGCCGGCGACCGCGCCTTCCTCGACCAGGCCTTCGCTAAAGAGGCGGCGAAGGAGGCGGCGAAGGAAGCGGGTGGGCGCGCCGGCTTCACCTTCTCCAAGCTCGCGGGCATCGAGCCGCTGGCGACGCCGACCGGCGGGCGCCACGGCGGCGTGCTGCAATACGCGGCGGCGGTGAGCGCGATCTTCTTGCTGTTCGGGGCGATCCAGGCCGCCACCGTGCTGATCGACGAGCGCGCCAACGGCCTGGCGGACCGGCTGCGGCTGATCGCCGGCGGGATGCCCCGGGCGCTCGCCGGCCGCTTCCTGTTCCTGGTCGGGCAAGGGGCGGCGCAGGTCGCGCTGGTGTACCTCACCGCCGCGCTCGTCTACGGCGCGAGCGTCCAACCCGCCCTGCTGCCGGCGTGGCTGCTGACGGCCGTGGCGGCGGCCGCCGCCTGCGCGGGGCTGGCGCTGCTCGCCTGCGGCATCAGCCGCACCCGCAAGCAGGCGGAGCTGTGGACCACCTTCGCGGTGCTGCTCCTGTCGGCGCTCGGCGGCAGCATGGTCCCGCGCTACCTCATGCCGCCGTGGTTGCAGGCGGCGAGCTGGTGGACGCCGAACGCGTGGATCATGCAGGCCTTGCAGCAGGCCGCCCTGCCCGGCCGCGACCCGGCCGACTTCGCGCTCGACCTCGCCGTGCTGGGGGCCATCGCGCTGGTCAGCGTGGCGACCACCCTCGCCATCGCGTGAGGGGCGGCCAGACCATCGGGCGCCATCGCGGACGTGGTGCCTCGACGTCGTTCCGGGGCGCCGCAGGCGAACCCGGCGGTGCCCTCCACGAACCGGCGCTGAAGGACGCCGGTCCCGGATCGCCGCTTCGCTTCGTCCGGGATGACGGCCGTTGTCGCACCGCGTCGGTCATCCGGTCCGGTGCTCCAGGGGCTCGCAGCCGCGCCGCCCGCGCCCGATATAGCCAAGCATGAACCGCTTCGCCCTGCTGCTCGACCGCCTGAGCTACGAACCCGGCCGCAACAACAAGATCAGGGTGCTGGCGGACTACTTCCGCACCGTGCCGGACCCGGAGCGGGGCTACGCGCTGGCCGCGCTCACCGGCGCGCTGTCGTTCCAGCACGCCAAGCCCAACCTCGTGCGATCGCTCATCAGCACCCGCGTCGACCCCTACCTGTTCGGCCTCTCCTACGACTACGTCGGCGACCTGTCGGAGGCGGTGGCGCTGCTGTGGCCCTCCCCCCCTCCCGCCAGCGGCGGCCCCGGCCACAACAGGCCCCCGCTCCACCTGTCGGACGTGGTGGGGGCGCTGGGCACCTCGGGCAAGCTCGACCTGCCGCGCCTCATCAGCGGCTGGCTCGACGCGCTCGACGAGAACGGCCGCTGGGCGCTGCTCAAGCTCATCACGGGATCGCTGCGCATCGGCGTCTCCGCCCGGCTCGCCAAGACGGCGGTGGCGGAGCTGGGCGGCTTTGCCCCCGACGCGATCGAGGAGGTGTGGCACGGGCTGCGGCCACCCTACGGCGACCTGTTCGCCTGGGTGGAGGGCCGTGGCCCCAAGCCCGACGCCGTCGACCCCGCGCCGTTCCGCCCGGCGATGCTCGCCCACCCGCTGGAGGACCGCGACGTCGCCGCCCTCGACCCGACCACCTACCGCGCGGAATGGAAGTGGGACGGCATCCGCGTGCAGGC
The DNA here is from genome assembly GCA_964235705.1 of uncultured Beijerinckiaceae bacterium. GTDB lineage: Bacteria > Pseudomonadota > Alphaproteobacteria > Rhizobiales > Beijerinckiaceae > RH-AL1. The sequence goes on along the minus strand of CAXSDP010000123.1, from coordinate 6,360 downwards.
GAGCCGGGGCGTCGAGGCGGACGGGTCGGGCGCGGTGCGGATCTACTCGCGCACGGGCGAGGAGCTGTCGGAAACCTTCCCCGACCTCGCGGAGATGCTGGCCGGCCTGCCGCACGCGCGCTTCTCGCTCGACGGCGAGCTGCTGATCGTGCGGGACGGGCTGGTGCAGCCCTTCGGCGTGCTGCAGCAGCGGCTCAACCGCCGCACCGTGTCGCTGAAGCTGATCGCCGACTACCCCACCCACATCCGCGCCTACGACCTGCTGTCGCTCGACGGCGAAGACCTGCGCCCGCTGCCCTTCGACGAGCGGCGGGTGAAGCTGGCCTCGTTCGTGGCGGAATGCGCGAACGAGAAGCTCGATTTGTCGCCGCTGGTCGTGTTCACGGGCTGGGACGACCTCGCGCGCGCGCGCCGCGATCCCGGGGCCTATGGCGCGGGGCCGGACGCGGAGGCGATCGAGGGGTTGATGCTGAAGCGAGCGGACTCGGCCTACGTGCCGGGCCGCCCGAAGGGGCCGTGGTACAAGTGGAAGCGCCAGCCCTACACGGTGGACGCGGTGATGATGTACGCCCAGCGCGGGCACGGCAAACGCTCGTCCTTCTACTCCGACTACACATTCGGCGTGTGGCGCAGCGAGCCGGGCGGCGAGGCGCTGATCCCGGTCGGCAAGGCGTATTCCGGCTTCACCGACGAGGAGCTGGCGCGGCTCGACAAGTTCGTGCGCAACAACACGGTGAACCGCTTCGGCCCGGTGCGCGAGGTGGTGCACGGCGCTGACAGCGGCCTGGTGCTGGAGATCGCCTTCGACGGGCTGAACCGCTCCACCCGCCACAAGTCGGGGGTGGCGATGCGCTTCCCCCGCGTCGCCCGCATCCGCTGGGACAAGCCGGTGCGGGAGGCCGACCGCATCGAGACGCTGGAGGCGCTGCTGCGGGTGCCGGCGTGAGGCGGGCGCGCTCAAGTCCAGTCGGCACGCTTGTCCTCCTCCGAGGCCTGCAGCGTCCGGACGCTCTGCGCGACCGAGCCGACGATCTCCAACCGCGCCATCTCCGTGTCGCCCAGGAGCAGGATGCTGACCTTGCCGTCGCCGAAGCGGCCGTTCATGGGGATGACCGCCTTCACGGCGCCCGGGTGGACGGCGATGAAGTCCCCGGTGTGGTCGGCGAGCTGGAACTTGCATAGGCTGTGCATCGTGTCCTCCTGTCGCGCCGAGCACGCCTCGGGGACCGAAGCCGCGATCGAGGGCGGTCGAGTCCCAACAACGAGGCGCTCGAAACGATCCTCCCCCGGCACGCGGCGAATACCGCCTCGACACCCCCGCCGCCCTCCCCCTAAGCTTCCGCCACCGCCGAACCACTCGGCCCCACCCCCACAGGCCATGCCGCGGCTCATCCTCACCCGTCTCGCCGCAGCAGGGCGGCCCGTCACGAGCCAGGCATGCGCGTGAAGCTCAATGCGGCGCGCTCATGTATGGATGGAAACGGTCGTGGCGATCACCTATGACGACGCGAAACGGGACTGGACGCTTCGAGAGCGCGGCCTCGACTTCGCCGAGGCGGAAGCGGTGTTCGCCGGCCCGACCTACAGCGCCGAGGACACCCGCGAGGACTATGGCGAGGTTCGCATCATCACCGTCGGCCTGCTCGTCAATCGCATGGTCATCGTCGGGTGGACGCCGCGCGGCGTCGATCGTCACGTCTTCAGCATGAGGAAAGCCAATGGGCGCGAACAGGCGAGGTACCGGCAGCGACTTGGCTAAGGTCGACGCCTACGAGAACACGCCGTCCGACTACGCCGAACTGCCCGAGCTGGACGACGCCTTCTTCGAGGGGGCGACGACCGACCTCGACCATGCGGCGCGACGGGGGCGCCCGCCGGTCGGCGAACAGCCCAAGCAGGCGGTGTCGCTCCGCCTCGACGTGGCGACGCTGGAGCGCTTCAAGGCGACCGGACCCGGGTGGCGAACGCGCATGAACGACGCCCTCGCGGAGGCGGCGGGGCGGCTGCCGGCGCCGCCACGGCGTTGAAGGCGAACGCCCCGCGGCCACGTCCCTCATGACACCGCCCTCGACACGGCCGCCGCCCTCCCCCTAAGCTCGCGCCACGCCCCCCGCCCCACCCCCACAGGCCATGCCGCGGCTCATCCTCACCCGTCTCGCCGCCGCCGTGCCGACCCTCCTCGCGGTCGTCACCCTGTCCTTCTTCCTGATCCGGCTAGCGCCCGGCGGGCCGTTCGACGCGGAGCGGGCGCTCGACCCGGCCATCCGCGCCAACCTCGACCGCGCCTACGGGCTCGACCAGCCGCTCGCCCGGCAGTTCGGCACCTACCTGTGGCACCTCGCGCACGGCGACCTCGGGCCGTCGACCCACTGGCGGGACTTCACCGTCAACGACCTGTTCGCCCGCGCCCTGCCGATCTCGATGCGGCTCGGGGCGGAGGCGCTGGTGCTGGCGGTGGTCGTCGGCGTGGGGCTCGGCCTCGTGGGCGCGCGCGAGGGGGCTGGGGCCAGGGTCGCGGCGGGGCTCGTCACCGCCCTGGCGCTCGCCGGCCTCGCCGTGCCCAACTTCGTCGTCGCGCCGCTGCTCCAGCTCGGCCTGGGCCTCAGCCTGCGCTGGCTGCCGGTCGCCGGCTGGGACGGCGGGGCGCCGTCCCACCAGGTGCTGCCGGTGCTGGTGCTGGCCCTGCCCCAGGTCGCGATCATCGCCAAGCTGACGCAGGCGGCGATGGGCGAGGCGCTCGCCGCCCCCCACATCCGCACGCTGCGCGCCTTCGGCCTGTCCCCCACCCACGTCGCCGCCCACGCGCTGCGCGGCGCCCTGCTGCCGGTGCTGTCCTACCTCGGGCCGGCGGCGGCCGGGCTGCTCACCGGGTCGGTGGTGGTGGAAACCATCTTCGGCATCCCCGGCATCGGCCGCACCTTCGTCGACGGGGCCCTGGCGCGCGACTACACGCTGACCATGGCCACCGTGATCGTGGTCGGCGGGGCGATCGTCGCCTTCAACCTCGCCGTCGACCTCGCCTACGGCCTCGCCGACCCGCGCGTGCGCCACGATGGGTGATGGCCCGACGGCATGGGAGCGCTTCCGCCGCGATCCCGCCGGGCTGGCGAGCCTCGCCACCCTCGTCCTCGTCGCGCTGTGCTGCTACGGCTCGATCCTGTGGTCGCCCTACCCCTACGACGCGGTGCACACCGACTACGTCACGGTGGGCGCCTCGCTCGCCCCCCACCCGACCCCGGCCGAGCGCGCCGCCGGCGTCGCCGCCCTGTCGGAGCGGGCGCACGCGGCGGTCACCCTGGAGGACACGGCGACCGGATCTCTGCGCGCGCGCTTCTCCGACGCCGACCCGCTCGACCCGCGCGTGCTGCGCGCGCTCGACCAGTCCGACATGGTCGCGCGCGCCGGCCCGGCGGTGGCGAGCGAGGGCGGCCGCGTGCTCACCGCGCCGGTCAGGGTCGTGCGCAGCGTGTTCGCCTTCGGCACCGACGGCAACGGGCGCGACCTGCTCACCCGCGTGCTGGTCGCCGGGCGCGTCTCGCTGGCGGTGGGCGCGCTCGCCTCCCTCACCGCGCTCGGCATCGGGCTCGGTTACGGCGCGGTGGCGGGCTACGCCGGGGGCCGGATCGACGGGCTGATGATGCGGGTGGTCGACGTGGTCTACGCCCTGCCCTTCATCTTCCTGGTGATCGTGCTGGTGGTGGTGTTCGGCCGCACGCTCCCGCTGATCTTCGTGGCGATCGGCGCGGTGGAATGGCTCGACATGGCGCGCATCGTGCGCGGGCAGACGTTGAGCCTCAAGCGCCGCCCCTTCGTGCTCGCCGCCGACGCTCTCGGCGAGACCGGCGCCCGCATCCTCGCCCGCCACATCGTGCCCAACATGCTGGGGCCGGTGGTGGCCTACCTCGCGCTGCTGGTGCCGCGCGTGATCCTGGCGGAGAGCTTCCTGTCGTTCCTGGGGCTCGGCGTGCAGGAGCCGCTCACCTCCTGGGGCATCCTCATCGCCGACGGGGCGCGCCACATCCAGGACGCGACGCACCTGCTGGTGTTCCCCGCGCTGGCGCTGGCGATCACCGTGATCGCCGCCAACCAGCTCGGCGAGGCGGTGCTGCGCGCCACCGACGCGTCGCCGCGTTGAGCGTGGTGAGCACCCCCCTGCTCCGCTTCGACCGGCTCGCCGTGCGCTTCGGCGCGGTGGACGCCGTGCGCTCGCTCTCGCTCGCCGTCGCGGCGGGCGAGACGGCGGCGATCGTCGGCGAGACCGGCTCGGGCAAGAGCGTCGCCACCCTGGCCGCGCTCGGCCTGCTGCCGCCGAGCGCGCGGGTCACCGGCTCCGTGACCTTCGGAGGCCAGGAGCTGCTCGGCCTGCCCCGCCGCGCGCTCGACCGCGTGCGGGGCCACGCCGTCACCATCGTGTTCCAGGAGCCGCAATCCGCGCTCGACCCGCTGTTCACCGTGGGCGCGCAGGTCGCCGCCGTGCTGCGGACCGCCCAGAACCTCGACCGCCGGGCGGCGTGGGCGCGCGCCGTGGCCCTCATGGACGAAGTCGGCATCGCCGATCCCGAGCGCCGCGCGCGCACCTACCCGCACGAGCTGTCGGGCGGGCAGCGGCAGCGCGTGGCCATCGCCATGGCGATGGCGCCGGAGCCGGCGCTGCTGATCGCCGACGAGCCGACCACCGCGCTCGACCCCACGGTGGCGGCGCGCATCCTCGCCCTGCT
>CAXSDP010000123.1:0-1542 GCA_964235705.1 uncultured Beijerinckiaceae bacterium | reverse complement strand
ACGCCCCCGCTGATCGCCGCCCAAAACCTCACCGTGCGCTACCCCCTGCGCGGCGGATCGTTCTTCGCGCGACGACGGACCTTCACCGCGGTGGACGGGGTGTCGCTCGCCATCGCGCCGGGCGAGACGCTGGGGCTGATCGGCGAGTCCGGCTCCGGCAAGTCGACGCTTGGGCGCGCCCTGCTGCGGCTGGAGCCGGCCACCGGCGCCATCACCTACGCCGGCCGCGACGGCCCGGTGGACGTGACCGCGCTGTCGCGGGCGGCGATGCGGCCGCTGCGGCGCGAGGTGCAGATCGTGTTCCAGGACCCGTTCGCCTCCTTGTCGCCGCGCTTGCGCGTCGGCGCCATCGTCGGCGAGGGGCTACGCGTCCACGAGCCGACCCTGTCGGCCGGCGCGCGGCACGAGAGGGTGGTGGCGGCGCTGGCCGAGGTGGGGCTGGACGCCGCCTTCGCCGCGCGCCGGCCGCACGAGCTGTCGGGCGGGCAGCGCCAGCGCGTCGCCATCGCCCGCGCGTTGATCGTCGGGCCGCGCCTGCTGGTGCTGGACGAGCCCACCTCCGCCCTCGACCGCTCCGTGCAGGCCGACGTGCTGGCCCTGCTGCGCCGCCTCCAGGCGGAGCGCCGAACCGGGCACCAAGCGGGGCATGGGGGCGGGCTGGCGACTTTGTTCATCACCCACGACCTCGCGGTGGTGCGGGCGATGGCCGGGCGGGTGGCGGTGATGAAGGACGGGCGCATCCTCGAATGCGGGCCGACCGCGCGAGTGCTCGGCGCGCCGCGCGACCCCTACACGCGCAGCCTCGTCGCCGCGTCGGCCGTCTGATCGCATCGCGCACGGGGTCCGACCCCCCTCGTCCGTCCGGACGGGGCGCGAGCGACGATCGGGAACCGGTGTGCGTCAGCGACGGGCGTTGGAGGGCACCGCCGGGTTCGCCTGACGGCGCCCCGGAAGGACGACGATGGTGGATCGAAGGATGGCCGACGATGCCCGTCGAACCACGTCGGTGACATGGCCCGATGCCCTGAACGGCGCGGCTGCGACGAGGGAGCGCAACCGTGCGCGAGCGTACAATTGCAACCCGCCTCGACGCCGCACCATTGGACCTGCGCCACCCCGCAACCCTGGAGGACACCATGCCCGAGTACACCGACCGCGTCACCGTCGCCGCCGCACCCGACGCCGTGTTCCACTTCGTCTCGGACATCAAGAACCTGCCGCGCTACCTGCCCACCGTCAGCGGCGCGCACCCGCAACCGGGCGAGCGCGTGGCGGTGGACGGCAAGGCCAACGGCCACCCCTACTCGTCCGACGGCTGGTTCAAGGTCGACCAGGCCGGCCGCACGATGACCTGGGGCTCGGACGGCGAGAACGATTATTCCGGCAAGATGTCGGTGGTGGGCGAGGGGGGTGGCTGCGTCGTCGCGTGCTCGCTCCAGTTCAACCCGACCGGGCCGATCAAGGACTCGATGGAGCGCGAGCAGGGCGGCCCGAGCGCGGCCATGACGGACGGGCTGCGGACGTCGCTCGCGAGCATCAAGG
>CAXSDP010000122.1:0-8318 GCA_964235705.1 uncultured Beijerinckiaceae bacterium | reverse complement strand
TGAGGCTCGAAAGCCATACCTCAGGGCGGACCACTTCAAAGGGGGAAGATCAATCCTGGGCGGGGTCCAACCCCCTTCGTCATCCCGGGGCTCGGCGAAGCCGAGAACCCGGGACCCAGGGGCGGCGGGACCGGGATTGCCATCGCCCCGCACCGGCATCCGAGCGGTGGCCCCTGGGTTCCGGGTTCGCCTGCGGCGCCCCGGAATGACAGGGGTGGTGGTTCAGCGATGCTCGATGGTGCCGACCAAGCCGCGTCGATAGAGGGCTTGGTGCCTTGGCCTCAGGCCGCCTTGCGCCCATCCACGATGTAGCTATCGACGTCGTAGATCGTGCCCGACGCCCGCAGCGCCGCCATCAGCGCGGCCCGCAGCGCGGAGCGGGCGACCGGGCGACCGGCGGCGATGGCCGCCAGCGTCTTGGCGTTGACGACCGGCGCGACGTCGCCGGCGCCCGGCACCTCGGCCCATTGGGGGCAGATGAAGAAAGACCGTGCCTTTTTGCTCGCCATGTTCGCTCCTGTTCGATGTTGGAGCGTGGGATACGCTACTTCACGGCGGCGAGGAAGCCCGGTGTCGGCAGCAGCCCGATCAGCGCCTGCTTGGACGCCTTCGCCGTGTCCGCCGGGGCGCCCTTGGTGGCCGGCGCCTCGCGGGTCACCTGCGCGGAATACTCGCCTTCCACGATGCCGCCACCCGCCTTGGTGGTGGCGGTGAACCCCTCGATCGTCGCCCCGGCGGCGACCGGCTTCGTCGGCGTCCACGTCAGGTTCGGCGTGTTGGGCACGTCGACCGGCAGCACGAGCGGGTAGCCGTTCAGCGTCGGCGTGCGGCCGAACTGCTCGGAGGAGAACGTCCAGCCGTCCGGCGCCTTGGCCGAGCCGTCCACGAGCCCGTAGAAGTTGTAGACGGTGAAGAAGTCGGCGCTCGCCGCCTCGCCGGCGGCCATGGTCTCGCCGGCGTCGAGCTTCACCGCGAAATGGTAGGTGGACGAGCCGTCGGCGTTCTTGTCGATCGCCGTGACGGTGGTTTGCAGGGCGAGCGCCGGGCTCGCCAACGCCGAACCGAGGGCCAGCGAGAGCGCGAGGGTCTTCAGCATGTTCGTCTTCCCATGTGCGAGGGCACGGGGCGGACAAAGCGCGTCCGATCGCGCCAAGGCCATATGAATCTGGGGGGTCATCGTGAGGACCGCGGTGGTGCGGCGGGCAGTCCGATCCGACGACGAGCGGGAGCTAAGAAGCGACCTCCACGGCGGCGACCCGTGCCGCGAGGGCGTCCAGCTTCTCGTCGAACGTCGTCTCGAAATGGCCGAGGCGCCCCATCAATTCGCTTTTGACCATCAGCTCGATGTCGTCGCGGACATGCGCGATGCGCGTCTCCAACGCACCAAACCGCTCATCGAACCGCTTCTCCATGCGTCGCATGGCGTCGACGGTGGCGAGCGAGAGCGTCCGCTGTTCCGCCAAGTCTTTCCGGAGATCGCGCAGGAGGGCGAGCACCAGGTTCTCCGTCTCACCCGTCACATCCATCCCCTCCAAATCAGGATCATAGCGATGACCATCGACTGCGGCAACGCGGGCGGGCGCGCCCGCGTGGTGGCGGAAGCGCGCCGCTGGATCGGCACGCCCTACCACCCGGCGGCCGACGTGCTCGGCGCCGGCGTCGATTGCGGGATGCTTATCGTCCGCGTCTTCGTCGACACCGGCCTCGTGCCGCCCTTCGACCCGCGCCCGTACCCGCCGGACTGGCACCTCCACCGCAGCGAGGAGAAGTACTTGGGCTTCGTGCTCGACCGCGCCGGCGAGGTGCCCCTGGGCAGCGCGGAGCCGGGCGACGTGATCGTGTTCCGCTACGGGCGGTCCCACGCGCACGGCGGCATCGTCACGTCAACCGACCCGCTCACCCTGGTCCACGCCTTCTCGCCGGCGCGCGCCGTGGTCGAGGAGGCGCTGGCCCGCAACGCGGCGCTCAGCGAGGCCGGCCGCCACCCGCGCGTCTTCAACCCTTGGACCCCTGGGACATCCCGATGAGCATCTTCCGATCCCGGCACTCGGCGGCGGTCCAGCCGGACTTCTCCGGCCTGGCGATCCAGACCGCCACGGCGGCGGCGCCGATCCCCATCGTCTACGGGAACACCCGCGTCGCGCCCAACATCATCTGGCGGAACGGGGTGGCGGCGGTGCCGCAATACCAGTCGTCCGGCGCTGGCAAGGGCGGCGGCGGCAAGGCGGTGTCGGGCTACGAATACTACAGCTGGGTCATGTACGCGATCGGCGAGGGCCCGGTCACGGCGGTGGGCACCCTCTACAACGGCCAGGGCACCTACCCCTACGGCGCCTACGGCCTGTCGCTGCTGCCCGGCACCACGCCGCAGGCACCCTGGGGGCCGGCGCTCGCCAACGCCGCCTTCGCGCCGGCCGCGCTGCCCTACAACGGCACGGCCTACATGGCCTCGTCCGACTTCGACCTGGGGTCGAGCGCCTCCACGCCCTCGCTCGCCTTCGAGGTGTACGGGCTGCTGTACCCCACCGCCGCGATCAACGCGCGCGACGCCGACCCGGCCTTCGTGGTGCAGGACTTCCTCACCAACCCGCAGTACGGCGTCGGCTTCCCGCCGGCCAGCCTCAACGCCGCGACCCTGTTCGGCCCGGGCGGCGACGCCTCCTACCAGTCCTACTGCAAGGCGGTCGGCCTCGCCCTGTCGCCGGCGCTCACCGACCAGGAAACGGCCAACTCGATCCTGGCGCGCTGGCTGCAGCTCACCAACACGGCGGCGATCTGGTCCGGCGGCCAACTCAAGTTCGTGCCCTACGGCGACACGGCGGTGGCGGCGACGGCGGTCGCCACGACCGGCGTCTTCACCGTGCCGGCGGTGCTCGACGGCTTCGGCCACGTCGCGCCGACGCAGACGATCGCCGTCACGTCGGCCGCGCGGTTCGTCGCCGACGGCGGCGTCAGCTACGCCGCCACCGGCGCCGCGCTCGCCGCCGTCACCGGGGCTCCCGCGCCCGGCCAGTACGCGGTGAGCGCCGGCACCTACACGTTCAGCGGCGCCGACGCGAACGCGCCGGTCGCGATCAGCTACACCGCGAGCCCGGTCACCGCGTTCACGCCGAACATCGCCCCGGTCTACGGCCTCACCGACGACGACTTCGTCCACGAGGATGGCCAGGACCCTGTGCAGGTCGCCCGCGTCGACCCCTACGCGGTGGCCAACGTGCAGCGGCTCGAATGCCTCGACCGCGCCAACCAGTACGCCGCGACGCCGGTCGAGGCGCGCGACCAGGACGCCATCGAGCGGTTCGGCCCGCGCATCGGCTCCACGCTCACCGCCCACGAGATCTGCGACCTCGGCATCGGGCTGATCGCGGCGCAGCTGATCCTCCAGCGCGGGCTCTACGTGCGCAACACCTACAGCTTCAAGCTGTCCTGGGAATGCTGCCTGCTGGAGCCGATGGACGTCGTGGCCCTGACCGACCCGGGTCTCGGCCTCGCGGCGACCCCGGTGCGGATCACCGCCATCGAGGAGGACGCCGACGGGTTGCTCGCCGTCACGGCGGAGGAGTTCCCCGGCGGCGTCGCCACGGCGATGCCGGCCACCGCGCCGGTCAACGCCGCCACGACCTTCAACCGCAACGCGGCGCCGAGCCCCGTCAACGCGCCGGTGATCGTGGAGCCGCCGGCCGCGCTCACCGGCGGCACGCCCCAGCTCTGGGCGGCGGTGTCTGGCGGCGCGAATGACCAGGCCGACCCGAACTGGGGCGGCGCGATCGTCTGGGTGTCGCGCGACGGCACGACGTTCAGCCAAGTCGGCCAGGTCACCGCACCGGCCCGCCAGGGCGTCACCACCGCCGCGCTGCCGCCGTTCGCCGGGGTCAACCCGGACGCGGCCGACACGCTCGCCGTCGACCTCGGCGAGAGCGGCGGGGCGCTGGCCTCCGCCACGCCCACCGACGCGGCGAACGGCGTCACGCTGGCGATCGTCGACGCGGAACTGCTCGCCTACGCCACCGCGACGCTGACCGGACCCAACCGCTACGCGCTGGGCGGCCTGCGACGCGGGCTGTACGGCTCGCGCGCGGTGGCGCACGCGGCCGGCGCGCCCTTCGCCCGGCTCGATGGCGCCCTGTTCAAATACGCGCTGCCGACCGCCAGCATCGGCACGCGGCTCACCCTCAAGTTCCAGTCCTTCAACATCTACGGCGGCGCGACGCAGGACCTCGCCACCTGCACGGCCTATCCCGTGACCCCGGTCGGCTCGGGGCTGTTCGGGCCCACCGCGCAGGAGATCGCGACCGGCACGAGCTTCGACGAGGGGCTCGCCAGCCAGCCGGCGGCGCAGGCCGACGACTACGGGCTGGCGTCGGACCCCTACACCAGCCCCCTCGACGAGGGGCTGGCCTCGGACGGCGCGTCCGCCCTCGCGGTGGCGTCCGGCGGCACGGGCGCCGCCACGCCGCGAGCCGCGCGGCAAAGCCTCGGCGCGGCGGCGGCGGGCGCCAACGCCGACATCACCAGCCTGAGCGGGCTGACCGGCATCGGCATCGGCACGTCGCTCGATCCCAAGAACCCCTTCGCGGTGAAGGCGGCGACCGCGCTCTTCGACAACGTCGGGGCCGGCGTCGCGGTCGCCCTCGACAAGGCGACCGCCTCCGCCTCGGCCTACCACCAGTTCGAGACGGGCTATTCGGCGCGCGCGCAGGCCGGGCTGCTCGGCTCCGACCGCTACCGCGTGTCGGTGTCGGCGAGCGGCGCGAGCTTCGCCCAGGCGCTCGACGTCGACCCCGCCACCGGCCACGTCGGCCTCGCCGGCTACACGGCGGACGGCAACGCGCTCGGCGTGCTGGGGACGTCGTGCCTGTTCACGGCGGCGACCGACTCGATGCGCTTCACCTTCAACAAGGTGGCGGCGGCCAACGACGCCACCCTGACCTTCCAGACCGGCTTCTCCGCCCGCGCGATCCTGGGCACGGCGGGATCGGACCAGTTCCAGCTCAAGGTGTCGCCGGACGGGTCCAGCTTCTCCCAGGTGTTCACCGCCGACCCGGCCACCGGCAACGCCGCCTTCAAGGCGCTGCTCGGGCTCACGCCCTACGCCGTGGCGAGCCTGCCGACCGCCGCCTTCAACGGCGCGCTCGCCTTCGCCGCCAACGGCCGCAAGGCCGGCGAGGCGGCGGGAACGGGCACCGGCGTCGTCGTCGCCTATTCCAACGGCGCCTGGCGCCGCCTGTCCGACGACACGATCGTCGTAGCGTGAGGATCAAGACATGAGCGTACAAGTCCGCCGCCGCCGCGAGGCGGCCGCCTTCCTGTCCACCTACGTCGGCGCGGGGGGCGAGCTGCTCGTCGACACCACGGACAACCGCGTCCAGGTCCACGACGGCGCGACGCCGGGCGGCTGGCCAGCGGCCGGCATCGGTGACCTGCCGGGGCGCAACGCCGCCCTGAACGGCACCTTCGCGATCAACCAGCGCGCGGTCGCCAGCGGCACGGCGCTCGCCGCCAACGCCTACGGGCACGACCGCTGGAAGGCGGGCGCGGGCGGGGGCACCTACGCGTTCACGCCGGCCGTGCCCGACACGGTCGTGACGATCACCGCCGGCACGCTCGTCCAGGCGGTCGACGCCCCCAACGTCACCGCCGCCGCCTGGTGGCTGACGTGGACCGGCACGGCGCAGGCACGGGTGTGGCAGGGCTCGGCGTCCGGCGGCTTCGCGGCGGGCGGGACGACGGTCGTCGGCGGCGTCGCGGTGAACGCGCTGCTGGTGACGGGGCTGACGCTCGGCACGGTCACGGGCATCGAGTTCTCGACCGGCACGCTCGGGCTGGTGCAGTTCGAGGCGGCGCTGCCGAACGCCGGGCCGACCCGCTTCGAGCGGCGGCACAACGAACTCGCGCTCTGCCAGCGATACTACCAGAAGCTCGGCGGGCTTGGGTCGGCCTTCTACAAGTTCGGCTTCGGCTTCGCCAACAGTCCGACGCAAGTCATCGTCGGCCTGCTCGGCATCAAGAGCAACATGCGGGCGACGCCCACCATCTCGTCGGGCGGCGGCATCTGCGTCGCCAGCTCAGCCGGTCTCACCGGCGTCAGCAGCTTCGCGTTCGACCAGGGCGACACCACCGGCGCGTCGGTGGTCGCCAACCTGCCGAGCGGCTCGTCGGCGACCGGCTTCTACCTGCTGCAGGGTTACCAGGACGGAACGGCCTACATCGCGCTGACCGCCGAACTCTGAGGCCGCGACCACCCTCCGCAGCCACCCTCCGCACCCACTCCCCTCCGCCTGGCGCTTCCGCCGGGCTTTCCGCGTTGGAGATCCCCATGAAAACGTCAGCCACCGGCCGTGCGCTCATCGAGCGGCGCGAAGGCCGCCGCTTGTCCGCCTACCGGGACGGCCGGGGTATCCTGACCATCGGGTGCGGGCACACCGGCCGCATGTCCGGACCGCCGGTTCGCGCCGGCATGGTCATCACGCAGGCCGAGTGCTCGGCGTTGCTGACCGCCGACCTCGCGCCGGTCGAGCGCGTCATCGCCGCCGCCGTCACCGTGCCGATCACCCAGGACGAGTTCGACGCGCTCGCCAGCCTCGGGTTCAACATCGGGGTGGGCGGACTGAAGGGCTCGCTCACGATCCGCAAGCTCAACCGGGGCGACGTGCGGGGCGCGGCCGCCGCCTTCATGGACTGGGCGCACCCCGCCAGCCTCGCCGGACGCCGCCGCGAGGAGATGGCGCAGTTCCTCGCCTCGGGCGACCCCGACGTCGTCGCCGACCGCGCCGCCGTGCTCGCCCACCGGGCGGCGCGCGGGACGGCCAGCGCGCGAAGGACGGTCGTGGGCGGCGGCGCGGTCGCCGCGCTCGGGGCGGTGGCGACGGTGGCGGCCCCCATCGCCCACCACGGCCACCTCGCCTGGTGGATCGGCGGGCTCGCGGCCGCCGGCGCCACGGTCGACGGCCTGGTGGCCTGGACCCACCACGGCGCGGCCAAGGCGCTGGCGGTGAACGCCGCCGCCCCATCCATCCCCCAAACCGAGCCCCCCAGCTAGCCCCCAACCCGTCGCCAACCCGTAAGGAGCCCACCATGCACGCCATCACGATCTACGCCCTGACGCTCGCCGCCTTCGCCCTCGCGTGGGGCGTCGCCTGGTTCACCTTCATCCGGCGGCTGCTCATGCGCTACGCCGCCACCGCCGGCCTCGTGCGGCGGATGGAGGCCGCCGAGGGCACGCTGGGGGGCAAGCTCGGCCTGTGGCTGGAGGCCAAGAAGACGCTGGCCGTCATGTTCGGCACCTCGCTGTTCGCCGCCGGCAAGGGCGCGGGATCGCTGGTGCTCGCCACCACGAAGGGAATGGTCGTCAACGGCGTCGCCGCCGTCGGCACGCTGGGGCCGGGCGACCTCGCGCCGCTCCAGGACAGGAGCTTGTGGAGCGCCTTCTTCGGCGACGTCGTGTCGTTCCACATCATCGCGGCGCTCGGGCTGCTCGGCGCCTTCCTGACGCTGAAGGGCAAGGTGCGGGCCGCCGCCATCGTGCCGGAGGCGGTCGGCCCAGAGGCCATCGTGCCGGCGACCGTGCCGGCGCCGGGCACGGCGGCGACGGGCTCCTGAGATGGCCGACGCCCCGCTCGTCCCCACGCACACGGTGGCCGCGCTCCCGGTCAGCCCGGAAACCTTCGGCGAGGTCGCCCGGCTCCTGCGCGCCGCCGGCCACGACCACGTCTTCACCCCGGTCGACCAGGGCATCCTGATCGACATGACCGGCTTCGCCCTCGTCGAAAGGACGCTTCCATGTTCGCGCTGATCTCGTCCCTCTCCAGCGGCCTGATGAGCGGCCTCGTCACGCCGCTGTTCGCCTGGCTGAACAAGCGCCAGGACACGCAACTCGCCGGCTTCCAAACCGCGGCGGGGATCGACCAGGCCGCCTACGCGGCCTACTTGAATTACCAGGTCGCGATCGGTCAGCAGAAGGCGGCGGCCAATGGCTGGTGGGGCGCGCGCGCCCTGTACCTCGTCGTCGGCGGGGCGGCGGCGGCGCACACCGCCACGATCTTCCTCGACTCGACGGTCAAGTTCGGCTGCGGCCATTACGGCTGCCTCGGCGTGCCGCCGCTGCCGGTGGCCTACGCCGGGTACGAGCGCCTGGTCGTCACCTCGCTGTTCGTGGTGGCGACGGTCGGGCCGCCGGCCTCGGCGGTGGCGGCATGGCTGCATCGCAGGTGAGGGCGGCGGCGATGCCGGGCTTGCCCCGCCGCTCCTCACAGGTGACGATGGCGGTGTCCTAAACCTCCTCCGCCTCGTCCGACTCCTCGTCCGTGGCCTCCTTGGCC
>CAXSDP010000121.1:0-8335 GCA_964235705.1 uncultured Beijerinckiaceae bacterium | reverse complement strand
CACGGCGGGTCGCGCGGTGGCGGTGGCGGTGGCCGCCGCCTTCGGGGCGATCTGTGGGGCGGCGTGCTTCCTCGCCTGCGATCCGGGTGCCGCCGCCGCGCGCCCGTTGGTCATGGCCGTGATGGCCGCGATGCTGGCCGACGCCTTCGCGCTCGGCCCCCTCGTCCCGGTGTCGCTCGCCTTCGCGGTGCCGCTCGTCGGCGGTGCCGCGCTGGGACTGGTGCGCGAGGGCGACGGGCAGGGGCTGGCGTCGGCGGCGCTGCTGCTGGTCGGTTTCGGCGCGACCGTGATCGCCCTCGGCCGGCGCGGCAAGCGCGCCGCCCGCGCGCATCGCGACCGCCTGCGCGTCGCCGAACAGGACGCGATCCTGGCGACGCTGCTGCTCGACGCCGAGGCGGACGCCGGCGAGTGGGTGTGGGAAACGGACGCCGCCAACCACGTCCGCCGCGTGACGGGGGCGGAGGCGGGGACGCCGGCCGCCGCGCTCGAGGGGGCTTGGCTGCCGATGGTGCTGCAAGGCGGCACCCAAGGCGACGACGCGCGGGATGGCGGCGCCGGGGCGGGTGGGATGGCGGGCAAGGCGGCGGTGCTCGCCGCGATCGCCGCGCGGGCGCCGTTCCGCAACCAGGTCGTCGCGGTCCGCGCGAAGGACCGCTCGCACTGGTGGCGCCTGACCGGCAAGCCGGTGTTCGACGCGTCCGGCGCCTTCGTCGGCTATCGCGGGCTGGGCGCCGACATCACCGCCGCGCGCGAGGCGGAGGCGCGCATCGCCACCCTCGCCAGCTACGACAGCTGGACCGGCCTCGCCAACCGCGCGACGTTCCAGGCCCATTCCGCCCGCCAATGCGAGGCGGCCGCCACGGAGGGACGTTGCGGGGCTTTGCTCTACCTCGACCTCGACGGCTTCAAGAGCGTCAACGACACGTTGGGCCACGCCGCCGGCGACGCCGTGCTGAAGGAGGTGGCCCGGCGGCTCACCGCCGTCGCGCCGCCGGAGGCCACCGTGGCGCGGCTCGGCGGCGACGAGTTCGCGATCTGGATGGCGACGGCGGTGGTGGGCAAGGCGGAGGCGCTGGCGGACGCGCTCATCGCGGCGGTCGCCGTGCCCTACGACCTCGAAGGGAGCGCGGTGGAGATCGGCGCCAGCGTCGGCATCGCGCTGACCCCCCGGCACGGCACCGACCCCGACGACCTGCTGGTGCGCGCCGACCTCGCCCTGTACCGCGCCAAGGCCGACGGCAAGGGCCGGTGGCGCCTGTTCGTCGAGGCCTACGAGCTGTCGCTCATCGAGCGCCGCAAGCTGGAGGCCGACCTGAAGCTCGCCCTCGCCCGCGGGGAGTTCGAGCTGCACTACCAGCCCCTCGTGAACCTCAACACCGGCGCGGTGGTCTGCTTCGAGGCGCTGATCCGCTGGCATTCGCCCACGCGCGGCCTCGTGTCCCCCGCCGAGTTCATCCCCGCCGCCGAGGGGTCGGGCCTGATCTCCGCGATCGGCCATTGGGTGCTGCAGAGCGCCTGCAAGGCGGCGGCCGGCTGGCCGGGCGAGGACGCGCCCCATGGGGGCTCCAACGGGGGTCCCAACATGGTTCCCAACGTGGCGGTCAACATCTCGCCCCGGCACTTCCGCGGCCCCGACTTCGTGGGCGAGGTACGCCACGCCCTGCAGGTCAGCGGCCTGAAACCCCACCGCCTCGAGGTGGAGGTGACGGAGGGCGTCTTCCTCGACACCTCCGCCACCGCCGTCGACAACCTGCGCGCGCTGCGCAAGCTCGGCGTCCGCATCGCCCTCGACGACTTCGGCACGGGCTACTCGTCGCTGAGCTACCTCATCAATTTCCCCGTCGACAAGATCAAGATCGACCGGTCCTTCATCCGGGACTTCGACCGGGACGCCAACCGCGCGGTCGTCGACGCCATCCTGTCGCTGGCCCGCAGGCTGGCGATCAAGGTCACGGCGGAGGGCATCGAGACGGCGGAGCAGGCGCTGGCCCTCAAGCTGCGCCGATGCGACGACATCCAGGGCTACCTGCTCGGCCGCCCGCAACCCGCCAGGGAGGTCGAAGCCATGCTGGCCGGCGTGCCGGCCGCGTTCCGCCAAGTCATCCCCGAGCACCTCGAAACGCCGCTGGGCTTCGCCTTGGCCATGAAGAGGCAGGCTGGGCCATGAAGAGGCAGGCTGGGCCATGAAGAGGCAGGCGGGACCATGAAAAGGCAGGTCGGACCTGAAAAGGAGGCCGCGCCCTGAAGTAGGGGCGGACACCGCCTTGAGAAGTGTACGGTCCGACACCAATTCATCGGGATCACCGCGCTTCAATCGCGCGCACCGGGATGTCCGGCTGCCTGAACCGGGAAGCGTCGCGTGATCGTACGAACCACCGCCCACTACCCGAGCCGCGCGGCGGCGCGGGCGGACCTCGTGATCCACGTCGTCGGCCTCGTGCTGGCGGTGGTCGGCGGCGCCGTGCTGCTGACGCTGTCGGCCGGGCGGGCGGGCACCGTCGCCGCCATCGGCGTCTACGCCGCCGGGCTCGTGCTGATGCTCACCTTCTCGTTGGCCTACAACTTCGGCGCCGAACGCCACCGGCCCTTCTTCCGGCGGCTGGACCACGCCGGCATCTTCCTGATGATCGCCGGCTCCTACACGCCCTTCACCACGCACGTGCTGACCGGCCCCTGGGCCTGGGGCATGACGATCGCGGTATGGACCATCGCCGGGGCCGGCATCCTGGGCAAGCTGGTCATCCCGCACCTCCACGAGGGCATCTGGATCGCGATCTACCTCGCGCTCGGCTGGATCGTGGTGATCGCGATCCGCCCCATCATGGCCGGGCTGCCGCTGCCGGCGATGGTGCTACTCGTGGCCGGCGGCCTGGTCTACACGACGGGGGTGGTGTTCTACGCCACCGAGCGCTTCCCGTTCTGGCGCTCGATCTGGCACGGCCACGTGGTGGCGGCGGCCGGCGCGCACTGGTTCGCCATCCTGATCGGCACCGTGCTGCGCACGACGCAATAGCGTGGCACCGCGAACGGCGGACCGGCGCTAAGCGGTGGAAGGGTAGGCGGCGGCGGGTTATGCTCCCGCCATGACCTCCTCCGCCGTGCCCGACAGCTTAGCCCAATCCGCGCCGCGCCCGGTCGGCAAGGGCGACCACGTCTTCCTGGTGGACGGCTCGTCCTTCGTGTTCCGCGCCTACTTCCAATCGATCCGCCAGGACGCGAAGTACAACTACCGCTCCGACCGCCTGCCGACCGGGGCGGTGCGGTTGTTCTGCACCAAGCTGTTCCAGTTCGTGCGCGAGGGCGCGGCCGGCCTCACGCCGACCCACCTCGCCATCATCTTCGACAAGTCGGAGAACTCGTTCCGCCGCGCGCTCTACCCCGCCTACAAGGCGAACCGCTCCGAGCCGCCGGAGGACCTCGTGCCGCAGTTCCCGCTGATGCGCGACTCCGTGCGCGCCTTCGGGCTGAAGCCGGTCGAGCAGGACCGTTACGAGGCCGACGACCTCATCGCGACCTACGCCGAGCAGGCCAACGCCCGGGGCGCGGACGTGCTCATCATCTCCGCCGACAAGGACCTGATGCAGCTGATCCGGCCGGGCGTCGCGATGTACGACCCCGCGTCCGGCATCTCCGGCGCGGCCGGCTCGCGCGAGGAGCGCCGCATCGGCCCCGACGAGGTGATGGACTATTTCGGCGTCGCGCCGGAGCTGGTGGTCGACGTCCAGGCGCTCGCCGGCGACGCCACCGACAACGTGCCGGGCGCCAAGGGCATCGGCATCAAGACCGCCGCCCAGCTCATCAACGAGTACGGCGACCTCGACACGCTGCTGCAATGCGCCCGCGAGATCAAGCAGCCGAAGAAGCGCGAGACGCTGACCGACCCGGAGTCCGTCGCGCTCATCAAGCTGTCGCGCGAACTCGTCACGCTCAAGCGCGACGTCGACGTGGTCGTGCCGCTCGACGAACTCGCCCTGGTGCCCCCCGACGGACGGGCGCTGGTCAGCTACTTCAAGGCGCTGGAGTTCACCACGCTGGCGCGCCGCGCGGCGGAATCCTTCGACGTCGAGGCGGCGGAGGTCGAGCCGGACCCGGCCTTCGCCGGGCAGGCGGGATGGCGCGACCGCCACGGCGCGCCGGTCGCCGGTGAAAGTAATGCCGAGGCGGAAGGCACCAAGCCGGAGGACGCCGCGAAGCCGGCGGTCCCCGCGCGCAACGCCCGCTACGGCGAGCAGGCGCCGCGCGCCGCCATCGCCACCGGGCCGGGCGCGCTCGCCGCGGAGCGGGCGACGCGGCACCGGGGCGCGCCGGTGGTGCGGGACGGCTACTTCACGGTCACCTGCCTCGACCAGCTCGACGCCCTCATCGCGCTCGCCCACGAGACCGGGCACGTCTGCGTCGACACCGAAACCTCCTCGCTCGACCCGCTCACCGCCGAGTTGGTGGGCCTGTCGCTCTGCGTCGAGGACGGCCATTCCGGCTACGTCCCGCTCGGCCACCTCCAACCCCGCGCGGTGGAGGGTGAGGCGGACCTGCTGGGCAAGACCAAGGAGGGCACCGAGTTCGAGCCGGTGCCGGGCCAGCTCGCCGCCGCCGACGTCCTCGCGCGGCTGAAGCCGCTGCTGGAGGACCCGGGCGTGCTGAAGATCGCCCACAACATGAAGTTCGACTGGCACGTGTTCGACGAGCGCGGCATCCGCGTCGCGCCGGTGGAGGACACGATGCTGCTCTCCTACACGCTGGACGCCGGGCGCACCAACCACGGCATGGACGTGCTCTCCGAGGCGATCCTCGGCCACAAGCCGATCCCCTTCGGGCAGGTGGCCGGCTCGGGCCGCACCTTCATCGGTTTTCCGCGCGTACCCATCGACAAGGCCACCGAATACGCCGCCGAGGACACGGACGTGACGCTGCGCCTGTGGGAGGTGCTGAAGCCGCGCCTCGCCGCCGAGCGCATGGCCACCGTCTACGAGACGCTGGAGCGGCCGATGCCGGCCGTGTTGGGCGCGATGGAGCGGCGCGGCATCGCCATCGACCGCGCGATTCTGGCGCGGCTGGGGGGCGAGTTCGCCGCCGAGGCCGCGCGGCTGGAGGCGCTGATCCACGAGGCGGCCGGCGGCCCCTTCAACATCGGCTCGCCCAAGCAGCTCGGCGACATCCTGTTCGGCCGCATGGGGCTGGCCGGCGCGCGCAAGACGGCGACCGGCGCGTGGTCGACCGCCGCCGGCATCCTGGAAGACCTGGCCGAACAGGGCAATCCCTTCGCCGGCCTGGTGCTGGAATGGCGGCAGACCACCAAGCTCAAGACCAACTATTGCGACGCGCTCCCCACCTTCGCCGACGCGGACAACCGCGTGCACACCTCCTACATGCTGGCGGCGACGACCACCGGCCGGCTGTCCTCGACCGAGCCGAACCTGCAGAACATCCCCGTGCGCAACGCCGCCGGCCGCAAGATCCGCTCCGCCTTCGTGGCCACGCCCGGCCACGTGCTGATGTCGGCCGACTACAGCCAGATCGAGCTGCGCCTGCTCGCCCACATGGCCGACATCCCGCAGCTGAAGGAGGCCTTCGCGAGGGGCGACGACATCCACGCGCTGACCGCCTCCGAGATGTTCAACGTGCCGATGGACAGGATGACGTCGGACGTGCGCCGCCGCGCCAAGGCGATCAACTTCGGCATCATCTACGGCATCTCCGCCTTCGGGCTGGCCAACCAGCTCGGCATCGACCGGGGCGAGGCGGGGGCCTACATCAAGACCTACTTCGAGCGCTTCCCCGGCATCCGCGCCTTCATGGACGGCACCAAGGCCACCTGCCGGACCAACGGCTACGTGGAAACCCTGTTCGGCCGGCGCTGCCACTACCCCCGCATCACCGCCTCGAACCCGTCCGAGCGCGCCTTCAACGAGCGCGCCGCGATCAACGCGCCGATCCAGGGCACCGCCGCCGACATCATCCGCCGCGCGATGATCCGCATGGACGGCGCGCTGGAGACGGCCGGGTTGAGGGCCAGGATGCTGCTCCAGGTGCACGACGAGCTGGTGTTCGAGGTGCCGGAGGACGAGGTGGCGGCGACGATCGACGTGGTGCGTCGCGTGATGGTGGACGCCCCGCACCCGGCGGTGCAGCTCTCGGTGCCGTTGCAGGTGGACGCCAAGGCGGCGGGCAACTGGGACGAGGCGCATTGAGGGGGCAGGCGATGGTATGAGGTGGATCGACCTCGACGCGTCGGGCTGGACGACGATCCTCGACTTCTACGACGCGCTCCTCGCCGCGCTCGGCGCCCCAGAGTGGCACGGCCGTAGCGTCGCGGCGCTGAACGACTCGATGATCTGGGGCGAGATCAACGCCGTCGACCCACCCTACACGGTGCGGATCACCGCCACCGGCCCTGTGCCCGATGAGGTCATCTGCGGGATCAAGCAGGTGAGGCAGTGCCTGGCCGAGGCCCGCGACGAGTTCAACGCGCGGCGCGGGCACGACGTCGAGGTGGAGCTGATCGGTGACTGGGCCGAGTGCGCGCCGTGCGCCGAGGTCCTCGCCGGCGTCCACGCGCGGCTGATGGCCAAGATCGAGGCGCAGCACGTGGGCGAGCGGAAGGAATACAGGATCATCCTCAACGTCGCCGACGACGGATCGCCCGATCCGGTCGGGACGCTCATGCGGCGGCTTCGCGAGGACCGTTCGTGACGCGCTCCCGTGGGAGCTTGGGACGGTGATCGTGGCTGGCGGTCCCTGGGTCCCGGGTTCTCGCGTTCCGCGAGCCCCGGGATGACAGGGATGGCACCAACATTGTCATTCCGGGGCGCCGCAGGCGAACCCGGAACCCAGGGGCCACCGCACGGTCACTGGTTCAGGTCCTCGTACAAATCTCGCCACGTCGGGTTCATGGCCTCGATCAGCGCGAGCTTCCACGCCCGGCGCCACTTCTTCAGCATCTTCTCGCGCCCGATCGCCTCGTCGACCTGCTCGTAAGCCTCGTACCAGACGAGCTGGTCGACGCCGTAGGTCGCGGTGAAGCCGACGTGCCGCCTCGCCTCGTGCTCGTGGACCCGCCGGCCGAGGTCGTTGGTCACGCCGACGTAGAGGGTGCCGTTGCGTCGGCTCGCCAGGAGGTAGACGTAGTAGGGCAACGATCGGCTTCCTGGTCCTTGGCTCCTGGGTCCCGGGTTCGGCTGCGCCGCCCCGGGATGACAAAGGCGGCGGGACCGTGACGCGAGCCGGCGCCGGTGCGACCCTCACCCATCCGCCCCCGCCACCCAGTGCCCCGGCGCCACCTCGCTCAGCGTGTGCCCATCCGGCAGCGCCAGCGGCGGCTCCGCCGCGATCGCCGCCATCCGCGCCCGCTCCAGGGCGGGGTCGGGGATCGGCACGGCGGCGAGCAGGCGGCGGGTGTAGGGGTGGCGCGGGTCGGCGAACAAGGCGTCGCGGTCGGCCAGCTCCACGATGCGGCCGTGCCACAGCACCGCGACGCGGTCGCACAGGTGGCGCACCATCCGCAGGTCGTGCGAGATGAACAGGGTGGAAAGGCCGAGCGCCTGCCCCAAGTCTTGCAGCAGGTTGACGATCTGCGCCTGGATCGACACGTCGAGGGCCGCGATTGGTTCGTCCGCCACGAGGAAGCTCGGGTCGAGCGCGATGGCGCGGGCGATGCACAGGCGCTGGCGCTGGCCGCCGGAGAACTGGTGGGGGTAGCGGGAGGCCGAACGCGGGTCGAGGCCGACGCGCTCGAACAGGCTCGCGACCCTATCCTTCACCTCCGCGCGCGAAAAATCCCGGCGGTGCAGGTGGAAGGGTTCGGCGACGGCCGCGCCGGCGCTCATGCGCGGGTCGAGGGCGGCGGTGGGGTCCTGGAACACGGTTTGGATGCGGCGGCGCGTCGCCCGCATGGCGCGGGGCGACAGGGTGGCGAGGTCGACGCCCTCGAAGCGCACCGTGCCGGTCGTCGGCGGGTTCAGCATGGTCACCGCGCGGCCGATCGTCGACTTGCCCGAGCCGGACTCGCCGACGAGGCCGAGCGTTTCGCCGGCGCGGACGTCGAAGCTCACGCCCTCGACCGCCTTGAACACGCCGCCCCCCCAGCCGTCACCGAGCGGATAATGCTTGCCCAAATCGCGCACGGACAGGATGGGGTCGCGCACGGAGGGGATGGGTGCGGATGATCCCGTCATCGCGACCTCATCATCGCCGCGCCCCCTCGGTGGCGAGCAGCGCCGGCAGGTCGTACCAGGCGGCGGCGAGGTGGCCCGGCGTGCCGCCAGCGACGGGGGCGAGCGGCGGCGCCTCGACGCGGCAGCGCGGCGTCGCGTAGGGGTTGCGCGGTGCGAACGGGTCG
>CAXSDP010000120.1:0-8482 GCA_964235705.1 uncultured Beijerinckiaceae bacterium | reverse complement strand
GCGCACCTGACAACTGGCTGTTCGTCGCGGACAAGCCTCGCGTCAAGGAGAGCGACCGGACCATAGGCGAGAGCCCGGATGCCTTCTCGCCTGCGGAATGCGCGAACGACTTCACAGCGGCTGGTTATAAACTAGAGTAAATAAAAGTGCTTAAGCTGACCAGATACTTACCATCAAACAGCGCCCGGGTACCTGCTGAGGTTCAATTTGAACTGTAGTCTCTGTAGGTATGACCATACCATCAAGCCGCCCAAGGATTCCAAGGCTGGTCTCGATCTTGCCCTCAATGCAGAGCACAAGATTTAGTACATGAGTACTTTCTGATATTGTGCAAATTGCGGCTGTATGAGTTACAGCGCACCTGTAAGCTTTCCGTGCAACCATGACGTTCAAGGCGGTCACCGGTCCATCGATGAGATGACATCGGCAAGGCGCCTCGCCACGGAAGCTCCAGGGTTCCGCCGCTTGCGTGAGGGTGATGGGAGGATCCACGCCGACCTGAAGTTCCAATCCTTGCCCTTCCAGGACGGTGAAAACACGATCTACATCAGGGAAGGTCGAGAACGGTCCGTCGCACGCCACCGTTGCCACACTGACGCGCCAGTCAAAACTGCCGATCGAGGCCTGTCTTGGAGAGGTGGCGAACTCGATGGTTTCGCCACCCGCATTCTTCCACGGCATACGGCGTGCCTCGGCGAACCGGATGATATGCGCTTTCACGAGTTCGTCGCTCACCAGTGACATGTCAGCCACCCTTGGCGAAAGACAGGCAGGCGTGGAGCACGCGATTTAAGACGTCACCGAGCGGCGCCGCATAAACCGCGTCATACGGTGTCGGCCAATTGGCTTCTTCCACGTGCCCCTCTGGTTCACGCATGTAGGCGCGGCACGCAACCTCCATCTGAATAGCGTGAACGTCCTCATTCGGGCGTCCCAGTCGCCGCGTGATGTAGCCTCCTCGGAACCGTCCGTTGACGATGGTACTGAACTCCGATGCGCGGCATACACCCTCAACCGCGTCCTGGAGGTTCGGCGCGCTGGATACGCCGCCGTTCGTACCGATGTTGAAGACTGGCAGGCTGCCCTCGAACAGGCGAGGAATAGCGGAGCGAATTGAGTGGCAGTCGTAGAGCACGATACGACCGTGCGCCGCCTTGAGCCGTACAACTTCGGCGTCGAGCGCCGCATGATAGGGGTCAAACCAGCGGGCGCGACGCTCGTCAGTCTCTTCGGAGGTCAGCGTTCGTCCATCGCGGTACAGCGGTTCACCGTCGAACGTTGTGGTAGGGCAAAGCTCCGTCGTGGATTGGCCGGGGTAGAGTGAGACACCGGATGGGTCACGGTTGACATCGATCGCGGTACGGGAGATCGCGGTGCGGACGATGGTGGCGCCGAGGTTCGAGGCGAAACCGTAAAGCTGGTCGATCCACCAGTCGGCGTCCTTACGCGCCAGCCAAGGCGAGACGAGCCTCGACGCTAGTTCCGGCGGCAGGTCGGTGCCGGTGTGAGGCAAGCTGACGAGAAGCGGGGCTTGGCCGCGCCGCACGTCTAACCAGCCAGGATGATTAGCGCTGGTTGACGGGTCCACATGGACGGACCCGCCGAGCGATGGCGTCATGAGAACCTCCCTAAAGCGAAAGGCGCGAGGTCAATCGCGCTGTGGCCCTCGGCGAACAGTTCGGCGATGGTCGCGCCGATACCGGCCGAGTGCTTGAAACCGTGGCCGGAACAGGCCGAGACCACAAGCACGCGCTCCATGTCGGGATGCCAATCGATGATGAAGCCGCGGTCCGGCGTCACCGTGTAAAGGCAGGCGGCGGCCTTCGCCAGACGTGACGTCGCGCCGGCTAGACGGCCCGCGACGTTGTCACGATACATGCCGACGGACTCCGATGGATTGACCTGGCGGTCGACGGCCTCCGCCGTCGTGGTGGTCCTGTACTGCTCGTTCGCCACCTTGACGCGGAAGTCACCCGGAAAAGGCGGGAAACCGTAGAAGTAGTCTCGATCAGTCGCGCCGTGCATCCAAATGTAGACGGGCGACTTCGCGTCGTAAGCGCCGACGTCATCGACCTCGAACCAGTGGAGCAGTTGCCGGCTGACCTTGAGCAGGCGTTCAAAAAGTGCGCCGAGCAACGGCGGCGACCAAGCGCCCGCTGACACGACCACGCGTTCGGCGACGATGGTACCGTGGGACGTGTCGATGCGCACGCGGTCGCCGTCCTGGGTCAGCCCAACCACGTCCGTACCCGTTCGGAGCTCTGCGCCGAGAGACGTGGCGCGCGCGATCTGCGCAGCGATGCAGTTCTCGGGACGGAGATAGCCACCCTCGGCCTCGTAGTAGGCCTTCTCATTCCCCCGTAGTCCGAGGAACATGGGGAAGCGTCGGGTTACCTCGGCGCCGTCGATCACCTCATGAGCGATGCCGTAGCGCTCTGCGGCGTCGATGGATCGGGCAGTGAAGTCCCTCATGCCGTGATGGGTCGTGACGCCGTCACCCGGTCCCATCACGAGGGCTCCGCATTGGACGAAAAGGTCAAGGCCTGTTTCCGCCTCGAGTTCGCGCCAGATCCGCTGCGACTCGACCACGAAGGGCACGTAAGCCCTCCCCTCACCCACCGCCTGGCGCGTGATGCGGCTCTCGCCGTGGCTCGATCCCAGCGCGTGGGGTGGGGCATAGCGATCGACGCCGACGACCGACGCGCCTCGTTTGGCGAGCTGGTAAAGGGCAGCGCTACCCATGGCGCCGAGGCCGACGACGGCAAAATCCACACGCTTGCTCATGGCTAGCATACCTTCCCGCTCACCTGCATCGCGATCAATCAAAGTAGAGACCGCCGCCCTTTCCGAATCATATCAACATCTGTCACAATACTTTCTCACAAATATAAAATAAGCCGCCACGGAACCGCACCGGATGCGAGAAATCTCGTGACGACTTGGGTCTGATGCTTTGATGCAGCATTGACAATATTCACTGCCTCTAAGTCGTAGCTCGATCGCTAAAGAAAGCACGGGATGGTACCCTTTAAACTCCGTCGAAAGTTAATGACAGGCAACGGCTTACCCCTTGCGACCCATAGCGACCTTGTTATGACTGGCAGCGACAGGCGATACCCGTCACACCAGCTTCGTCACCTCACCTCGCAGGTCCCTGAATGGCCAAATTCGAGGTAAGCAGCGCGACACGGGCGCTCCGAGGTCCACCGCAACCGACCGTGATGGAGCTTGATGAGCCTAACCTCGAGCCTCGCCCTGAGAGAAATGGTATGGTACCTCATAGGTCGGAATAGTTTGCGCTTCACTCTTGAGCTACACAGAGCTCAGTCACACCTTGAGACTTATCGCCCCTACGGTCACCATCGAGTCATGACCCGCAAATTATCGCCTCAGTCATCAAAGCATCCGCCTAGTGAAGGTATAGGCATAGACGACCTTGCCACCGTATCAACAGCACCCAACGACACTCCCCGCACACTTGAAAGCGCACTAGGCTTGCAGATTCGCAAGCTACGCCGAAATCTGGACCTTTCGGTGGGAGAACTGTCGAGCGCGGCAGGTATCTCGACCGGCATGCTTTCAAAAATCGAGAATGGACAAATCTCACCGTCGCTGACCACCATCAACGCCATTGCAAACGCGCTGAATGTGTCCATAACCACATTGTTCACGGCATTTGACGACAAGCGTGACTGCTCCTTTGTCGGTAAGAACCAGGGCGTCATCATCGAACGACGAGGCTCTAAAGTTGGGCACGTTTATGAGTTGCTAGGCCATGCCCTCGGCAACGCGGCGGATGGCGACGTCGTGGTCGAACCTTATTTAATAACCTTACAAAAGGACGCTTCTCCGTACACGAATTTTCGTCATGCGGGCACCGAATTCATTTATATGCTCAGCGGTGAGGTTGTATACCGCCATGCCGACCGAACCTATAATCTTAAGCAGGGCGATGCGTTGCTATTCGACTCTAGGGGTATGCATGGTCCGGAAAAACTCGTGTCCTTACCCATGACCTACCTATCGATTATCATCTACGCCCGCAGGACGGACTGATCCTGCGTCCTCCTTGACTGCGGAAGTTCAGCGTCATTTTCGATCAAGGCGAAAACAATTCTAACAATCAAGTGTGTTGTCCCGTTCCCACTGCGTCAGTTGACGAGAGTAGGCGTTCCATTCCTCGGTCTTCAGCTTGAGGTAGGATGGAACGAAGCTGCCAAACGCCTGCTTAAGCACTTTGGACTGCTCGAGCGCGCGGATGGCGTCGAGCATGTTCAGGGGCAGCCTCTTCACGTCCTGGAGCGTGTGTCCCTGCGTGTACATGTTGATGTCGAGGCGCTTGCCGGGATCGCGCGCGTTGCGGATACCGTCGAGCCCGGCCGCGAGGATCGCCGCCTGGAGCAGGTACGGGTTGGCGGCGCCGTCGGCGAGGCGGAACTCGAAACGCCCCGCGTCGGGAATGCGGATCATGTGGGTGCGATTGTTGCCGGTATAGGTCACCGTGTTCGGCGACCAGGTCGCGCCCGAGAGCGTGCGCGGCGCGTTGATGCGCTTATAGGAGTTCACGGTCGGATTGGTGATCGCGGCGAGTGCATCCGCCGAGTGGATAAGCCCGCCGATGAAGTGGTAGCCCTCGCGGGAGACCCCCAGCTCGCCGTCCTTGTCCGCGAAGACGTTCTTGCCGTCGCGCCACAGCGAGACGTGGGCGTGGCAGCCCGACCCCGTGAGATCGGCGAAGGGCTTGGGCATGAAGGTCGCTCGGAAGCCGTGCTTCTCGGCGATCGAGCGCGTCATGTACTTGAAAAAGGCGTGCCGGTCTGCGGTGATCAGGGCGTCCTCGTACTGCCAGTTCATCTCGAACTGGCCGTTGGCGTCCTCGTGGTCGTTCTGGTACGGACGCCAGCCGAGCGACAGCATGGCGTCGCAAATCTCGGCGATGACCTCGTAGCGGCGCATCAGCGCCGACTGGTCGTAGCAGGGCTTCATTTGCTTGTCGGCGGTATCGGCCGGCGACGTCCCGTCGGGCGCGATGAGGAAGAACTCGCATTCCACGCCGGTCTTCATCGTCAGGTCGTCCCGCGCCGCGTCGGCGAGCAGACGCTTGAGGATGTTGCGGGGCGCCTGCTCGACGGGCGCATTGTTCATGTGGAGGTCGGCCGCCAGCCAGCCGACCTCCGGCTTCCAGGGCAATTGGATCAGGCTCGCGGGATCGGGCTTGGCGAACAGGTCGGGATCGGCGGGCGACATGTCGAGCCAGGTGGCGAAGCCGGCAAAGCCAGCGCCATCCTCCATCATACCCCTGATCGCCGCCGCCGGCACCAGCTTGGCGCGCTGCGTGCCGAACAGGTCCGTGAACGAGATCAGAAAATATTTGATGCCCCGCTCCTTGGCGATAGCTTCAAGGTCGCTCATCAGGTTCCCCTTACTCCGCCTGTTGGCGGCCTTCCTCCAACCAGTCAAATATTGGTTAGAGCCCCATCGCACCCGGCACCCAGCTCGTGCCCGCGAGCGGCACGCCGGCCATGGCCGCCGCCTCGATCGTCAGCGCGACCAAGTCTTCGGGCTCGAGATTGTGCAGATGCGACTTGCCGCAGGCGCGGGCGATCGTCTGCGCCTCCAGCGTCATGACCGCGAGGTAGTTGGCGAGGCGGCGTCCACCTAGCACCGGATCGAGGCGACTCGCGAGCTCCGGATCCTGCGTGGTGATGCCGGCGGGATCGTTGCCCTCGTGCCAGCCGTCGTAGGCGCCGGCGGTGGTGCCCAGCGCCTCGTACTCGGCTTCCCAGCGCGGATCGTTGTCGCCGAGCGCGATCAGCGCGGCCGTGCCGACCGCCACCGCGTCGGCGCCGAGCGCCAAGGCCTTGGCGACATCAGCCCCCGAGCGGATGCCGCCGGAGATGATCAGCTGCACCTTGCGGTGCATGTTGAGGTCTTGCAGCGCGCGCACCGCCGGTCGGATCGCGGCGAGCGTCGGAATGCCCACGTTCTCGATGAAGACGTCCTGCGTGGCGGCGGTGCCGCCCTGCATACCGTCGATCACCACGACGTCGGCCCCGGATTTCACCGCGAGCGCCGTGTCGTAATAGGGACGGCTGGCGCCGACCTTCACGTAGATCGGCTTCTCCCAATCGGTGATCTCGCGCAGTTCGTCCATTTTAATGGCGAGATCGTCCGGCCCGGTCCAATCAGGATGGCGGCAGGCCGAGCGCTGGTCGATGCCGGGCGGCAGCGAGCGCATCGCCGCCACGCGATCGGTGATCTTCTGGCCGAGCAGCATGCCGCCGCCGCCTGGCTTGGCGCCCTGCCCGATGACGATCTCGATCGCGTCCGCCCGGCGCAGGTCGTCCGGGTTCATCCCGTAGCGTGATGGCAGGTACTGGTAGACGAGCGTCTGGGAGTGGCCACGTTCTTCCTGCGTCATGCCGCCGTCGCCGGTGGTCGTCGACGTTCCGGCGATCGTCGCCCCGCGCCCCAGCGCCTCCTTGGCGTTGGCGGACAGCGAGCCGAAGCTCATGCCGGCGATCGTGACCGGCGTCTTGAGCCTGATCGGCTTCTTCGCGAAGCGGGTGCCGAGCACGACCTCGGTGCTGCATCGCTCGCGATAGCCTTCGAGCGGGTAGCGACTGATCGAGGCGCCCAGGAACAGCAGGTCGTCGAAATGTGGAAGCTTGCGCTTCGCGCCGGCGCCGCGGATGTCGTAGATGCCGGTCGCCGCAGCGCGACGGATCTCGGCCATCGTGCCGGGATCGAAGGTGGCGGAATAGCGAGGTGCCGCGCGAATGACACGAGTCTTGTCGTCCATCAGTAGGCTCCCGCGTTGTCGACGTGAAACTGATAGAGGGTGCGCGCCGAGCCGTAGCGGCGGAACTCGGCGACATCGACCTCGCCGTCCAGCCCCGCCGCCGCGAGCTTGGCGTGCAGCAGTGCGCGGTGCTCGTCGCGCAACGGCTTCTCGATGCAATCGGCGCCGAGGCTCTTCACCGAGCCCCGCACGAACAGCTTGGCTTCATAAAGACTGTCCCCGAGCGCCTCGCCGGCGTCGCCCAGCACCATCAAGGTCCCGGTCTGCGCCATGAAGGCCGACATGTGGCCGATCGAGCCTTTCACGACGATGTCGACGCCCTTCATCGAGATGCCGCAGCGCGCCCCGGCGTTGCCGTCGATGACGAGCAGGCCGCCGTGCGCCGTGGCGCCGGCCGATTGGCTCGCGTCGCCCCGCACGTGGACGACGCCGGACATCATGTTCTCGGCGACGCCAACCCCGGCGTTGCCGCGGATGACGATAGTCGCCTGCTTGTTCATGCCGGCGCAGTAGTAGCCGACGTTGCCCTCGATCTCGACGCTGAGCGGGAGGTCGAGGCCGCAGGCCAACGCGTGCTGCCCGTCCGGGTTGACGACGAGCCAATGGGTCTCGTTGGTGTCCGCCCGCAGCGCGTGGAACGCTCCGTTCAGCTCGCGCCGCGACGTATCGCGGAGGTCGATCCTCAGCATCAGGCACGATCCCAGGCGTAGACGGTGGCGGGCTCCGGCTCGAACACACGGGCCTCGTCGATGCCGGGCAGGCCGACGAGCGCGCGGTACTCCGATCCGAAAGCGACGTAGTCGTCGGTCTCGGCCATGACGGCAGGCTTGCAGGCGATCGGGTCGCGCAGCACCGCGAAGCCCGTTCGCGTGCCGACCACGAAGGTATAGAAGCCGTCGAGATCATGCAGGCCCGCCTCAAGGGCGTCCTTGAGGGACGCGCCCTCCGCCATCCGCCAAGTCAGGTATCCGGCGGCGACTTCCGTATCGTTCTGCGTCGCGAACGCGATCCCCTTGTTCTCGAGCATACGGCGCAAGCCGTTGTGATTGGACAGCGACCCATTGTGGACGAGGCACTGGTCGGCGCCCGTCGAGAAAGGATGCGCGCCGTTGGTCGTGACGGCGCTCTCGGTCGCCATGCGCGTATGTCCGATGGCGTGGGTGCCGCCCATGCCAGGGAGATCGAACCGCTCGGCCACGCGCTCCGGAAGCCCGGTCTCCTTGTAGATCTCGATGCACTGGCCGACGCTCACCACGTCGACGCCGGCGGCGTGCTCGTCGATCCAGGAGCGTGCGGCGGCGACCATGCCGGCGGGCACCACGACCACGGCGTGCGTATCGCGCGAGGTAACGTCGAGGCTCCGCTCCAGCGCGCCCTCAAGTCCGGCAACGGCCCGCTTCAGCATCGCCGCCTCGCCGCGCAGCGTGACCTTCACGCCGTCCGTATTCAGACCGTACACGGCGAAACCGGCGCTGTCGGGACCTCGATCGGTCATCGTCACCAGCATCCGGGCGGTCAGCTCCCCAAGCTGCGACTCAAGCTTCGGTGTCTTCAGGTACAATCCAACGATGCCGCACATGATGGCGCCCCACGCGATTTCGACCTTTCGTAAGTGCAGGCATGAGTCGTGTCAATGGTAGGAAACTAAGTTTCTTACAAGGAAAGATCAGCCTTTGGTCG
>CAXSDP010000119.1:0-8718 GCA_964235705.1 uncultured Beijerinckiaceae bacterium | reverse complement strand
TCGACCTCATCAAGGCGTTGCAGGTGGAGGAGGGCATGTCCGTCCTCTTCATCACGCACGACATGGGCGTGGTGGCCGAGATCGCCGATCGCACGGTCGTCATGCTCCACGGCGAGGCGGTGGAGGGCGGGTCGACGGCGGCGCTGTTCAAGCGCGCCGAGCACCCCTACACGCGGGCGCTGCTGGCCGCCGTGCCGAAGCTCGGCTCGATGGCCGGGCGGACCCGGCCGATGCGCTTCCCCCTCATCGACCGGGCGACCGGGGAGCCGGAGGTCCTGGCGGCGGAGGGTCCGGATGCGGAGCCGCCCGCCGCCGAGGCCCCGGTCGCGCCGCGCCCCGTGCTGGAGGTCGCCGACCTCACCACCCGCTTCGACATACGCGGCGGCTTCATGGGCGGGCTGAAGGGCCGGGTCCACGCGGTGGAGAAGGTTTCGTTCTCCATTCGCGCCGGCGAGACGCTGTCGCTGGTCGGCGAGTCCGGCTGCGGCAAGTCGACGACCGGCCGCTCCGTGCTGCGCCTCGTCGAACCCGTGGGCGGCTCGGTCCTGCTGGACGGGGAGGACGTGCTCGCGCTCGACCGGCGCGCCCTGCGCGAGCGTCGCCGGCGCATGCAGATGATCTTCCAGGACCCGTTCGCCAGCCTCGACCCGCGCATGAGCGTCGGGGCGGCGATCGCCGAGCCCCTGCTCATCAACCGCCTGGCCGGGCGGGCGGAGGCCAGGGAACGGACCGCCGACCTGCTGCGCCGCGTCGGCCTGGCGCCGGAGATGGCCGGCCGCTTCCCGCACGAGTTCTCCGGCGGGCAGCGCCAGCGCGTCTGCATCGCCCGCGCGCTGGCGGTCAGGCCGCGCCTGATCGTGGCGGACGAGTCGGTCTCCGCGCTCGACGTGTCGGTGAAGGCGCAGGTCGTCAACCTGATGCTGGAGCTGCAAGCCGAGTTCGAGCTCGCCTACCTCTTCATCTCGCACGACATGGCGGTGGTGGAGCGCGTCAGCCACCGCGTCGCCGTCATGTACCTCGGCGAGATCGTCGAGATCGGGCCGCGCGCGGCGATCTTCGGCGACCCGCGCCACCCCTACACCAAGCGGCTGCTGGCCGCCGTGCCGGTGCCCGACCCCGCGCGCCGGGGCGAGCGGCACGCGATCCCCGACGACGAGATCAAGAGCCCGATCCGCGTGCCGGACTACGTGCCGCCGGTCCGGTTGTACCGCGAAGTCTCGCCCGGCCACGTCGTGCAGGTGTGGGGCGAGGAATGGGAGCGGGGCGCGGTCGCCGCCGCGGCCTGATCAACGCTCCGTCTTTCGCTTCCTTGCGGTCACGCGCGTGGCCATGAGACCCTATCCGGAGAACGCATCCGGGCGGGACGGCGAACACGCCGACGCATCGGAGCGCCCCCGGGAGGACGAGCCGATGCCGATCATGCGCTTCATCAACCGCGTGCCGGGTGGCCTGATGGTGGTGCCGCTCTTCATCGGCATGCTCATCAACACCTTCGCGCCCCACCTGCTCAAGATCGGCGGCTACACCGAAGGGCTCAGCGGCGCCGGCTACAACACGGCGCTCGGCATCTACCTGTTCACCGTCGGCACCAAGATGACGCTGAACGCCGCGCCGCGCATGTTGAAACGGGGCTTCGGCATCATGGCGGTGAAGCTCGCCATCGCGATCGTCATCGCGCTGGCCGTCGCCCGGTTCGCCGGCGGCACGCTCTTCGGCTTCAGCACCTTGGCGCTGATGGTCGCCTTCAGCGACACCAACGGCGGGATGTTCATGGCGCTGACGAGCGTGATGGGCGACGCCGACGACGTCGGCACCTACGTGCCGCAGAGCATCGAGACCGGCCCCTTCATCACCATGGTCTTCCTCGTCGGCGCCGGCCTCGCCAACATCCCCTGGATCGCGATGGTGTCGGTGGTCGCGCCCATCTTCGTCGGCGCGGTCCTGGGGAACCTCGATCGCGACCTCCGCGAGTTCTTCGCCAAGCACGAGTCGATCATCGTGCCGTTCATGGCCTTCACCCTCGGGCAGAACATCAACCTCGCCAACGTCGTCAGCGGCGGCCTGTCGGGCGTCCTGCTCGGCGTGGTCGTCTGCGTCGTCACCGGCACGCTCTGCATCCTCGCCGACCGGGCCTTGGGCGGGACGGGCATCGCCGGCGCCGCCGCCTCCAGCACCGCCGGCAACGCCGCCGCCGTTCCCAAGGCGATCGCCCTCGCCGATCCGAGCTACGCCGCGATCGCGCCGGTCGCGACCGTGCAGATCGCCGCCTCCGTCATCGTCACGGCGGTCCTCACCCCCATGCTGACGTCCTGGATGTACCGTCGCGTCCAGAAACGGCGCGATCGCACCGTTGACGCGCGAGCGCCGGTGGTCGTAAGGCCCCAATCTCCCGAGCCCGTTTGACGTCCGATCCGCGTCGGCGACGTGGACGAAGCTCCCCCCATCATCGCCGTGGCGAACGATGTCGCCAGGTCAGGGTCGAACCATGCAGAACAGCGAGAAACCCGACGTCCTCATCCTGAAGGCGATCGCGCCGGACCTCATGGCGGCGCTGGCGCGCACCCTGACCCCGCACACGCTCCACGACGCGCCGGACCCCGATGGGCTCATCGCCACGCTTGGGCCTCGCGTCCGAGGCGTCGCCGGCGGCGGGAAGATGGATGCCGCCTTCTTCGACAGGCTGCCGCACCTTGAGATCGTGGCCAACTTCGGCGTCGGCTACGATGGTGTCGACACCGCCGAGGCGGCCCGCCGCAACATCGTCGTGACCAACACGCCCGATGTGCTCAACGACGAGGTCGCGGACCTCGCCATCGGCCTGCTGCTCGCGACGATCCGGCAGATCCCGCAGGCCGACCGCTACCTGCGCGCGGGGCACTGGCCCAAAGGGGAGCACCCCCTCACCACCACCCTGCGGGGACGTACGATCGGCATCCTCGGCCTCGGTCGCATCGGTCGCGCGATCGCCCGGCGGCTGGAGGGCTTCGACGTGGCGATCGCCTACCACGGCCGCCGCGAACAGGACGACGTGGGATACGCCTACTACGGCGACCTCGTCGCGATGGCGCGCGCCGTCGACGTGCTGGTGGTGGTCGCGCCCGCGAGCGAGGCCACGCGCGGCATCGTCGGCGCCGCCGTGCTGGAGGCCCTTGGACCCCAAGGGATCCTCGTCAACGTCGCGCGGGGCAGCCTCGTCGACGAGCCGGCATTGATCGAAGCGCTCACGTCCGGCACCATCCGCGGCGCGGGCCTCGACGTCTTCGCCGCCGAGCCGCACGTGCCGGCGGCGCTGACCGCGCTCGACCACGTCGTGTTGCTGCCGCACATCGGCTCGGCCTCGGTCCACACCCGTCAGCGGATGGGGGCGCTGATGGTGGAGAACCTCACCTCCTGGTTCGCCGGCCGTGGCCCGATCACCCCCGTGCCCGAGACGCCGTGGCGCCCTGACTGACCGGGGAGCGTGGCTGAAGCCTCAGAGCAGCTTCTCGATCCGGATCGGCAGGTCGCGCACCCGTCGGCCTGTGGCGTGGTACACGGCGTTGGCGACCGCCGCGTTCATGCCGACCACGCCGAGTTCGCCGATGCCCTTCATACCGATCGGGTTCACGGCGTCGTCCGTTTCCGGCACGATGATGACGTCGATGGTGCCGACGTCCGCGCAGACGGGGATCAGGTACTCGGACAAGTTGTCGTTGGTGTAGCGCGCGAGCTTGGGATCGATCTCGGTGGCCTCGTGCAGGGCGGAACCGATGCCCCAGATCATGCCGCCCATGAACTGGCTGTGCGCCGTGCGCGGGTTGATGATGCGACCGGCCGAGAAGGCACCGACCGCGCGGCGCACGCGCACCTCGCGCGTCGAACTGTGGACCCTAACCTCGACGAATTGCGCGCCGAAGGCGTAGGCGGTGACGTCGGCGCGCTGCTGCCCGCGTGAGATCGACATCTGGCCCTGGTACAGCTTGGACACCGCTTCCGCCGGCAGGCCCTTCGGCGTGTTCTCGGCGTAAACCTCGATGACGCCGCCGCTGACCCGGCGCACCGCCTCGGCCAGCGGTTCGCCGACACCGTCGGCGCCTTGCAACTCACCACCCCGCAGGACCAGGCTGTGAAGGTCGCGCCCGGCGAACGGACCCTCGTTGCTGGTCACGGCGGCATAGGCGATGCGTGCGCGCATCTCCTCGCAGGCGTGGGCCACCGCGTGGCACACGCCCGACGCGTGCGAGGACCCCGCCGCGAGGCCACCCGGCGGCAGGTCGGTGTCGCCGAGCTGCACCGTCACCTCGTCGACGGGGATGCCGAGCCGGTCGGCCACGACCTGGGCCATGATCGTGTGCGTGCCGGTGCCGACGTCATGGGCCGCGCATTGCACCATGGCCTTGCCGCTGGCGCCGAGCGACACGCGGGCCGCCCCGGCGCCGATGTTGGCGGGGTAGGCGGAGGCGGCGCAGCCGAGGCCGACCAGCCATTCGCCGTCCCGCGTCGCGCCGGGTCGCGGGTCGCGTTCGCGCCATCCGAAGCGGGCCGCCGCCTGGTCGAAGCAGGCCATCAGCGAGCGCGAGGAGTAGCGCTGGCCGTTGGTCGGGTCGGTTGGCGTGTCGTTGACGCGGCGCAACTCGACGGGATCCATCCCGAGCTTCTCGGCCAGCTCGTCCATCGCGGACTCGAGCCCGAACATGTAGGGCACGTCGGGCGGCGCGCGCATGAAGCCCGGCGTGTTGCGGTCGGCGTGCACGACATTCACCCGCGTCAGGATGTTGGGGCACGCGTACATCCGCGCCGTCGTCTCCGTACCCGACACGGTGTAGGACGAGGGTCGCGAGCTGACCTCCCATCCCTCGTGACGCAAGGCGGTCAGCTTGCCGTCCGGGCCGGCGCCGAGCTGGACGTGGTGGCGGGTTTCGGCGCGGTAGGTCGCGATCGTGTAGCCCTGGTCGCGGGTGGCGACGAGCTTGACGGGACGGCCGAGCCGGCGGGCGGCGACGGCGATCCAGGCGGAGCGCGCCGAGGGGATGCCCTTGGACCCGAAGGCGCCGCCGACGTGGCGCGATACCACCCGGATGCGGGCGACGTCGAGGTGCAACTGCTTGGCGAGCGAGCCGCGCAGCCCGTGCACGAACTGGCTCGGCTCGTAGACCGTGAGGCTGCCGTCGTGCCAGGCGGCGGTGGTGGAGAATAGCTCGATCGGGTTGTGGTGCTGCGTCGGCGTACCGTAGCGCTCGTCGATCCGCACCGGCGCAGTCGCTAAGGCCGCTTCGGCGTCGCCCACCGCGAAGTCCTTGTGCTCGCCGGGCGGGCGCTGCTCCTCGCTCACGCCGGGGCTGTCGAAGGTCGCGCTCGGCGCCTCGACCTCGTAACGCACGGTGAGCGCGTGCGCCGCTTCCCGCGCGGCCTCGTAGGTTTGCGCCACCACCACACCGATGATCTGGCCGGCGTGCCAGACGCGGGCGTCCTGCATCGTGGTCGTTTCGCCGCCGGAGCCGTGCGGCGCCGGCGCATCGGCCTCGCCGCCGACGTTCTCGTGGGTGAGGATGTCGAGCACGCCGTCGACCCCGCGTGCCGCGCCCAAATCGAAGCCGGCGATGCGGCCCCGGCTGATCGTGCTCGTCACCAGGAAGGCGTAGGCAGGGTTGGCGACCGGCTCGTCGGCCGCGTAGAGCGCCTGCCCGGTGACCTTCGCGCGGCCTTCGATGCGGGGGACGGAGGCGCCGATGCCGTCGTGAGGGGCGGTGAGACCGTGGGTCATCGTTCAAACCTCATGGCTCAAATCGTCAGGGCGGCTGCGGTGAATAAGGCGCGCACCACCGTGCGTTGGCCGAGTTCGACCTTGTAGGCGTTGTCGGGCCGCGTGACGGCGCCGGCGAAAGCCGCTCGCGCCGCCGCCTCCGCCGTCGCCTCGTCGAGGGTCCGCCCGCGTAGGACGGCCTCGGCCTCGCGGGCGCGCCATGGCTTGGTGGCCACGCCGCCCATCGCGAGCCGCACGTCGCGCACGATGTCCCCGTCGAGGTCGAGGGCGACCGCAACCGAGGCCAGCGCGAAGGCGTAGGATTGCCGGTCCCGCACCTTCAGGTACAGCGAGCGGCGGAACCACGGCTGGATGGGTACGGTGAAGCCGGTGACGAGTTCACCTGGCCGGAGATCGGTTTCCACGTCCGGCGTGTCGCCGGGGAGGCGATGCAACTCCTCGACGGCGACGTCGCGCGCACCGTCCGTCCCGGACAGGTGCGCCACCGCGTCGAGCGCCACCAGCGCGTTGGCGAAATCGCCGGGGTAATGCGCGATGCAACGCTCGCTGACGCCCAGCACGGCGAGGTGCCGGCTGTTGCCGTCCAGCGCGCCGCAGCCGGTTCCCGGCGCCCGCTTATCGCATCGCGGCCAGGATGGGTCGCGGAAGTAGTTGCACCGGGTCCGCTGGAGCACCGTGCCGGCGAGGCTCGCCATGTTGCGCAGTTGCGGCGAGGCGGCCTGTTGCAGCGATTGGACCAGCACGGGCGCGTCGCGCGACACCGAAGGGTGGTCGGCCAGCTCGCTCATGCGCGCCAACGCGCCGAGGTGGAGTTGATCGGCGTCGATGCGGATCGCGGCGTGGTCGCGGCGCAGGTCACCGATGTCGATCAGCGCCCGCGGGTGCCAGGACCCGAGTTTCATCAGGTCGAGCAACGTGGTGCCACCGGCGAAATATTGTGCCGGCGCGTGGTCCCCATCCGGGCCGTGGGCGGCGGCGAGCCGCACGGCGTCGGATACGTCGCTGGCGCGTTCGTAGGCGAAGCCCCGCATGTCAGGCCGCCTTTCCGGCGGACCGTATGACGTCGCGCCCCTGCCCGACGGCGGCGACGATCTTCGGGTAGGCGGCGCAGCGGCACAGGTTGCCGCTCATGGACTCGCGGATCTCATCGTCGGTGTCCGCGTGGCCTTCCTCCACGCAGGCGATGGCGGACAGGATTTGGCCCGGCGTGCAGTAACCGCATTGGTACGCGTCGTGATCGAGGAAGGCCTGCTGCATCGGGTGCAGCGCGTCGCCCTCGCCCGCCAGACCCTCGATGGTGGTGATCTCATGGCCCTGCGCGGCGACAGCCAGCGTGAAGCAGGCCAGCACGCGCCGACCATCCAGCAACACGGTGCAGGCGCCGCACTGACCCTGGTCGCACCCTTTCTTCGATCCCGTCAGGCCGAGCCGTTCGCGCAGGACGTCCAGCATCGTGGTCCGCACGTCGATCGCGACGCGATGCTCACGACCGTTCACCTTCAAGACAGCATCCATGGGATCCACTCGGCTGTGATCGTTGAGGCCGCAGGTCCGGCGAGCCATGATCTACGGAACGGTGGCCGGGGGCGATGTTTCCTTCCTCGTCCCTTGGCCTTTCGCCGCGCCCCCTCAAGCCTCCGCGACGGCACCCGCCCGAGCGATGTCGCCGGCGTCCTTCAAGTCCCAGGCGCCTCGGCACAGGGCGATCAAGCGCTTCGTTTGAGCGGCTGGTAGGATGCCGTCGCACAGGTCCGACACCTTGCCGTCGAGCTGGGCGTCCGTCATCGGGTTGTCCTGGCTGCCGACGGCGTGCTCGATGAACGTGTGGAGCACCCGGCCGTCGGCGAGCGTGACGCTCATGTCGACCTGGTCGGACTTGATGGCCGGGTCGATCACCGCCGTGATCGTCCCGCGA
This sequence comes from uncultured Beijerinckiaceae bacterium, assembly GCA_964235705.1. Taxonomy (GTDB): domain Bacteria; phylum Pseudomonadota; class Alphaproteobacteria; order Rhizobiales; family Beijerinckiaceae; genus RH-AL1. The sequence continues at coordinate 1,060 of CAXSDP010000119.1, read as the reverse complement.
ACCCTGACCACGGCGGGATCGGCGACGGCGGCGTCGGTGAACGCCTTCTCGCCGGCCTTGCCGGTCACCATCGCCACCGCCACCGCGTGGGTGATCGAGAACTTCCCCTCGAGCCCCGTCTTCGGGTCGGTCTTGCCCATCAGGTTCAGCACGAGGGGATGCACCTTGAGGGCGATGGAGCGGATGTCGGCCGGCTTGATGCCGTTGGTGTCGCGCAGCTGGATCGCGGCGTCGATCGCCGGGTGGCTGACGATGCCGCAGGCGAACGGCTTGTAGGTGTTGAGCGCCAGCTCGTAGCGGGTGCCGAGCCCGTCGGTGATCCGCGACCAGTCGTGGCGCGTGCTCATCGCCTGGCCCCACCCGTCGAAACCCTCCATCGCGACGTCGGAGGCGGTGAAGCCCTGCTGCGCCAGCAGGGCCGACACCATGCCGTTCTGCGCCGCGCGGCCGGGATGGAAGCTCTTGGTATCGGAGCCGAACTGCACCTTGAGCCCGACCGGCTGGGAGGCGGCGATGCCGATCGCCCAAGTCATGTGCTGCTCGTCGAGTTGGAGGAGCCGGCCGATCGCCGCCGCCGCGCCGAACACGCCGGTGGTGCCGGTGATGTGCCAGCCCTTGGCGTAATGCTCGGGGAAGACCGAGTTGCCGATCCGGCATTCCAGCTCGCAGCCGATCACGAGCGCGTTCATGAACGCCTCGCCCGACACGGGATGAAGCTCGGCCCAGGCGGTCAGCGCGGAGGCGACCGGGCCGGCGGGGTGGATGATGGTCTTGAGGTGCGTGTCGTCGAAGTCGAGCACGTGCGAGCTGATGCCGTTGATCAGCGCGGCGTGGAGCGGGTCGCACCGCTCCCGGCGGCCGAACAGGGTCGACTGCGGCGGCCCCGAGAACGGCAGCAGCGCGGCGACCGCGTGGTTGGGCGCGCCCTGCCGCGAGCCGCCGACCGCCGCGCCGGCCCAGTTGAGGAGGGTGCGGACGGCCTCGCGGCGCACCGGCGCGGGAACCTGCCCGACCGGCGCGGTCGCGGCGTAACGGGCGATGATGCGGGTGACCGGTTCGG
>CAXSDP010000118.1:0-8851 GCA_964235705.1 uncultured Beijerinckiaceae bacterium | reverse complement strand
CAGCGCGGCGGCGAGCGCCACGGCGCCGCCCGGCTCCGCCACCAAGCCGAACTCCGAGAAGGCCACCCGCATGGCCATGAGCGCCTCGGCGTCGCTGACGACCAGCCCGCCCCCGAGCCGGGGCGCGTTGATGGCGAAGGTCAGCACGCCGGGCGTCGGCGCCTGCACGGCGTCGCAGATCGAGCGCGCGTCGGGCGCGTTGCGCAGCCGCTCCCCGGCTTCGAGGCTGCGGGCGGTGTCGTCGAACCCGGCGGGTTCCACCGCGTAGACGCGGGCCGACGGCAGCAGCGTTTCCCAGGCGAGCGCGCAGCCGGCGGTCAGCCCGCCGCCGGCGCAGCACAGCAGCAGCGCGTCCGGCGTCGCGCCCAGCGCGTCGGCTTGGCGCGCGACCTCCAGCCCGAGCGTGCCGGCGCCGGCGATCACCCGCCGGTCGTCGTAGGGCGGCACCAGCACCAGGCCCCGCTCCGCCGCCAGCCGCCGTCCCAGCGCCTCCCGGTCGTCGCGCGCGCGGTCGTACAGGACGACCTCCGCCCCCCAGCCGCGCGTCCGCTCGATCTTGGCGGCCGGCGCGTCGGCCGGCATGGCGATCACCACCGTGGCGACGCCCAGCCGCCGCCCGGCCCAGGCCACGCCCTGCGCGTGGTTGCCGGACGAGAAGGCGACCACCCCGCGCGCCCGTTCCTCCGGGGTCAGCAGCGACAGTCGGTTCCAGGCACCGCGCGCCTTGAAGCTGCCGGTGCGCTGCAAGCCTTCCGCCTTGACGAGCAGGCGCCCGCCGAGCTGATCGTTGAGGCGCTCGCTTTCCAGCAGCGGCGTCTCGACCAGCACGCCCCGGATGCGCCCGGCCGCCTCGACGATCTCGCCGAAGGACGGGGGCGTCAGGTGCCAGGGGGGTGGTGCGACGTCGTTCATCGGTGTGAGGCTAGGCGGATCGCGGGTAAGACACAATCGTGGTCGACCTCGCGAGGACGCGCGGTCGATCACGAGGATGGAGGATGCGGGCTTGGGGTGGAACGCGGCAGGCTTGGGGTGGAACGCGACGGTGACGGCCGGGGCGGGCGGGCGATGCGCCTGATCCTCTTCGACCTCGACGGCACCCTGCTCGACAGCCGCGAGCACATCCTCGCGACGCAGGCCCGCGCCTTCGCGAGCCTCGGCCTGCCGGCCCCCGAGCCGGAGCGGTCGCTGGCGGTGGTCGGCCTCTCGCTGGACGAGGCCTTCACCGCGCTGGTCGGCGCCGACGGTCCGATCGCCGAGCTGCGCCGCGCCTACACGGAGGCCTGGACGGCGATGCGCGGCGAGCCCGGCTACCGGGAGCTGCTGTACCCCGGCGCCGGCGAAACGGTCGCCGCGCTCAAAGCCCGGCCGGACACGCTGCTCGGCATCGCGACCGGCAAGTCCCGGCGCGGCGTCGACCGGGTGCTGGCGGCGCAGGGCTGGGAGGCCACCTTCGCGACGATCCAGACCGCCGACGGCCACCCCTCCAAGCCGCACCCATCCATGATCCGCACGGCCTTGGCCGAGACCGGCGTCGCCGCCGCCGACGCCGTCATGATCGGCGACACCACCTTCGACATGGCGATGGCGCGGGCGGCCGGCGTCACCCCGCTCGCCGTGACCTGGGGCTTCCACGACGTCGCCGCGCTGCGGGCGGCGGGTGCGGCGGCGTGCGTCGAGACCTTTGCGGCGTTGAGGGCGTTCCTGGATGGATGGGACGGCGATGATGCCAACCGCGAGGCGGCCGCGAACGCATGAGTGACGAGGAAGACGTGGCGGACGCGGCCGGCAGGCTACGCATCGATCCCACCGCCATGGCGCGGCGCGATTTGAAGAAGGCGCTGCCCCGCCGCTTCTACAAAGAGGTGGGCGTGGGGGAGGCGGATGGCGCCTTCGGGCCGCGCCTCGACGGGCGGCCGGTGCGCACGCCGGCCAAGCGGGCCTTGAGCGTGCCGACGCGCGCGCTCGCCGACGCGCTGGCCGCCGAGTGGCGTGACCAGGGCGACGTGATCGAGCCCGACACCATGCCCCTCACGCGGCTCGCCAATTCCGCGATCGACGGCGTCGCGTCCCATCGCGAGGCGAGCCTGGCGGAGGTGGCCAAGTTCGCCGAAACGGACCTCGTTTGTTACCGCGCCGGCGAGCCCGACGGGCTGGTCGCGGCCCAGGCGGCGGCCTGGGACCCCGTGCTCGCCTTCGCGCGGGAGAAGTTCGACGCGCGCTTCGTCCTCGCGCAAGGCGTCATGTACGTCGCGCAACCCGAGCCGGCGCTGGCCGCCGTGCGCGCCGCCCTCGCCGCGACGACGCTCGGACCGGGCGGGGCCCTGCGCCTCGCCGCGCTCAGCGTGATGACGACCTTGACCGGCTCGGTCCTCATCGCGCTGGCCGTCGCCTTCGACGCGATGGGTGTCGCGGAGGCGTGGGCGGCGGCCAACGTCGACGAGGATCACCAGGCGCGCGCCTGGGGCGCCGACGCGGAGGCGACCGAGCGTCGCGAGCGGCGATGGCGCGACATGGCGGCGGCGGCGCGGCTCCACGCGCTCGCCGGCCCGCGCGGGATCTGAGGGGCCGCGACCTCATACCGGGCGTTCCGCGTGGACGCCCAGCAGGTCGGGGAGGCGCCCGTCCGCCCGCAGGTGCGCCTCGACGATCGACCAGGGGATCATGCCGCCGTGGTCCTGGCCGTCCCGCCGGTGGAGCTTGGCGTCATCGGTGACGACGAACGCCGTCCGCGCGAGGGCGAACAGCTGCGCGTCGGTGCCGCCGCGCGCGTCGGCGGGCGGGTCTCGCCGCTCGCAGCGCTCCAGCAGGTCGCGCAGCACGCCCTTGACGTAGGGGGGCACGAAGAGGTGATCGAGCGCCGCGCGGTACTCGTGCTCCAGCGCGGGCACGACCGCGAGCGTGAAGGCGCTGCCGGCCAGCGCGCGCACCGGGTTGACGTTGACCAGCGCGAACCGGTTGACCGCGCAGCTGTCGATGAAGACGTGGCGTTTCATTCCCTCAGTCCCATTCCACTTCTCTCCAAAGGTGGACAGGGCTAACAAGCGTCGCACCGGAACGAGGCGGTCGTCCAAGGCGGTCATCGACGCCACCCATCGCGCCGCCTCGCCCGGTACCGTCGCGACCTCACGACCCAAGGACCAACGATGACCTTCCCCAAGACCATCCTCGCCGCCGCCGGCCTGATGCTGGCCGGCGCGGCGCAGGCGCAGACCCCGGCCAACCCCAACCCGTCGGCGGTGCAGCCCGGCGCCTACAAGGTGGAGCCGAGCCACACCCGCGTGCTGTTCACCGTGTCGCACATGGGCTTCACCAACTGGTACGGCGACTTCACCGGGGCGAGCGGCACCCTCACCCTCGACCCGAAGAACCCGGCCGCCGCCAGCCTCACGGTGAGCCTGCCGGTCGCCTCCGTGTCGACCACCAACGCCAAGCTCGACGGCGAGCTGAAGGCCGCCGACTGGCTGGACGCCGCCCGGTTCCCGCAAGCCGGCTTCAAGTCCACCAAGGTCACGCCGGTGGGCACCGGCGCGGCGGACGTGACCGGCGACCTGACCCTGCACGGCGTCACCAAGCCGCTCACCCTGCACGTCAAGTTCAACGGCGCCGGCGTCAACCCGCTCGACAAGGCCTACACCGCCGGCTTCGAGGCGCATGGCACGATCAAGCGCAGCGACTTCGGCGTGACGAAATACGTGCCGCTGATCGGCGACACCGTCGAGCTGACCCTCAGCGGCGCCTTCGAGAAGCCGGCCAGCTGATCCGCGCCGTCCGCCCCGGACCCTCGCGGGTCCGGGGCGACGCTCAGGCGGCGAGTTGCCCGATCGCCTCGCGCGCCGACGCCATCGCCTTGCCCTTGCTTTCCTCGCCGGCGGACAGCCCTTCCGCCGTCACGAATTCGAGGTCGCTCACCCCGAGGAAGCCGAACACGCTCCGCAGGTAGCTCTCGGCGTGCTCGGCGGAGGCGAAGGCGCTCTCACGCCCGTAGAACCCGCCGCGCGCGATGGCGGCGACGACGCGCTTGCCCTTGACCAGGCCTTCCGGTCCGCTCGGCCCGTAACGGAACGTCTTGCCGGGGATGACGATGCGGTCGATCCAGGTCTTGAGCTGCGAGGGGATGGTGAAATTGTACATCGGCGCGCCGATCACCACGACGTCGGCGGCGACGAACTCGTCCAGCATCGCCTGGCTCGCGTCGCGCACCGCCCGCGCCGCCGCGTCGAGCGGACCGGCGTGGCCCGACGCGGGATGGTCACCCGGCATGGAGGCGAAGGTGAGGTGCGGGGGCGCCTCGACGGCGAGGTCGCGATAGGTGACGGTGGCCTGCGAGCCGGCCGTGAGCTTCTCGACGATGAGCGCGGTGACCTCGCGCGTCACCGAGCCCGACCCCACGATGCTCGTGTCGATGTGTAGGAGTTTCATGTTGAACCCTGGTTCGTATGCCTGAGGGACGCGATGGTACGACCCGGCGCCCGCCGCGCAAGACGGCACATGTTTGATACCGGAGGCACATGTTTGATACCGGGAAGGACATGCGAGTGACCCACCAGCACCCCGATCACGATCAAGGCGCGGGACCCGATCCCGCCGCCAGCAGTGAATGCCCGAAGATCAGGAGCGTCATCTCGCGCGTCGGCGACAAGTGGAGCGTGCTCGTCATCATGCTCCTGTGGCAAGGCCCGCGCCGCTTCGGCGCCATCAAGCGCGGGGTCGAGGACGTTTCGCAGCGCATGCTGACCCTGACGCTGCGCGGGCTGGAGCGCGACGGTTTCGTGGTCCGGACCGTCACGCCCACCATCCCGCCGCGCGTCGACTACGAACTGACCGCGCTCGGGCGCTCGTTGGCCGAGCCGGTCCAGGCGCTCGGCCGGTGGGCCGTCCTCCACCTCGACGAGATCGACAGGGCGCGGGTCAGCTACGACCGGCGCGACAAGGCCGGACCCGCGCCATCCCCGGCATCCCGCCCGGCGCCTGGCCACCCTCCCGCTTGATCCGCCCGACGGGAGCCCGCCGCGATGATCACCCTCCACACCTGGGCCACCCCCAACGGCCGCGAGGCCCGCGCTCCCTGGACCTGAGGCGCCCATGATGGAGATCGGGATCGACAGCTTCGCGGCGGTGCTGCCGGGCGTGGGCCGGGCGCTGACGCCGGTCGAGCGCGTCGCCAACCTCATGGAGGAGGTGGAGGTCGCCGACAGCGTCGGGCTGGACACGTTCGGGATCGGCGAACACCACCGGCCCGAGTTCCTCGACGCGGCGCCGGCCGTGCTCCTCGCCGCCGCCGCCGCGCGCACGCGCGCCATCCGCCTGACCAGCGCCGTCACCGTGCTGAGCGCCGCCGACCCCGTCCGCGTGTTCCAGGATTTCGCCACCCTCGACCTGCTGTCGGCCGGCCGCGCCGAGATGGTGGTGGGGCGCGGCTCCTTCATCGAGGCGTTCCCGCTCTACGGGTACCGCGAGGAGGATTACGACGCGCTGTTCGCGGAGAAGCTCGGCCTGCTGCTGGCGCTACGCGAGGGTGGTCCCATCCACTGGCGGGGACGGTTCCGGCCGCCGTTGAGCGGGCAGGGCGTCCATCCCCGGCCGGCCCAGGCGCGGCTGCCGATCTGGCTCGGCGTCGGCGGCACGCCGCGATCGGCGGTGCGGGCCGGGCAACTCGGCCTGCCGCTGATGATCGCGATCATCGGCGGCTCGTTCCGGCGTTTCCGCCCGCTCGTCGACCTGTACCGCGAGGCGGGACGGGCGGCCGGGCACGCCGCCGACAGCCTGCGCGTCGGGGTGCACGCGCTCGGTTTCGTCGCCGCGAGCGACGGCGCGGCGAGGGACGCCTTCCATCCCGGCTGGGCCGCCATGTTCACGACGATCGGGCGGGAACGGGGCTGGGCGCCGACGACGCGGGCGCAGTTCGACGCGCTGTGCGGGCCGGACGGTCCCTTCCTGATCGGCGATCCCGGCACGGTCGCCGCCAAGGTCGTCGCCGCGTCCGAGGCGCTGGGCGGCCTGTCCCGCCTCACGTTCCAGATGAGTTCCGCCTCGGGCGACCACGCGGCGATGAAGCGGTCGGTCGAGTTGCTGGGCACGGCCGTGGCGCCGCTCGTGCGTGGGGCCGCCCGCGTCAGCTCGCGCCGATGAGGATGCCGGTGGCCAGAACCAAGCCGCCGCCGAGCATCACCTTGGCCGCCGCCGAGACCGGCGACGTGTCCATGTAGCGCCACTGGATCCAGGCGATCGCCAGCAGTTCGAGCACGACGACGACCGCCGCGACGGCGGTGGCGACCGTGAAGTCGCCGATCAGGTAGGGCAGGGTGTGGCCGATGCCGCCCAGCACCGTCATCAGGCCGCAAACCAGGCCGCGCAGGTACGGGGTGCCGCGTCCCGACAGCTTGCCGTCGTCGGCGAGCGCTTCGGCGAACCCCATGGAGATGCCGGCGCCGAGCGAGGCGGCCAAACCGACCTGGAACGCGTTCCAGGTGTTGTGGGTGCCGAACGCCGCCGCGAACACCGGCGCGAGCGTCGACACCGAGCCGTCCATCAGTCCGACGAGGCCGGGCTGAACGATGCGCAGCACGAAGCTCCGGCGCGCGTCGTCGTCCTCCTTCGCGCGGGCGTCCCCCGGCAGGTGCCGTGTTTCCAGCTCGTCGGCGGTGCGCTCGTGGTCCGCCTCGGCGGCGGCGAGGTCGCCGAGCAGGCGGCGGATGGAGGCGTCCGTCGTCCTGGCGGCGGCGAGGTTGTAGAAGCGCGCGGAATCCCGCTCCATCTGTTGCGCCTGCCGCCGCACCGCGTCGACACCGTGCGGCTGCACCTGCCACAGCTTCTTGCGGTGGACGGCGCCGCGAACGTCGTGGCGCCGCACCTGCGGGATGTGCTCGCCGAACTTCGCGCGGTAAAGCTCGATGAGCCGGCCCCGGTGCCCGTTCTCCTCGGCTGCCATGGCGGAGAAGACGTGCGCCGTCTCGGGATAGCTGGCACGCAACCCCTCCGCGAAGTCCGCGTAGGTGCGGCCGTCCTCTTCCTCGCTGCTGATCGCCAGCGCCAGGATTTCGCTCTCGTCGAGCTGGTCGAAGGTCTTCATCCGCGCTTCCAGGTTGCCGGCACCGCGATGCGGCACGCCGCCCGGCGTTGTCAACCAGTTTAGATAGATTCTAAACTAAATGAGGCTGGGTGCGGACGGTTGGGGCCGGGCCTCACCACAGGGTCGGCGCGAAAACCCTCGTCCCGCGACCGGACCGCCGCACGTTCGCGCCCGGCATCCTCCCCGTCTCGATCCGGTCCGAGACCGGTGTTCGCCGAATCGCGGGGATGGTGGATGGAACAGGGCCGCGATCGACGGGCGCGCCCTCCCGCTGATCGCTTGGAAGGACGCGGGAAGACGGTTCGGCGATCCTGTCCGAGGTCGGTGCGGCTCACGTCGACGGGGACGATCCACGAAATTGTGCTTTTTCCGCAACAGATCCTTCACCGAAAATGCCAGGGCCTGACCTTGCGGCAAGCCGCGTCGTTCGCCATTGGCGAGACAAGTAATTGATGGGAATAGGGAAAAAGCCTTGTCGCGTTGGAGCGCGACAGGTGGTGGCGAGCCAACAACCAATCCGTTCCCGGGGATCGCGGTATTTTTCCTACACTTTTTCGGGAACCCTTGGGCTATAGCGAAAAGGTGATCCGGTTGGGGAGCCGGTTTCGTCAGATCGCACTCGGGGGTTTTTCGTGACATCCACCATCAAGTTCTCTTCGGCCAGGAAAGCGGGACGCGCCTTCCATGTCGGCCTGACCGCCGCCCTGCTGTTGGGTTGCTCGCCCTTGGCGCTGCACGCGGAAACCTCCAACACCGAGTTGGCCAAGGAGATCGCCGAGCTGAAGGCGCAGATCAAGGCGCTGCGCGGCTCGGTCGCCGAGACCCGCACCGAGACCAAGAGGACCAACGCCAAGGTCCGCGCCGTCGCCGAGCGCGCACCCGCGCCGGCACCGACCTTCGCCGCGCTGCCCGAGGGCGCCACCCCCGTCTTCGCCACCGCCGACAAGAAGCTTCAGTTCGGCGCGCTCACCATCACGCCCGGCGGCTTCATCGAAATGGCCGGCCTCTATCGCAGCCGCGCCAACAACTCGGACATCAGCTCGAACTACAACAACGACCCCTTCAACAACGTCGCCTCCGCCCACATCCCGGAAACCAAGCTGACGCTCCGCGCCTCGCGCTTCGCGGTGCTGATCGAGGCGCCGGTCTCGAAGGACCTGCTGGTCTCGGGCTACGGCGAGTTCGACCTCCAGGGCGCCGGCACGACCTCCAACAACAACCAGACGTTCGGCTACGTGCCGCGCGTGCGCCACCTCTACGCCACGCTCGACTCGGCGGACTACGGTTTCCACGTGCTGGCCGGTCAGAACTGGTCGCTGCTCACCCTGAACAGCAAGGGCATCACGCCGCGTAACGAAGTGCTGCCGCCGGGCCTCGATGGCGGCGTGTTGCCGGGTTACAGCTACGGCCGTACCCCGCAGATCCGCATCGTCAAGGACTTCGGCAAGAAGCTCTGGCTGGCGCTCGACGCCGAGGCCGCCGGATCCTCCGTCAACAACACCGGCGGTTGCACCAACATCGTCTCCAACACGAGCGCCGCAGCGGCCGCCGCGATCACGGCGAACACGGCCACCGGGGTCGCCAGCGGCAACTGCCTCGTCGCCGGTTCCGGCAACTACGGCCAGCAGGGCCAGACCCAGCAGCTGTCGTTCAACAAGGTGCCTGACGTCATCGGGAAGGTCGCCTACGAGGCGCGGCTCCTCGACCGTGACATCCATCTCGAAGCCACCGGCATCTACCGCAACTTCGTCGACAACGTGAACTACGGCACCGGCGCCTTCG
>CAXSDP010000117.1:0-8918 GCA_964235705.1 uncultured Beijerinckiaceae bacterium | reverse complement strand
AGGCCGTCGAGGCACTGGCGACGCTGGACGCGCGCCTCGCGGAGGCGGGCGCCGCCGACGACCGGCGCCGCGAGCGTCTGGCGGTGGCGGCGGCGATCGCGATGGACGCGCGCGTCCTCGCGGCGCTGGAAGCCTCGCAGGCCGATGCCGACAAGGCGCGCCTGCAGTTGGAAGCGGCGAGCGTCCGCATCGGCTTCGAGCCCGAGGCCGACCGAACGGTCACGGTAGAGGGAGCGGCGCACGATGTCGCGACACCCCTGATGCTGTCGCGGGACGCCGTGCTGACCCTCGAAGGGTTCGGCCGCCTCACGATCCGTCCGGGCGGCGGCGTCGAGGCGCTCGCCGCCAAGCGTGAGGTCGCCGACCGCGTCCTCGCTGATCGCTTGGCCGCTTCGGGACTGGCGAGCGTCGCCGACGCGCGGGCGGCGATGGCGGCCAAGCTCGCCGCGCAGGGCGAGGCGGAGGTGGCGGAGAAGACGGTGAAGGCGATCGCCCCGCGTGGCCTGGACGCGTTGCGCCAAGCCGTGTCCGACCGCCGGGCGGCCCTGGCGCCGGCGCGACCGGACGGGGACGGACCGGCGGATGATTGGTCCCAGGCGCGGCTCGACCAGGCTTCGCGGGCGCATGACGCCGCCCTGACCGACGCGGATGGCGCCGAGGAAGCGCTCGTCGCGGCGCGCCGGGCGAAGGAGGTGGCGGAGCTGAGCGTCGCGACGCTGGCCGAACGGGCGGCAGGGGCCCGGCGCGAGCACGCCGCCCTCACGCAGCTCCTCGGCCTGGCGCGCACGGACGTGCCGGATGATCAGCTCGCCGTGCGAGCCGCCGGGGCCGAGCGCGCGCTGAAGGAGGCCGAAGCGCTCCACGCCGAGGCGGCCCGGGCCCTCGCCGACGCCGACCCCGAGGCGGTCGCGCTCGAACTCCGGCGCGCGGACGGCGCGGAGCGGGCGATCCGGGACGATGGGGACGCGTTGCGGCGCGGCAAACGGGACCTGGAGGTCGAGCTCAGGGCGCTCGGGCGCGACGGCCTGGGCGAGCAGCTCGCCGAGCTCGAGGAGCGGCTCGCGACGAGCCGGCGACGGTTGGCGGCGCAGGACGGGGAAGCGCGGGCCGCCCGGCTCCTCCACGACACGCTGGCGCAGGCGCAGCGCGAGACGCGTGACCGCTGGCTCGGTCCGGTGCGCGAGCGTGCGGCGCCCTACCTTCGCCTGATCCAGCCCGATTCCGACATCATGCTCAACGAGGGCACGCTGGAGATCGAGGGCCTGATGCGGCGCGGCGTGAACGAGCCCTTCGGCGGCCTCAGCGTCGGTGCCCGCGAGCAGGTCGCGGTGATCACCCGCCTGGCTCTGGCCGAAATCCTCCACGGCGCCAAGCGGCCCTCCGCCATCATCCTCGACGACGCGCTCGTCAACACCGACGAGGATCGCCTCCACCGCATGCACCTCGTGCTGCAGCGGGCCGGGCAATCCATGCAGATCCTGATCCTGACGTGCCGCGAGCAGGACTTCGTGCAGCTCGGCGCGCCCATGCGCCGGCTCTGATCAAATCCTCGCGCCGAACCAGGGTTTCAGCCTCGTCAACGCCTCCTCCACCTGCGCGGTCGAGATCGCGAAGCTGAAGCGCAGGTAACGGTGGCCCTCGATCGGGTCGAAGTCGATGCCGGGCGCGCTCGCCACGCCGGTGCCGCGCAACAGGGACCCGGCGAAGGCCAGGCTGTCGTCCGTGAGGTGGCCGACGTCGGCGTAGACGTAGAACGCCCCATCCGGCGGCGCGATGGCGCCCAGCCCCAGGGCCGGCAGGGCGTCCAGCATCAGCGCCCGATTACGACGGTAGGTGGCGAGGTTGGCGGCGATCTCCTCGTGGCAGTCCATCGCCACGAGCCCGGCGTGCTGGCTGAGGGAGGGCGCGGTGAGGTAGAAATTCGCGCCGAAGGCGCGGGCGCGATCGACGTGCGCGGCCGGGCATACCAACCATCCCAGGCGCCAGCCCGCCATGCTGTAGGCTTTGGAGAAACTGTTGATCACGCTCGCGTCGGGATCGAACTCCAGCATCGACCGGCACGGCGAGCCGTAGCTCAGGCCGTGGTAGATCTCGTCGGACACGATGCGGATGCCGCGCGACGCGCAGACTGCGGCGATGGCGCGCAGCTCGTCGCCGGGGATCACGGTTCCGGTCGGGTTGGCGGGGCTGGCCACGATGACGCCGGCCGGTGCCGGCTCGAGCGCGGCGAGACTGTCCGCGCTCAGCTGGAACCGCGTGCGCGGACCGCAGGCGATCTCGACAGGCACGAGGTGAAGCGCCCGCAGCGCGTTGCGGTAGGACACGTAGTTCGGCCGGGCGAGCGCGACGCGGTCGCCCGGCTCGAAGGTCGAGGCCAAGGCCAGCACCAGGGCCGGCGAGGCGCCTGCGGTGAGCAGGACGCGCTCGGGCGCGACCGTGATCCCGTGGTCTTCGGCGTAGCGGCGCGCGATGCGTTCCTTCAACGCCGGGCTTTCCCAGTAGCCCATCCCATCGTCGTCGAGCACCTGGTGCGCGCGCGTGATCGCCGCGCGGGGCGCACCGGTGGAGGGCTGCCCGAACTCCATGTGGATCACCGAGCGCCCGTCCGCCTTCAGGGCGTGGGCGAGGCGGCTGATGGCGACGGTGTGGAACGGCGAGACGTCGGAGGGCACGGCTTGTTCCGGGAACGGGATCGCGAGGTCGCGCCGATATCACGTCGTCACATTCACCGCACTAAGTTCACCGCACCAAGTTCACCCTGGCGAGGTCAACGACCTCGTCGCCGCGCCCGCTCATGACGGCGCGCAGCACGTAGAGGCTGAAGCCCTTCATCTGCTCGGCCTCGATCTTGGGCGGGAGGGAGAGTTCGTTGCGCGCGGTGACGACGTCGAGGAGCGCGGGGCCGTCGTGAGCGAAGATCTCCTCGATCGCGCCGGCCAGGTCGCCGGGGTCCTCGATCCGCCGCGCCTTGATGCCGATGGCGTTGGCCATCGCGGCGAAGTCGGGGTTGTCGAGCTTGACGCCGGTCTCGAGGTAGCCTGCCGCCTTCATCTCCATCTCCACGAAACCCAGCGTGCCGTTGTTGAAGATCACGATCTTCACCGGCAGCTGCTCCTGACGCAGCGTGAGGATGTCGCCCATCAGCATGGCGAAGCCGCCGTCGCCGGAGAGCGACACCACCTGGCGCTTCGGGCTCGACGCCTGCGCCCCGATCGCCTGCGCCATGGCATTGGCCATCGACCCGTGCGCCCAGGACCCGAGCAACCGGCGCCGCCCGTTCATGTGGAGGTAACGCGCCGCCCAAATGGTCGGCGTGCCGGTGTCGACGGTGAACACCGCATCGTCGGCCGCCGCCTCGTTCACCAGCTTGGTGAGGTATTGCGGGTGGATCGGCTTGCGACCCGGCTTGCCGGTGGCGAGATCGTCCAAGCCGCGACGCGCCTCCGCGTAGTGCTTGAGCGCCGCGTCGAGGTGCGAGCGGTCGCTCTTCATCGTCAGCTTGGGCAACAGGGCCGCCACCGTGCTGGCGACGTCGCCGGTCAGGCCGAGATCGATCCGGCAGCGCCGCCCGAGGTTCTCGGGGCGGATGTCGACCTGCGCGACGTGGGCGTCCTCGGGATAGAACTGGCGGTAGGGGAAGTCGGTACCGAGCATCAGCAGGGTGTCGCAGGCCATGATCGCGGCGTAGCCCGACGAGAAGCCGATCAGCCCGGTCATGCCGACGGAGAAGGGATTGTCGTACTCGATGAACTCCTTGCCACCCAACGCGTGGACGATCGGGCTCTTCAAGGCGTCCGCCAATCTCATCACCGCGTCGTGCGCCCCGGCGCAACCGCGCCCGCACAGCAGGGTGACCTTCCTCGATCCGTCGAGCAGGGCGGCGAGCGCGTCGACCTGGGCGGGCTGGGGCGTGAGCGTGGGCGGCTGCGGGATCAGGCTGGCCGGCGCCGCGATGGCGCGCGGGGGTGCCTCCTTCAGCGCCACGTCGCCGGGGATCACCACCACCGCCACGCCCTGCCGGCCGACGGCCGCGCGGATGGCTGTCTCCAACACGTAGGGGAGCTGCGCCGGCGAGGACACGAGTTCGCAGTATACGCTGCACTCGCGGAACAGCTCCTCGGGGTGGGTGGCCTGGAAGTAGTTGGAGCCGATCTCGGCCGACGGGATGTGCGCGGCGATGGCCAGCACCGGCGTGCGGGTGCGCTGGCAGTCGTAGAGCCCGTTGATGAGGTGGAGGTTGCCCGGTCCGCACGATCCGGCGCAGACCGCGAGCCCGCCCGAAACCTGCGCGTCGGCGCCGGCGGCGAAGGCGGCGACCTCCTCGTGGCGAACGTGCACCCAATCGATCGCCCCCGATCGCCGGATCGCCTCCGTGATGCCGTTCAGGCTGTCGCCCACCAGCCCGTAGATTCGCTTCACACCGGCCTGCCGCAACGTTTCCACGAAGAGGTCGGCGACATTATTGATCTTCACGACGGACTCCTTCGCGGCTTCCACGGGCGGCTTTCCACCGGCGGCTTTCAGGGGGTTAAACCCGCTCCATGGCCGCAGGATGCATCGCCGTTCCCGCCTCGCATCAAAATCTTCGGTCGTACGGCGGCGTGGGATACGACGCGGCCGGTACGGGGAACGAAGGCCTTTGCGCATCGCGTCAGGTCCGTTATGCCGGAGCGGCGACCCAAGTCGGGCGGCACGTCCCGCGAAGGACGCGACGGAAATGATTCGTGGACCGATGCGGATGGGCCGATGCGGACGGTAGGCGCGCTCACCACTTCGGTTTATGGTTGGTGGGCGTCGGAACGGGGTATAGCGCAGCCTGGTAGCGCGGAAGTTTTGGGTACTTCAGGTCGCAGGTTCGAATCCTGCTGCCCCGACCACCGTTTCCCTCGTCGTTCCGTTATCCTCGTCGTTCCGCTTCATGCCCGTTCCGTCCATTCCTTCCGAAGCGCCCTCGCGTACCGCTCCGCCCTGGAGAAACAATGACCGCCCGCATATACAAGCCATCCCCATCGGCGACGCAGTCCGGCAAGGCGTCGACCAAATCGTGGGTGCTCGTGTTCGAGCCCGAGGCGGCGATGCACGTGGAGCCGCTGATGGGTTGGACGACGTCGGGGGACATGAACCAGCAGGTCACGTTGCGCTTCGCCGCGAAGGAGGAAGCGATCAGCTATTGCGAGCGCAACGGGCTCACCTACCGCGTCGACGAGGCCAAGCCCGTCTCGCGCAAGGTGTTCTCCTACGCCGACAACTTCAAGTCCAACCGCCGGGGACAGTGGACCCACTGAACCCGGCCGGCGCGAGGCCCCGTAGCTCAGCTGGATAGAGCAGCCGCCTTCTAAGCGGCAGGTCGCAGGTTCGAACCCTGCCGGGGTCGCCACAAGATCATGTCAGGCGTCATCCATGTCGGGCGTCATGGCTTGACTCTTTCGATGCGT
Organism: uncultured Beijerinckiaceae bacterium; assembly: GCA_964235705.1. Taxonomy (GTDB): domain Bacteria; phylum Pseudomonadota; class Alphaproteobacteria; order Rhizobiales; family Beijerinckiaceae; genus RH-AL1. The sequence continues at coordinate 3,483 of CAXSDP010000117.1, read as the reverse complement.
CCCCGCCGCGCGCGGCTCCGGCCCAGCTTCGCGGCGATGATCCGAGCATGTCGCTTAAGGGGACGCTAACCAGTCGCGGCTAGCGTCGGCACCATGGTCGTCCGCACCCGTCTTCGCAGCTTCCTGTTCCCCCTGGTCCTCTACTGTGTGTCGGGAGGCATCGTCGGGTTCTTCCTCTGGCATGCCAGCAACGGCGATCGCGGGCTCAAGGTCAACGGCGAGTACGAGAAGTCGATCGCGCTGCTTCAGGCGCAGCTGACCGCCACCAAGGTCGACCATGCCCAATGGCAACACCGGATCGCCTTGATGCAAGGCGACGCGCTCGACCGCGACCTGCTGGAGGAGCAAGCCCGCGTGACCCTGGATCGCGTCGACAAGGACGATCTGGTCGTCTTCCTGCCGCAACGGTGACACCGGCGGGATCAAGGGCCTCCGTCGAAAGGCCAGCGGTCATTTTCGCACGCCTGCCATGCCGCCGCACGGGAGCGCTTCACGAAAATAGAGCGACCTCAACAAGTTACGTCGATCGTCACCGCCTTCCGCCCACCTCGCTTTCTCGAAACTTCTGCGCTACTCGTTGCCCACCGATGACGCATCTTCGCGCGAGGAGCCAGCATGAACGAGATGACGGTGAACTATGCCCCGCCCTCGATCAGTACGCCTCCGGTGGCGACCTTCTCGAAGGACCAGGAGCTGACGGCGTACCGCCGCATGCTGCTGATCCGCCGCTTCGAGGAGAAGGCCGGGCAGATGTACGGCATGGGTCTGATCGGCGGCTTCTGCCACCTCTACATCGGGCAGGAGGCGGTGGTGACCGGCCTGATGCTGGACGCCAAGACCGGCGACCAGACCGTGACCGCCTACCGCGACCACGGGCACATGCTGGCCTGCGGCCTCGACCCGAAGGGCGTCATGGCCGAGCTGACCGGACGCCGCGGCGGCCTGTCGAAGGGCAAGGGCGGCTCGATGCACATGTTCTCGAAGGAGAAGCACTTCTACGGCGGCCATGGCATCGTCGGCGCGCAGGTGCCGATCGGCACCGGGCTCGCCTTCGCCAACCGTTACCGCGGCAACGACAACGTGTGCTTCACCTATTTCGGCGATGGGGCGTCCAACCAGGGCCAGGTCTACGAGGCCTTCAACATGGCCGAGCTGTGGAAGCTGCCGGTCGTCTACGTGATCGAGAACAACCGTTACGCGATGGGCACCTCGATCACCCGCTCGTCGGCGCAGGTCGACCTGTCGAAGCGTGGGCAAAGCTTCAACATCCCGGGCATGCAGGTCGACGGCATGGATGTGCGGGCGGTGAAGGCCGCCGCCGCCGTGGCGATCGACTGGTGCCGCGACGGCAAGGGGCCGATCATCCTGGAGATGCAGACCTACCGCTATCGCGGCCACTCGATGTCGGACCCGGCGAAGTACCGCACCAAGGACGAGGTGCAGCGGATGCGCGAGGAGCATGATCCCATCGAGCAGGTGAAGGCGCGATTGCTGCGGGACGGCCACGCGGACGAGGCGGCGATCAAGGCGATCGACCAGGAGATCCGCAAGATCGTGTCGGACGCGGCCGACTTCGCCACCCACGACGCGGAACCCGACGCGTCCGAACTGTGGACCGACATCCTCCACTAGGCGGAGGGTGCCTCAACCGGGCGAACGCTTCGGCGTTCGCCGACTGACGGCGGCGGCGAGCCCGCTGCCCGATCGCGCAACCAATCGTGGCGACGGCCACCAGGGCCGCTGAGGCCGAGGGCGACATGGCGACCAATATCCTGATGCCGGCCCTGTCTCCGACGATGGAGCAGGGAACGCTGGCGAAGTGGCTGAAGAAGGAAGGCGACAGCGTCAAGTCCGGCGACGTGATCGCCGAGATCGAGACGGACAAGGCGACGATGGAGGTCGAGGCGGTCGACGAGGGCACGCTGGCCCGCATCCTCGTCCCGGACGGCACGGAGAACGTCGCCGTCAATACGCCGATCGCGATCATCGCCGAGGACGGTGAGGACGCGACCACCGCCGAGGCGCCGAGCCTGCCCGAGTCGGGGACCCCTGACCCCTCGCAGGTCGCCAACACCCGGCCGGGGACCGGCGAAGGCTCGTCGCTGGAGACCCTCGGCGGCGAGAAGCCGGCCTCGACCACGAAGACCGGCGAGGATTCGGCGCTGCCGGTGGCCGTCGCCTCCGCCGGCGCGCCGGAGATCCCCGAGGGCACCAAGATGGTGCCGACCACCGTGCGCGAAGCGTTGCGCGACGCGATGGCGGAGGAGATGCGCCGCGACGACGACGTCTTTGTGATGGGCGAGGAGGTGGCCGAGTACCAGGGCGCCTACAAGATCACGCAAGGGCTGCTGCAGGAGTTCGGCGACAAGCGGGTCGTCGACACGCCGATCACCGAACACGGCTTCGCCGGCCTGGGTGTCGGCGCCGCGATGGCCGGCCTGAAGCCGATCATCGAGTTCATGACCTTCAACTTCGCCATGCAGGCGATGGACCAGATCATCAACTCGGCCGCCAAGACGCTGTACATGTCGGGCGGGCAGATGGGCGCGCCCATCGTCTTCCGCGGGCCCAACGGCGCGGCAGCCCGCGTCGGCGCGCAGCACAGCCAGGATTATTCCGCTTGGTACTCCTCCGTGCCTGGCCTCAAGGTCGTCGCGCCCTACACGGCGGCCGACGCCAAGGGTCTGCTGAAGAGCGCCATACGCGATCCCAACCCCGTCATCTTCCTCGAGAACGAGATCCTGTACGGGCAGACGTTCGACGTGCCGGAGGGCGACGACTTCACCGTGCCGATCGGCAAGGCGCGGATCGCCCGCGCGGGCACCGACGTCACCATCGTGTCCTTCTCCATCGGCATGACCTACGCGCTCAAGGCGGCCGACGCGCTCGCCAAGGAGGGCATCGAGGCCGAGGTGATCGACCTGCGCACGCTGCGCCCGATGGACACGCAGACGATCCTCGCCTCCGTCCGCAAGACCCATCGCTGCGTGAGCGTGGAGGAAGGCTGGGCGCAGTCGGGCGTCGGCGCGGAGATCATGGCGGTCCTCATGGAAGGCGCCTTCGACGACCTCGACGCGCCGGTGGCGCGGATCACCGGCAAGGACGTGCCGATGCCCTACGCCGCCAACCTCGAGAAGCTGGCCCTGCCCACCGTCGACGAGGTCGTCGCCGCCTGCAAGGCCGCCTGCTACAAGTGACCCCGGTCCGGTGCGCCGTCGCCGACCAACCCTTAAGACCCTCAACGCGTTCGAGCCGAGGAGGCTGATCCCGTGCCCATCGACATCCTCATGCCAGCGCTTTCACCCACGATGGAGAAGGGCAACCTCGCGAAGTGGCTGAAGAAGGAGGGCGACGTCATCAAGTCCGGCGACGTGCTCGCCGAGATCGAGACGGACAAGGCGACCATGGAGGTCGAGGCGGTCGACGAAGGCGTGCTCGCGAAGATCATGGTGCCGGAAGGCTCCGCCGACGTGCCGGTGAACC
>CAXSDP010000116.1:0-9348 GCA_964235705.1 uncultured Beijerinckiaceae bacterium | reverse complement strand
CAAGGGCGGGTTCGAGACCCTCGTAGCGGTGGCGGGCGACGGCGCGGGCGAGCTGGAATTGGAACGCCTTCGCGCCGGAGGAGAGAGCCTCGCACGATTCGATCGCCGGCCCAAGCGGCCTTGCGGCGAGTCCCTTGTCGCCGAGCCAGCGCAGGTGGCTGCCGAGGAGCTCGAAGTTCATGCCGAGCTGCCGCGCGGTGTTGAAGGCGTAGGCGTGCAGTTCGGCGGGACCCGCCATGGCTGAACGCCCGGCGATGGCGGCCGCCTGCTCGCGCACCCTGTCGCGGAACGCCGCGACGGGGTTTCCATCCGGGCGGCGCGCCACGTGCCGGCGCAGGATGGACAGCGCCACGGCGTCGTCCGCGCGATGGCGTTGGTCGAACTTGATCCTCTCGGCGTAGGGCCACAGGTCGGCGTCCCACCGCCGGCCCAGGCGCATCGTGGCGGCGTAGTCCTCGCCCTCCAACGCGTGGAAACCGGCACCGTGGAAGTAATGCAGGGCGCCGCGCGCGGGATCGATGCGGTTCACGGCGATCGTCGTCTTGACGTGCTCGCGCCGGTACGACACGCCGCGCGTGTCGGGCAGGTTGTACCCGTCGACTTCCACCAGCACCATGCGATGGCGGCGCGTCTGCTCGACGATGTGGGCCTCCAGGCGATCGTAGATCGCGAGTTCGCGCACGTCCAAGCCGAACTGCTCGTACAGGTCCTCGACGGGGAGTTTCATGAAGGTGAAATGGTCGCCCTCGAAGTCCTGCGCGGCGGTGAAGCCGAGCGCTGCGGTCGGATCCTCGCCGAGCGCGTGGAGGATCGCGATCCAGACATCGACGTAGCAGTTCGTTTCCGGCCAGTCGCGCGCGTCGCGGTGCAGCGCGTGCGGGACGTAGCCCTCCGGCGACAGCGAGGGGAGGATGGCGAGCGGGACGTGATCGAGCACCGCTCAACCCCACAGGGCGTCGCGCACCGGGTGCGGCCAAAGGTCAATGTCGAGGCCGTGCGTCTTGAACAGCGCCAGCGTCAGGCGCTCCATGCCGAAGCCGACGCAGGCCGTGTGCGCGGTGCCGCCCAAGGCCGTCTCGATGCCCCAGTTCGCGCCGAAATGGTCCTGATGGTAGTTGAAGCTGACGCAGGCGGTCGGCTTGCGGCCCTCGTTGATCGGGATCACCAGCTCGAACTTCAGCTCCTGGTCGCGCTGGCTCGCCTTCAGCATGCGCCCGGCGCGGCCGAAGAAGGGGTCGTTGGCGACCTCGACGCGGTAGGGCAGCCCCAGCAGCTCGACGATGTCGGCCGCCCGCCGCAACCAGCTCTCGCGGAACGCCGTGACCTGCTCCGGGCCGCCGATGCGCACGTACTCGCGTTGGCGGAACATCTGCATCCGGTCGGGGTCGCGCGAGGGCTCGCGACGGAAGCAATAGGAGGCGATGTCGTAGAGGCCGCCAGCCGTCGGCAGCCGTCCGCGCCGAGCGACGATGGGATAAAGCGGATAACAGGCGGCCGGCGTCAACGTGACGTCGGTCGCGCGCTGGTCGCCGGTCCAGTCGAGGTCGGCGTGCAGCCGCTCGAGCAGGGCGGCGTGCTCACGGTCGCCGCCGGCGAAGCTGTGGATCGTGCCGGCCATGTCGGGGAAGTTTTTGAGGTAGCCCGAGCGCTCGAAGTCGCGACGGTTCATGCCGGGCGGGAAGCGCAACACCTCGGGGTGTGGGGCGTCACGGTCCAGAGCATCGGGCGCGCCGAACCGGGTGATCACCGCGCCGATGCGCTCCACCACGTCCTCGAACACGCCGCCGCGGCCGTACAGGCCGTCGACGCCCATGTCGAACAGCAAGCCCTTCGCGAACAGGCCGTCGAGCAGATCACCGCAGACCATGCACATGGGGGACTTCCCTGGGAGGAGGATCAGGCGACGAGTTGCGCGTCGAGGCGGTGCACCAGGAGCATGGTCGCCGTGTTGCCGAAGATACGGTCGTTGTTGATCATGACCTGGGCGGACAGGACGTCGCGCAGCTGGCGGCCGAGCGAGAACGGCGTGTCGTTCCTGAAGCCGCTGATGCCGCACACCAGCATCGCCGCGTTGACGACCTCGACCGCGATCCGCGAGGTCGCGACCTTGACGTTGTTCATGGCCACCGCGAAGCCGATCGAGGACAGCTCGTCCTCGTCGGTGGCGGCGTGGGCGAAGCGGAGCAGCCCGTCGCGCGCGATCGCCTTCATCACCTGGACCTGGCTCGCCGCCTCCGCGACGCGCACCGCGCCGGGCGACGACGTGCCGGCCGGGCCGCGGCGGGTGTCGGCGCGGACGAAGGCCTGCGCCCGTTGCAGCGCGGAGAGCGCGATGCCGTGCCACAGCGCCGCCCAGAGCAGGTGGGACGTGGCGAGCATGGATCGCGCGGCGATCTCGGCGAAGGGGCAGGGTAGGACGTGCGAGGCCGGCCCGGCGGCGCGCAGCTTGAACCCCTCCGAGCACGTCCCGCGCATGCCGAGCGTGTCCCAGGTGCTGGTGCGCTCGAGCGTGCGGTGCGCCCGCATGACCACGACCAGCACCTGGTCGGAGGGGGGCGAGGCCGGCTCGCGCCGCGCGGTGGCCAGGATGGCATCGGCCTCGGCGCCGTAGGAGATGACGGACGCGTGCTTCTCAAGGCAGTAGGTGTCGCCGAGGGTCTCGACGGCGCAGAGCGAGGTCCGCAGGTCGCCGCCGACGCCGGCCTCCGACGTGGCGGAGGCGAGCAGCAACTGCTCGTCGGCGATCGTGTGGAGGAAGGCGCGATGCCACTCGCTCGCCTCGGCGTGCCGCAGCAGGCAGGACACCTGGATCTGGTGCATCGCGTAGATCATGCCGGCGGAAGCGCAGTGCTGACCCAGCACCGAGCAGATCTCGGCCACGACCGACAGGCTCGCGCCCTCGCCGCCGTAGGCGACCGGCAGCATCGCGCCGAGCAGGCGGCCGCCCTTCATCGCGGCGACCGCCTCGCGCGGGAAACGGCCCTGCCGGTCGACGTCGACCGCGTGGGCGGCCGCGACGGCGGCGGCGGCGGCGGCCCGCTCCATGAGCTTCGCGCCGATCAGCCTCCCGCCCGGGGCGGACACGCCGGGGACGCTCATCAGACCAGCGCCGGGGCGAGCCGATGGAGGCAGCCGGCGATCGCGGCGACGCTGGCGAAGCTGCGGCGGTTCAGCATGGTGTCGGCGAACTCGACGTCGAAGCGGTCCTCGAGCGCCAGCATCAGCTGAACGGCGGCGAAGGACGTGAGGCCGGCGGCGTAAAGGTCCTGGTCGTCCCGCAAGGTCTCGACGGGAACGGGTAACCGCCCGTGCTCCGCGATGAGGGTTCGGATGATCTGAAGCATGAACGCGCCTCCTTGACCGTCAATAAAGCGCCGTCGACGATCATTTGCAAGAGATGGCGGCGTGAGGATACGCTCCTCGATCGTTCGCACTTAACGAGGACTGAACGATCACGTTCATGGGAAAATTCTATACTTAAAGAAACGTTACGCCGCCGCCGCGAAGGGACCGATCGGGGCGGGTTCCAAGCCCGGCGTCGTCCCCCAAGCGTGGGGACGCGCGTCAGGCGCGCCGTCAGTCGATCGGGAAGTCGAAGTAGCGGGCGCTGATGCGTGCGAAGGCGCCGTCGGCCACGCAGGCGGCGAGCGCCTTGTCGAAGGCCGCGCGCAGGGTGACATCCTCCTTGCGCAGGCCGACCGCGATGCCGTCGCCGAAGGTGGCGGGGTCGCGCGGCACGTCGGCGAGGATCCGGCAGCAGGCCGCGTCGCGCCGCGTTTCGAGGAAGGTGACGATCGCGTCCTTGTCGCCGATGGCGGTGTCGACCCGCCCGGCTTCCAGGTCGAGGATGGCGTCGCCCAGCGACCCGTATCGCTTGACCTTGGAGCGCGCGTAGAGCTTGGCGAGGAACTGCTCGTGGGTGCCGCCCCCCTCGACGCCGATCCGCCGCCCGGCCAGCGCGTCGGGCGTGTCGGATGCGAGGTCGGTCGTGCGGCGGACCAGGAAGGCGGAGGGCATGCGGACGTAGGGCGCGGAGAAGGCGATCTGCGCGCGGCGCGCCGCCGTGATCTCCATCGCCGCCATGATCGCGTCGTAGCGGTGGGCGAGCAGCCCGGGGATCATGTTGTCCCAATCCTGCGCGACGAAGGAGCAGGTCACCGCCATGCGCCGGCACAGGTCGGTGGCGAGGTCGATCTCGAACCCGGCCAGCTGGTCGCCGTCGAAATAGTTGTAGGGCGGCCGCGCCCCCTCGCTGGCGATGGTGAGGTGGCCCGACGCGAGCGGGTCGCCCCCGGTGGTGGCGGCGTGGGTCATCGAGGCGGGGAGGCAGGCCGCGAGCCAAGCCACGAGCCAAGCCGCGAGCCGGATCGCCCTCCACGCGCCGCGTCGCCCGACGCCCGGCGAACTCCAAGACAGGCCCAGGGCGACGCTCCAGCGGATCCGCGTGGTGGGGTCGCGCGGTGGCGAGATCGCGCGAGGGTGGAATCGCCGGTGACACTGCCCAATCGCGATCCCGCGCGCAACCCGCCTCGGAGGGAGCGGTCGGGGCCGGGCAAGACCCCCTCGCGCGCCACCGGGAACGCCTATATGAGCCTCACGCGCTTCGACGCGCGCGCAGGGGCGGAACGGGATCATGATCAGCGAAACGGACGTCCTCAAAGCGCTGAGCGCGATCGCCGGCCCCGACGGACGGACCGCCGTGTCCCGGTCGAACGGCATCGTCGGCCTCACCATCCGCGACGACAAGGTTTACCTCGCCCTGACCGGCAACCCGCGCCTCGCGGAGGCGATGGAAACGATGCGCGTGCAGGCCGAGGCGGCGCTCAAGGGGGTCGCCGGCGTCAGGAGCGCCCTCGTCAGCCTGACCGTCGAGCAACCAGCCGGCACGGCCCCGGCCAAGGCACCGGCGCCGCACGGCCACGCGCCGGCCCGGCCGGCCCCTTCGCGCAACATCGCCATCCCCGGCATCGCGCGCATCATCGCGGTGGCGTCCGGCAAGGGCGGCGTCGGCAAGTCGACGACCGCCATCAACCTCGCGCTGGGACTGGTGACGCACGGCTGGCGCGTCGGTGTGCTCGACGCCGACGTCTACGGGCCCTCGCTCCCCCGGCTGCTCGGCCTCAAGGAGCGGCCGGAGATGGAGGGCAAGATGCTGAAGCCGATCCAGGCCTTCGGCCTGAAAGCCATGTCCATCGGCTTCCTGGTGGGGGAGAACGAGGCGATGATCTGGCGCGGGCCGATGGTGATGAGCGCCATCAACCAGCTGCTGCGCGAGGTGGATTGGGGCGAGCTCGACTGCCTCGTCGTCGACATGCCGCCCGGCACCGGCGACGCCCAGCTGACGCTGGCGCAATCGGTGCCGCTGGCCGGCGCGGTGATCGTCTCGACGCCGCAGGACCTCGCCCTCATCGACGCCCGGCGCGGCATCTCCATGTTCGGCAAGACCAACGTGCCGATCCTCGGCGTCGTCGAGAACATGAGCTATTTCGTTTGTCCGCACTGCCAGGGCCGCTCCGAGATCTTCGCCCACGGCGGCGCGCGCCACGAGGCGGAGGCGATGGGCGTGCCCTTCCTCGGCGAGGTGCCCCTCGCCCTGTCCATCCGCGAGGGGGCGGATGCCGGCCGCCCGACCGTGGCGGTGGCGCCCGACAGCCCGCAGGGCGTGGTGTACCGCGAGATCGCCGGCCGGGTGAAGGCCGGGCTGGAAGGCGCCCGCGTCAGGGCGGCGCCGCGCATCACCATCGAGTGAGTGGATCGTCCCGCCATTTGCACTCTCAAGGTTTCGCGTCGTGAGCGCCGCGCGCCAGGACGGGTTGACGTCGCGATAGGTATAGGTACCTATATTCGGCGTCAAGGAACGGCCGTTATGGCCATCCTACCTGGTCAGTTCGGATGCCATGACCCCTGACATCCAGCCTCGCCAAAGTCCGCGTTCGACGACTTCGGGGCGGGCCCGGGTCGCCGTTCGACGACATCAACCCGCGCCTCCGTCACGGACGGCGACACGCCCGCGTCCGTGTCGCCGTTCGGCGACATGGCTTCGCGCGATGGGACGCGTTCATGGGTCCGCGCGGCGGACTCGCGGATCACCGAAGGCGCCGTTGAGGGAACGGGTGAGCCCGCGGCGGGGCGGTGGTCGGGGGATTCGAGGGCGGGGGACAGCGTTCGGCCGGGCGACGGGCGCTCGACGAGCGCCCACCCCGCGTCCGTCAAATCCGTTTCGTATCGCGACCCGGCACGGCTATGATGCCGCCGGGTGATCGGGGTTCGGCACCCTCCTGGCATCATCACGACCCCGGCCGCTCAAGCCTCCTCGAACCGGCTGTCACGAAAGACGAAGCATGCGGATCCCAACCCTGTCGCAGCTGCGTGAGTTCGCATCATTGCATGTGCGCAAAGCCGCGGTGAAGAAGATGTTCCTGCGGAACAATGCCGATGTACGCAGGGTGTTCGGCAAGAAAGGATCGCCGTCGGCGATGCCCTCGAACGGCGCGGCCCCGCTCTCGGTCGACCAACTCAAGCATTGGAACGATCACGGTTACATCGTCTTGAGGGGGTTTTTCCGGAAGCCGGTCGTCGAAGCCTATAAAGAGCACATCGACCGTCTTTGGCGGGAAAGACGCTCGCCCGGAAACCCGCTCGTGGTGTTCACGAACCGCGGCAAGCTGCACTTCCGCGACGCGTTGGATGGCGATCGCGCGCGATCCTACCGTCTCGTCGACCACTACATGACCGACGGGCCGACGCGCGACTTCTCGATGGACCCGCGCCTCGTCGCCATCCTGCGTGAGCTGATGGGACATGCCCCGGTCGTCTGCAACTCGATCCTCTCCGAGGTCGGCAGCGAGCAGGACATGCATTCGGACATGTTCTACATGTCGCCGGTCACCGCCAACCAGATGCTGGCGACCTGGATCGCCATCGACGACGTCACAGAGGATTGCGGACCCCTCTTCTACGTGCCCGGATCGCACAAGATGCCGCCGCACCGTTTTTCAAACGGCTCGTTCAAAGCCGTCGCCGATGAGGTGCCGGGCGCCGTCGCCGCGACCCAGCGGATGATGGACGACCTCGGCCTCCGCCGCGAACGGTTCATCGCGAAGGGTGGCGACGTGCTGATCTGGCATAGCCAATTGGTGCACGGCGGCGACGCCATCCGTGACCGTTCGACCAAGAGGACGGCGATCGTGACGCATTATTTCTCGACCCGCGACGTGCCGACGGGGGATCGGCTCTGCGCGCAACGGCGCGACGGCTCGCTGCTGCTGATCAAGGAGCACCTGCCCGTCGCCGCGAACGAGAGCGCTCCCGTCATGGAAGAGGTTTGATCGCGGAAGGCGAATACGAGGTGGTCGAAGCACGATGACACCTGACGTCAGGCGCTGTCCAATCAAGGTCGTCATTCCAGACGCAGCGCGAGCGGCGATCCGGAACCGGTGTCGGCTGATGCCAATCAGCGGAGGACACCGGTTCCGGGTTCGCCTTCTGCGCCCCGGAATGACGCTAGGGAACAGCCTTCACGATGTCGTCCAATGCTCCGACTGCCGGCGAACAAGCGTGATCCGGTAAGCTGTCACAGCAATCTCACCCAGTCCCGATCATCGCACCGGTCGTCGCCGCAAGCGTCGTCCCGCTCAGGCGTGAGATTATGTCGGCCGGGGCGGCCAAGGCCGTATCTACCCCCCCGTCACGCTCATGTGCCGCCCGACCGCCGGGCGGTCCATCGCGCGGTCGATGATGAAGTCGTGGCCCTTCGGCTTGCGGGCGATCGCCGCCGTGATCGTCTCGTCCAGCAGCGCGTCGTCCGGCGCCGCGCGCAGGGCCGCGCGCAGGTCGGCGGCGTCGTCCTGGCCCAGGCACATGTAGAGCGTGCCGGTGCAGGTCACCCGCACCCGGTTGCAGCTCTCGCAGAAATTGTGGGTCATCGGCGTGATGAAGCCGAGGCGGCCGCCGGTCTGCTCCACCTTCACGTAGCGGGCCGGACCGCTCGTGCGGTAGGCGAGGTCGTGCAGCGTGTAATGGTCCATCAGGTCGGCGCGGACGCGGCTGAGCGGCAGGTACTGGTCGATGCGATCGGCGCCGATCTCGCCCATCGGCATCACCTCGATGAGGGTGAGGTCCATGCCGCGCCCGTGCGCCCATTCCATCATCGGCATGATCTCGTGATCGTTGACGCCCTTCAGCGCGACCATGTTGATCTTGACGGCGATGCCGGCCCGCTGCGCGGCGTCGATCCCCTTCAGCACGGTGGGCAGGTCGCCGCGCCGGGTGATGGCCTTGAAGCTGGCCTCGTCCAGGCTGTCGAGCGACACGTTGATGCGGCGCACGCCGGCCCCCGCCAGCTCGCCGGCGAAGCGGCCGAGCTGCGAGCCGTTGGTGGTCAGCGTCAGCTCCTGGAGCGCGCCGCTGTCGAGGTGGCGGGACAGGCCGCGGATCAGCCGCATCAGGTCGCGGCGCACCAGCGGCTCGCCGCCGGTCAGCCTGATCTTCCGGGTGCCGCGCGCGATGAAGGCGCCGCACAGCCGGTCGAGTTCCTCCAGGGAGAGCAGGTCGCGGCGCGGCAGGAACGTCATGTCCTCCGCCATGCAGTACACGCAGCGGAAGTCGCACCGGTCGGTCACCGACACGCGGATGTAGTTGACGTGCCGGCCGTAGGGGTCGACGAGCGGCCGGGGGGCGCGACCATCGGTGCTCGACGGCGGACGGTCGGATGGGCGATCTAGGGTGGCGACAGGGACCATGAGGCTCATATAGCGGCTCGAGGTCCTCGCGGTAACCCTCATCACGGGCCGGTGCCATGGTGAATCGCGGGATTGGGCGAATCACGGAGTGACGGGATGGCGGACGAGGCTTGGCCGACGGACATCAAGGTGAGCGACGCGGGCCGGACGCTGGTGGTGTCCTTCGACGATGGCTGCGTGTTCGCCCTGCCGGCCGAGTACCTGCGGGTGCGCAGCCCCAGCGCCGAGGTGCAGGGCCACAGCCGCCACGAGCGCAAGGTGATCGGCGGCAAGCGGCGGGTCGCGGTGATCGGCGTCGACCCCATCGGCACCTACGCGGTCCGGTTGAGCTTCGACGACATGCACGCGACCGGCATCTACACCTGGACCTACCTCCACGAACTCGGGGCGACGCGGGAGGCGAAGTGGGCCGACTACCTCGCCGAGCTGGACGGCAAGGGGTTGAGCCGCGACCGGCCGGGCGAGGCCGGCGCGGGGTAGGGCGCCGGGCTAGGGGGCGATCGCGCTGATGAACACCGCCGGGTCGACGTTCGCCCCGGTCAGCGCGACGGCGACCGTGCGGCCGGCGAGCGGCAGGCGGCCGGCGAGCGCGGCGGCGAGCGCCACC
>CAXSDP010000115.1:0-9359 GCA_964235705.1 uncultured Beijerinckiaceae bacterium | reverse complement strand
CCGGCCAAGCAAGTCCGGCCAAGCAAGTCCGGCCAAGCAAGTCCGGCCAAGCAAGTCCGGCCAAGCAAGCCCGATCAAGGAAGCCGGTCGGCGGGAGCGCCGACCGGCCCCGCGCCTGGGCGCCTCAGCGGATCGCGAACATCGCCGCGCGCCGCATCGCCGCCGTCGCCGCCGCGACCGTGATGCCGCCGTCCAGCGCCCGCGCCGCCTCGAGGCCGGCCCGCAGGCGCGGGCTGGCCTGCGCCAGATCGAAGGACGACGCACCTTCGTCCCTGGCGCCGTCGCCCCCGCGCAGCGCGGCGGCGACGCTCGCCTTCTCCGCCTCCGTGCCGCCGGCGGCGAGCGCGAGCATCAGGGCCAGCGCGCCCCTGCCGCCATGCCCCTCGTGTTCGACCGTGCCGTCTTGTCCCACCCCGTCCTGCCCCACCCCGTCCTGCCCCACCCCGTCCTGTCCCACCCCGTCCCGGCCTTGTCCGCCCGGCCGCGCGTCGGCGCGCAGCAGGGTGTAAAGGTCGACGAAGCGCTTCACCGCGCGGGGCGAGGGACCGGCCAGCCCGGCGAGGCCGGTCAGCATCGACGCCTCCGCGACCGTGACCGGCTCGTCGAGCACGGAGGTCGAGGCATCGGGTTTGCGCCGCACGGTCGTGGCGGGGCGCGCGATCCCGAGCGCCGCCTGGACGAGCGACCGGTGATCGCGCCCGGCCGCGCCGCCGTCGACGCGAACCGGGACGGCGATCCAGCGCCGCAGGTCGTCCATGGTGGCGTCGCCTCCGACGCCGCCGGGCGCGGTGGCGAGCCGGGCCGGGTCGGCCGCCACCACCGCCGCCAACCCCGCGCCGAGCGAGCGGTGCAGCGCGTCGAGGATCGCCCGCGCCCGCTCCGGCGCGACCGCGTCGAGGTGGTCGATCGCCAACACGATGCGCTGCGGCACGCCCCCGCCGTCCCCGGCTGTCCCGTTCGCCCGGCCAGCGCCGGCCTCGCGGCCGCCGTCCGCCATCATCGCGCCGAGCAGGGCGAAGAACCCTTGCGCCTGGGCCGCCGCGTCCGGCTGGAACGGGGAGGGCGCCTCCGACCCTTTGCCGCCGACGCGGCGCTCGGCCTCGGCGCCCTCGCGCGTCAGGCGCTCGACGTCGGCATCCAGCGTGTCCACCCGCTTGGTTTGGTACGCGTAGAGCCCGTCGAGGTCGCGGCGGCGGCCGTCGAGGTCGGCGCGCAGCAGGCGCTCGCCCTTGAACACCGGTTGGAGGAAGGTGAAGGCGCGCAGCCCGTTGACGACGATCGCCAGCGCGGCGCCGGCGAAGGCGAGCGTGCGCGCGGTGGCGAGCCAATCCCCGTGATCGGCGAACCAGGTCGCGACCCTCGCGCCGGCCTCCGGCCCGGACCGCAGCCCGTCGAGCCAGCGCGACGGGTCGTCGATCGCCACGCCGAGTCCCACGCCGGCCGCGACCAGGACCACCGCCGCCACGATCAGCTTGGTTTGGCCCTTGAAGGCCCACAACGAGCGCAGCGCCAGGCCGACCCGGCTGCCCGGCCCGCTGACGAGCCGCACGAGGTCCTTGTAGTTGCGCAGCGGGTCGCCGTTGATGCCGAAGGCGGTGAGCCGGTTCTCGATGCCCGCCCGGTTGGCGCGGGCGTAGGCGTCGACCTGGCTGCCCGCCGCCTCGTAGAGCACGGTCTCGACGAGCCGCGCGCGGCGCGAGCCGGCGTCGTCGAGCGCCCGGCGCTCGGAATCGAGCCGGCGACGCACCTCGTCGAGCTTGTCGTTGACCTCGCGCAGCACGACGTGGGGGTCGCGCGCGGCGTGGCCGGCCTCGCGGGCGAAGTCGGGGTAGGGGCGGCGCAGGCCGGCGTGCAGCTTCGCCGCCAGCGCCGCCACGGGATCGCCCTCCAGGCTCGCGCCGTCGATCGGCTGCACGTGGACGCGGGACAGGAACGGGCCGCGCCCCGCGCCCGCCGCGGCGTCGCTCAACGCGCGGATGCGGGCGTTGAGGCGATCGAGGGCGAAGCTCTTGCCCGTGCCGGGGCCCCCCAGCAGCCCGACGCAGAGCCCGGCGCCCGTGCCGCGATGGGCGAGCAGTTCGGCGAGGCGGCCCAGCGTCCCTTCGAGGCCGAGCGCGTCGGCGTCCTCCAGGACGCCCGGGGGGAGGGCGCCGAAAGGGGTCGGGGCACGCGCCGCGCCGGGGGTCGCCGAGGCGGTGCCGGGCGCGGCCGCCGTGCCGCCGGCCCGCGCGGGGATGCTCGGCGGGATCGGCTCGCGCGCCACGCCATCCAGCCGCCCGTCGGGTACGAGGCTCCCGAGATCACGCACGCCATCGTCCATCACGCGAACCCCCTCGAGATCCCTGGCCGTCCCCCGCACCATGGTCGTGGCGCGGGTCGGCCGCATAGCGTCCGAATGTGACCATGGGAAGACCCGGCCCCTCCCGCCGAAGTCAGGTCCCCGCGTGGGACGTCGCGCGGGACATGGCGCGGGACATGGCGCGGGACATGGCGCGAAGGCAGCCGATCGCCGGTTCGCGCGTTGGACGCGCTAGCCCCGCGCGATTGGCGCGAAGGGCATGACGGAGACCGATGCGATGGAATACCGGCGGTTCGGAGGCTCGGGCCTCAAGGTCCCCGTGCTCAGCCTCGGCACGGGCACGTTCGGCGGGAGCAACGCCTTCTTCGAGCGCTGGGGCCAAACCGACGTGGCGGAAGCCACTCGCATGGTGGACCTGTGCCTGGACGCCGGCGTCAACCTCTTCGACACCGCCGACATCTACTCGGCCGGCGCCTCGGAGGAGATCCTGGGCCAGGCGGTGAAGGGCAAGCGCGACCGGCTGCTGATCTCCACCAAGGCCACCTTCCCCACCGGCGAGGGGCCGAACGACGTCGGCTCGTCGCGCCACCACCTCACGCGGGCCTGCGAGGCGAGCCTGCGGCGGCTCGGCACCGACCACATCGACATCTACTTCATGCACGGCTTCGACGCGCTGACCCCGGTCGACGAAACCCTGCGCGCGCTCGACGACCTCGTGCGCGCCGGCAAGATCGGCGCCATCGGCTGCTCCAACTTCTCCGGCTGGCACCTGATGAAGGCGCTCGCGACCTCGGAGAAGTACGGGCTGGCCCGCTACGTCGCCTACCAGGGCTATTATTCGCTGATCGGCCGGCACTACGAGTGGGAGCTGATGCCGCTCGGCCTCGACCAGCACGTCGGGCTGATGGTGTGGAGCCCGCTCGGCTGGGGCCGGCTCACCGGCAAGATCCGGCGCGGCCAGCCAGCCGCCAGCGGACGCATCGCGTCGGGCGGCGCGGAAGGCGGCCCGGTGGTGGAGGACGACTACCTCTACAAGGTCGTCGACGCGCTCGACGCCGTGGCGGGCGAGACCGGCCGCAGCGTCGCCCAGGTGGCGCTGAACTGGCTGCTCACTCGCCCCACCGTGTGCAACATCGTGATCGGCGCCCGCGACGAGGCGCAGCTCACCCAGAACCTCGGCGCCGTCGGCTGGAGCCTCACGCCCGCCCAGGTCGCGACGCTGGACGCCGCGAGCCACGAGGAGCCGACCTACCCCTACTGGCACCAGAAGGGGTTCGACGCGCGCAACCCCAAGCCGACGGTGTGGTGAGGTCGAACGTCATTCCGGGGCGGCGCAGCCGAACCCGGAACCGGTGTTCGTCGACCGGCGTCGGCCGACACCGACTCTTCGCTCCCGCTCCGTCCGGAATGACGAAGGTGGTGGTCGGACGACAGTCATGAAACCGACCGAGGCCCTGGCACCGCACCCGCCGGCGACGCCACGCGCTGGACCTCGCCCGCGCGGCCGGCTAGAACCGGAGCAATCCATTCATCGCGAGACGGCGAGAGCCCCCGAGGGCCAGGGATCCACAATGGCGCGGCAGTTCATCTACCACATGGAAGGTCTCACCAAGACCTATCCCACCGGCAAGAAGGTGTTGGACAACGTCCACCTGTCCTTCTACCCCGACGCCAAGATCGGCGTGCTCGGCATCAACGGGTCGGGCAAGTCCACCCTGCTGAAGATCATGGCCGGCATGGACACCGAGTACCAGGGCGAGGGCTTCGTCGCCGCCGGCGCGCGCGTCGGCTACCTGCCCCAGGAGCCGCCGCTCGACGACTCCCTCGACGTGCGCGGCAACGTGATGCTCGGCGTCAAGGACAAGCAGGCGATCCTCGACCGCTACAACGAGCTCGCCATGAACTATTCCGACGAGACGGCGGACGAGATGACCCGCCTCCAGGACGAGATCGAGGCGCAGAACCTGTGGGACCTCGACAGCCAGGTCGAGCAGGCGATGGACGCGCTCGGCTGCCCGCCCGACGACTGGGCGGTGGACAAGCTGTCGGGCGGCGAGAAGCGGCGCGTGGCCCTCTGCAAGCTGCTGCTGGAGAAGCCCGAGCTGCTGCTGCTCGACGAGCCGACCAACCACCTCGACGCCGAGACGGTGAACTGGCTGGAAGGCCACCTGCGCACCTACCCCGGCGCCATCCTCATCGTCACCCACGACCGCTACTTCCTCGACAACGTCACCGGTTGGATTTTAGAACTCGACCGCGGCCGGGGCATCCCGCACGAGGGCAACTACACGTCCTACCTCAAGCAGAAGGCCCGCCGCCTCAGCCTCGAGAAGAGCGAGGACGCCTCGCGCCAGCGCCAGATCGAGCAGGAGGCGGAGTGGATGGGCTCCTCCCCCCGCGCCCGCCAAGCCAAGTCCAAGGCGCGCATCGCCCGCTACCAGGATCTCGTCGACAAGCAGTCGGACCGCATCCCGTCGGCCACGCAGATCGTCATCCCGGTCGGCGAGCGGCTCGGCACCAACGTCGTCGAGTTCACCGGCCTCACCAAGGCCTTCGGCGACAAGCTGCTGATCGACAACCTGACCTTCAAGCTGCCGCCGGGCGGCATCGTCGGGGTGATCGGCCCCAACGGTGCCGGCAAGACCACGCTGTTCCGCATGATCACCGGCCAGGAGCAGCCGGACAAGGGCTCCATCGCGGTGGGCGAGTCGGTGAAGCTCGGCTACGTCGACCAGAGCCGCGACAAGCTCGACGGCCGCAAGAACGTGTGGGAGGAGATTTCGGAGGGCAACGAGGTCATCACGCTGGGCAAGCGCGAGATCAACTCGCGCGCCTACACCGGCGCCTTCAACTTCAAGGGTCCCGACCAGCAGAAGAAGGTCGGCCAGCTGTCGGGCGGCGAGCGCAACCGCGTCCACCTCGCCAAGATGCTGAAGACCGGCGCCAACCTGCTGCTGCTCGACGAGCCGACCAACGACCTCGACGTGGAAACGCTGCGGGCGCTGGAAGATGCTCTAACGGATTATGCCGGCTGCGCCGTCATCATCTCGCATGATCGCTTCTTCCTCGACCGCATCGCCACCCACATGCTCGCCTTCGAGGGGGACAGCCACGTGGAATGGTTCGAGGGGAACTTCGCGGATTACGAGGAGGACAAGAAGCGGCGGTTGGGCCGCGAGGAGCTGATCCCGCACCGGATGAAGTATAAGAAGTTCGCGCGGTAGGGAGCCGAAAGCCCCAATGCTCGCGGACGATGACGAGCTGACCGTCCTTTGTCCGAGGTGCCGCCACAAGACCGCGCGGCAAGTGGGCTGGTTCAAGGAGAACCTGACCTTCCCATGCGATCACTGCCCCGTGACGCTTCGCTACGATCGGGACCTACTGCGGCTCGACATCGAGACCGCCGATCGCGTGCCGGCGGGGATCGCGGGCGCCGTTACGGTGGTGGACGCACCATAACGTCCCGGCGATGCGCGGCCGGCGAGACGTTGGTGCCGCGCGGACGATCGTGCCCGAAGCTTACGGCGCCGAAGACGCTCGCCTTCGATGTCATAAGATTATAATTGCGGAAGGCATTGCCACGTCGAGAACGCGTCCCCGATGACCCTTGAGGATGCGATCTCGACCTACGGCGCCAGCCTGAAAGCCAGGCTGTCCAGCCCGGCCATCGACGGGACGCCCGAGGACCAGCTCCGAACGCCGCTCGTCAACCTGTTCGAAGCCGGCCTCGCCGACCTTTGCGGTCTGCCCGGCGCGGTGACCCTCGTCGGCGAGACCGCACTGAACGAGCTGAAGTCGCGGCCGGACTTCGCCGTGACGGTGCACGGCGCGCTCGTCGGCTTCATCGAGGTCAAGGCGCCGGCCAAGGGCGCCGACCCGCGCCGCTTCACCGATCCGCACGACAAGGCGCAGTGGGGCCGGCTCAAGTCGCTCCCTAACATCCTCTATACCAGCGGCGACGGCTTCAGCCTCTGGCAGGACGGCGAGCCGCAAGGCCGCGTCATCCACCTGGACGGCGAGGCTGAGATGGCCGGGAGCAGGCTGAAGGCGCCGGATGGCTTCCTACCGCTGATTAACGCCTTCCTGACGTGGCAGCCATTCCCGCCGAAGTCGGCGAAGAAGCTCGCGCAGGTCAGCGCCCGCCTGTGCCGCCTGCTCCGTGACGAGGTGGCGGAGCAGATGGCGCTCGGCAGCGAGGGCCTCACCGCCCTAGCGACCGACTGGCGCAAGCTGCTCTTCCCCGACGCGTCCGACGAGGCCTTCGCCGACGGCTATGCCCAGGCCGTCACCTTCGGCCTGCTCGTCGCCCGCGCGCGCGACATCCCGCTCGCCGGCGGCATCGACCTCGCGGCGCGCGAGCTGCGCAAGACCAACTCGCTCATCGGCACGGCGCTCGGCCTGCTCACCGACGATCCGAGCAACCAGGAGAGCCTGAAGACCTCGCTCAGCACGCTGACCCGCGTGCTCAACGAGGTGGTTTGGGCCGACATCGCTAAGGACGAGGCCGACGCCTGGCTGTACTTCTACGAGGACTTCCTGGAAGTCTACGACAACAGCCTGCGCAAGAAGACCGGCTCCTACTACACGCCGCCAGAGGTGGTCGCCGCCATGGTGCGCCTCGTCGACGAGTGCTTGCGCGGACCCTTGTTCGAGCGCGCCGCTGGCCTCGCGTCGCCGGACGTCACCATCGCCGATCCGGCGGTGGGCACCGGCACGTTCCTGCTCGGCGTGCTGCGGCGCATCGCGGCCACTGTCCGCGACGACCAGGGGCCCGGCGCCGTGCGCGGCGCGGTCGCCGCCGCCGCCAAGCGCGTGGTCGGCTTCGAGCTGCAGTTCGGCCCCTTCGCCGTGGCGCAGCTCCGGCTGATCGGCGAGATGCAGGCGCTGATGAGGACGCCGAGCCAGCCCGTGCCACAGGTGCCCGATCTGCAGCTCTTCATCACCGACACGCTCGGCGATCCCTACGTGGAGGAACAAAGCCTCGGGCGCGTCTACGAACCCATCGCCAAGTCGCGCCGCGAGGCCAACAAGGTCAAGACATCGCAGCCCATCACCGTGGTCATCGGCAATCCACCCTACAAGGAGAAGGCGGAGGGACGCGGCGGATGGGTGGAGAAGGGCACGACGAGTTCGGATGCCCTGAAGGCGCCCCTGGCATGGTGGCAACCGCCGGCCGCGTGGGGCGTCGGCGCGCACACCAAGCACCTGCGCAACCTGTACGTCTACTTCTGGCGGTGGGCGACGTGGAAGGTGTTCGGCTCGGGCTTCTACGCCTCGACCGGTCTGCCGGACACGGACCGCGCCGGCATCGTCTGCTTCATCACCGTTGCCGGCTTCCTCAACGGGCCGGGCTTCCAGCGCATGCGCGACGACCTGCGCCGCTCTTGCTCCGACATCTGGGTCATCGACTGCTCGCCGGAGGGTCACCAGCCGGAGGTGGCGACGCGCGTTTTCCAGGGCGTGCAGCAGCCGGTGTGCATCGTGCTCGCCGCGCGCACGCTCGGGAAGGGCGCCGACGAGCCGGCGCGCGTGCATTTCCGCGCCTTGCCGAAGGGGCGGCGCGAGGAGAAGTTCGCCGCGCTGGCCGAACTCTCGACCGATGAGTCGGCCTGGCAGGTCGGGCCGACGCGATGGCGCGAGGCTTTCTTCCCCGAGCCGGAAGGCGCGTGGGCAGACTTTCCATTTCTGGCGCAGTTCTTCGCCTACAACGGATCTGGCGTGATGCCAGGCCGGACGTGGGTGATCGCGCCGGACAGCGCGTCGCTGGCCCAACGGTGGGCTAGGCTCGTCGCCGAGCGAGACCCGGCGCGGAAGGAGATGCTCTTTCACCCGCACCTGCGCCGAGGCGAGATGGGCGACAAGCATTCGCGCAAGCGGTTGGGTAGTGGCCTTCTAGGGCACGAGGTACGGCTCATGCCGATGTCCGAGGACGCCGGCGCGGTCATCGCACCGACGCGCTACGGCTTCCGATCCTTCGACCGGCAATGGGTGATCCCGGACGCGCGCCTCCTCAATCAGCCGAACCCGACGTTGTGGGAGGCGTCCTCACCGCAGCAAGTCTTCTTGACGGGTCTTGAAGCTCACTCACCAAGCGATGGTCCGGCTATTTCGATTAGTGCTGCCATCCCTGACCTTCATCACTACAAAGGGTCGTTCGGCGGTCGCGTTTACCCACTCTGGCGCGACGCTGCCGCCACCCGGCCCAACGTCAATGCCACGCTCCTCACCTTTCTTGCCGAGTCTTATGGCCGCGATGTCACCGCCGCCGACGTCCTCGCCTACATCGCCGCCCTGCTCGCCCAACCTGCCTTCACTACCCGGTACAAGGCCGACCTCATCCAACCCGGCCTGCGCGTCCCGCTCACCGCCGATGCCGCGCTCTTCGCCGAGGCCGTGGCGCTCGGGCGCGAGGTGGTCTGGCTGCACTGCTACGGCGAGCGCTTCGCCGACCCCGCCGCCGGCCGGCCGAAGCGCACGCCGCGCCTGCCGGAGGCCGAGAGGCCGCACGTGCCCGAGGACGGCGACATCCCCGGCGCGCCCGAGCCACTGCCGGATACGATGACCTACGATCCCGGCAGGCAGGAGCTGCACGTCGGCGCCGGCATCGTCGCCAACGTCACGCCGGCCATGTGGGCCTACGAGGTGTCGGGCAAGAACATCCTGAGGCAATGGTTCGGCTATCGCCGCCGCGACCGATCCAAGCCGATTATCGGCGACCGTCGGCCACCCTCGCCGCTCGACGCCATCCAGCCGGACCACTGGCCGGCCGAGTACACCAGCGACCTCCTCGACCTGCTCAACGTGCTCGGGCGATTGATCAAGCTTGAGCCGCGCCAAGCCGACCTGCTGGCGCGGGTCTGCGCCGGGCCGCTGCTCTCCCTCGCCGCGCTGCGCGAGGCCGGCGCGATCCCGGCGGCCGCTGACAACGGGTGAAGCGGGGATAAGTCCGGCCGGCACCTCGCCCGCCGGAGCTGGAGGCGGCATGGTGGCGGCATGACGCTCCATGCCCAGCCCGACCTCTTCGGCGACCCGCAGCCCGACCTGTTCGGCGCCGAGCCGG
>CAXSDP010000114.1:0-9604 GCA_964235705.1 uncultured Beijerinckiaceae bacterium | reverse complement strand
ACGCTTCGTCCATCGTGGTCTGACGGCGTCACCGGCGTCCCGTGGGGGCTGCGGTTATGCCGCTGGGAGGTGTGCCACGTCCCTCGCCAAGAAGCCAGGATGCGAGCCGGCGGGTAGTGGATCATTTTGAATTAAGGTCGGATGACACCGCTTAGCCCCGATGTGTGAGCATGGCATATTTAGAGAATGAACACGCTATAGCTCCGCAGAATGCACGGGCGCCCGCAAGGTGAAGGTTGAGGACAACCCCGACATGGCCCACATCTCGACGCCGTACGTCGAGCGCTAGAACCTCACCATACGGATGTACATGCGCCGGTTTACCCTTCTCACCAATGCGTTCAGCAAGAAAGTCCAGAGTCACGCATACGCGGTTGCGCTCCACTGTATGTACTACAACTGCGTCAGGCTTCA
Organism: uncultured Beijerinckiaceae bacterium; assembly: GCA_964235705.1. Taxonomy (GTDB): domain Bacteria; phylum Pseudomonadota; class Alphaproteobacteria; order Rhizobiales; family Beijerinckiaceae; genus RH-AL1. Next base: position 9,190 of record CAXSDP010000114.1, on the reverse strand, counting down.
CGGGAAGGTGCGCATCACCCCCCGCGATGCAGACTGGGCTCACAGATCGCTTGTGGGAGGTTGCGGATATCGTGGCCTTGGTGGAAGCTGCGGACGCAGCCGCGAAGAAGCGCGGGACGTACAAAGAGCGGGCGGACAGTGCGGCTGAACTGGAATGAGATACGGACGAGAGCGGTTCAGTTCTCTCAAGAATGGAAGGACGCCCATTACGAAAAAGGTGAGTCACAAAGCTTCTACAATGATTTCTTCAGGGTATTCGGTGTAGAACGAAAGCGGGTTGCGATTTTTGAAAAGCAGGTGAAGAAGCTAGATAATTCCACGGGCTTCATTGATCTTTTCTGGCCAGGTCAACTCATTGTTGAACAGAAAAGTGCTGGAAAGGACCTCCAAAAGGCAAATGAACAAGCACTAGATTATTGCTCTTCTCTTAAACCTACTGAACATCCGCGCTACATTCTCGTGAGCGATTTTCAGTCCTTTGTCCTGTATGACCTTCAAGAAAGCGAAGAGTGGCCTTTTAATCTAAAGGATTTCTCCAAACACATAGAGCGCTTTGGATTTATTCTCGGCCGAGAGGTTCGCGTATATGCCGATCAACCTCCAGCCAATTTCAAGGCCGCAGAGCTGATGGGGGCGGTTCACGACGCTCTTGAAACCTCCGGTTACACAGGTCACAACCTTGAGCGTTTCCTTGTCAGGATCGTGTTTTGCCTTTTTGCCGATAGCGTCGGGATTTTCGAGCCCCGCGGTATATTCGAGACTTGGCTGCACGAACGCACAAATGAGGATGGGTCCTACCTCGGGGCCGCTCTGAGTGAATTGTTCCAGGTTTTAGATACACCAGAAACCGAGAGACCTAACAATCTCGACGAAGATTTAGCTGATTTTCCATACATCAACGGAGAACTATTCAGAGAAGCCTTGAGGATACCCTCTTTCAATTCCGCTATGCGCCGATCATTGATTGAAGCATCCGAGTTTAAGTGGGAAACGGTTTCTCCTGCCATCTTTGGATCTCTGTTCCAATCAGTTATGAAAAAGAAAAAACGGCGACAGTTAGGGGCTCACTATACCTCTGAGAAGAACATTCTAAAGGTTATAAGACCACTATTTATCGACGATCTTGAACAAAAGATCAATCATTTACTCGCTCTGAAGCGGGGTCGCATTGCTGCGCTACAACAATTTCAAGATGATCTGAGCAAATTACGCATCTTAGATCCTGCTTGCGGTTGCGGAAATTTCTTAATTATAGCTTATCGCGAAATTCGACGCCTCGAATTAAAAGTCTTAAAGTATCTATTAGAAGACGACCAGCTTTCTTTAGATGCAAAAGCCTTTTCAAAGGTCGACATCGATCAATTTTATGGCATTGAGATTGAGGAGTTTCCTGCCCGCATTGCAGAAGTCGCAATGTGGATGATGGATCACATCGCTAACGTTGAGTTGAGCAACGAATTTGGCCTCGTATTCACGCGCATTCCATTAAAAAAGTCTCCGCACATATACTCTGGCAATGCATTACAAATGGACTGGAATGACATTCTTCCTGCTGTAAAATGTTCCTACATTATCGGTAATCCACCCTTTGTAGGCCATCAGTACCGAGATGACAATCAACAGATGGACATGCATCGCATTTGGGGAAAGAACGGGCAGGTCAACAGACTCGACTATGTGACATGCTGGTTCAGACTCGCTGTTGATTACGCCAGCAAAAATAAGAAGATTTTGATTGCTTTTGTTTCAACCAACTCCATTACACAAGGTGAACAGGCTAGCATCCTTTGGGAGCCTCTGTTCAAAAAAGGTCTCTCAATCTTCTTCGCCCATCGCTCATTCACATGGAACAGTGAGGCAAGAGGACAGGCTGCAGTTCATTGCGTCATCACCGGCATGACGCTTGGAGAGGTCAATGAACGCCTAGTATTTGATTATGCGACGGTGAGATCGGAACCACAAAGCTCGTCAGTAAAACAGATCAATGGCTATTTAATTGATGCTCCACACTATGCCTTGCCGCGCCGTGGTAAGCCGCAAGATGGCATGCTCAAGATGCACAAGGGCAGTCAGCCGACCGATGGGGCCAGGATAAGAAGTCCTGCTGGTGGGTATCTGACGTTCAGCAACCTCATTCTGACTGACGCGCAGCGGGTTGAGTTTCTGAAGCAGGAACCGAAAGCAGAGGCATGGTTGCGCCCCTACGTCGGAGGCGATGAATTGTTCTCCGGTGAGTGGCGTTGGTGTCTATGGCTAAAAGATCAGCCTGCCTCTGCACTCAAAGCATCGAAGCCACTTGCCGAACGTCTTGCTCGCGTCCGATCGGCTCGCCTTAACAGCGATACTGCTACCGTCAAAGCTATGGCGAACTCACCTACCCTATTCACGCAAGATCGCCAACCTTCGGTCCCTTACCTTTGTGTAGCGGAGGTGTCCTCGGAAACACGGGAATATGTCCCGTTCGACATTCTTGAACCAAATGTGATCGCATCAAACAAATTACAAATTATTCCGAATGGAGACATCCTATATTTTTCTATTCTTTCTTCTGCAATGCATATGGCATGGCTCAGAACAGTGGCAGGGCGGCTCAAAAGTGATTACAGCTATTCTCCAGCAGTCTATTACTCGTTCTGCTGGCCAGAGATGACAGCTATTGAGAAAGAAGCCGTCTCGAAATTAGGTCAAGCAATTCGTAATATTCGAATAAAGCACAACACACAATCGCTATCTGATCTATATGATGCGGATGTCATGCCGCATGATATCCGAAAGGCGCACACGGCGCTGGATCGCGCAGTGGACCGCCTATACCGGACCAAGCCATTCGCATCTGAACGGGAGCGGGTGGAGCACCTTTTTGAGATCTACGAAAAACGCGCAGCGCCACTCGCCCCGAAATCAGCGGCGGTCAAGGCTACAACGAGTACGCCCAAGCAAACGCGAAAAACCAAAGCTGCGGTGAAATGACCAGAGAAGATTCAAACTGACTCACCACCAGCCGGCAAGGATGGATGCCGGGGCGATGGCGTTCGGAGCGGGAGCCTGGATCCGAGGTCAGCTCACCGCCGCCCGAACAACCTCTCGATCTCGCTCAGCTTCAATTCCACGTAGGTAGGGCGGCCGTGGTTGCACTGGCCGGCGCCCGGCGTGCGCTCCATCTCGCGCAGCAGCGCGTTCATCTCGGGCGCGGCGAGGCGGCGGCCGGCCCGCACCGAATGGTGGCAGGCGAAGGTCGCGAGGTAATGGTCGAGGCGCCGCTCCAGCGGCAGGGTGCCGGCCTCGTCCTCGCGCAGCGCGCCGGCGAGGTCGCGCAGCAGCGGGGCGGCGTCGAGGGCGCCGAGGGCGGCCGGGGTTTCCCGCACCAGCACCGCGCCCGGCCCGAACGGCTCCACGACGAGGCCGAGCCCCGCCAGCAGCGGCGCGGCGTCGGCGAGCCGCTCGGCGTCGCGCGGCTCCATGTCGACGACCGCCGGCAGCAGCATCACCTGCCGCTCGATGCCGTGGGCGGCGCGGTCCGCCTTCAAGCGCTCGTAGACGAGGCGCTCGTGGGCGGCGTGCTGGTCGACGATCACGATGCCGTCGCGGGTCTGCGCCAGGATGTAGGTGTCGTGGACCTGCGCCCGCGCGGCGCCGAGCGGCGCCTCCAGCGCGTCGACCGGGACGGCCGCGTCCACCGCCACGTCGGCGCCCGGCGGGAAGGCGTAGCTGAGGTCGCCGGCGGACGCGTCGTCATGTGACGCGTCGTCGAGGAAGGCGGCCTGCCCGTTCTCGCCGAAGCCGGCCGGCGCGACCGGCGAGGCGGTCGGCGTCCAGGACGGCGGGCGCGGCGGGGGGCGGTAGGAGGCCGAGCGGGTCCAGGATGGGCGCGGTTCGGTTGGCCGGATGTCCGACGTCGGCCGCCCGGCGAAGGCGGCGATCGCCGCGCCGGCCGTGGGCGAGGCCCTATGCAGGGCGCCGGCGAGCGCCTGCTTGAGGGCGCCGACGACGAGCCCGCGCACCAGCCCCGGATCGCGGAAGCGCACCTCCGCCTTGGCCGGGTGGACGTTGACGTCGACGTCGGCCGGCTCGCATTCGAGGTAGAGCGCGAGCGTCGGGTGGCGGCCGGCCGGCAGGTGGTCGGCGTAGGCGGCGCGCACCGCGCCGAGCAGCTGCTTGTCCTTGACCGCGCGGCCGTTGACGAAGAAGTGCAGCGCGCTCGCGTCGCCCCGGTGCCACGTCGCCAGCGAGGCGAAGCCGTGCAGCGCCACCCCCTCGCGCGCGGCGTCGATCGGCAACGCGTTCGGCGCGAAGTCGCCGCCGAGCACCTGGGTGAGCCGCTCGGCCAGTCCGTCCGGCGTGGGGGCGCGGGCCGGGTGATCGAAGCCGGCCGTGTCGCCGGCGCCACTGAGGCTGAAGCGCACGCCCGGATTCGCCATCGCCAGGCTCGCCACCACCTGCGCCACAGCGCGGGCCTCGGCGCGGTCGGTCTTGAGGAACTTGAGCCGCGCCGGCGTCGCGGCGAACAGGTCGCGCACCTCGACGCGCGTGCCGAGCGGCTGGGCGTCGGGGCGCACCGGCCGCTTCAAGCCGGCGTCGACGGCGAGCGCGTGGCCCTGCGCCGCCCCCCTCGCCCGGCTGGCGAGCGTCAGCGTCGCGACCGAGGCGATGGACGGCAGCGCCTCGCCCCGGAACCCGAGCGTGTGGATGGCGGTCAGGTCGCCGCCGGGCAGCTTGGAGGTGGCGTGGCGCTCGACGCTGAGCGCCAAGTCGGCGGCGTCCATGCCGGCGCCGTCGTCGATGACCCGGATCAGCCGCCGGCCGCCGGCCTCGATCGTCACGTCGATGCGCCTCGCCCCGGCGTCGAGCGCGTTCTCCACCAGCTCCTTCACGGCGGAGGCCGGCCGCTCCACCACCTCGCCGGCGGCGATGCGGTCGATCAGGACGGGGTCGAGGCGCTGGATCGGCATGGGTGGGGAGCCTAACCCGAGCGAGGGTGCCGACCAAGCCACGTTCGCGCTGGAGCCTCGGACAGGCCTTAACCGAGGACCGCGTGTTCGTTCGACACGATGAAGTCGCAAGCGTGCAGGTCGAGGAAGGACGCCTCGTCGGGCCTCACCACCCTCAGGTACTCGGGATCCGAGAAGCACCGCGCCAACGCCGCGACGTCGTCGAACCAGAGTTCGGTGACGCCGTCGTACTTCACGGGCGGCATACCGGGTAGTTCGGCGGGAATGGCGTGCTGCTGGACGTAGCGGCGCACCGTCTCCTTGACGGCGGGCACCGACATGAAGAGGTCGGCGTGCACGCCCCTATGATGCTCGACGAACTCTTCGTGGCTGAGCGAGGCTTTCCGCGTCAGGAGGATCGTGAACTTGATCATCGGCGCGCTCTCCGGTTGTTGTCGCGGTGGGATCGTCCCCTGGCCGCTCGAGGCGCCCTCAAGTCGACCCCACCTTGTCCCGCAGCGTCGGACCGCATCGCGAACATGGTCCGACGCGGCGAGTGATCGCGGGGGCATCAGCCCGAGGGCCGCCACGCCCTTTTCGGGCCGATGCTTCGCCGATCACCGCGACGAGGAAGACGATCGTGGGGTTGGCGCCCGTCCTACATCCCGACCGGGCGGCCGGCGAGCGTGATCAACAGCTCGCCATCGCCGTAGAGCCGGCGGGCGGCGCGGGCGGCGTCGTCGACCGTGACGGCGGCGATGAGGGCGTTGCGGCGGTCGAGCCGATCGACGTCGTAGCCGTCGAGCTGCAGCGAGCACAGGTGCCCGGCGATCTTGCGGGAGGTGTCGAAGCGCAGGGCGTAGGAGCCGATCAGGTATTTCTGGGCCTTCTCGAGCTCCGCCGCGGCGACGCCGTCACGCGCGATCCCGTCGATCTCGCCGCGGATGACGTCGATCGCCTCCCCTGCGCGCTCGTTCTTCGTCGAGGTGGCGCCGACCATCATCGCGGAATGGTCGAGGTCGGCGTTCTGCGAGTACACGGAGTAGCAGAGCCCGCGCTTCTCGCGCACCTCCTTGTAGAGCCGCGCGGTGAAGGCGCCGCCGCCCAGGCAATGGTTGACGACGCTGGCGGCGGTGTAGTCGGGATCGTCGCGCCTGAGGCCGGCGCGCCCGAAGCGGATGGTGGACTGCGGCAGGTCGATCGTCGTGACGTGGCGCTCGCCGACGCCGCCGATCACCACGTCCGCCACGGGCGCGAGGTCGGCGTGGGCCGGCAGGCCGGCGAACACGCGGTCGAGCTCGCGGCCGAGCGTGTCCGCGTCGATGGCGCCCACCACGGCGACCTTCAGCGTGTCGCGGGCCATGACGCGGCCGCGCATGGCGACGATGTCGTCCCGCGTGATCGTCGGCAGGATGGCGAGGTCGCCCTTGGTCGGCTGGCCGTAGGGGTGGTTGGGATAGGAGTGCAGGCGGAACAAGCGCGCCGCCGCGTGGTCGGGATCGTTGGTTTCGCGCTTCAACGAGGCGAAGACCTGGGCGCGGACGCGCTCGGTGGCCTCCGCGTCGACGCGGGCGTCGAGCACGGCGAGGGCGAGGAGGTCGAAGGCCCGGGTCACGTTGCGCGACAGGGTCTTCATGCGACCCTGGAGGTTGTCGCGGTCGGCCGAGAACGACAGCTCGATCGCCTCGTCCTCGAGCGCCTGGTGGAAGGCCGCGCTGTCGAGCGGCCCCGCCCCCTCGTCGAGCAGGCCGGCGAGCAGCGTCGCGACGCCGGGCTTGTTCAAGGGATCCTGCGCGGCCCCTCCCTTGAAGCCGAAGTTCACCGCCAGCAGCGGCACGGAATAGTCCTCGACGAGCCAGGCCTCGATCCCGGACGGCGAACGCACCTTCCGCACGCGCGAGGCGTAGCTGTCGCGGGGCGCCTCGGCCAACCCTGCATGTCCTGTCATCGGCGGTGTCCTGTGATGGAGCGATGCCCGCCGCGGCGTGACGCCGGCGGGTGTTGGGCCGCGTTCAGGCGGTCACCAGCCCGTCGGCCGGTTGCTCGTCGGCGGGCTCCTCCGGCGCCGGCAGCAAGTAGCCGGACACGGCGAGCCTGCGGTCGAGGTGCTTCAGCGCCGCCCTCACGTCGTCGGCCGTGACCGCCTCGATGCGGTCGGGCCAGCGCGCGATGTCCTCCAGGCTCATGCCGGTGGTGAGCGAGGCGCCGTACCAGTTGGCGAGCGTCGTCTGGCTGTCGCGGGCGTAGATCGCCTCGGCGATCAGCCGGGTCTTGGCCCGCTCCACGTCGGCGTCGTTGAAGCCGACGCGGGCCAGCTTGCCGATGATCGCGTCGATGGCTCCTTCGAGCGCGTCGAGGCCGACGCCCGGCACCGGCACCGCGTAGATGAAGAAGCGCGTCTCATCCAGCGCCGTGCCCATGTAATGCGTGCCGGCGGCGACCGCGACCTTGTCCCCCATGACGAGCGTCTTGAACAGCACGCTGGTCTGGCCACCGCCGAGCAGGAACGACAGGACTTCGAGCGCCTCCGCCTCGCCCGGCGCGGCGGTGCGGTAGGACGGCACGAGGTGCATGCGCTGGTAGCGCGGCTGCTCCACCTTGGGGTCGGCGAGCGACACCTGGCGGCGGGTGGTGGGCTTGGGCTCGCGCGGGCGCCGACGGTGCGGCGCGGCGCCGAACGGCGGCACCGGGCCGTAATGCTGCCGGGCGAGGTCGATCGTCGCCTGCGGGTCGACGTCGCCGGCGACGATCAGGATCGCGTTCTCCGGCGTGTAGAAGCGCTCGTAGTAGTTGAAGGCGTCGGCGCGATCGAGGCCCTCGATCTCGTGTTCCCAGCCGATCACCGGCTTGCCGTAGGGGTGCGAGGTGAAGATGGCCGCCCCCATCGCCTCGTCCAGCAGCTCGGCCGGGTCGGCGTCGGTGCGCATGCGGCGCTCCTCCAGCACGACGTCGCGCTCGGGCGCGACGACGGCGTCGGTCAGCACGAGGTTCTTCATGCGGTCGGCCTCGTAGGCCATGCAGACGGCCAGGTGCTCCTTGGGGATGCGCTGGTAATAGGCGGTGAAGTCGTTGGAGGTGAAGGCGTTCTCCTGGCCCCCCAAGTCGGACACGAGTTCGGAGAACTTGCCGGCCGGGTTGGCGGCGGTGCCCTTGAACATCAGGTGTTCGAGGAAATGCGCGATGCCGGACTTGCCGACGGGATCGTCGGCCGAGCCGTTGCGGTACCACACCATGTGGGTGACGACCGGCGCGCGGTGGTCGGGGATCACCACGATGTCGAGCCCGTTGTCGAGGCGACCGGTGGTCACCGCCGCCTGCGTGGCGGGGGCGCCGCCCTGCCCGCCCGGCGTGAGCGATGCCGCCTCCATGGCGCTCGGCGAGCCCGTCCGCTGGGAGGCCATCGGCGCGACCGAACTCGTCTGCATGGGATCTGAACCTCTCGGCGGAAGGGCGGAACGGTGGCGGCGCACCCTGCCGGGCGGCGGCCGCGAGCCATCGGTATAGCTTAACCCATGCGCCGAATGCAGCATCAAAAGGACGCGGCCTTGCGTTCGCGCTGCCGGGCACCCCCAGCCCGATCACCTCACGTCGCCGCAGGGGCGCCGCGCGCTACTGGGCGGCGGCGACCGGTTTGGCCACGGCCGCCTTGGCCTTGTGGGCCTTGCGCTTGCGCGCGGGCTTCGACGCGGCGGTGGTGGGGGAGGTGTCGACCTCGATGCTGTCCGAGACCGCTTTGGGATCGCGGAAGCCGGCCGGCGGATCGATCAGGTAGGTTCGCGCCCCGAGGCCGGCGGCGTGCGCCCCGGGATCGGTCGGCGGCACCGGCCGCCTCGCGTCGACCAGGGCCTTGCGACGGGCCTCCACGTCGGGGTCCTTGACCGGCAGCGACGGGCTGGCCGCGACGGGCGGGGGCAGCGTGTACGTCGGGGGGACGGCGAGCGGCGGGCGCTCGCTGAAATCGACGGACGGGCGCTCCTTGCCGAGCCCAACCGCCGACCGGAAATCCTCGAACTGCTGCGCCAAGCCGTTGTCCTGCGCGAGCGCGGGGGCCGTCACGGCGGCGAGCGAACACGCGACGAGGCCGCATCCGGCGGCGCGCGGCAGCGCCCACCCCAACGCCCACCCCCCGGCGCGCGACAGCAAGAGCATGGTCCCATTCCTCGACGACGCCGCCGGACGATGGCGACGAGACGGGACGCGTTAACGCCCGACGACGGCATTTTGGAGGCTGCCGTCGCGCCGCGCGATCGACGCCCGGCACG
>CAXSDP010000113.1:0-9625 GCA_964235705.1 uncultured Beijerinckiaceae bacterium | reverse complement strand
GGTGTCCTAAACCTCCTCCGCCTCGTCCGACTCCTCGTCCGTGGCCTCCTTGGCCGGTTTCGGGGCCGGCCGCATCTTGATCCTCTTCGCCGCGACCGGCGCCTCGACCGCCGCCGGCGCGCGGGTGAGGAGGTCGCCGTCCTCCAGCATGGCGATGACGTCCTTCGCCGCCGCCGTGTCGCGCTGCTGCGCGTTCTTCAGCAAGGTTTTGCGCTGATCGAGGCTCATGCCCTCGAGCATCTCGCGTGTGATGGGCTTGGCCATGGGCTCGTGCTTTCGGGGCGGTCGGCGGAAGGCCGTCGCTGGCTGGGGGTGAAGGGAGGGCTCCCGGCGTCGATGGGAACCCTGGGTCGAGGTCCGCCACGGGCGGGGGCCTCGTCGTATGACGGCCCCTTGTAGCAGATCTATCACCCGAGCGCTCTGCGAACCTTTGAAGCGTCGCGGCGGGGCTTTTTGCCCGTGCGACGCGCCCCTTCCCACGTCGCGCCCCTTCCCACGTCGCGCGCCTCCCCCGAACCGTGAAAGAACACGATGATCCCCACCCACCATCGCCGGGCCGGCCGCCCCGCGCGCCCCCTCCGCCGTGAGGGGTGCGGGCGATGATCGCGCTGCGCATCGCCACGGGCGTCCGGTCGCACTTCGTGACGCGCCTGCCGGAATGGCTGCTCGCCGGGCAGATGGGCCTGTTCGGCTGGCAGCTGCTGCGCACGGGGCGGACGTTCGGGTCCTCGCCGACCTACCGCACCATGGCCGCGCTCTTCACCGAGACGGCGTGGGGCGGCGTCGCGCTCGCCATCTCGCTGGTGTGGCTGCTGGCCCTGATCCTCAACGGCAGCTTCCGCCCCTTCGCGCGCTGGTCGCGCTGGGTGCGCTCGATGTCGGCGCTGGCGGCGTCCGTGTTCTGGACCGCCGCGAGCGCCTCCATGTTCGCCGCCAACCCGGTCTCGACCGGCGTCACCAACAACGCGGGCTTCGCCGCCATGGCCTTCGTCGTGTCCCTCATCACCGCGCGCGAGGTCGGCGCCGCCGACAGGGAGGCCCGCCATGCCGCCGCCCGCAGCCAGTGACGGGTGGCTGGCCCAGCTCGTCTACCTCGGCTCGATCGGGCTGGCCGGGCTGGTCGCCTGGGTGTCGCAGTACCGGCTCGGCCGCCGCGGCGAGGAACGGGAGCCCCGCCACGTCGTGCTGGAAAGCGCGGAGATCGCCGACATGCACGCGGTGCGCTCCATCGGCCCGACCCTGGCGCGCATCGCCGACCAAATGCAGCAGACGGTGCAGATCGTGCAGGAGAACCGCCAGATCGTGCGGGACAACCGCCGCATCGTGGAGCAGAACCGCGAGATGCTGACCATCCTCCAGCGCATCGACAGGGCCTACGACGTCCAGGCGGAGATCAAGGAGCAGGAGCGGCAGAAGGCGATCAGCGAGTTCTTGGCCTCGCAGCGGGAGAAGGGGCGCGAGCGCCCTTGAACGCCGAGGCTGTCGCGACCTGCGCCGGGAGGCTACCCTCCCGCCATGCCGACCCCCGACCTCCCCCTCCCCACCCGCCGCCTCGTCGACCTGTTCCTCGAGATGATCGCCGCCGAGCGCGGCGCGGCGGCCAACACGCTGGAGGCGTACGGGCGCGACCTCGCCGCCTACGCCGGCGCGCTGGCGGCGGCGGGCCGGACCCCGCTCGACGCCACCACCGCCGACCTGCGCGCCCACCTCGCCACCCTGGAAGCCTCCGGGTTCAAGGCCACGTCCGCGGCGCGGCGGCTGTCGGCGATCCGCCAGTTCCACCGCTTCCTGCTGGCGGAGGGCAAGCGCGCCGACGACCCCGCCAAGATCCTGGAAGGGCCGCGCCAGGGGCTGCGCCTGCCCAAGGTCCTGTCGATCGCGGAGGTCGACAGGTTGCTCGACGCCGCCAAGGCCGGCCGGCCGGCGGAGGCGGGGACCGGCGGGGGGGAGGCGGCGGACGAGGGGCGCGCGGGCGCCCTCCGCGTAGCCCGCATGAGCGCGCTGCTCGAACTGCTCTACGCCACCGGCCTGCGGGTCAGCGAACTGGTGTCGCTGCCCCGCCACGCGCTGCGCGGCCGCGATCCGCTGGTGAACATCAAGGGCAAGGGCGGCCGCGAGCGGCTCATCGTGGTGTCGGAGCCGGCGCGCCGGGCGGTGGACGCCTATCGCGCGGCCCTGGAGCGGCGCCACCCCGGCGCGGCGGAGGGAGCGTGGCTGTTCCCCGCCGACTCGGACAGCGGCCACATGACCCGCCAGGCCTTCGCCCGCGACCTGAAGGCCGTGGCGGTGGCGGCCGGCATCGCGAGCGCGCGCGTGAGCCCCCACGTCCTGCGCCACGCCTTCGCGAGCCACCTGCTGCAGAACGGCGCCGATCTCCGCATCCTCCAGGAGTTGCTCGGCCACGCCGACATCGCCACCACCCAGATCTACACCCACGTGCTCGACGAGCGCATGAAGGCGATGGTGCGCGACCTCCACCCCATGGGCGACGAGGCGGTGAACGACTAATCGGTGAACGATCAACCGGTGGACGACGCGCGGGAGGGGTGAAGGCGCCCGTGTCGCTGCGCCGGGCCATCGCGACGTCCCGAGGGGCGTTGACCGCGCCGTCCGCCCCATCGCCGGGCCGGCTCGGGTCCTGAAGGGCCGAGGGCGCCCGCCCCGTCCCGCGACCCACGATCCCAAGGCCGACGGCGCACCCGCGCGCCGCGCGACCCTTCGACATCCTTTGGCGCCGACCAAGCCGCGCGACCGGTCCAGCCCGCCTGGCGGACCTGGCCGCGGCCAACCACGCGTCCAAGCAAGCATTCAGTGCCCGAACCGCAGGCCGACGAGCGCGTGGCCCGCGGGATTTTCCACTGGAACAGGTCGCCCACGGCGACCTGAACGCGCTCGACGTGCCGCCGCGAGCGGCCACCCATCCCTTCGGAGCGATCATCATGACGACATCGACCTCGCAATCCGATCAAACCTACACCCTGATGCTGGAGAACTACGGGGGCGTCGGCGACTGGGCCACGGACAACACCGGCGCGTGGAACGCCGCCGTCGCGGCGTTCGGCTCGCAGTCCGTCGTGCTGAACCTCGACCCGACCAAAGGCTACTACTTCGCCAGTTCCATCGTGGTGCCGGCGGACTGGGTCATCGACGGTCATACCGACAGCCCCGAAACACAGGACCAGGGCGCGGCGTGGAACGATCCGGGCATGACGTGGAACCCCACGAAGAGCCGGGCGATCGCGTGGATGAGGTTCTCCGCCAACCCCTCGTTCGGCGACGAGATCCTCTTCAGCAACGGGTCCACGACGTCCCAGGTCAACTTCGTCGCGACAATCGGGACCCAGGGCACCGGCGCCGTCCCGTCGTACCTGACGACGAGCGCCCCGCAGTCGGGCGCCGGCGCGACGCTGACCTTCGCGGGCACGTCCGGCGTCGCCGCCGGCATGGCCGTTTGGGGCACGAACATCCCGGAAGGCACGACGGTGTCGTCGGTGACGTCCACGACGGTGGCGCTGTCCGCCTCGACCTCCACCGGCATCGGCGCGAACGCGAGGATCGGCTTCGGGGGGAACCCCTACAAGGTCGCGATCGGCGCGACCGTCGCGACGACCGTCGCCAACCTTTACGCCTTCCTCACGGGTTCGACCGCCGCGTCGGACGCGGTCCTCCCCCTGTACGGCTTCCTCAAGGACGACTTCCCCGTCCCGGCCGGTGCCGCGAGCTCCGGCTTGACGCCGTCGCACGCCGCCTTCTCGACCATCGAGTTCTACGCGAAGGCGAGTGGTTCGGCGGTCGGGAACTACTATTACGGCGCCTACGTCGGGTCCCCGAACGTCCTCTTCATGCCGACGAACGGGCAGTACACGCTATCGGGAACGTGGATCGAGGGCTACGCCCAAGCCAACCTCCTGTGGAACCTGTGCGTCGGCCTGGGCGGCGCGATCCTGCTGCCGGCGACGGCCAGCATCCTCTACAATCGCGGCTGCGCGTTCCAGAACATGCGCGTGATCAACGCCGGGATCCAGATGCCGCCGACCGGGCCGGCCATGATGCGCGCCCAGATCAAGGGCTTCGCCGGCACGGCGTTCGCGCCGGCCGCCGGACCGGCGGCCTTCACCGCCGAGGTCACCTTCGAGACGATCTTCATCGGCGGTTTCAACACCGCGATCAGCTATCGCGGCGACCGCCTGCGCGCGAGCTTCGTCAGCCACGATTGCACCAACGGCATCAACCTCTCGGGCGCCTACGAAGTCTGGGAAATGCACAAGGTCCTCGCCAACGGCCTCCTGTACAACGGCTACGGGTACCTCGCCCTGGGCTTCGACCTGTCGTACCGCCTGGGCACGCACATCTGGGTGCATGACGGGGGGTCGGCCGGCTTGATCGACGGCTGCTTCTCCTACGGCCACGCCTCGAAGGTCGTGATCGGCAACGAGTTCGGGATCGACGTGCGCAGCTGCGGCGGCGACGGCGGCCAGATCCAGACAATCGACGCGCCCGGCCTGCTCGACGTCACGGTGACCGCCGGCGGCGGGTCCTACTCGTCGGCGACGGCGGCGACCTCGAGCAACGGCGACCAGCTCGCGGTCACGCTCGCCAACGGGTCGGTCGTCGCCATCACCTGCGTCCAGCCGGCGGCGGTCCCGGCGGCCAGCGCGCCGACCATCACGATCACCGATCCCAACAAGACCGGCTCGGGCGCGACCGCGACCGCGACCTACACCAGCACGATCAACTTCGTGACCTATGGTTCGGTCGACCGCCTGAACTTCCTGCATTGCTGGAGCGACGTCGCCGGCACGTCCATGAAGCTCGGCGGCTGCGGCGGCATCGTCTTCGTGACCGCGCCCCTCTTCACCGGCGCCGCCTACCACGACCTCACCGTGGGCGCGGCCACCAACGCCTCAGTGCAGGGCGGCCAGTGCGGTTCGGGGCTGCTCGATCCGGCGACGTCCTACCCGATCTACGTCGGCGCGAACGCAGGGTCGGTGTCGATCCAGAACGTGATGACGGGGGCCGGGACCGCCGGCATCTACGTGGACCCGACGTCGGCGGCGACGACGTTGCTCTGGGGCAACTACAGCGGGGGCGCCGCCCATCCCTACGGCGTCACCTCCAGCGGCGCCCTCACCGCCGCCTCCGCCTCCCTGACGACCCTGACCGTCGCGGTCGAGGCCGTCTTCGGCAACGGGAGCGGCTCCGGCTTCACGATCCTGAACAACGGCGGCACGGCCGGCAACCCCGGCTACGTCGGCTATTTCCTAGGCAGCGGGACGCGCGTCGGCTACGTCGGCTACACGTCGGGCTCGAACCAGCTTCAGCTCGAGGGTGAGGGCGGATGGAGTTGGATGACCACCGGTCCCTTCGCCGTCGGCGGCACCCTGAGCGTCGCCGCGCCGATCGTCAGCAACAACAACGCGCTGAATGCCTGGGACATCGACAAGTCCGGTCATCAGATCTACATCCCCGGAAACACGGCGGTCAACCTGCCCGCCGGGTCCGGATCGTTGATCCTGAGCGACGCGAACGCGAACGTCGGCATCACCGCCATGTTCCTCCTGGGGCAGCGCAGCGTCGCGCTCCTCGGGTCGACCGTGGCGAACGACTTCGTCGCGGGACCACCGAGCCCGAACTCGAACCGCATCTACGTGTACTGGAACAGCGGTTCATCCTGCTACTCGATCTACAGCGGGTACGGCGCGCAGGGCCTGCAGCTCGGGATCGCCATGACGCGGACGCTCGCGTCCAACTGAGGCATCGGCCCGACGGGTGCGCGTCGCCTGGCCGGCGCTCAGCCCGCCCGGCCGCCGGCGGCCGACGGCGAGGCCGCGAGCTTGGCGTGGTCGACCAGCCTGGCGTGGTCGAGCACGGTCTGGCTCGCGGCGGCCATGGCGAAGGTGCCGAGCGCCTCGTCCAGCGTTTCCGAGGTGCCGCAATAGCCGTCGATCCGCGCGGGGTCGCCGGTGCGGGCGTGCGCGCGGGCGAGCGTGCGCCCGCACAAGGTGGCGTAGGCCGGCAGGGCCTTGCCCTCGATCAGCTCGGCGATGGAGCCGAGGCGGCGGTTCTTGAGTTGCCGGATGTAGAACTGGCGCCCGCGATCGTCCCGCGTCCAGCCAAGGAAGATGTCCGCCGCGGCCTGGAGGGCGCGCTGCCCGTCGACGACCCGCTGGCCGGGGTGGACCGCCACCGGCGCGCCGGATGCCGGTGCCGCGGCCAGCCCGGCGACCGCCGCCTCGCCCGCCTGCTTCAGTTGCAGGACGAGCGTGTCGCCGTCCGGCGTCGCCAGGAGGCCGATCGCGCAATAGGTGCCGACGCTGCCGATGCCCACCACCTTGAAGGCGACGTCGCTCAAGCCGTAACGGTCCAGCAGCAGCGCGCGTTCCGGCTGCAACGTGGCCTTGTAGCGCTCGAGCAGGGCCGTGTTCAGCACGTCGCCGACCGGTTCGCCGTCGGGGCCATCGTGCGACAGGAACGGTGGCTTGTCGGCGAAGCGGGGGCGGCCGTCGTCGCCCACGACGATGCCCGGCTGCTCGCCCGCCGGCTTGCCGCCCTTCTCCCCCTTCACGAGCTTGCCCAGGATCTTGGTTTCCAGCGCGTCGTCGTCGAAGCCCTTGAGCTGGTCCGCCAGGTTCATCCGGGTCTGCCAGATTTCCAGCGGCGACCGCGTGGCGAGGAAGTTCATGAAGTCGCGGTACGCCTTGACGGTCAGCCGCGCCAGGGCCTGCGCCTTCTTGTCCGGCAGGCCCTCGCCCAAGGCGGCCACCGCGACGCTCGCCACCAAGCGCTTCAGGTCGACGACGAAGTCGATGCCGGGGTGGGTCTCGTCGAAGTCGTTGATGTCGAAGAGCACGTTGCCCTCCGGCGAGGAGAAGGCGCCGAAGTTCATGAGGTGGCAATCGCCGCAGGCCTGCACCGGCAGGCCGATGACCGGCGTCGCCGCCACATCGTGCGCCATGATCGCGGCGGCGCCCCGGTAGAAGGCGAAGGGCGAGGCGGCCATCCGCTTGTATCGCTCCGGCACGAGCGGCGCGACGCGCGCGGCGTCGCTCGCGGCGAGCAGCGGCAGGGGATCGCGGTGGGGGTCGACGGTGACGTCGGCGTGCCGCTCGCGCGGGACGACCGCCCGCAGCGCCTTGCCCGCCGCCTGGCGTTGCGCGCGCGTCAGGGAGCGCGCGCCCTCGTTAGCCGTTTCCACCAAGACCCGATCCTTCAAAGACGACGACGGATCGGAGATAACGCGGACGACGCGGGAGTCCAGGACCGCCGTCGTCCGGCACCGGCGGGCGCTCCTAGAACAACCCGACCACGTGCCCGTCGGCGTCGAGGCCGATCTTGTGGGCGGAGGGCTCGATCGGCAGGCCCGGCAGGGTCATGATGTCCCCGCAGGTCAGTACCACGAAGCCGGCCCCGGCCGAGAGCTTGGCGTCGACGATGGGCACGACGTGGCCGCTCGGCGCGCCGAGCGCGGCGGGGTCGGCGGAGAACGAGTACTGCGTCTTCGCCACGCAGATCGGCAGGTCGCCGAACCCCATCGCCTCGATGGCCTTGATCGCGGTCAGCGCCTTGCCCTCCAGGGTGATGTCGGCGGCGCCGTAGATCTCGCGGGCGAGCGTGCGCATCTTCTCGGCGATGGGCAGGCCCGTCTCGTAGAGCGGCTTGAAGCGCGCCTCGCCCGTCCCTGCCATGGCCACCACCGCCTCGGCGAGCGCGACCGCGCCGCGGCCGCCCTCCGCCCAGTGCCGGCACAGCACGGCCCGCGTGCCGAACTCCCGCTCGCAAACCTCCTGGATCAGCCCGAACTCCGCCTCCGTGTCGGAGGTGAAGGCGTTGATCGCCACCACCGGCGGCACGCCGAACTTCTTCAGGTTGGCGATGTGCCGGCCGAGGTTGGCCATGCCGGCCCGCAGCGCGTCGAGGTTCTCGGCGCCCAGGTCCTTCTTGCCCACGCCGCCGTGCATCTTCAGCGCGCGCACGGTGGCCACGATCACCGCCGCCGCCGGCTCCAGCCCGGCCTGGCGGCACTTGATGTCGAAGAACTTCTCCGCGCCGAGGTCGGCGCCGAAGCCCGCCTCCGTCACGACGTAATCGGCGAGCCCGAGCGCCAGCTCCGTCGCGATGACCGAGTTGCACCCGTGCGCGATGTTGGCGAACGGGCCGCCGTGGATGAAGGCCGGCGTCCCTTCCAGCGTTTGCACGAGGTTGGGCATCAGGGCGTCCTGCAGCAGCACGGTCATCGCGCCCACCGCCTTCAGCTGGGCGGCGGTGACCGGCTTGCGGTCGCGGTCGAGCGCGACGACCATCCGGCTCAAGCGCGCCTGGAGGTCGTCGAGGTCGCGCGCCAGGCAGAACACCGCCATGACCTCGGAGGCGACGGTGATCTCGAACTTCGTTTGGCGGGGGTAGCCGTTGGCGACGCCGCCCAGCCCGACCACGACGTCGCGCAGCGCGCGGTCGTTCATGTCGACCGAGCGCGTCCAGCTGACCCGGCGCGGGTCGATGTTCAGCGCGTTGCCGTGGTAGATGTGGTTGTCGATGAGCGCGGCCAGCAGGTTGTTGGCCGACGTGATGGCGTGGAAGTCGCCGGTGAAGTGCAGGTTGATCTGCTCCATCGGGACGACCTGCGAGAAGCCGCCGCCGGCCGCGCCGCCCTTGACGCCGAAGCAGGGCCCGAGCGAGGGCTCGCGCATCGTCACCGCCGCCTTGTGGCCGAGGTGGCCGAGCGCGTCGGCGAGGCCGACGGTGGTGGTCGTCTTGCCCTCGCCCGCCGCCGTCGGGTTGATCGCGGTGACGAGGATCAGCTTGCCCTTCGCGGCGCCGGGCGCGCGGGTCCTGGCGGCGACCGACGCGACGAAGGGCGTGTCGACCTTGGCGACGATGCGGCCGTAGGGGATCAGGGCGTCGGCGGGGATGCCGAGGCTGGCGGCGACGGCGCCGATCGGCTTGGGCTTCGCCGCGCGGGCGATCTCGATGTCGGTCCGCATGAAGCGCCTCATTCCCGTGTGCCGGTCGCCTTGCCGGCGCCCTCTCGACACCGCTGTTGCCACGCCTGCCGTCCGCACGGCAAGGGCATCGAACGTCCGAAACCGCTGCAACCGACGCCGAAGCCTGCTAAATCGTGTGGCCGTTCCTTCAAGACGTGAGCCGATGACGACCTCCGTTCCGCCCGATCCAGGCTCGACACCGTCCCAAGGCTCGCTCCCGGCGCAAGGCTCGCCGCCGGCGGCCCTGCCGCAGGGCGTGGGCGACCACGATTACGAGACGATCGAGGCGGCGGTGACGGAAACGGTGCGCGGGCGCTGGTTCCTGAACGAGTTCGCCCGGCGCAACCGCATGGGCGAGATGCGGCAGCTGCTCGACGCGATGGCCCGGCTGGAGTCGGCGGTGGTGCCGGCGCAGCCCGCCTTGCCCCAACCCGCCTTGCCCTCAACCGATCCGTCCATCCGGCTGCTGATCCAGCGCATCAAGGAGGTCGCCGGCGCGCTCGACGGGCTCGCGGGGGACATGCGCGCCGCCGGGCTCGACGAGCGCTTCGCCGAGGCGGTGGAGGGGCAGGCCAAGGCGGTCGCCGGCATGATGCGCGGCGCCGCGCCGAGGCTGGCATCGGGGGCGGCGCCCGAACCGAAAC
>CAXSDP010000112.1:0-9718 GCA_964235705.1 uncultured Beijerinckiaceae bacterium | reverse complement strand
GCGCGACGGGGGCGGCGATCGCCCTGCACGAGCGCGCCCGGCCGCTGCTGGACGGCGTGCTCGACGCCGTCGCCGCCACCGGCGCGGTGCCGGACGGCCGCCTCGCGCCGGTGTTGCCCTACCGCCCGTTCCCGGACCGGGCGCTGCTGCGCGACCTCCGCCGCCGCCGGCTGCGCCTGGTGGACGCCGCCGACGTCGCCGCCGCGCTCACCCTGCACGGGAGGGCGTGAGGCGTCAGGCGGCCAGCGCGCGGGCCGGGCGGCGCGCCTGCACCCACCACACCCACAGGCACAGCAGGGCCACCGGCGCGCCGATCAGCGACGTGCCGACGAAGAAGCGCTCGAAGCCGAGCCGCTGGATGACCAGGCCCGAGCCGGCGGCGAGCAGGCTGCCGGGCAGGGCGACGAGCGAGGTGAGCAGCGCGTACTGGCTCGCCGCCAGCTCGCTCGCGCAGAGCGTCGACATGTAGGTGATGAGCACGATGGAGGCGAAGGCGTAGGCGAAGCTGTCGACGCTGACCGCCACCGCGAACACCCCGAAGCCGGCGTGGTCCCCGTGCGCGGCGAGCCAGGCCAGCGCCAGGTGCGAGGCGGAGCCGGCCACCGTGCCGACCACCAGGCTCGCCATCGTGCCGAGCCGCGGCACCAGCCAGCCGCCGAAAAAGGTCGCCGCCAGCGCCACCCAGAACCCCACCAGCTTCGTCACGGTGGCGATGTCCGTGTTGGAATAATGCAGGCTCTTGAACAGCGGCACCTGCATCACCGACGACACGTAGCCCGGCATCCGGAACCCCGCCACCAGCAGCAGCACCGGCAGCGCCATCGGCCCCAGCCGGCCCACCAGCTCGCGGATCGGCGCGACGATGGTGGCGAGCAGCCCCGGCCCATCGGTCCGCCGCCCCTCCCGCGCCATGTCCGTTTCCGGCTCGGGGGCCAGCAGCGCGGCGGCGAGGCCCGGCGCCATCAGGACGGCCATGGCGAGGTAGGCGCCGCGCCAGCCCACCCGGTCGGCGAGCAGCAGCGCGCCGGCGCCGGCCGCCAGCGTGCCGACCCGCCAGCCGATCTCCGCCCAGGAGGACATCTGCGCCCGGCGATCCGGTGCGACGGCGATGCGCCACCCGTCGATCACCACGTCCTGCGTCGCCCCGGCGAAGCCGAGCGCCAGCGAGAAGCCGATCGTCCACCACAGCTTGACGGCGGGATCGCCGAAGGCGACGCCGGTGAGGGCGGCCGCCACCAGCAACTGCGCCGCCACGATCCACCCGCGCCGCCGCCCGAGCCAGCGGCCGAGCAAGGGGGGATCGTACCGGTCGAGGAAGGGCGCCCATACGAACTTGAACTTGTAGGCCAGCGTCAGCTCGGAGAGCAGCCCGATGGTCGCCACCGGCACCCCCGCGTCGGACAGCCAGGCGGATTGGGTGACGTAGACCAGCAGCAGCGGCAGGCCGGACGAGAAGCCGAGGCCCAGCATCGCGGCGGTGCGGCGGTCGAAGGCGGGGCGGGGCGAGGGGTCCACGCGCGGCAGCTAGGGGCAAAACGGGGGCGCGCGCAACCCTCGCCCGCGCCACCCCATGTCGGCCGCGACCGACATCGCGCGAAACAATGTCGGCGCGGACCGACACACATGCGCAAGTGATGTCGGCGCCGGGCAACACGCCGGCTCGCGTCAGATCTTGGATTCCAAGGTCAACGCGCCAGCACGCTGAAAGTGCCGGGCGGGGATCATCGCCGCCGGCGCGACCTTACCGCGTCGCTCAGTAGCCGCGCGTGTAGGCGCCGTCGCGGGTGTTCTGCTGGATCTCAAAATTCTGGTAGTTGCGCGCCGCCCGGGCGCCGCCGTGCGGCCGGCCGAAGAAGCCCTGCCCGATGACGTGGCCGTGCCGGCCGATGCCGGCGTGGCGGGGATGGTGCACGCCGTTGTAGTAGTAGGCCGAGGCACCCGTCATCGAGGCGGCCACCATCGCCGCCGACACGAACATCACCTTGATCATCTGTTGTCTCCATGTTCGCGTGTCCGGGGACGCGCGGATCGCCGGCCGGGCGGGGTGCCCGGCCCGCCCGGCCAGCGGCGTCGACTTACGGCGTCACGTGGCCGTGGGCATGTCCGCCCGGCACGCGGCAGGAGCAGGGGGTGCCGACGTAGGATTGCTCGTAGAGCCGGCAGCTCTTGACCGGCGTGCCGCAGCTGTCGCCGGCGACGGCGGCGCTGCGCCCCGTTCGCACGCCCGCCTCGTCGCCATACTGGACGCCGGGGGTGCTGTAACCTTGGCCGCCGTAACCCTGGCCGCCGTAACCCTGGGCGCCATAGCCCTGGTCGCCGTAGCCGACACCATAGCCGCCACCGTCGCCATAGCCACCATACCCGCCGCCGAAGCCGCCGAGGCCTTCGCCGAAGCCCAGGCCGGCGAAGCCCAGGCCGTCGCCGAAGCCGCCATCGCCGAAGCCGCCGCCACCGAAGCCGCCTCCGCCGAACCCACCGCGTCCGCCCCCGTGACCACCGAAGCCACCGCCGAAGCCGCCGCCGTGCCCACCGCCGAAGCCGCCACCATGGCCACCGCCACCACCGCCGTGCCCGCCGCCACCACCACCACCGCCGCGCGCCATGGCGTTGCCGCCGAGGGCGAGGGTCATGGCGATCGCGACGAGCGCGCCGGTTTTCAAGAATGTCTGCAAGATGTCCTCCAGGACTGGTCCTGGCGATTGAACAGGCCGCCGTCCCGGCGGTTCACGACCGTCGGCGCATAGCGGCTATGCCCCGCCGCCGGGTTTTTCGCGCGCCGACGCTCCCTCCCCAGCGCGAACGGCCGTCCCCGGCCCGTCCCGGCGCGGGGGCCACCCCGGCCCCGAGGCGGCGTCCAGCGACAAACGGCGGCGGCCGGGGAACTTCACCGCCCCCTCGGCCGTAGATCGATCGTGCCGAGTGGCACGCTGGAGAACCCAATGCTCAGAACAATCGCGATGACGGTAGCCGTGGCCGCAGTGACCCTGTCGGCCCTCCCTGTCACCATCGCCGCCGCCGACCCGATGATGCACGCGTCCATGCGCGAGCACATGATGATGAAGCGCCACCACATGATGGAGCGTCGCCACATGATGATGCGCCGCCACATGATGCATCGCGACATGTGATGGGACGGGCCGCCGCCCGGCGCGGCGGCCCTCGTTTCCGCGCGGATTTTTTCGCGCGTCGACCCACCGTCATTGCGAGCGCAGCGAAGCAACCCAGGAGCCGCTGGACCGAAGCCTTTGCCCCTGGGTTGCTTCGCTGCGCTCGCAATGACGGGTGGGGTGTGATCCCTTTCCCATCGCTGCACCAAACAGGCGCGTTCTTGGCGACCTGCCACGCGCTGTTTTCCTGAACCGTCGCCATCACCACCGTCACCCACGGCCGGCGGCGAGGGTTCGCCATGCGATGTCCAATCGCACGTCGGGCTCCGTCGCGCGCAACGAAGCGGCGCGCCGCAGGTTGCCGCAGCGCCGAGGCCGTCCGCCGAGGCGGTATGCGGGAAGGACGAGTGATGACGGGACAAGGGGCGAACGACCTGGCGAAGATCGCCGAGGCCAGCGACGGCGTGGTCAGCCCGGAGCGGACGCTGATCCTGTTCGCGCTCGTCGCGCGCCACGGCTTCGCGCCGCAGAACGACCTCGGCGTGCCGCTCGACGCGTCCGACCGCGAGGCGCTGGTGCGGGCCGGCCTGATCGAGATGCAGAAGCGCGAGCCGACCGCCATATGGCTGAGCCTCACCGACGCCGGGTGGGACTGGGCCGGCGCCAACCTGACGAAGGCGCTGCCCGCCTCGTTCGTCGTGCTGCACCACATGATGGTCCGCATCGGCGAGCACCTCGCCCGCACCGGCGAGACGCTGCGCGGGTTGGTCGGCGACCCGCCGAAGCCGGGCAAGATGGACGCGGAGCTGTCGGATTAGCGCTGCGCCGCATTCAGGTTTGTGGTTGTTTGGTAAGCGGTCACCGTAACTTAACGATGTGCGCGTCCATGCGCGAGCACATGATGATGAAGCGCCACCATATGATGATGCGCCGCCACATGATGCATCGCGACATGTGATGGGACGAGCCGCCGCCCGGCGCGGCGGCCCTCGTTTCGACATGGGTTTTTTGCGCGCTCGCAAGGACAGGTGGAGCGTGGGTCCGTACCCGCTGCAACGGCAGCCCAGTGAAAATCAATCGCCGCTGGATGTGGCGATTTAGTAAGGTGCCACCAAAATCAAAAACCATTCATCTTGTTGTGGCGTCATCGTGTTTGGCGTATTAGGATCTCTTTAATTGGGTTGACCTGGTAAAATCTAAAACTTAGGGCTTTCCAAATGGAAAAGAGCATACGTGCATTCTTGTCCCATAGCTCATCTGATAAACATACTGTCGATAGAGTAGCCGAAGCGCTAGGCAGGGCAGCAGTAATATATGATGCATATGAGTTTCGTACAGGAGAAGAATTTAAGAAAGAAATTATAAAAGGGCTGGCGCGTTCGGACATATTCGTCCTTTTCGCAAGTAGGGAGTCGCTCAAGAAAGAGTGGGTCAAGCTGGAAATTAATGAAGCAGAAAAAGCACTGACGGCACAAGCTTTAAGCAAAATTTTAACATACATTATCGATGATAGCGTTGACTTAGATAGCTTGCCTGAGTGGATGAAAGCTACCCGTGTCGAACGCCAGCAAATTGTAGGACTAATTTCGTTAGACATACAACGAGTTTTGACCGAGCGCTTGCAGCAGCGATCGAAATCGTACTTCGTAGGCCGTCACGCCGAGATGGAAACAGCGCTTGAGATCATAGCGTCAAATATACAGGCGGCTGTATATCGTCCACTGATCATCTATGGGTTAGACGGAATAGGAAGGCGCTCATTGCTCGGAGCGGTAGCGCGAGACCATCTGTCTTTCGACAAATTGTTCACCGTGGAGTTAGTAGAAGGTGACTTCCTACCAGAGCTTTATTTTAAAATATTACAGAGGTTGTCGCCAGGAAGTATTAGTGACCCGTCTGCGTTTGTGGCTCTGCAGGAAGCTAGACCTACAGACGAGCTGATATCGAGCATTATAAAGGTGCTTTTGAATATTTGCGAGTCTCAGGCATTGCCGGTTATATTAGATAGAAATGCAATAAGTAATTATGGCGGTAATCTGCATAGACAATTTGATGCATTTTACGATGCAGTCACAAGCAATCGTGTCGATCTTGCGTTCATTACAAATCGTCGCATGTACACCATAGAAGGAGTGCAAATTCGTGCAATTCGAGTGGCGGAGCTATCAACGCCTCAGACTCAAAATCTCCTTCGCCTTATAGCTAGAGACAAAAAGTTGGTAATTGAGCCGACACAATTATCTTCTCTTGCGACCTATACTCGAGGATATCCTCCGGCAGCAAGGTTTGCCATCGACGAAGCAGAAACCTATGGAGTGGCTCATGTCACAACCAACCAAGGCACGTTAGTTAACTTCAGCGCAGATATATTTTTGAGACAGTTAAAAAGCGATAAAAGGCTTTCTGATCTATCGCAAAGAATACTTCAAATCCTCTCTGTTTACAGTCCTCTACCTCCAGAAACAATTCTGAAGTATTGCGACTGCACATCTCAGGAACTGTCCGCGGCGATTGCCCATCTAGTAGACTTCGCCTTCATCCTTCCTGTTGGTGCTAACTTTAGGATATCTGAGCCGCTTCGGGATGCTGCGTATAGAGCTTTTTCTGGTCTTTATGTCCGACATGAAAGAATAGCTGCGCTATTAGAAATGTACTTGGCCTCTACGTTGGATGAGGATATACGGTTCTCACTTGCCCAAACGTTGTTTAGAGCAACGTTATTGTCTCAGTCGGCAAGTGCCTCCAAATTTGCAGTTGGTTTTGCTAGCGATCTAATTCAGGTTGCAACTAAAAGCTATCACGATCAAGACTATGACCTAGCTATAAAGTACGGTAGGGAAGCTCTTTCCTTAAGACCAGACAACGCTGACCTGTTGCGGTACGTGGCGCAAGCTTTAATCAGGAAAGAGCAATTTAATGAGGCTGCTGTTCATATTGCTCACTTGCAGGAGATAGGTGAGATTGGTACAGCAGAGTTTGTGCAGGGCTTTCAGGCGAAAAGACAAGGTCGCTACGATAAAGCAGTAGAATTTTATAGTAAGAGTATAGCCTACGGTCGTAGAGGCGTTGCAGTCTACAGAGACATCGCAAGCTGCTATTACGAGTTAGGCGATATCGAGAAAGCTAATGCCAACATAGCTGAGGCCGAAAGTAGGTCGCCTCACAATCGGTATGTAATCGATCTAAGGTGCACGATAGCTTTGCGCAATGGCGACATGGATACAGCAGCCCGAACCCTGACGATCTTAGAGCGTGTCGACCCAACAGGCTTTGCAGATCATCGACGATCAACATTTGAACAAGCAAATGGTGATCCTGCATCTGCGTTGAGTCATGCTCAAATTTCTCGTACAAAATTTACACATCCACCTTTCGAAGTATTAGCTAACCTTGCGAACTGTTACATTGAGATGAATAATGGGTCGGACGCTCTCGCCGCAATACGGGATCTTCAACAGCGCTTCCGAGGACTGCGCCACGACGCTCAGGTAGGACTGCAATGTAAGTACGAAATTAAATTCGGTTCGATTGAGAATGCGTCGGGCCTCTGGACCCAGCTTCTAGCTAAAGACAGCCCTCAACACGTCGGCTTAAGACTAGGAATTCTCAATAAGAAAGCGGCAGCAGGATCTTTATCTGTTGAGGAACAAAAAGAGTATTCCGATCTAAGTCTCGCGCAATCAAACAATGTGGTGCAACGCGCTTTGCGGATGTTAGGCTCTGTTGTTTCACGAACCGAATGATTAGCGCAGGAGCCGAGTTTTACATTCTTAATCACCGCCCCTTCTTCCCCCCTCGCAACGCCCGCGTCCCCCCCTTTCCCGCACTGCTCCGCCCCGCCGCCCTCGGCCCCGCCTCGCCACCGCCAAAGTTGTGCGGCCCCATCTCGCCATCGGTCGGCTTGTGGGGCCGGCTCAGCACGTTGGCCGCCGCCCCGTACTTCCTCGGCCCGCCGTAGCCGCCGGCCGCGTCGTCCACCTGCCGCTGGCTCGCCATGGGGTCGTCGCCGATCGCCAGCTCCACGGCCTGCAGGCGCTTGACCTCGTCGCGCAGGCGCGCCGCCTCCTCGAAGGCGAGGTTGGCGGCGGCCTCGCGCATGCGCTTCTCCAGGTCGGCCAGCGTGGCCTTGAAGTTGTGGCCGATCATCGGCTGACCCTCGGCGAGGCCGGCGTCCACCGTGACGTGGTCGGCCTCGTAGACCGAGCCCAGGATGTCCTGGATGCCGCGCTTGATGGTGGCCGGCGTGATGCCGTGGGCGGCGTTGTACGCCTCCTGCTTCTCGCGGCGGCGCGCGGTCTCGGCCATGGCGCGCTCCATCGACCCCGTCACCTTGTCGGCGTAGAGGAGGACCTTGCCGTCCACGTTGCGCGCGGCGCGGCCGATGGTCTGCACCAGCGAGGTTTCGGAGCGCAGGAACCCCTCCTTGTCGGCGTCGAGGATGGCGACCAGCCCGCATTCGGGGATGTCCAGGCCCTCGCGCAGCAGGTTGATGCCGATGAGGGCGTCGAAGGCGCCCAGCCGCAGGTCGCGGATGATCTCGATGCGCTCGATCGTGTCGATGTCGGAGTGCATGTAGCGCACGCGCACGCCGTGCTCGTGCAGGTACTCGGTCAAGTCCTCCGCCATGCGCTTGGTGAGCACGGTGATCAGCGAGCGGTAGCCCTTGGCGGCCGTCTCGCGGATCTCGCCCAGCACGTCGTCGACCTGGGCGCGGGCGGGGCGCACGTCGATGGGCGGGTCGATGAGGCCGGTCGGGCGGATCACCTGCTCGGTGAACACGCCGCCGGTGCGGTCCATCTCCCACGAGCCCGGCGTGGCGGAGACGTGCACGGTCTGCGGGCGCATGGCCTCCCATTCCTCGAAGCGCAGGGGGCGGTTGTCGAGGCAGGAGGGCAGGCGGAAGCCGTACTCGGCGAGCGTGGCCTTGCGCCGGAAGTCGCCCCGGTACATGCCGCCGATCTGCGGCACGGTGACGTGGGACTCGTCGGCGAACACCAGCGCGTTGTCGGGCAGGTACTCGAACAGGGTGGGCGGCGGCTCGCCGGGCTTGCGGCCGGTGAGGTAGCGCGAATAGTTCTCGATGCCGGCGCAGGAGCCTGTCGCCTCCAGCATCTCCAGGTCGAACATTGTGCGCTGCTCGAGCCGCTGCGATTCCAGCAGGCGGCCGGCGTTGTTGAGCTCGTCGAGCCGGCCGCGCAGCTCGCCCTTGATGCCCTTGATCGATTGCAGCAGGGTCGGGCGGGGCGTGACGTAGTGCGAGTTGGCGTAGACCTTGACGAAGGACAGGTCCTGCGTCTTCGCGCCGGTGAGGGGGTCGAACTCCTGGATGGACTCGACCTCGTCGCCGAAGAAGGACAGGCGCCAGGCGCGGTCCTCGTAGTGCGCCGGGAACAGCTCGATCGTGTCGCCGCGCACGCTGAAGACGCCGCGGGAAAAATCGCCGGCGGAGCGCTTGTATTGCAGGGCGACGAGGTCGGCGATGAGCTGGCGCTGCGGGGTCACCTCGCCGGCCTTCACGGTGAAGGTCATGGCGGTGTAGGTTTCCACCGAGCCGATGCCGTAGATGCAGGAGACCGACGCCACGATGATCACGTCGTCGCGCTCGATGAGGGCGCGGGTGGCGGCGTGGCGCATCCGGTCGATCTGCTCGTTGATGGAGGATTCCTTCTCCACGTAGGTGTCGGTGCGCGGCACGTAGGCCTCTGGCTGGTAGTAGTCGTAGTACGAGACGAAGTATTCCACCGCGTTGTTGGGGAAGAAGGACTTGAACTCGCCGTAGAGCTGCGCGGCGAGCGTCTTGTTGGGCGCGAGGATCAGGGCGGGGCGGTTCGTGCGGGCGATCACCTGCGCCATGGTGAACGTCTTGCCCGAGCCGGTGACGCCGAGCAGCACCTGGTCGCGCTCGAGCGCGTCGACGCCGGCGACCAGCTCGGCGATGGCGGCCGGCTGGTCGCCCTTGGGCTCGAACTCGGAGACCAGCTCGAAGCGGATGCCGCCCTCCGACTTGTCCGGGCGGCGGGGGCGGTGCGGGCTCCAGGCCTCGCCGGCGCGGATGTTGGGGTCGCCGGCCTCCAGCAGCGCCTGCAGGCTTTGGGCGGTGGCGTTGGCGCCGCTCATGCCGAAGGGGTGCGCCACGGGCTTTTCCGCGCGGGGCGGGGCGGGAGTGTCGTCGTCGGGGGCGGGCTTGAACAGGGCGGCGAGCTTGGCGTCGATGCGGGACGGCGTGTCGGCGTCGAAGGCGGCCTGCGCCTCGTCGAAGCCCGGCCGGGCGACGTTGAGCGCGGGGTTGAGCAGGGCGGCGAGGTGCTCGTCGAGCGGCACGACGTCGGGCTTGGCCGCCCGCGACTTGCCGGTCGGCCGGGGGCCGGCGGGCTTGGGAGTCTTGGTGGCCGTCTTGGCGCTGGGACGGGGATCGGCGGCTTTCTTCGGCATGGCGCCAATATGAGCCTCCATCGCCGCCGCGCAAAGGCGTCGCCCACAGGTTCAGCGCGCCCCCGCCCCGGCGAACACCCGGTACAGCAGGCCGCAGGCGGCGCCGGCGGCGAGTTCCACCGCCCAGCCGTGCGCCGGCGGGTGGCCGAGGACGGCCAGCAGCGCGCCGGCCACCCCCG
>CAXSDP010000111.1:4302-9913 GCA_964235705.1 uncultured Beijerinckiaceae bacterium | reverse complement strand
GCGAGCCGACCGGCGTCGCCCCGCGCCGCCGCGAGCGCCGCCTCGCCGCAAACCCCGGCCCGAATCGCGCACGAGGCGACCAGGCCGGCGGCGTCCACCCCGGCGAGTCCCACCCCGGAGGTTTCCGTCCCCATCATCCGCACATCGATGGCCCGCGCGTCACCCGCGTCCGCCGCGCCGCCCGTTATCGCGCGGGGATGCAGCAGGATGGAAGCGTAGACGATCGTCAGCCAGAACGCGCAACGCAGCATGGGCATGGTCGTCGCCTCCGGCCGACGGCCAACCTTGCGGCGGAGATCATAAGACTTCGTGGCCGGCGCGCGCTCCCCCAAGGCGCGCGGAACGCACAAACCACGCGCGGGACGCAAGGAAGCGGAAAGCATGAGCGCCGATCGCGCGTCGCCGGACCGACGCCCCGGCGCGGGAAAACGGCTCCGGCTCAGCGTTCATTAAGGCCGGGCTGCGAGGGTCCGGTCGTCGCGCCTCCGGCCTCCGGGTCACCGGCCGGCGCGTGGAGTACGGTCCTTGAACGCGTTCCCGAGCCCATCCGTCCTGACGAGCGCGCTGGTGCATCATTCGGTGGCGGGCGATCCCGTGGAGCGGGAACGTCACCGTTCCTTCATCGCCGCCAAGCTCGCCACCACCTTCGCGGCGCTCGCCGTGGCGCCGTTCTACCTCGCCTATCGCGGCGCCCCGGACGGGGCCGGCGCCCTCGTGTTCGCGCTGGCGCTGCTGCCGCTCGCGGCGGCGACGCTCATGAGCCGCACCGGCCGCTCCGCCCTCGCGCACGCCGTCGCGCTGGGCGGTTCCGTCGGCCTCGCGCTCACGCTGGCGTTCGGCACCGGCGTCGGCATCGGCGGCGCCTTCGCCTGCCTGATCGTGGCGGCGGTCGAGGCGACCCTGTCGGGCGAGAAGGCCGTGATCCGGGTCGCGATCCCATTGACGGCGCTGGCCGGCGCGCTCCTCCTGGCGGCGTCCCTGGCTCGGGCGGCGAAGCCGGGCATGGACACGGGCGCCGTCGGTGCCGCGATCGTCGGCGCCCTCGCGCTGCTCTACGCGGGGCCGCTCGTGATCCGCGCCACCGCCGTGGCGACCCTGACGCGACGCCAGCTGCGACACCAGGGGGAACGGGCGCGCGCGGTCGGCGAGGCGCTCGGGGACGTGGTCGTGTGGCTCGACGCGTCCGGCCGCGTCGACGACGCCTCCGCCGCGTGCGCAACGCTCCTGGGCGCCCCCGCCCCCGCGCTCGGCGGGCGCGGCCTGTTCGACCGCGTCCACGTCGCCGACCGTCCCGCCTTCCTCAAGGCGATCGACGACGCCGCCCACGGCGACGCGCCGGACGCGGCGACGACCAGGATCAGGCTGCGCCCCTGGCACCCCGGGCCCCGCCACCTGTGCATCGAGATGCGGACGCGGCGCCTGGCGCGGCCGGGCCACCCCGTCGAGGTGGTCGCCATCCTGCGCGACCTCACCGCCCGGCTCGAGCGCGAGGTCGAGATCGCGAAGGCGCAGCGATCGGTCGAGAGCGCCGTGCGGTCCAAGGACCATTTCATCGCCAACATGAGCCACGAGCTGCGCACGCCGCTCAACGCCATCATCGGCTTCTCCGAGATGCTGGGCAGCCACACCCTGCGCCCGGCCGACGCCGCCAAGCAGCGCGAGTACGCGCGCATCATCAACCAGTCCGGCCAGCACCTCCTGGCGGTCGTCAACTCGATCCTGGACATGTCCAAGATCCAATCGGGCACCTTCGCCATGCTGCCCGAACCCTTCGCGGTCGGGCCGCTGATGGACCTGTGCTGCGAGATGGTCGCGCTGGAGGTCCGCAACGGCGGGATCGACCTGGTGCGCGACTATCCCGACACGCTGGACGAGATCGTCGCCGACAAACGCGCCTGCAAGCAGATCCTCCTCAACGTCCTCGCCAACGCCGTGAAGTTCACGCCGGAGCGCGGGCGGGTCACGCTCACCGCGCGGCTCGAGGGCACGCGGCTGGCGCTGGGCGTCGTCGACACCGGGATCGGCATCGACGCCGTCGAGCTGCAACGGCTGGGCGAACCCTTTTTCCAGGCGCGTTCGTCCTTGAGCCGTCCCTACGAGGGCACCGGGCTCGGCTTGTCCGTGGTTCGCGGCCTGGTCGGCCTCCACGGCGGCACGGTCGCCATCGCCAGCGAACCCGGCCGGGGCACCGCCGTGACGATCCGTTTGCCGCTCGATTGCCGCGCCGTCGCGACCGACGCCTCGGCGACGATCGAAACCACCGCCCACCGTCCGCCGGTCGACGACGACCTCGGCCCTCGAACCCTCAGGATGAAGCAAAGTGCCTAAGGCAGCCGCCGCGACCTTCGATGACGACTTCGGCGCTTTCGCGCCCCGACGCGGCGCCAACCCGCGCAAGCCGGCCGCGGCGTCCCGGACGGGGACCGCCAAGGCGCGCAAGGGCAAGAAGGGCAAGCGCTTCGGCCTGGACATGGCCAAGGTCGCGCGCGTCGCGGCGATCGGCGCGGGCGCGAGCGTGGCCGCCGCCATCATGGTCAACGCGCTGGTGATGCAGAAGAGCCGGCATCCCGCCCCGCTGTTCGGTCAAACGATCACCATGCCCAAGCAGGCGGCGCCCAAGCAGGCGGCGGCCGCCGTCCCCGCGAGGCCGGCGCCGCCCGCCGCGACCATCGCGGTCCCGCCCGCGCCACCGCCGCAATCGGTGACGCAGCCCGCGACGCCGCCGATGACGGCGAAGCCGCACCACGCCGCCACCGCGCCCGACAAGCCGGTGGGGGACGACGCGATCGCCCGGCTCCTGGCGGGCGGCGGCAAGGCGGCCAAGCCCGACGCGAAGCCTGACGCGAAGCCCGCGACCAGAACCGGCGTGAGGACCGAGGGCAAGGCGGACGCGGCGGCGAGCGGCAAGGCGGTGATGGGCGTGCAGCGCGCCCTCGCCAAGCTCGGCTTCCCCGTCAAGCCGAGCGGCACCTTCGGGCCGCAAACGCGGAAAGCCATCGAAGCCTTCGAGAAGGACAGGCATCTCGCGGTGAAGGGCGAGATGAACCCCCGCCTCGTGAAGGTCCTGTCGGCGGAGAGCGGCGTGAAGGTCGACTGATCCCCATCCCGCCCGCCCCTCCCCCCGCGTGACCGCTCCCACGCGACCGGGCCGTCGGCGCGGACGGCGGGGACGGCGGCCGGTCCCCGCGACGGGCGCGGCCTGTCCTATGACGGTCGCGCCCTTGCTTTCGTCGGTCCCGGTAGGCATCAAGGAGGCGACGCGCACGTTTCACCACCAAGGGGCTTCATGGAAGAACTCATCCAGCGTGTCGCCACGGCGGCGGATATCCCGGCGGACCAGGCCCAGCGCTCGATCAACCTCGTGTTCGCCTTCCTCCGGAAGGAGGCGCCGGCCGAGGTCGACGCGATGCTGCCGCAGGTGCCTGGTGCCACCGAGGCGGCCGCCGCCGGCGCCAACGACAGCCCCAAGTCGCCCGGCGCGATGGGCGGCCTCATGAGCATGATGAGCGGCGGGGGCGGCTTGATGGGTCTCGCGTCCCAGCTCAGCGGCGTCGGGCTCGGCACGGGGCAGATGACCACGGTGGGCAAGGAGATCCTCACCTTCGCCCGCGAGAAGGCCGGCGACGAGCGCGTCGGCAAGGTCGCCGCCGCCATCCCCGGCCTCGGACAATTCATCTGAGGGGCCGACCGGCGCCCTAGCCGCACCTCCGACGCCTCGACGTTCCCCAGGGAGACAGTTGCCGTGCCCGCACCCTCCGTCACTCCCCCCAGCGAAGCCGACTGGCGGCGGCTGGCGTCCAAGGCGCTGGGCGCGGTCTCCTTGGAAGCGCTCGGGACGACGACGGAGGACGGCATCGTCGTGGCGCCGCTCGACGCGCGCCGCCATGGTGGCCCCGGCCCTTGGCGCCGCGCGGGCGACTGGTCGATCGCGCCCCGCGTGGATGATCCCGACCCGGCGCGCGCCAACGCCAACGCCCTGGACGAGCTCGGCGGCGGCGCCGACGCGTTGACGCTCGTCTTCGCCGGCAGTCCGTTCGCGCGCGGGTTCGGGATCGCCCCGGCCGACGTGGAACGCGTCCTCGCCGACGTCGAGCTCGACCTCATCGGCGCGCGGCTCGACGCGGGCGCCGGCACGGTGGGGGCGCTCGCGGCTTTGGCCGATCTCGCCGAGCGGCGGCGGCTGACAAGCGCCGACCTGCGGATCGAGGTCGGCTACGACCCGCTCGGCCTGGAAGCCCGCCTCGGCACGGCGCTGCCCGACGACGGCGACGCGATCCTCGGCCATCGCCGCCGCGCCGGGCTGGGCGGCGGCGTGTTCCTGGCCGACGGGCGCCCGACCCACGAGGCCGGCGGGAGCGCGGGGCAGGAGCTGGCGGCCATGGTCGCCACCGGGGTCGCCTACCTCAGGCGGTTGGAAGCGGCGGGATGGCCCCTGGCGGAGGCCACGGGCGCGATCGGCTTCCTCCTCGCCACCGACGCCGACCTGTTCGAGGGCTTGGCCAAGGTCCGGGCGATGCGGGCGCTGTGGGCGCGGGTGGAGGCGTCGTGCGGGCTCGACCCGCGCCCGATCCGCCTCCACGCGGAAACGTCGTGGCGGGTGATGACGCGCCGCGATCCCTGGACCAACGCGATGCGCGCGACGGTCGGCGCGATGGCGGCCGGCCTCGGCGGCGCGGACGCGGTCACCGTGCTCCCCATGACCCTGGCGCGCGGGCTGCCGGACGCGGCCGCGCGCCGCCTCGCCCGCAACACCGGGCGCGTGCTGCTGGACGAGGCGCACCTCGGCCGGATCGTCGACCCCGCCGCCGGCGCCGGCGGCCCCGAAGCCTTGACGGACGCGCTGTGCGAGCGTGCCTGGACCCTGTTCCAGGGCATCGAGCGGGAGGGCGGCATGGCCGCCTCGCTGCGTTCGGGCACCTGGCGGGCCCAGCTCGCCGCCACCGCCGCAACGCGCGCGGAAGCGATCGCCGCCGGCGAGCGCGCCATCGTCGGCACCACCCACTTCCCGAGCCTGCGCGCGAACGACCTGTCGGTGCTCGCCGAGCCATCCGTCGCCAAGCCACCCGTCGCCGAGCCATCCATGGCCGGGCCGGCCGCGTCGCGCGACGCCGAACCCTTCGAGGCGCTCCGCGACGCGGCCGAGGCGAGGCGACCGAAGGTGTTCCTCGCCACGCTGGGGACGCCGGCCGCCTATGGTCCGCGCGCGGTCGAGGCTGCCAACGTCCTCGCGGCGGCCGGGATGGAGACGGTCGCGGCGTCCGAGCTCGACGCGGGCGCCCCGCTCGACCAGGCGCGCCTCGTCACGCTGTTCGCCGCCAGCGGCGCCACGGTGGCCTGCCTGTGCGGCGCGGGGGACGTCGCGGGGGCGGGAAGCCTCGTCGAGGCCTTGCAGGGCGCCGGCGCGCGGCGCATCCTCGCCGCCGCCGCGTCGGGGTCGGACGGTCTCTGTCGAACGGCGGGGGTCGACGACGTCATCCACGACGGCCGTCCGGTGCTAAAGGTCCTGACGGCGGCGCTCGCCGCCGCGTCCGCGTAGGGCGGAACCGCCCCGATTGGAGCCAAGCCGATGAGCGCGGTCCCCGATTTCACCACCCTGCCGTTCATGCCCACC
>CAXSDP010000111.1:2093-4202 GCA_964235705.1 uncultured Beijerinckiaceae bacterium | reverse complement strand
CGCGACGCCCGAGCCGGCGATGACGCCGGAAGGCATCGCGGTGAAGGCGCGCCCGACCAGCGCCGACCTCACCGGCCTGCCCCACCTCGACACGTGGCCCGGCCTGCCGCCCTTCGTGCGCGGCCCCTACCCGACCATGTACGTCAACCAACCCTGGACGATCCGCCAGTACGCCGGCTTCTCCACGGCGGAGGAGTCCAACGCCTTCTACCGGCGCAACCTCGCCGGCGGCCAGAAGGGCCTGTCGGTCGCCTTCGACCTCGCCACCCATCGCGGCTACGATTCCGACCATCCCCGCGTCGCCGGCGACGTCGGGCTCGCCGGGGTGGCCATCGACTCGATCCTCGACATGCGGACCCTGTTCGACGCCATCCCGCTCGGCGAGGTGTCGGTGTCCATGACGATGAACGGCGCGGTGTTGCCGATCCTCGCGCTCTACGTCGTCGCGGCGGAGGAACAGGGCGTGCCGCAAGCCCGCCTCGCCGGCACCATCCAGAACGACATCCTCAAAGAATTCATGGTGCGCAACACCTACATCTACCCCCCGGCCGCCTCCATGCGGATCGTCGCCGACATCTTCGCCCACACCGCCGCGCACATGCCGCGCTTCAACTCCATCTCCATCTCCGGCTACCACATGCAGGAGGCCGGGGCGACGGCCGACCTCGAACTCGCCTACACGCTATCCGACGGCCTCGAATACATCCGGGCCGGGCTCGCGGCCGGCCTCGACATCGACGCCTTCGCGCCCCGCCTGTCGTTCTTCTGGGCGATCGGCACCGACTTCTTCACCGAAGTCGCCAAGATGCGCGCGGCGCGGCTGCTGTGGTGCGAGATCGTCGGGCAATTCGCGCCGAAGTCGGCGAAGTCGCCGGCCTTGCGCACCCATTGCCAAACGTCGGGCTGGTCGCTCACCGCGCAGGACGTGTGGAACAACGTGGTCCGCACCCAGGTCGAGGCGATGGCGGCGACGCAGGGCGGCACGCAATCGCTCCACACCAACGCGCTCGACGAGGCGCTGGCGCTGCCCACCGACGAGAGCGCGCGCGTCGCCCGCAACACGCAGATCTTCCTCCAGGAGGAGAGCGGCACCACGCGGCTGATCGACCCCTGGGGCGGCTCCTACGCGGTGGAGCGCCTGACCCACGACCTCGTCGCCCGCGCCCGCGCCCACATGGCCGAGATCGAGGCGCTGGGCGGCATGGCCCGCGCGATCGAGGCCGGGGTGCCCAAGCGCCGCATCGAGGAAACGGCGACGCGCACGCAGGCCCGCATCGACGGCGGCGAGCAGGCGGTGATCGGGGTCAACCGCTACAAGCCCCTCGACGAGGACCCGCTCGTGCTCCGCAAGGTGGACAGCCCGGACGTGTGCGCGCGTCAGCTCGCCAAGCTCGACGCGCTGCGGGCGGAGCGCGACCCCCGCCGCCTCGCCGCCGCCCTCGACGCGCTGCGGGAGGGCGCGCGCGGCGGGGAAAACCTCCTCGCGCTGGCGATCGAGGCGGCGCGGGCGAAGGCCACCGTGGGCGAGATCTCGGCCGCCCTCGAGGACGTGTTCGGCCGCCACGTGGCCGTCCCGCAGGTGGTCACCGGCGTGTACCGCCGCGCGGCCGGCGACAGCGAGGCGGTGCGCCAAGCCCGCGCCCTGGTGGCCGCCTTCGCCGAGAACGACGGGCGCCCCCCCAAGATCCTGGTGTGCAAGGCCGGCCAGGACGGCCACGACCGGGGCCAGAAGGTCATCGCCTCCGGGTTCGGCGACTTCGGCTTCGACGTGGAGGTCGGCGCGCTGTTCGCGACCCCCGCCGAGGCGGCGCGGCAGGCGGTCGAGGGGGGCGCCCACGTGATCGGCCTGTCGAGCCTGGCGGCCGGTCACCTCGCCCTGGTGCCGGCGATCCGCGACGCCCTCGCCGCGCAGGGCCGGGGCGACGTGATGATCGTGGTCGGCGGCATCATCCCGCCCGAGGACTTCGCCGCCCTGCGCGAGGCCGGCGCCGCCGCGATCTTCCCGCCCGGCACGGCGGTGCCCGACGCGGCGCGCGACGTCCTCGACGCGCTGAACGCGCGGCTCGGCTACCGGCAGCGCGACGCGGCGGAATAGGCCGGTCGGCTGTC
>CAXSDP010000111.1:0-1993 GCA_964235705.1 uncultured Beijerinckiaceae bacterium | reverse complement strand
TCAGCATGTCGGCCACGGCCGACTTGGCGTGACGGGCCGTGTCGACGAACGCTGACTCGAAAGCGCGCCTTCGTCCGCGAACCCCGACACCGGGGCGGGACCGTGTCAGGGTTCGTCGACATCGGCGGCCTGTAAGGTCGGTGATCCGCACAGCGCGAGGGTGCGACCGCCGACCCGCGAAGGATCGCCCCGCCCGCCGCGAAACGCAAGCCCGGCGGCACGCCGGGTTTCGCACCTTCGCACCGTCGGGAGGCGAGGGGAGGTGCGATGGCGCGGCCGCGCCGCCGGCGGCACGTGGAGACACGCGGAGACAGGTCGGGGCGCGCGAGAGCCTCCAAGAAGCCCCGATGTACGATGGCTATGGATGCCACCCTCCCCTCGCGCCTCCCTTCGCCTCAAAGAATGTGATCGCTCCGCAGCGGGCTCCGCGACGGGCCGATCAAACGGTCCCGCAGCCGCAGGAAGGGACGCTCGACGCAGACGTGTAACAGCGCGCCGACGCCCAGCGCGGACAGCAAGGCCAGCAGCGCCACCACGGCATCGGACTGGGGAGGGATGTGGGGCCGCAGGAGCTGCACGCCGCGGAACACGGCCTTATGGCTGAGGTATAGGCTGTATGCCCCCGTCGCCATCGCGCCCGCGCCCGGAACGCGGAAACGCCCGATCATCGATGTCCGGTCGCTGCCCGCCATGACGACCAAGCCGAGGCTCGCCGCCAACAGGGGGAAGCCGAAGGCGGTCGCGCCGAGTCCCGCGACCTCATTCTGGAAGAAGACCGTGGACGCGACCGCACCCGCCAGGCCCAGGAGCAGCAATGCGTTGGATCGCGTGAGGAGCACGTCCCACCACCGTGGCCGGAAGACCTTCAGCGTCGCCGCGGCGACCCCGGCGACCAGATCGTCCAACCGCGCCCATGTCGGCCAGTAGATCAGCGTCATGTAACGCGCGGATACGACGTGGCCACCCACGAGGACGCGATCCATCCACAGGACGGAGCGGACCACGATCCCGAGGAGAACGACGAGACCGAAGCACAGGATGATCGTGCGAGGCTTCGGTTTGGAGGGGAGGCAGACCAGGATCAACGGGAGGACGAGGTAGAATTGCTCCTCCACGCAGAGCGACCAGGCCTGGGAGAACGCCTTGGGCAGGGGCGGAGCGATCAGCAGGTTCTCCGTGAAGGTGAGGAACTGCCACAGCGGTTGGATGTTGGGGCGCTCCCGCACGATGGGGAACGTGAAGTATACGGCGACGACGACCAAATAGGTCGGGAAGGTCCGAAGCGCGCGACGAGCGAAGAACGTCGTGTAATCGGGGCGAAGACCGGACGCCATGGGTTTGAGGAGTTGCCCCGCGATGAGGAAACCACTCAGGACGAAGAAGAGGTCGACCCCCATCCAGCCGGTGCGGACGACCCAATGGTCACGCGACGCCAAGCCGAAGAGCGCGGCGTGATACGACATGACCCAGAGGATCGCCGACGCGCGAAGGAGGTCGAGACCGGGAAGGCGAGGCGCGCGCGTGGGTCGAGGTTGGCGCGAGCCATGGGGGCTTCGATCCGCGCCGGGTTGCGTTTCCGACGTTTCGCTCAAGGTTGCGAAGCCGTTTGCAAGGGTGCCAAACCTACGTTGGCGAAGGGCGGTCGCGCGGAACATCGGCGTGCGCGGTCGCGCACCGAGACCATGTCGGCGGCGGCTCGGGAGCTCGCGGCGATCACCATCGCCCCGAACCTTCTATCGCCCAGGGGAAACGGTTGATGCGGCATCGGTATCATGCGTCGCCGCGCACGCGACCTACCACGCGGCCGGCGGTTAATGGATCACGTTGAATTTCCTTCATAGCGGCGCGACCGCTTGCGATCCAACTCGGAACTTGAGGAGGTCTGCTCTATGGCAGTCTGGTCAAACCTCGACGCCCGGCTCTGGCCGACGACAGTCGGTCTGCTTGGAGGCGCTCGGCGCAAAGAACCGGACGTTTACTTGCGTTTGATCTC
>CAXSDP010000110.1:5907-9996 GCA_964235705.1 uncultured Beijerinckiaceae bacterium | reverse complement strand
GCGTCGAGCAGGGCCGCCAGCGCGTCGGCGGCGGCGGGCAGGGCGCGCGCGGCGGCGAAGGCGGCGCCCACCAGGGCGGCGCTGCGGTGGAACGGCCCGAGCACGTCCGCGACGGGGGATGGTTCCGTCGGCCGATCCCACCCGTTCGCTGTCATTCCGTCGTCTTCCGGGCGGGAGGGTGCCGTGGCGCTCGGCCGCGGGGACGCTACCGCGCGCTCGTTGACGCCACGTTAAGCGCGCGCCGCCGCAAGGCTCGGACAAGCCCGCCGGCCGATGATCGGAGCATCGACACCACCGCGGGCGCTCGCCATGGATCCCATCAACCTTTTCAGCCTCGCGAGCCGCAAGGGCGCGTGGCTGGCGGCGCGGCAAGCGACGGTCGCGGCCAACATCGCCAACGTCAGCACGCCGGGCTACCAGGCCAAGGACCTCGCCTCCTTCAACGACGTCCTCGCCAAGACCAGGCTCGACCTCGTGTCGACCGACGCCCGGCACCTGCCGGTGGACGGGGCCGGCGTGTCGGACGACGCGGTCACGCAGGCGAGCGACGACCTCAGCGAGGTGACGGAGAGCGGCAACACGGTCGGCCTGGAGCAGGAGATGATCAAGGCCGGCGACATCAACCGCGACTACGCCCTGACCACCAACGTGCTGAAGAGCTTCCACGCGATGCTCATGGCCAGCCTCAAGGAGTGAGAGCGTGATCGATCCCCTCCAGGCTTCCATGCGGATCGCCGGCTCGGGCATGTCGGCGAACTCCGCCCGCCTGCGCGTCACGTCGGAGAACATCGCCAACGCCCAGTCGACCGGCGCGACGCCCGGCTCCGACCCCTACCAGCGCAAGACGATCACCTTCGAGAACGTCCTCGACGACGTCGCCGGCGGGGACGTCGTGCGCGTCGCCGACGTCGGCACCGATCAGGCGCCTTTCACCGTCGAGCACGATCCGGGCAACCCGGCCGCCGACGAGAAAGGTTTCGTAAAGCTTCCCAATGTTAACCTTGTCCTCGAAATGGCCGACATGCGCGAAGCCAACCGCGGGTACGAGGCCAACCTCCAGGTCGTGAAGCAATCGCGCGACCTGATCACCATGACCATCGACCTCCTCAAAGGATCGTGATGATAGCCGCCCTTCCCCTCGTTTCGAGCGCGATCACCTCGCTGCTCGGCCCCGCCCAGGTCGCGAGCCAGGTCCCGAGCGCCGCCGCCGCCCCGGCGTCCGGCGACGGTTTCAGCTCGTTCCTGGCCTCCCTGTCGCACGACACCGTCAACAAGGTGCGGAGCGCCGAGTCCGTGTCGGCCGACGGCATCCAGGGCAAGGCGACCACGCAATCGGTCGTCGAAGCCGTGGTCAACGCCCAGGAATCGCTGCAAACCGCGCTCGCCATCCGCGACAAGGCGGTTTCGGCCTTCCTGGACGTCAGCAAGATGCCGATCTGAGGATCGGCCCATGCGTGCCCTCACCATCGCCGCCACCGGCATGAGCGCCCAATCCACCAACGTCGAGGTCATCTCCAACAACATCGCCAACATCAACACCACGGGCTTCAAGCGGGCGCGCGCCGAGTTCACCGACCTGCTCTACGAGGCGCAGCGCCTCCAAGGCGTGTCCAACCGGGGCAACCAGGGCACGGTGCCCGAGGGCGCTCAGCTCGGCCTCGGCGTGAAGACGGCGGCGATCCGCAACCTCCACATCCAGGGGGCGCTGGCCCAGACCGGCAACCAGTTCGACCTCGCCCTGTCCGGCCGTGGCTTCTTCCAGATCACGGACGCCAACGGCGACACGTCCTACACCCGCGCCGGCGCCTTCAACACCAACGCCAACGGCCAGCTGGTGACGCTCGACGGCAACCTCGTGACGCCCAACATCCTGGTGCCGCAGAACACCACCGCCGTCACGGTGAGCCAGTCCGGCATCGTGTCGGCCACGGTGGCCGGCACCACCACCCCGGTGCAGCTCGGCCAGCTGACGCTGGCCAACTTCGCCAACGACGCCGGCCTCCAGCCGCTCGGCAGCAACCTTTACAAGGAGACCGCCGCCTCCGGCACGCCGGTGGTCGGCGTGCCCGGCGATCCCGGCTTCGCCACGCTGAGCCAGGGCTACCTGGAAAGCTCCAACGTCGACCCGGTCAAGGAGATCGCCGACCTCATCCAGGCGCAGCGCGCCTACGAGATGAACTCGAAGGTCATCCAGGCGGCGGACCAGATGGGCGAAACGCTCTCCAAGGGCATCCGCTGAGCGGCTCGACGCCGCTTCACCAGCAAAACCACCGGGGGAGAACACCCATGCCGCGCGCCATCGCACCGGTCGGCAGGACTTTCGCGATCACGGCCGCGCTCGGCGGCGCGCTCGTCACCGGCCTGCTGGGCGCCAGCCTGCTCGCTGCCTGCCCGCTGGCGGCGGCCGAGCGCCGGCCGGTGGCCGCCGCCACCATCTACCCCGGTGAGATCATCCGGGACGCGATGATCGCCGACGCCGACTTCCCCGACGCGGTCGCCGGCTCGTCCTACGCCACCAGCCGTGCCCAGCTCGTCGGCAAGGTGGCGCGTCGCACCCTGCTGCCCGGCCAGGCGATCCCGACCAACGCCGTCGGCGAGCCCAAGCTCGTCACGGTCGGCGCGATGGTCCGCGTCGTCTACCAGGAGGACGGGCTCACCATCTCGACCTACGCCTCCGCCTTGCAGGCCGGGGTCGTCGGCGACCTCGTGTCCCTCCGCAACCTCGAGAGCGGCCTCATCGTCAGCGGCACGGTGCAACCCGACGGCAGCGTCCACATCGGGACAAGCTGATGGGACCGAGCTGATGCGCCGCCCGCCCATTCCCCGCCTCGTTTCGCTCGTCCTCGCCTGCCTCGCGCCCATCTTGCTGGGGCAGGTGGCGCCCGCCGCCGCCGCCGTCCGCATCAAGGACATCGCGCAGATCGAGGGCATCCGCGACAACCAGCTCATCGGCTACGGCCTGGTGATCGGCCTGAACGGCACGGGCGACACGCTGCGCAACGCCCCCTTCACCGAGCAGTCGCTGCAATCCATGCTCGACCGGCTCGGCATCAACGTCCGCAACACCAGCTTGCGGACGCGCAACGTCGCCGCCGTGATGGTCACCGCCGACCTGCCGCCCTTCATGAACCGGGGTCAGCGCATCGACGTCACCGTGTCCTCGCTGGGCGACGCCGCCTCGCTGCTGGGCGGGACGCTGGTGCTGACGCCGCTGTCGGCCGCCGACGGCCTCGTCCACGCCGTGGCCCAGGGCGCGCTCGCCGTATCCGGCGCGGCGGCGGCGGGGCAGGCGGAGAGCTACTCGCAGGGCGTGCCCACCGCCGGGCGCATCCCCAACGGCGCGACGATCGAATTGCCGAACCCCAACCGCCCCGGCGACGTCGGCCCGATGACGCTCGACCTGAAGAACCCCGACTTCGCCACGGCGGTGCGCGTCGCCGACGCCATCAACGCCTACTCGATGCGGCGCTGGGGCATCCGCGCCGCCCAGGAGCGCGATTACCGCGCCGTGTCGCTCCGGCTGCCGCCCCGCACCGGACCGACCCGCTTCATTGCCGAGATCGGCGAGTTGATGGTCGAGCCGGACACCGAGGCCCGCGTCGTCCTCGACTCGCGCACCGGCACCATCGTGATCGGCCAGGACGTCCAGATCTCGCCCGTCGCCGTGACCCACGGCAACCTGACGGTGCGCATCACCGAGACGCCGGTCGCCTCCCAGCCCGCCCCCCTCTCGAAGGGCAAGACGGTGGTGCTGCCCCGGACCGACGTCGACATCAACGAGAGCGGGGGGCAGTTCCGCATCGTCGGCGGGACCACGCTGCGCAAGCTCGTCAACGGCCTCAACCAGGTCGGGCTGAAGCCGAGCGGCATCATCGCCATCCTCCAGGCCATCAAGTCGGCGGGCGCGTTGCAGGCGGACCTGATCACGCAGTAGGGCTCGGTACCTCGCCAGCCCGACGCAAGCTTGTCAGGCCAGAAATGGCGACATGCCCCAGGACGTCCCCCACGCGCCGAACAAGCCGCCTTCCACCTCGGCGGAAGGACGTCACCGCGGCGTGGGACGCTCCTCGCTCGCACGCCCTTCGCTCG
>CAXSDP010000110.1:0-5807 GCA_964235705.1 uncultured Beijerinckiaceae bacterium | reverse complement strand
TCTTGGATGGCCGGCCTCGTCGCGGGATCGGCCGTGCTCGGTGGCGCTGTGCCGGGTGCCGCCGGTGCCCTGCCGCCGGCCGACGCGGGCAAAGCGACCGAGGCCGCCCCGGCCGGCGCGACCGACACCACCTCGGAGGTGCGCCGCTACTGCACCAACGTCGCCGTCGCGGCCGGGGACGCGCGGTTCGCCTGGCAGACGCAGAAGCTCGCCGAGATCGAGGGGCGCATCAAGGCGCACGTCCAGGACCTGGAGGCGCGGACGGTCGAGCTGCGCGGCTGGATGGCCAAGCGCGAGATGGTGGAGAAGCAGGCCAACGAGAGGCTCGTCGGCATCTACGCCAAGATGCGCCCGGAAACGGCGGCGACGCAGATCGCCGGGCTCGACGACGACATGGCCGCCGCCGTGCTGAGCCAGCTCAACCCGGGCAAGGCCAGCGCCATCTTCAACGAACTCGTCCCCGAGCGCGCCACCAAGCTCGCCGCGCTGATCGCCGCCGCGCCGCCCGCCGCGTCCCCCGACGC
Source organism: uncultured Beijerinckiaceae bacterium (assembly GCA_964235705.1). Lineage (GTDB taxonomy): Bacteria > Pseudomonadota > Alphaproteobacteria > Rhizobiales > Beijerinckiaceae > RH-AL1. The sequence goes on along the minus strand of CAXSDP010000110.1, from coordinate 5,283 downwards.
GGCGCCGGGCCCCGCGCCGACCGCCGGCAAGACGCCGTGACCCGTTCTCGATCCTCCGCGTGCGCGGCTCTGTACCGGGCCACCGCGTTGGCCGGCGTCCTCGCGCTGGGCGGCTGCGCCACCCGACCGGCCGAGTTCGTCCGCGAGCCGGTGCTGACGCCGGTCGGCGCCGGGCTGCAGCCCAACATCGTGCCGCACGATCCTTCGCCCCGTCGCGGGCCGCCGCCGGCCTTCAACTCGCTCTACGCCGACGGCACCAGCCTGTACCGCGACCCGCGCGCGCTGAAGCGCGGCGACGTGCTCACCGTCAAGATCTCCATCGACGACAAGGCGACGCTGGGCAACAACACCGACCGCTCGCTCGACTCGGAGGTGACGAACAAGTTCGACGCCAGCCTGGGCAAGACCAGCGTGGGCGGCGCCTTCGACAGCGCCTCGAAGAGCTCGGCCAACGGCCAGGGCACCATCGACCGCTCGGAGAAGCTGCAAACGTCCATCGCCGCCGTCGTCACCGAGGTCCTGCCCGACGGCAACCTCGTCGTCAGCGGCTCGCAGGAGGTCCGGGTCAACTTCGAGCTGCGGCAACTCTCGGTCGCCGGCATCATCCGCCCCAACGACATCTCGAAGGACAACACGATCCCCTACGAGAAGATCGCCGAGGCGCGCATCTCCTATGGCGGACGCGGCCGCCTCAGCGAGGTCCAGCAGCCGGCCTGGGGCCAGCAGATGTACGACAACTTCAAGCCGTTCTGACGCCCCCGTCCCGTTCCGACACGACAGCCAGCAGGGAGTTGAGAGTCCATGGCGAACGCCGCCGCCGCCACGGGGAAGCCGCCCGGCAAGGCGAACCTCCTCGTCACCGTCGCGGCCCTGACCGTCCTCGCCGCCATCGGCGGGGGCCTCGTGGGCAAGCTCATCGTCGCCGCCGCGCACCCTCCGGCGTCCCCGGAGCCGGCGGCCGCCAAGGCGCTGCCCTACGGCGGCGACGTCGAGGTGCGCGAACTGGCCCCCATCGTCACCAACCTCGCGGCGCCCGCGGGCGTCCGCGTGCGCCTCCAGGTGTCGCTCGTCTTCGGCCGCAAGGAGGTCGAGATCCCGGCGCTGCTGATGGGGCAGGTGTCGGACGACCTCGTCGCCTTCTTGAAAACGCTGACCTTGCCGCAGATCGAGGGCGCGAGCGGCCTGCAGAACCTGCGGGAAGACTTGAACGAGCGCGCGAGCGTGCGCTCGCAGGGCAAGGTCCGCGAACTCGTCATCGAAACGCTGGTGGTGCAATGACGCGCACGCTGACGGGTCTGGCGACGGTCGTCGCCGCGACGCTGCTCGCCACCGCCGCCGCCCACGCGCAGGCGCCGGACCTCAACGGCCTCATCCCCCCCAACGGCGGTACGGCGACCGGGCGCATCGTGCAGGTCGTCGGCCTGCTCACCGTGCTGTCGATCGCGCCCGGCCTGCTGGTGATGGTGACGAGCTTCACCCGCTTCGCCATCGCCTTCTCGTTCCTGCGCTCGGGGCTGGGCCTGCAAACCACGCCGGCCAACCTGATCCTCGTCAGCCTGTCGCTGTTCATGACCTTCTACGTGATGGCGCCGACCTTCGACCGCGCCTGGCAGGGCGGCCTCAAGCCGTTGATCGACAACCAGATGAGCGAGGACGACGCCTTCCCCAAGATCGTCGGCCCGTTCCGCGCCTTCATGCTGGCGCAGGTCCGCGACAAGGATCTCAAGCTGTTCGACGACCTGGCGCAGCCGAGCATCAAGACGACGGAGAAGGCTGACGTGGACCTGCGCATCCTCGTCCCCGCCTTCATGATCTCGGAGATCCGGCGCGGGTTCGAGATCGGCTTCCTGATCGTGCTGCCGTTCCTCGTCATCGACATGATCGTGGCCACTGTGACGATGTCCATGGGCATGATGATGCTGTCGCCGCAGATCATCTCGCTACCGATGAAGCTGCTGTTCTTCGTGCTGATCGACGGCTGGAACATGCTGGTGGGCAACCTGATCCGCTCGTACTCGTGATCGTCGGCCCGTAGCGGCCCGTTAAGGTTGATATCGCCCATTCGCCCGGCTTCGGTCCGGCGGGCGCCGAACCCCCGACGTCTTCACCCTTACGTAAGGTGTCGCGCGCCATTGTCTCACCCATGGAAGGTTGGATCGCCATCGAGCGGCGCTCGCGGTCCAAAGGCATCACGCCGCCCTCCCATGCCGGTTCCGACCCGGAATGTCCCAAGCCTCACAAACCCAGGGACTGATCCACCATGTCTAGCATCCTCACCAACGCCTCCGCCCTCACCGCGGTCGCCAACCTCAGCGCCACCCAGAAGAGCCTCGCCCAGGTCCAGAACGAGATCTCGACCGGTCTCAAGGTGTCCAGCGCGCAGGACAACGCCGCCTACTTCTCCATCGCCACCACGCTGCGCACCAACATCGGCAACCTGGGCGCCGTGAGCGACGCCCTGAACCTCGGCTCGTCGGTCGTCGGCACCGCCAACGCGGCGATCACCGGCATCACCTCGACCCTTCAATCGATCTCTAACCAGCTCGTCGCCGCGCAGCAGCCGGGCGCCGACCTCGACGCCATCGGCACGCAGATCGCCTCCTTGAACAAGCAGCTCACCGCTTCGGTGGGAACCGCCAGCTTCAACAACGTGAACCTGCTCGACGGCACGGCCGGTACGGCCGGCGCGGACGCGTCGGATGCGACCACAACCGACACGGCCGTGTCCTTCGTCTCGGGCGTGACCGGCACCGGTTCATCCACGGCGGTCACGAGCCTCTACATCAACACGACGTCCACCAACCTCAGCACGGGTTCCGGTGGCGGCTTGGCTGGTGTGGCGGCCATCAGCGTCAACGGCACCGCCAACGGTGCCACGGCGACGACGCAGACCGCGCTTGCCGCCGATCTCAAGACGGTCAACGCAGCGCTCGCCAAGGTCAACACGGCCTCGGAGTCCCTCGGCGCCGCAGCGTCGACCATCAGCCAGCAGTCGACCTTCACGTCGGCCCTGTCGGACTCGTTGACCACCGGCGTCGGTTCGCTCGTCGACGCCGACCTCAACGAGGCCTCGACCCGCCTCAACGCCCTACAGACGCAGCAGCAGCTCGGCGTGCAGGCGCTGTCGGTCGCCAACCAGAACAGCCAGCTCATCCTGAAGCTGTTCAACGGCTGACGAACGCGCCCGCTCCGGCGCGAGCCGGGGCGGACGGCACGGCCGCCGCGATGGTGGCGTCTTGGTGTCCGCCCCATCCCGTCGTTTCGAGGAGGCCGGCCGCGGCGACGCGGCCGGCCTTTTATCTTTCGATCGTTTGTCCACCCCCGCGCAAGCTCCGTCCCGCACGATCATGGCTCACAGCGGAGCCCCGATCGATCGGCATGAACGTCACCGACCAACTCCAGAAACTCGCGGCGAGCCTGCTGGGGCTCGGCTGGCGCAAGTTGACGGCGCTCGGCGTCATCGGCGCCACCGTCTTCGCGATCGTCGGGCTCGGCGGCTACACGCTCAGCCGGCCGACCTACGAGGTCCTCTACGCCGGGCTCGACCGGCAGGACGTCGCCAACATCGGCTCGGCGCTGACGGAAGCCGCCATCCCCTTCGACGTCAGCACCGACGGCACCGCCGTGAAGGTCCGCTACGCCGAGACCGCGCACGCCCGCATGCTGCTCGCCGAGAAGGGCCTGCCGCACTCCGCCAACGCCGGCTACGAACTCTACGACAAGCTCGGCTCGCTCGGCCTCACCTCGTTCATGCAGGACGTGACCCGCGTGCGCGCGCTGGAGGGCGAGATCGCCCGCACCATCCAGACGATGAACGGCATCCGCGCCGCCCGCGTCCACATCGTGCTGCCCGACGAGGGCTCGTTCCGCCGCGCCCGCCAGCCGCCGTCCGCCTCCGTGGTGATCCGCTCCGACACGATCGCCGACAACCGCACGGGGCAGGCGATCCGCCACCTCGTCGCCGCCGCCGTGCCGGGCATGACGCTCGACCAGGTGACCGTGCTCAACACCGACGGGACGCTGCTGTCGTCGGGTGGCGAGAGCGACGAGGCGGCGCCGGGCAAGATGCTCGCGCTGGAGAAGTCGGTCGCCAAGGACGTGGGCGACGACATCCGCCGCGAGCTGACCCCCTACCTCGGCGCGCGCAACCTCCAGATCAGCGTCGTCGCCAAGCTCAACACGGACAACCGCCAAACCAACGAGACCACCTACAACCCCGACTCGCGGGTGGAGCGCTCGACGCGCACCGTCAAGGAGAATCAAACCTCGCAGAACAACACGAGCCAGACGCCGACCTCCGTGGCGACCGCCCTGCCGCAATCCGGCACGAAGGCGGCCGACGGCTCGAAAATTTCCAACACGGACAATTCCAAGCGCGAGGAACTGACCAACTACGAATTGTCCTCCAAGACCGTGACGACCGTCAGCGGCGGCTACACGATCGACCACCTGTCGATCGCCGTCCTCGTCAACAAGGCTTCGCTGGCCCAGGGCCAAGGCGACAAGAACCAAGGCGACGCGGGGAAAGTGGACGCCAAGATCGCCGAGATCGAGGCCTTCGTCGCTTCCGCCGCCGGCCTGCGCAAGGAGCGCGGGGACACCATCAAGATCCTGGCGGTCGACTTCGCGGAGGCGGGTCACGACCTCGACCCCGTGCCGGCCCCCTCGTTCGTCGAGATGCTGACGCGCCAGTTCGGCACGGCCATCAACGCGCTCACCGTGCTCGTCGTCACGGTCCTCCTGCTCGTCTTCGGCATCCGGCCGCTGCTGAGGGTGCTGGCACCGCCCCGGCCGGAAATGGCGGCGTTCGAGATGGCGCAGGACATGCCGGCCCTGGACCCGCCCCAGCTGGAGATGCCCATGGCCATCGCCGCCCCCGACGCGGCGGCCCTCGACGTCAGCGAGGAGCCCAACCTCATCGCCGACGTCACCGCCCGACCGCGACGCTCGCCACAGCGGCGGCTGGAGCAGATGGTGGAGTTCGACGAGGACCAGGCGGCGGCGATCCTCAAGCAATGGGTGCAGCGCGGGAGCCTCGCCTAGATGGACGCGCCCTTGTCGCGCTACCTCGCGCGCTTCGAGGCGGACGGCCCGGACGAGGGTCGGACACCGCCCGAGCCCGCGCGGTCCTCGCCGGTGTCCGAGCCGCTGGTGACGCTGACGGCCGACGAACTCGACGCGCGCCTCGCCGCCGCCCGCCGATCCGCGATCGATGACGCGGCGTCGGCGCACGAGGCCGCGCTCGCCGCCGCCGCCCAAGCCCATGCCGCCGATGCCGCCGCC
>CAXSDP010000109.1:0-10012 GCA_964235705.1 uncultured Beijerinckiaceae bacterium | reverse complement strand
GCAGCTCGATGCCGATGGCGTTGCGGCCGGGCACCACCGCCACGCGGGCCGACAGTGCCGACATGGAGCGGGCGATGTCGTCGGCCAGCCCGATCACGCGCGAGGACTTCATCCCCGGCGCCGGCTCCAGCTCGTACAGGGTGACGACCGGGCCGGCGCGGACGTGGATGATCTCGCCGCGGATGCCGAAGTCCTCCAGCGTCGTTTCCAGCAGCCGGGCGTTCTGCTCCAGCATGTCGGCGGTGAGCGCCTGGCCCTCCATCTTGCGGGCGGGGGCGAGCAGCTCGGCGGCGGGGTAGTCCCATTCGACGTGGGTCGGGCGACGCCCGATCGCCGCCGCCGGCATCGCCGGCATCGTCACGCGGGCCGAGATGGCGGCGGCGGACGCCGCCGGCTCGGCCGCCAGGGTTTCGGCGAGCGTACCCTCCAGGCTGTCCGCCAGCGATTGCGCGACGGTCTCGGCCGGTGCGGCGAGCTCAGGGGCTGGCTCGCCGACCGGCTCCAGCACCGGACCCAACGTCGGCTTGGGCGCCTTCGGCCGCACGGCGATGGCGAACGGCTGCCTCTTCACCGGAAGCGCCATCGCGCCGAGCGGAGGCGCGAGGGTCGGATCGTTGGCGGGGGACGGCAGATCCACCGCGAACCCGCTGGACATGCGCAGGCGCTGCGGCAGGCCGCGACGCGCTTCGAAAGCAATCTGGTCCTCGATATCCAAAGGCTCAACCTCGTCGGCATCTGTGTGAAAGGGGGCCATGCTCACCAAGGCCTCGATCTGATCGGCGATCCAGTCCGGGATCGCGTCGGCGGAAGCCGGCTCGTCGAACCCGACCGGGAGCAGGAATTCGTCCCAAGGGTCGAGGGGGAAGAAAGGGTCCACCATCCCGTCCTCGACATCCCCCAAGTCGCCGCATTCGGGCGCGGCACCTCCGGGGATCGCACCCGAACCCTCCGGGGACAGGCTGCCCGGCGCCGGCGCCGCGAACCCTTCGAGGATGGCGCGGAGGTCGCCGGGCAGGTCAGCGACGGCGACTGGCAAGTTCGCGACGGCGACCGGGTGGTCCAGGCGCGGCGGTACGGGGCGGGCCGCGAGCGGCGCGATGGGCCCCGCGCGCCCCTGCCCGGCCCGAACGTCGCCGCCCGGGCGACGTAGCAGCCAATCGGGGGTACGCATGTAGCGCACGCCCGGCGCGGCGATGAACGGGCGCTGCCAGACCGGGACGTTGGTGGTGGCCGCGTAAGCTTCCTCCGGGCCGGGAGGCGCGGGCGGCGGCACGGGCGGCACCGGCGCGGGCGGCGGCGTTTGGACGGGCGGCGGGGCACGAGTGACCGGCGGACGCGGCGCGGGAGGCGACATCGGCCGGGCGAACGCGGGCGCCACGGCCTCGCGCGCCCCCGTCCCACCCCGGTGGGCCATCGCCTCACCCCGGTGGGCTACCGCCTCACCTCGGTGGGAAGCGCGCGTCATCGGCGCGTCGTGCCCGTCGCCGTCGTTGAAGCCGTCGTTGAAACCATCGCGGTGGGGCGGCGGACCCGCGAAGGCGTCGCTCCCGCGCGGCGCGGGGGACGGCATGGGGTGCGGAATGGGGTTTGACACATGGTGTGACGTGGGACCGGCGCCCATCAGGCGTTCGAGTTCGGCGCCGACCGGGGACGGGCCGAACGCCGTGAGGCTGGCGCCGTGCGGCCAGCCCCGGTCGGCCCCGCCCATCCGGTCATGGACGCCGAGGTGTTCGATCAGTGCCACCAGCAGGCGCGTCAGCGCGCGCGCACCCGACAGCCCAGCGTCCCGCAGCCGATGTTCGCGCGGGTGGGACGCGGGAGTGAAAGGCTCGCGGGAAAGCGCGTCGCGCCCCGAGGCGACGTCCCGCAGGGGTCGGGGCGTGCTGCGCGGAAGCCCGTCCTCGGACGCTTCGACGCCGTTCACGCGATGGTGGCTTGGACGCATGGGACGCTTCACGCTCGGTACGGGCACAGCGGCGAATGTAGGATTCGAGGGTTAAAAGTTTGCTGCCGTTCACCATCCCGGCACCCGCCCAGGCGGGGCTTCGCGGCGTGGTTCCCGGGGACGACGGGAACTCGTGAGGACCAAGAACTTTAACGTTCGACCGGCGCGCGCCCGGCATCCCGCCAGCGGCGAGCCGACAAGGACGACACCCCATGGATTCCGCGACACCCGTCTGGTTCATCACCGGCTGTTCCACCGGCTTCGGCCGCGACCTCGCCAAGCTCGTCCTCGATCGCGGCTGGCGGGCGGTGGTGACCGCGCGCGACCAGGCCAAGGTGCTCGACCTGACCGAGGCGCACGGGGAGCGCGCCCTCCCGCTGTCGCTCGACGTCACGGACGCCCGACAGGTCGCGGACGCGGCGAGGGAAGCGCGCAACGCCTTCGGGCGGGTCGACGTGCTCGTCAACAACGCCGGCTACGGCTACCAGTCCTCGGTCGAGGAAGGCGAGGAGGCCGCCATACGCGCGCAATTCGACGCCAACGTCTTCGGCCTGTTCGCGATGACGCGCGCCATCCTGCCGTTCATGCGCGCGCAGCGCGGCGGCCACGTCATCAACGTCACCTCGGTGGCCGGCCTGGTGGGCTTCCCCGGGTCTGGCTACTACGCCGCCTCCAAGCACGCGGTGGAAGGCTGGTCGGACGCGCTGCAAGCCGAGGTCGGGCCCCTCGGCATCGCGGTCACCTGCGTCGAGCCGGGCCCGTTCCGCACCGACTGGGCCGGCCGCTCGCTGAAGCAGACCCCCAACGCGATCGCCGATTACGCGGAAACGGCCGGCGCGCGCCTCAAGGCCACGTCGGAGAAGAGCGGCACCCAGGCCGGCAGCCCGCTCAAGGCGGCGGAGATCATGATCGCCATCACGCAGGAATCGAACCCGCCGCGCCACCTCGTGCTGGGCGACTGGGGCAACGGGCAGGTCATCGACAGGCTGAAGGCGAGGGTCGCGGAGATCGAGGCGTGGCGGCCGAGGGGTGGTGCCGCGACCGACTACGACGCCGAGTGATGTCCGGGCCGGCGCAAGACGCCGGGTATTAGTTCACCCGCGCGGTGGTCACCGGCATCGTCGCCGGGCCGATCGAGACCCACACGTTGGGATCGGCCTGCGATTGGCGCTTGACAAACTTGTAGCCGGTCTCGTCCCACATCCGGATCTCGCCGACCATGTTGTCGAGGATCAGGTCGCCGCGATCGGTCTTCACCGTCAGGATCGTGTGGCCGTTACCCTCGAGGTCGCGGACGATCGTCATCAGCAGCGCCTGGCGCGGGAAGCCCATGTCGAGCAGCAGCTTGCGCTTCCACAAAGCGTAGATCTTGCAGTCGCCCTTGCCGTCGGTGGGGTAGTCCCAGTGGTCGAGCAGCGTGCCCCAGTGGTCGAGGTTGCTGACCGGCTCGATCGCGGCGTTGGCCTGCCTGTTGACCGCCCGCAGCGTGGCCATCACGTCGCGCGTCAGCACGACGTCGACGGGGTCGAGGACGTCGACGCGGCACTCAACCGGCCGCCGCCCGCAGAAATCGGCCCAGCCGTAGGGTACGCGCGTCGCGTCGCCGACCGGTTCGGCGCGCACCGCCTCGACTTGCGCCGGGGCCAGGAACGCCTCGATCGCGTCATCCTTCCGGACCGTGACCGGCGTGTCCCGCTGGTCCTCGACCGACCCGGTATCCGACGGCTTGTCATCGAGGAGCGCGGCTTCGTCGTGCCGGGGCCGCAGGCCCTGACTGGTGGCGGTCGCCTGGTGCGCCGCGCGATGGTGCGAGGCCGCCCGCGCCTGGACCTGGCCGGTGACGAGGAGGCCGGCGAGGAGCGGGAGCAGGCTCAGCCGACCAGCGCGTTTCATCATGACCTGCCCTCGTTTCGACACGGTTACCTTCACGTCAACGCCGGCCGGGGTCAATGGATTGGTTAAGCCTTAGTTAACACCCCGGAGCCCGCCGTTGGAGGCCATGGCCCGACGCTCCGAGGGGCCGACCGAGACCCACACGTTGGGGTCGGCCTGGGTTTGACGCTTGATGAACGTGTAGCCGGTGGCGTCCCACGAGCGGATGTCGGGCACCATGTTGTCGAGGATCAGGTCGCCGTGGTCGGTCTTCACGGTCAGGATCGTATGGCCCTCGCCGTCGAGGTCGCGGACGATGGTCATGAGCAGGGCCTGGCGCGGCAGACCCATGTCGATGAGCAGCTTGCGCTTCCACAAAGCGTAGATCTTGCAGTCGCCCTTGCCGTCGGTGGGGTAATCCCAGTGGTCGAGCACGGTGCCCCAGTGGTCGAGGTTGCTGACCGGCTCGATGGCGGCGTTCACCTTCGTGTTGACGCGGTCCAGCATCTGCAGGGTTTTCGCCGTCAAGTGCAGGTCGACGGGGGGCAGCACGTCCACCTGACACTCCTGCGGCTGGCGCCCGCAAAGGTCGGCCCAGCCGTAGGGCGTGCGGGTCACCTCGCCCACCGCCGCGTAGGTCGCGTGGACGTCGAGGAGCCGCATCTCCTGGGCGGAGGCCGGGGCGACCCCGCCGCCGAGCCCCGCCGTGCCGGCGACGAAGGTGAGGGCGAGAAGAATGGTCCGGGTGATACGCACGACGACAAACCCCTTTTCGATGGGTCTGATCGTGCCGGGGGCGTTCTAGCGTCGGCGCAAGAAATTCCCTCGCATTCGAGGCAAACGCGTTAACCGCGTCGCGGTCGCCGCGCGCCCCTTCGAGCGGCTTCGCCGGAGGACGGCGACCCGGCCGCCCGCACCCCGCGCGAGGCGCCATGGTTAAGGACGCCATCGCGGCGCCTCAAACCTTGCCGCCGCCCGGTTTTAGCGTGAAGGCGCGGTGAAGGAGGTCCTTCAAATCGTCGGCGTGCCGAATTCACGGGCGGATCGCGCCGCAGGCCAGCGTTTCGGGGTGGCAGCCGCCGCCGTTGTCGCGCTGCGCGATGCACAGGGTGGCGTCCTTCAGGTCGTAGGTCGCGAGGTTGGGTCCGATCACCGCCTTGACGCAGAGCGCCGGCACGGCCGGGTCGATGGCGAAACGGTCGGCGAGCGCCACGGCGTAGGCGTGGCGCGGCTCGTCCCAGCGCCGCGTGACCGGCAGGTCGACCGTCGCGCTGCGCGTGCCGTGGCGCGCGATCAGCTTCGCCTCGCCCTGCTCCGCACCCTTGGGGAAGGCGAGGGCGAGCGAGTAGGAATAGGAGATGTCGGCGACCCTGTAACCGAAGTTCACGGCGAGGTCGCTCGGCGACTGGTTGGCCAGCACCGGTTTCGCCGGCAGGGTGGACGGCTCGAAGCCCTCGCTGCCCTCGATGGCGGTGAGCAGCGGGTAACCCTCCGGCGTGCGGCCGTCGTAGAGCATCAGGGAGCGGTAGCCGAAGAGGCCGCCGACGAGCACGAGGAGGAGCGCGCCGACCCCGACCGCGGCCTTCAGAACCTTCGTCATTCCCGTTCCCCGACGCCATGCCCGCCGGACCCGATCGCGGCCGGACGTGGCCGTCCCTTGCTGAAGAGCTGTGACGAAGTCATGGCAGGCACGTCGCGGCAAGCAAGTCGCGGCGGACGGGTCACGGCGGACGCGTCATGCCAGCCACGTCATGGCGGCAGCACCGTCGCCACAGGGCGCCGCCGATGCGCATCCGGCGGTGTTTCCCCGTCGCGGCGCGCGCAGTCGCGTGCGACACTGCCGCCATGACTGGGATAGCATGACCCGCCCCCGCCTCCGCGACATCCTGAGCGACAGGACGCTGGCCCTGATGCTGGCGCTCGGCTTCAGCTCCGGCCTGCCGTTCCTGCTGGTGCTGGGCACGCAAGTGCTCCGCGTGTCCGAGGCCGGCGTGTCGGTGGCAACGGTCGGCCACCTGACCTGGGTCGGGCTCGCCTACTCGCTCAAGTTCCTCTGGGCGCCGGTCGTCGATGCCGTCGACGTGCCGGGACTGGCGCGCTGGCTGGGGCGCCGGCGCGCCTGGCTCTTCGTGGCGCAGGTGGCGGTGACGCTGGGCCTCGTCGCCTTGGCTTTCTGCGACCCCGCCCGCGCGCTCGGACCCCTCGTCGCCTGCTCGGCCGCGACCGCCTTCGCCGCCGCCACGCAGGACGTGGTGATCGACGGCTGGCGCATCGACGCCGCGCCGGCCGAGCGGCAGGGCACCATGGCGGCGACCGGCAACCTGGGCTACCGCCTCGCCCTGCTCTGCGCCGGCGCCGGCGCGCTCTACCTCGCCGATTACGCCGGCTGGCGCGCGGCCTACCTCGCGATGGCCGGGCTGATGGGGGTCGGCATCGCGGCCGGGCTGCTGTCGCCGCGCCTGGCCGAGCGCGAGCGGGTCGCGCGCCCACCCCTCCACCGCACGTTCGCCGAGCCGATCGCCGACCTCGCGCGGCGCCTGGGGCCGATGCTGGCGGCGGTGCTGGCGCTAGTGGCGCTCTACCGCCTGCCCGACTTCCTCACCGGCGTGATGGCGAACCCGCTCTACGTCGCGCTGCACTTCTCCAAGAGCGACATCGCGACCATGGCGAAGGTGTACGGCGTGTGGATCGGCGTCGGCGGCGCCTTCGCCGGGGGCTGGGCGATCACCCGGCTCGGCCTGATGCCGGCCCTGCTCATCGGCGGCGTGGCGGCCTCCGCCTCCCACCTGTGCCTCGCCCTGCTGGCGGCGTCGGGCAAGAGCCTCGCGCTGCTCGGCCTCGCCGTCGGGGTGGAAAGCTTCGCCGGCAACTTCGCCGGCGCGGCGCTGATCGCCTACATGTCCTCGCTCACCGCGCCCGGCCACGCCGCGAGCCAGTACGCGCTCTTGTCCTCGCTCTACGCGCTGCTCGGCAAGTTTCTAGGCGGTTTCTCCGGCGACGCGGTGAAGGCGGTGGGCTACCCGACCTTCTTCGTGGCCTCGTCGACGATCGGCATCCCCGTGGCGGCGCTGGTGCTGCTGGTGTGGGCGCGGCAGCGCCGGCCCGCGCGGGACCGGGCGCCCCTTCGAACGTAGCTACACCGGGTGGCGCTCAGCCCTCCCGCGCGGCGAGCCTCGCCGACGGACCCGGCGTCGCGCCGTTCGTGCTCGCGCCGCTGGTGGTCGCGCCGTTCGCGCCGCCCGGCTTGCCCGAGCCTTCCAGGATGGCGAGGAACGGCTTGATGATGTCGATGGGCATCGGGAACACCACCGTCGAGTTCTGCTCAGCGCCGATCTCCGACAGCGTCTGGAGGTAGCGCAGCTGCATGGCGGCGGGGCTGCTCGCCAGGATGTTGGCCGCGTTCACCAGCGTCTGCGAGGCTTGGAACTCCGCCTCCGCGTGGAGGATCTTGGCGCGCCGGTCACGCTCCGCCTCCGCCTGCTTGGCGATCGCGCGCACCATGTTCTCCGTCAGGTCGACCGTGCGAATCTCCAGGTTGCTGACCTTGATGCCCCAGGTCTCCGTCTGCGCGTCCAGGATCTCCTGCACGTCGGCGCTGAGCTTCTTGCGCTCGGACAGCATCTGGTCGAGGTCGTGCTGGCCGAGCACCGCGCGCATGGTGGTCTGCGCGAGCATGTTGGTGGCGGACGCGTAGGATTGCACCTCGACCACCGAGCGCTCGGGGTCGACCACGCGGTAGTACAGGATGGCGTCGACCTTCATCGACACGTTGTCGCGCGAGATCACGTCCTGGCTCGGCACCTCGACGACTTGGATGCGCAGGTCGACGCGCACCGCCTGCTGGACGAAGGGGAACAGCAGGACGAGGCCCGGCCCTTTGACACGCTGGAACCGCCCCAGCCTGAAGATGACGGCGCGCTCGTACTGGCGCAGCACCTTGACGGAGGCCGCGAGCAGCAGGAAGACGATGATCACGGCGAAGGCCGCGACCGTCGCGTAGGGAACGAGGTCAGCGAGCAAATCGAGCGTCCTTCGGTGGGATGGGGATGGCTGGTGCGATATGACCACCTGGTTGACCAACCTCGGTCAGGTGCATCCGTTGCGGCAGCGACCTTTGGTCCGCTGGGCGAGCACGGCCGAAATCCATGGCCGGCCGACGCGAGGGCGGCTAGGATGATCTCGTGAGTGACGAGCCCGAGAGCCTGATCCTGCAACTGCTCCGCGACATGCGGGCGGAACTCGGCGACGTGCGCGCCGAGATGGCGACCAAGGGCGACCTCGCCGACCTGCGCTCCGACATGATGTCGCTGCGCGCGGACGTGGCGGCCGACATGCTTGCGCTCGAAGCTCGGCAGGACGCGCAGCACAGGCAGACGCGCGAACAGATCGTCGGCCTACGTCGCGCCGTGGTCGAGTATCACACCTCCGTCATCGGACATGGCGTCATCATCAGCGAACTCGAGGCGCGCCTGCGGCGGGTGGAGCAGCACCTCAACCTGCCGGGGACGGACGCGCATCAGGCTCGTTGAGCACGTCCGGCGCGCGAGATCGAAGCGCGGTTCCCGTTGACAACCTCACCTCCCCGCGCCACTCCCCAGCCATGACCTCATCCGCCCTGGCATCCGACCCCGTCGCCCGGCGGCGGACCTTCGCCATCATCTCGCACCCCGACGCCGGCAAGACCACGCTGACGGAGAAGCTGCTGCTGTTCGGCGGCGCGATCCAGCTCGCCGGCGAGGTGCGCGCCAAGGCCAACCGCCGGCAGACCCGCTCGGACTGGATGGGCATCGAGAAGGAGCGCGGCATCTCCGTCGTCACCTCCGTGATGACGTTCGAGTACGGCGGCTGCGTCTACAACCTGCTCGACACGCCGGGCCACGAGGACTTCTCCGAGGACACCTACCGCACGCTGACGGCGGTGGATTCGGCCATCATGGTGCTCGACGCCGCGCGCGGCATCGAGGCGCGCACGCGCAAGCTCTTCGAGGTGTGCCGGCTGCGCGATATCCCCATCGTCACCTTCATCAACAAGCTCGACCGCGAGACGCGCGACCCCTTCGACCTGCTCGACGAGATCGAGAAGACGCTCGCCCTCGACGTCGCGCCGATGACCTGGCCGCTCGGCCAGGGCCGGGGCTTCGTCGGCACCTACGACCTCGCGCGGCGCCAGGTGCGCCGCCTCGACCACGACGCGGAGGCGCGCGAGGTGTCGGGGCCGGACGACCCCTACATCAGGGACCTGATGAAGGCGCCGGACTTCGCCGAGACGGTGGAGCAGATCGAGCTGGCCAAGGATGGCTTGAAGCCCTTCGACCGCGCCGCCTTCCTCGAAGGGCACCTGACGCCGGTGTTCTTCGGCTCGGCGCTGCGCAACTTCGGGATCCGCGACGTCATCGACGCGCTCGCCGCCTTCGCGCCGGCGCCGCACGGGTTGGAGGCGGCCTCGCGCACGGTCGACGCGCACGAGGCCAAGATGACCGGCTTCGTGTTCAAGATCCAGGCGAACATGGACAAGCACCACCGCGACCGCATCGCCTTCATGCGGATCTGCTCGGGCAAGCTGACGCGGGGCATGAAGGTGAAGCTGGTGCGCACCGGCAAGACCATCGCGCTGAACGCGCCGCAGTTCTTCTTCGCCCAGGACCGACAGCTCGCCGACGAAGCCTATCCCGGCGACGTCGTCGGCATCCCCAACCACGGTCTGCTGCGCATCGGCGACACGCTGACGGAAGGCGAGGAGCTGCAGTTCCGCGGCGTGCCGTCCTTCGCGCCCGAGATCCTGCGCCGGGTGAAGATTGGCGACAGCATGAAGCAGAAGAAGCTGCGCGAGGCGCTCGGCCAGATGGCGGAGGAAGGCGTGGTCCAGTTGTTCATCCCCGCCGACGGCTCGGGCGCGATGGTCGGCGTGGTCGGCGCGCTGCAGCTCGACGTGCTGGCCGACCGGCTGGAGGCGGAGTACGGGCTCGGCGTCTCCTTCGAGTCGAGCCGCTTCACGCTGTGCCGCTGGATGACGGGATCGAAAGCCGAGGTCGACCGCTTCGCCCGCGCGCACGGCTCGTCGATGGCGGCCGACCTCGACGGCTCGCCGGTGTTCATGGCGCCGTCCGCCTGGGACCTCACCTACGAGGCGGAGCGCTGGCCCGACATCGCCTTCGCCGACATCAAGGACTACCAGAAGGAGCACGCGTGAGGGCG
>CAXSDP010000108.1:0-10044 GCA_964235705.1 uncultured Beijerinckiaceae bacterium | reverse complement strand
CTCTGACTCCGTTAATCTTGGTTCGAATCCAGGTCCCCCAGCCATCGGGCTGAGACTCCCACCCGCTTCCCAGCGAACATCGAGGTTCCGGCGTCTTCCGGCGACCCTCGGCGCGAAAATCGGCTCCAGGCCGAACCAGCACGCCACCCACGCTGGACCTTCCAGTCCACGCCGATTTCCGCGTCCTGGCTCGACGCGGTCGAGGGCTCCTCCTCGGCCCTGACGCGCCGCCGCCTGCGACGCGCGGCACCTTCACCGGTGTCGTCGACCTTGCGGGCAGCCATCAAGCGCACCATCGCCGGGCACAACCAGCGGGCCAAATTCTCTGTTTGGATCAAACCCGCCACCACCGCCGTCAATGCTCCGAACCGAGCCCCCGAACCGTTCGAGTCGCTGCACTGGCAATCGATCGGGGACTTGCGTCGCAGGACGCCACCGGATCCCGTCAGTCAACGAGGCGGCTTCGCGATACGCGATCACTTCGCACAGGTTATGGTGAGTTGTGCCGGTGAATTCACGTCAGCGGATGCCGGGCACGAGGCGGTACCGTCTTGCGCGAGCGACGCGCCCGTGGAGCAGGTGGCGGCGATCGCTTGCTCGCCCGCCTCGCATTTGGCCGTGACCAGCTTGCCTGCGTCGCCTCGCGTCACGCGCAGCACGAACATCGCCTTTGGTGCTGGTGCGCCAGCCGCCCCGACGGGACCGGCTGGGCCGATCGGCCCAGGCTCACCCTTTGGTCCTGGAATACCTGGGATCCCGGCCTTGCCCGCTTCGCCGGTGGCGCCCTTCGCGCCTGCCAACCCGGGGGCGCCCGCCTCTCCCTTCACGCCCGGCGCGCCTTGGGGTCCCTGCGGACCCGCTGGCCCGACTGGTCCCGGAGGACCCGCAACCCCCGTGGGACCAACCGGTCCCTGAGCGCCGACCGGTCCCGCGACCCCCTGCTCACCGGCGGGACCGTGCGGTCCCGCCGGACCGGTCTGCGCCTGCTCCGGCTTCGAACAAGCAGACATCGCGATCAAGCCGACCAGCGAAACGATTGAAGCATAGGCGCGCATTGAAGATATTCCTGACCTGCGATGGCGAACCGACCCCTTATGCCGTGTGGGCGGAAAGGACGGAAGCCCTGGTGTTGGCGCCAAGCGCGGGCGCATCCAGGCCTCGGACGCACCGCCAGGCCGTCCCGCCCTCACTAAAGGTCGGACGTCAGGGTCGTTGATGTCAGTCTCCATCGCTGTCGCGATGCGGGACAGTCATTGGCTGACTTCCGCCTCGTCGTTGGTGTTCGCCTTGGGGGCGCTCACGACGTGAGTCGCCTCGCCTTCGAGGAGCCCGTCCGACGGGTTGGCGATCAGTCGGTCACCCTCCTTGAGGCCGCTGGTGACCTCCACCGTCGCGCCGAGGTTATGACCCACCTTCACGTCTCGCAGGTGGACCTTGTCGTTCGCGTCGACGAGGCAGACCTGCAAGCCCTGCGAACGGAACAGGATCGCCTGCTCCGGTATGACGAAGACGTCGGGATCGGTCGGCACGGCGAAATGCGCCTCGGTGTAGGTCCCGGGATAGAACTGCCCCTTTGGGTTCGGCAGGAGCAGTTCGACCAGCACGGTGCGCGACACTTGGTCGAAGGACTTGGCCGACGTCTCGAACGTCGCGGGGAAGCGCCGGTTGGGGAATTGCGAGAAGGTGAGGTCGACCTTGGCATCGCGACCGACGAGTTCGGAGTAGCTCTGCGGCACCGCGATGAAGACGCGCATGACGTGCACGTCGGACACCTTGAACAGGGCGGCACGTCCGGTGTTACCCGACGCGCTCGGGTTGCCGGCGTCCCCGCCGGTGCCGTTGACGTAGTCGCCGACGTCCGTGTCGCGCGAGGTGACGACGCCGTCGAAGGGCGCCGTCACGCGCTTGAAGTCCTCCATCGCCTTGTAGCGGTCGACGTTGTGTTGCGCCGCCTCGAGCCTCGCCTTGGACGCGGAGGCGTCGGCCGTCTTCACGTCCGTTTCCTGGACGGACACGGCGTTCTTGGCGAGGAGGTCCTGCCAGCGTTTCGCCGTGACGATGGCGAGGTTGTAGTCGGCCTTCGCCACGTCGAGGGAGGACTGCGCCTGCTGATACTGCTCGTCGAGCGCCGGCGTGTCGATCGTCGCGAGCACGTCGCCGGCCTTCACGGTCGCGCCGTAGTCCTTGTTCCATTTCCGGACGTAGCCGCTGACCTGCGCGTAGATCGGCGCGGTGCTCCACGCCTTGAGCGTGCCGGGCAGCGCGACGGCGCGGGTCTTGGGGCCCCGTCCGGGCGAGATCAGCGTGACCTGCGGCAAGGCTTCCCGGTCCGCCTTCGCGGCGAGGTCGGCGTCGATGCGCGATCGCAGGACGAGCCCGTAGGCGACGAGGCCGGCCGCGACGCACAGGGCGAGCGCCCCGACGATCAGCCGCCTCGCCTTCCTGGGCTTGGGCCGGCCGGGCTGGGGTCGCGGATCGATGCCGCCGGGCTCGGTCGCCTTCGTCATGAGGCCGCTCCGGCCGCTTGGGGTTGGACGGAGGATCGCCCGGCCGCCGGCGTCCCGGCGCCTTTCGCGCGGCCGCCATGGACGAGCGCGAAGACGGCCGGCACGAACAGCAGCGTCGCGAAGGTCGCGAAGGTCAAGCCGCCGACCACCGCGCGGCCGAGCGGAGCGTTCTGCGTGTTGCTTGAGGCCATCGGCAGCATCCCGATGATCATCGCCAGCGCCGTCATCATCACCGGGCGGATGCGGGCGTGGCCCGCCTCCACGGCGGCGGCGACGGCGTCGCCGTGCTCGGCCAGGCGGTCGCGGGCGAAGGACACGACCAGGATCGAGTTGGCCGTGGCCGTCCCCATGCACATGATCGCGCCCGTCAGCGCCGGCACGGACAGCGACGTGTGCGTGACGAACAGGCTCCACACGATCCCGGCGACGGCGGCGGGCAGCGCCGTGATGATGACGAAGGGGTCCAGCCACGACTGGAAGTTCACGACGATCACGAGGTAAACGAGGATGATCGCCGTGCCGAGGCCGAGGAGGAGTTCGCCGTAGGCGCCATACATGGTCGTGGCCTGGCCCCGGATCGTGACCAGCGCCCCGTGGGGCACCTCCTTCGCCGTGTCGCGGACCGCCTTGCGCACGCCGTCGTACACGGTGCCCAGGTCGATCCCCTGCAAACCGGCGTAGATGTCGATGACCGGCAGGATGTCGTAGTGCGACACCAGCAGAGGGGAGCCGACCTGGCTGACCTGGCCGAGCGCGCCCAGCAGCTGCGGCTGCGTCCCCTGCGGGTTGCCGGCACCGCCGTCGACCGGGATCGTTTCCAGCTGGTCGATCGTGTCCATCTGCGATTGCGGCGTCTGGATGTTGATGGCGTAGGCGACGCCGTTGGACTGGTCGAGCCAGAAGTTTGGCTGGATCTGATCGCTGCCCGACAGCGTCGTGAGGGCGTTGTCGGCGATGTCCTTGATGTTCACGCCGCTCTCGGTGGCGAAGGAGCGCCCGGCGTCGATGCTCAAGGTGGGTCCGTTATAGGCCTGCTGGATGAGCGGATCGGCGATGCCCGGGATGCGGGCCATCACGCGGAGCAGCTTCTTGGCGTACTCGTCGTCGGCCCGCTCGTCGCGGCCGACCACCTGAACGTCGATGGGGGCCGGCAAGCCGAAGTTGAGGATCTTCGAGGTGATGTCGCCGGGCGGGAACGAGAACGTCGTCCCCGGGAACAGTGCCGGCAGGTGCTGGCGTAGCACGTCGCGGTAGTGTTCGACGGGGGCGTCGTCGCTGTCCAGCTTCAGTGTCAGGTCGCAATCCTGCGGGCCGATCGTGCCCGACGCGGCATAGGCCTCGTTGATGCCGCTGTTGGGCAGGCCGCAGTTGTCGATGATGCTCTTGACGTGGCCCGGCAGCAGGCGGTCGATCGCTCCGCCGGCCAGCGTCGCGAGCTTGCCCGTGTCCTCGATGCGCGTGCCGACCTGGGCGCGCATGTGCATCGCCATCGTGTCGGAGTTGGTCTCGGGGAAGAAGTTGCGGCCGAGGAACAACGCCAGCACGAGCGAGGCGAGCGCCGCACCGAGGAAGACGAGGATGAAGCGGACGCGGACCGCCAAGATCTCCTCCAGCAGGCCGCGATACCCCTCGCGGAACCGCTCGAAGCGATGCTCGAAACCCTGCTGGAAGCGCCGGAAGAGCCCGGGACGGGCGCCCTCTCCTTTCGCGGCCTTCGTCGCCTCGACGTGTCCGGCCAGCAGGTACGCCGCCATGGTGGGAACCAGGGTGCGCGAGAGGATGAAGGACGCGATCATCGCGAAGATGATGGCCTCGGCGAGTGGTTTGAACAGGTAGCCGCCCACCCCGCCGAGGCTGAACAGCGGGAGGAACACGATGCAGATGCACAGGGTGGAGACGAAGGTGGGCACCACGATCTGATTGGCGGCGTCGATGATCGCCGGCTCCAGCTCCTGCCCCTGTTCGAGGTGGGAGCTGATGTTCTCCATCATGACCGTGGCGTCGTCGACCAGGATGCCGACGGCGAGCGCGAGGCCGCCCAGCGTCATGACGTTGATCGTCTCGCCGATCACCGACAGCGCGGCGACCGACGACAGGATCGACAGCGGGATGGAGGTCGCGACGATGAGCGTCATGCGCCCGTTGCCCAGGAACAGCAGCACCAGCAGGCCGGTCAGGCCGGCCGCCGTCGCCATCTCCCGCAGCACGTCGTAGATCGACGCCCGGACGAACTTGGACGCGTCGTCGAGCGGCGTGATGGTGACCCCGTCCGGCAGCGTCTTGAGGATGGTCGGGATCATCTTCTTCACGTCGGCGACGACGGACAGGGTGGAGGCGTCGCCCGACTTCAGGATCTCCAACAGCACGGCCTGCTTGCCCTTGAGCAGGACCATGTTGATCTCTGGTGGGCCGCCGCTGTGCACGAAGGCGACGTCGCGCATGGTGACGATGGCATCGCCGACCCGCTTGATGGGCAGGTCGTTGAAGGTGTCGATCTTGATCGGCTGCGCGTTCGTCCGGACGAGGTAGTCGAACTTGCCGATCTTCTGATCGCCGGCCGGCACCACCAGGTTCTGTTTGTCGAGCGCGGCGAGGACGTCCTGGGCGGACAGGTTGTGCTCGCGCAGGGCGTTCTGGTCGAGGTCGACCTCGACCGTGCGCGAGGTGCCGCCGTAGGGCGAGGGGATCGCGACGCCCTTCACCGCGATCAAGGCCGGGCGGATGAAGTTGGTGGCGTAGTTCTCGAGTTGTTGGACGGTGAGTCCCTTGCCGGAAACCTGCAGGTTGAGCACCGAGACGCTGGACGCGCTGTAGACCAGGATCTCGGGAGTGGTGATGCCCTTGGGCATCTGCTTCAGCACGGTTTGGGACACCGCCGCGACCTGCGCCTCGGCGGCCGAGATGTTTGTACCGGGTTGGAAGAAGATCTTCACGATGCCGCGCCCGTACAGGGACTGCGACTCTATATGTTCGATGTTGTTGACCTCGGTCGTCACCGAGCGCTCGTAATAGTAGATGACGCGACCTGACATGTCCTCCGGGGTCAGGCCGTTGTAGGTCCAAACCACCGCGATCACGGGGATGCCGATATTGGGGAAGATGTCGGTGGGGGTCGTCAGCGCGGCGCGCCCCCCGAACAGGAGGATGAGGATCGCGAGCACGACGAACGTGTAGGGCCGTTTCAGCGCGATGACGACGATGGCGTTCATGACGCTGACTGTCCCCTGTTCATGTGCCTATCGGTCGCGCGGTCGGGACTTCAACGATGGGACGGCGCCCCGCGAGCGGCACCGGACCTTTGCTTGAGCGGTGAAGGCTGTTGTATTTAGACATCATCGTCGTCGTAAAACCAAGCGATCTATTTGCCGCGATCGACACTCGTATCCCGATCGGTGATACGGACGTGGGAAAAGCGAGTGATCGACACGCTAGCCGACGTGAAACTCGCCCGATTTACGATCAATTGGTGACGGTATTGTGCGTTTACTACAGTATTTCCCATCAAAAGGTTGATGAAGACGCGGGAAAGCGGGTCGCGCGTGCCGCGCCGGTACGAATCACCCCCAGGTTCGTCCGGGCATCCGCCGCGCTCGGCTTCGCGCTGTCGGCGGTGATCCTGGGCGGATGCGACTTCGCTCCGCCCTACGCGCCGCCCGACCTCGCGCTGCCGGCGACGTTCAAGGAGGCGGGCAAATGGCAGGACGCCCAGCCCCGCGACGAGCTGCCGCGCGGGCCTTGGTGGACGGCGTACAAGGATCGCACGCTCGACGAACTCGAGCCGCAGGTCGACGAGGCCAACCCGACGCTGGCGGCCGCCTTCGCCAATTACCAGCAGGCCCGCAGCTCCGTGCAGCAGACCGAGGCCGCCTTGTTCCCGACGCTGGACCAGGACTCGCAGCTCACCACCAACCGGCAGTCGGAGCACCGCCAGTATCGCCAGCTGCCGAGCGAGGAGCCGACCCATTACGGGGACGACCGCCTCGCGATCCAGTCGAGCTACGAGGTCGACCTGTGGGGCCACGTGCGCGACACGATCCGATCGAGCGCCGCGCAGACCCAGGCGCAGGCGGCCCTGCTGGAGAACGTGCGCCTCAGCCTTCACGCGTTCCTCGCGCGCAACTACCTCGCCCTGCGCGGACTGGACCGGGAGCTGCAACTCCTACGGGCGACGACCAAGGCCTACCAGGACACCCTGACCCTGACGCAGAACCGGCTCGCCGGGAAGATCACCTCCCCGGTGGACGTCGCGCGGGCGCGGGCGCGGCTCGTGACGGCGGAGGCGCTCGTCGCCGACACGCAGGCCCAGCGCGCGATCCTGGAGCATGCCATCGCGACCCTCGTCGGGCGCCCCGCCTCGTCGTTCTCGATCCCGGTCAATGCGGTGAAGATCGCCGACCCGCGCGGCCCCGCCGCCGCGCCGTCGAGCCTGCTCGAACGCAGGCCCGACATCGCCGCCGCCGAGCGGCAGGTCGCCGCCGCCAACCAGCAGATCGGCGTCGCGAAGGCCGCCTTCTACCCCCGCTTCTTCCTCAACCTCTACGCCGGCACGCAGGATCGCGGCGTGCGCCTCCTCGACCTGCAGAACGAGCTCTACACGATTGGGCCGTCGATCGATTTCCCGATCTTCGACGGCGGCGCCCGGAAGGCGCGGCTCGACGCGGCGATGTCGAAGCGCGATGAGACGCTGGCGCAGTTCCGTCAAACGGTGCTCAACGCCGTGCAGGAGGTCGAGGACGCGCTGGTCGTGCAGCATTACCTGGGGATCGAGGGCAAGCGCCTGGACGATGCCGTCAAGGCCGAGAAGCAGGTCCTGGACCTGTCGCTGACGCTCTACCGCGACGGCGCGACGACCTACCTCGACGTCGACGTCGCGCAGGTGGCGCTCCTCGCCGACCAGCGCGCCGCCATCGCCTTGCTGACGCGACAACTCGGCGCCAGCGTCAACCTCTTCGTCGCGCTCGGCGGCGGCTGGGCGCCCGCGCCCGGTTCGCTCGCCGGCAACGGCCCGAGTTGACGCGGCGTCGCCGACGCGTGACCAACACCCTCTCCGCTCCCCAGGATGCTCGCGATGCGCGTCATAGCCGTCCTCTGCGCCCTCTTCCTCGTGACGGGGGCGACCGCCACCTTCGCGCGGGCCAAGCCGCACCCGCGCCGCCCCGCCGTCCCGCCGCCGATCCCTTCCGCCGACGCGGTCGAACTCGGCACGCTCGCGCCGCCGACGCGCCTGTCGACCCTTCGGCAGACCTACGGCGACGCGGCCATCGCGCGCGACATGGCGCGACGCGGCTACCCGGCGGCCGCGCGGCACGACCGTGCCGTCGCCGCGACCACGGGCGCGCCATACCCGTGCGATCCCAACACCGCGCGGGCGACGGTCATCGTGTGCGGCGATCAACGCGGCCACGGTTACGGGCAGGGTTACGCCTTCACGCCGTCCTACGTGAGCGCGCCGCAGGTGTTCGAGGCCGACCCGTTCGCGCAGGACCAGATCTTCCCCCCGGCCACCGCGTTCTTTTGGTCGTTGAACCGGCTGACGGCCTACCCGCGAGACTGAGGTGATCCTCCCCCTATGCAGGCGGTCATCGCCGAGTTGGGGGATCGGACAGTTCGAGGGCCGGCCTGTGGCCGACGTCGGCTTGGCTGCGCGGGTCGGCCAGAACAGTCGTCGAGGTGCGCTGGCCGACCCGCGAGGGGGCGAGGGTCGTCGCGGAGGCGATCGCTCAGGCGGTGGTGACGGAGGCGGTGCTGATCGGCATCGAGCCGACGGCCTCGACCTGTCGCTCGACCTTAGCCCGCGTCGCTACCGGTGAGCGATCGAGAGGGCATGCGAACATGAAGCCTTCGTTTCATCTAAAAAATGCGTATGTTAACCATGTTTCAAATACAGATGCGTAGAATTTACTTTCAATTTCTAGCTATACTCAGCAGCTCATCTGCAACGGCGGCAGCATCAGGTAAATACCTTGCTGTCAGGAAGTTTTCGTGTTTGGGAAGAACTTCGATCGCGGGAGCATAATAATAACTTGACCTATTATCATTTAATTTATCTATGATAGAGTAATTTGTATTAATCTGCGACGTCACATTCAAGCATGTGATTTCGCGTGGCGGACAGAATATGCTCGTATGCAGGAAGGAGCCCGACGTGCCGATCATCCTTTCATGGTTTGACATGAGGGCGATCTGGTCCTCAAAGGAGAGAAGCTCAGGGAAGACGATCCGCACCCCTGCGGCGCTCAAGACCGTTTCAACCTCCAACTCGTTCACGATGGTGCCCACGGCGGACGTCATCTTTGTTTTAGAGAAATAAATCAGCTGTTTGCTTTGATCGGACGGCGATCTTTGGCGCACCCTTTCGCCCATCGCGAGGCACATGCGGCGGTAGGGCATGTAGCCTGCCATCTGCTCCTCAAGGCTTGTGCCGGGTACTGTCACGACCTTAAAACGGGTTGGCTCATCAAACGAGACGAAGTCCCCTTCTTGCAGGCCCAGCAAGCCGAACGCGGCGGAAATGAACGGGACCGCGAACCAATCGGCGGGGCGGCCTGGGCCGTGGCAGAGGATCGGTGTTCGCGGTGATCGGATCCGCGTAATGTTCCAAAAACGCGGCAAAGTATTTATGATGAAATGTCCGAAATGAGGATTAATCCTTCCACCATAAATATAAGCGGCGTGAGACGTTGACGCTTTAACTTGGCTAGCTTTTATACTTGTCGCCAAGCCTTGATCTGGAGGCGGGTGGACGCCCTCCCTGTAATCAATCGCGGCGCTTACGGCCATTCCGTCACCGTCGAAAATGCCCCACGATCCACCATGCATATAGGGTAGATAGAAGCCATCGCGTACCACGGTGACGGTGGGGTCACGATCAAAGACGTTAGCGGATCCCCAAAGGGTCGAACAACGTTCAAGGTGGGACACTATGAACTCAATAGTTGACGCGGAGGGTCTCGTCGCCGATCATCTTCATCTGCTTGTTGATGAAAGGCGACTTCTCGAAAACGAGTATGCTGTCGTAAGCGGTCATGGCGATCGTCTTGTTGGTGAAGCTCGTCGGCGCCACCGTGCCGTCGCGGATGTGATCGGCGTTGAGGTCATCGATCAAACCTTTGAACCTCTCGACCATCGAACGCGGATCGCCGCGTCCTCCCCCATAATCCGGCCAATAAGCCGTGTGCATGCCTTCAATCATGTAGACGCCGTTCGCGGCCATGCGTTCGTAGAGGAACTCGAAGCTGGCCATCACGTGCGCCATGTGATGACTCCCATCATCGAGTATCACATCGGGTGCTCCAAACTCATCCAGGATGCTTCGGAGGAAGCCCAAGTCCGATTGATCGCCAATTCGAACGGAAACCTGCTCGTCGGCGTATTGACGACAAACATCATTGATGTCGATCGTCACGACCCTGGCGAGAGGACCGAACCAGCGCTTCCACATCTGGGATGAGCCACCGTTTCCAGCGCCGATCTCCAGGAAGGTAAGGGGTTGTCCAACGAAGCGGCCGAAGTGGCGCTCGTAGGCGAAGAAATAATG
>CAXSDP010000107.1:0-10291 GCA_964235705.1 uncultured Beijerinckiaceae bacterium | reverse complement strand
AGGTGCAGACCGGCTCCTACCTCGGCGAGGACGACATCATCCGTATCGAGGACGTCTACAACCGGCAGTGACTATGATGACATCATCGTAATTTGACGATCTTATCGTATATTGATGGCAGACGCATGAAAATATGGTCAAAACGAGCTATAGGTAAGTCATTCCAAGCGGCAGAGGCTGCACCATCCGAGACGCTTGAGCCGAGAGAGGTTCAAGAGCGTTGGATTGGCTTTATCGATAAGATTGACCGCACCACCATCCAGGGCTGGTGTGCGGATCGTGACAATCCAAATGCCAGCGTCATGGTCGAAGCTGTCGGATCCAAGGGCAGCCATGCCATCACCATTGCCAGCCTTCTTCGCCGTGACGTCATGGAAGCTGGTTACGGCAGCGGATACAATGGCTTTGAGTTGAATGTATCCAAATTTAAAGACGAAGAGACCGTAACGATCCGGTTCGTCGATGGTGGTCGCCACATCACACGATCACCTATCGCGCTCGACCCTGTCGGCGCACTGCTTTCAAACATTCTACCAGCTTCGTTTCTGGAAGCTGCTCAAGAACTTGGACGGCAGATCCAAACGCGGCAGATTAGCCAGTTCCAAACCGAGTTTGATGCGCCGGCCAACTGTCCTTACGACAAAAATCTCATCAGCACCTTCGACCCGGCAACCGACCCTGAAGGTCTCGTCACCCGCTTTACTGCCCAGGAAGCATCGAGAATCGTCCGGAACGCTTTCGATCTGGAGCGAACCGGCTCCTTTCAGGATCGATTGGCGGTCCTCTTTTGGTATATCGACACTTACGCCACCGGCCGATCGGTCAACACCCGGGTGCCTCTCAGCGAGAGCCAGATCGAGGCACTGAATGCACCCGCGCGGCTGGCCGGCACATCCGATGTGGTCACAGTGGCGCTTTTCAACTTTGTGATGCGGTACCGGCCAAGCCACACGGAGCTGCGGAACGAAAAACTCTTACGTGAAGCGGTGTTTTGGTGGTGCACACAGCAGGCTGTGCTTCACAGGCTTGACGATCGTCTGGTCACCGACGAGCAGATTGCGCTTCTTGCCACGATCGAACAGGGGGCTGGCACGCAGTTCCCATGTACAACGTTCATGCTGCTCTACGCGCAGCAACATCCCATGCTCGCGGATTTGGATCTGGGCGTGCCGCGGGACCGTCTCGCTTTGCTGGCCTATTTGACCCTGGCGAGCTTCTTGAGACCTAGCCTCCTGCGCTTTTTGCCTCGCGAGGCGCTTCGCCGGATCGCTCGTGGAGAGGGTTCAAAGGCTTTCTCGGCGATCCTCGGTCGACTTGTCGCCAGTGGCGACGGGGCTGACATCGTTGCTATAGGCGCTGACATCCTACGACAGGGAGAAGCTTTGCTGGCTGCAGCCGGTCAGAACCTTCGCGTCGTGCGAAAGGCGCAAACCGCCACGCCTCGATCGACTCCTCTTCCCGTAGAGCAGGGGATCTGCGTCCTCGGTCCGTTGACGAAATCCTCGGGTCTCGGCCGTGCCATCCGCCTTTCTTTGGACGCGCTGACAGCTTGCGAAACGGTAGCGCCAGCGTCCTTCGATTTCGCTTTGGAAAACCCTGCTGCCGAGGGAGACGAGCATATCATATGGCCCATGCCGGAGGTGCCGCGCGAAATAACCTTGCTGCACCTCAATGCCGAGGCGTTGCCGCTTGCGCTCGCCTACGGTCCTCGCCACCTGCTCCGCGACACCTACCGTATTGGCTTTTTCTTCTGGGAGCTGACCGAGATTCCCGATTGCCACCGGCTGGCGTTGGATCTCGTCGACGAGATCTGGGTCGCCTCGGAATTCAATCGCGAGCTATATTCCCGTTTCACGGATAAACCCGTGATCCGCGTTGGCATGGCGGCGGCGCCCTTGCCGGACGGGCCGCCGGCCGTGCGCGAGGAGTGGGGATTGGAGCCCGACGCCTTCACCTTCATCGCGGTGTTCGACTCGCTGTCCTTCATCGCTCGCAAGAACCCGCTCGGCCTCATCGAGGCTTTCGCGCGCGCCTTCCCGCGCGGTGACGAGCCGGTGGCGTTGCTGCTGAAAACGCAGAACCGCGGCATCGTCCAAGACGAATGGCAGGTACGCCATTGGCGCGCGATCGACCGCCGCATCGCCGCCGATCCGCGCATCACACTGCTCGACGAGACGCTGACCTTTGCCGAACTGCTCGGTCTGATGCGCGCCTGCGACGCCTTCGTGTCCCTCCATCGCTCGGAAGGTTGGGGCTTCGGCCTCGTCGAGTCGATGCAGCTCGGCCTCCCGGTGGTCTGCACCGGCTGGTCCGGCAATGCCGATTTCTGCACCGACGAGACCGCCTTTCTCGTCGCCCACCGCTTGATCCCGGTGGGGGCGGACGAGTACATCTACACGCCGCGCGGCAGCCTCTGGGCCGATCCGTTGGTCGACTCGGCGGCCGCCCAACTGCGGCTCGTAGCAACCGACCGCACCGCCGCCGCCCGTAAAGTGAAGGCCGCGCGCGCTTTCGTCATGAAGGATCTGGGACTAGAAGCGACGGCGCGACGCTACGGCGAGAGACTGGCCGCGATCCGCAGCGGTATGCGGAAGGCGGTTTAATAAGCCTTCGCCTCAAAAGAAGTTACTCTGGACAATCGATTTCTCGTTGGTGTCGATGGTCCTCGTTCCGGATCCTCGTTCGTCGGCCTTGGCGCCTTTCACTAAAACGCCCATCGCCGCCAACGTGTGCATCGGGATATTGCCGTCGCTCACCTCGCAGAATGCAATGCGGCTCAACCCGATGTACAGGTCGCGCGAGGGTTCCTTCAAAGGCTCGAAGGTTGCGGTCAACGATATGGTGATGGCTTCGCCATCGTTTCGCACCCCGTGGATCGTGATCCAACGGGAGGTGTTCAGCAGGTCAACGCTCACCGCGTGATCTCCTGGGTCCACCTTGATGGTTGTTGTCCCACGCGGATGAACGCTCTTCAGCTCCAACAGTAAGGTGACATTTTCGGACTTGGTCGGGACCAAGCGGATGCCGATGGTCGCTTGTGCTTCGTTCGACCAGACGCCCCATTCCTCGAGCATGCCCCACCCGCTCGTGCGCACGAATTTGCCGGCTTTCCTGCTCCAAGGGATCGTCTCATCGAAGGTGAGGTGCGACGAGGTGATCTCATACGTCGTGTCGGGCTCCAATCGGAAGCCAAGCGCACCGACGCCTTTAGAACGTACGGCTTGTGCTTCCCTGGCGATCGTCGCGAACAGGTCGCTCGTGTACCTGTCCCAGGTTCTCGCGACGAAGCGCTCCTTGATCGCCTTGTTCTTCGCCGCCAAAACTTCGCGATCATCGATGAGACCGCTTATCAGCTTTACCGATCCGAAATAGTCATGCGGATCGATGTACTCGCAAAATTCGCCCCCGACTTCGGGAATGGAAGCGGCGGTTGAAGCCACGCAGAGTTTCCCCGCGGAAAGGCTTTCCCCAACCGGCAGGCCCCAACCTTCCATGAAGCTGGGGAAGACGGTGAAGAGACAGTTCTCGTAAAGGTACGACAACTCGTCGTCGCCGACATTGGCGAAGAGTTTGATCTTCTGATCGAGGAAGTCGCTGGACGAACACGCCTCTTGGAAGCTTTGGATGTTCCAGCCCCATTTGCCGACGAGCACGAGGTTGGGCACGTCGTTGTAGCCTTTCTGCCGCAGGAGCAGCGA
The DNA here is from genome assembly GCA_964235705.1 of uncultured Beijerinckiaceae bacterium. Classification (GTDB taxonomy): domain Bacteria; phylum Pseudomonadota; class Alphaproteobacteria; order Rhizobiales; family Beijerinckiaceae; genus RH-AL1. Next base: position 6,593 of record CAXSDP010000107.1, on the reverse strand, counting down.
CCAGACGCGATAAAGCAGCATGTGGTTCTTGCGGCCTTCCAACGTGCAGACACAGAGAACGAAATCGCCCAGAGCCCTGATCGCGGGGCGGATCTTCGTGGTGACGCTCTTGCGCGGTGGGAGTTGATGCGGCAACGGCGCCGAAAAGACAGGCTTGGTCGAATCGAGTTCGGCTTCGATGAGGCATTCGACGTCGTGCTTCACGAAGTCGGAAATCGTCAGAAGAAAGTCCGACAGGAGCAGGATATCAATTGCGCGCTCGGCGACCTCGCGGCGCGTCGCGTCCGTCACCCATTCCGGCGCGGTGATCGGGATGAGGTCGTAGATGTAGGTCCCAACGCTGACGCCCAGTGATTTCAGTGCGTTGAGGCGTGGACCGCCGTCAGGTACGATCCAGTAGGCGCCGCCGATGAAGAAGCAATCGCCCCGCTTCGGCCTGTAGGTTGGCGCCTTGCGACGCATCCTCAACACCGTCTGTGTCAGGGTTGGCTGATCGGCCCCCCCGGCCATCGCCATCTCGACGACGTGCAACAGCCTGTCACTCTCGAAGAGGCGGACGCCGTCACGCTCATCGCCCATCATGCAGAAATGGATGTGCCGACGATCTTCCTCCGGTCGCGCGAAGACGGCGAGGATGATGCCGCCGACCACCCGTTGGATACCAGTCACGCTGTTGTGGTTGAGTAGAAAACTGACGAGATCCTGCACGTCGAAGAGGATGACGTCCTGCAGCCTCGCCAGTTGCCGGGGCAGGTCGCTGACGATCCTCATGTAGGAAAGCATTGCCGCGCGTTGCTCGGTGGTCGTCCCAACCTCGACCGCGGCATCGTCAGCATCCTCGTCGATCACGAGGAGTTCGACCCTGCCGTTCTTCTCGCAACCCACGGGATCAACCACGAAATCAAAGCCGTGATCGCCCAAGTATCCGGCTTCGTTGACGTCGGATCGCGGCACGGACGCATGCACGCGGCGAACCACCTTGCCGCCGACGCGCACCTCGACGTGAACAGGCCGCTGCGGGTCGGACAGGTTGATAACCCATCCCCGAAACCTGCCTTCGTCGAAGTCGTCGAGATAGCCGAGCAGACCGACTGCCGCATCCGGCGCCTGCGCCGTGTCCGCCTGCCGCACGGCGCTCTCACCCCGGGAAGCCTCCCCGGCTTGATCCTTCCGCATCCAGAATTTTACCAAAAGTCGCTCCTCGCGTCGTGACGGGTTAGATCGCGAGCCGTTGCTAACCAAAAAGTGTCGAAAGGTCTATGTCGAGCACCAACATACCAGGCAGTTCTAACAGGCTGTTGAAGAAGGCCTTCGTGCCGAAAACCTTCTTCAACAGCCTGCTAGGTCTAATTTTATGTCGCGAGGCGTTCCAAGAAGGCTTCGCATATGCCGGCTAAGATGCCGTACCTGATAAAAATTGCCAGGATCGGCTTCGGTGTACACTGCGCGAAAAGCTGCTACAAGGAATTATGCGATTAGCTCACGTTCTCGTCTGCCATACGATCAATCCCAGCCGATGCCTTGAGAGCATCGAGGGTGATGTTCATGACCCATGGTATGTATTTCTACATAGCAATGATGAGCAGGTCGAGAGCGTGGTTTTAGAAGATAGCAAGCGCCGTGGAAGTACTGTTTTTAGTTACAAATACAATCGTGGTCTTGCAAAAAGTTGGAATGACGCAGTCCATCTTGCGATGCAAGATAACTGTGACGCCGTTCTTTTCTTGAACGATGATCTTTTCTTTTATCCGGATGGATACACGTCGTTTCGTGATGAGATTGCGAGAGTACTCGCCGAAAAGACTCCGCTTGTCTATATCACTTTGCGCGGTATGGAGACGGGTGAGAGTGCTTTGGCGGGGCAAGTGCATCCTCAAGGATTTGCATGTTGCGCCGTTCCGAAATCAACCTTTGAGTGCATTGGTTACTTTGATGAGACGTTTGCACCTGCTTACTTCGAGGACGTGGATTATCTACGTCGGGGTTTTCTAAGTGGTATGGATGTCCATACCGACATGCGAATATTAGCAGAGCACGCGAGATCGTCGACGTTTCGGAACGTGTCAGCAGAGCAAAGGGCGGAATGGGAGCAAACTTTCACAAAAAATATGGCCTACTTCCGGGAGAAGTGGGGCGGCGATAGCATGACGACTGCTGTTTTTAAACACCCCTTTAATCGCGCCGACCTCAGCCTTAAGATTGATTATACAGATAGAGCGACACGACATCGGTCGACAATTACCTCTTAGAGCACCTTCCACTTTTTTCGAGTCGGTCCGGATTTTAGTAAGGCGCAGCTCCTAATTTACTCTGCTGATAGCGGGGAGAGGATCATAACGCGGGCATACGGTCAGGACCTACGGAAGCGGGTGCTTGTTGAGGCTGACCGGGTCGGGCGGCGCGGTTTGGGGTCGGGGCCTCGACTGTGATCGAGTGGATGCGACGTGCGCGAAGCGGCGAGCGCACAGCGCAGCCGCCCGCACCATCAACGACCTGTGGCGTGTTATCGGCGAAAGCCTCGACGCCTTCTCGCCTGCCAAGTGCACGAACTACTTCGCAATTGCCGGATATGAACTGGAGTAAGTGGAAAATGTTCTAGTTGAAGAGGTACAAACCTTTCGGCGCCAGCGGGAGCCGAAAAAGCCATCCCGGGCTCATGTTGCCCATGACGCGGTTGCCGGGATTGTCGTTTCCAACGCGCACGAAGACGCCGCCGCCGGTGCCCTTATCGGAGGCGTAGTTCGACGTAAGGATCGAGCGCCCTGCCGCGAGATCGATCGTCGGTTTGGTGTAGGTCTTGTTGGCCGCGCGAAGAAATTGTGAGGCACTGACGACGAGCGCGCTCGGGTCGGCGGTCTGCGCGAGAGCGGTGATGTCGGCATCGCTCGTGTTGAATTGGCTCGATACGATCGAGGTCGACCCTCCCACGAGTTCCACCAAGCGGTCGTTCTGCGGGCCGCCTGCGAAGAAGCACGCGCTGGCGACGATTACGCCGCCGAGTTGCCGAATACCTTGCGCCTTGGGAAACCCGAGGACGAACTCGGACCCGTGGATCTGCAGCGTTCCCGATCTCATCTCGAGCCCCGAACCGGAATCGAAATCGGTGTCACTGATGCTGCCGGAAAGCGAGGCGCCCGGAGACGGCAAAACCAGGATGCCGATGCCTCCGAGAAAGATGCCGCCTCGCAAAATCAGATCATCCATTCGCCCGATGCGCAAACCAATGGTGCGGTCATCCCCTTGATCGAAGAACAACGCTTGTTGGCGTTTACTCAAGCCGAACGGCCACCAGTGCGGGTCCGTCACTCGCACCGTGTCCAACGACCCGTCGATGTCGATGCCCGCCTCGAACGCGTCGAACTGCAGGTCAGCGATCAAGGCGCCGCCACTATTGCCCTTCATGTCGACGCACACCGTGGCGAGGTAGCAGCCCAGGTGCTCCATCTCGAAACGCGGCGTGTTGCGGACGGAGAAGGCCGGCGGGTAGCGGGTGAGCTTGGCGCGATCGTCCGTGTCGGGCTGCGTGAAGCCCACCGAGAAGTCACGCCACACCGGACCCGGTTCGCCGGTCTTCGCGACGAACACGCCCTCCCCCTCGAAATCCGGCTGCACCTCGATTTTCGTGCGCGCGCGACCATCCCCGTAAAGGATCTGTCCCGGCGTCTTCATGGCCAGCGCGCGCGTGACATGGCAATGCCCACCCATCGCCGGGGCGTAGACGGTGCGGCCGGTGTCAATGGCCGCCTGGAAGGCCGCAGTGTCGTCGAAGGCCGGGCCGACGCAGCGGGCGCCGTAAGCGGCGGTGGAGGCTGGCCCCGCCGCAGCGGCCGCCGCCAGGTCGGGCGCGGGCGTCGCGGCCTCGAAGGCGAAGCCCGCATCGGCGCCGGCCGAACAGCCGAGCAGTACCGCCGCACCGGCCAGACGACGCCATGCTGCACGGTACGCGCGGATCATGCCTGAACGTCCGGGGGGATGGGAGCCTCCTCGCGAGCGGGTCGCGCCATTGTCGTGACGCTTTCCGCGGCGCGGCGCAACAGGTCGGTGATGGATGGCGGCGTCGCCGGAGGCACGGGGCACCTTATACCGAAGGACGAGGGCCAGCGGGACTCAGGCATCGGCGGCGACACGACGGCGGGCGTCCTCGAGGACGGAGGCGAGCGTTTCCTCGAAGGGGATGACGGGCGCCCAGCCTGTGGCCTGCGCCAAACGGGCAGCACTGCCCGCGGCAAAGGGCACGTCGGACGGCCGCAGCCGTGCCGGGTCGATTTCGACGTTCACGGGCACGCGGGCGAGGGCGCGCAACGCTTCCAGGATACCGCGCAGCGGGCGAGCGGCGCCGGTCGCCACGTTGCAAGTGAAGCGCATCGGCAGCCGGGGCGCCGCCTCGATCAACGCGCAATAGGCCGCCACCACGTCACGCACGTCGAGGAAGTCGCGCGCGACGTCAAGGTTGCCGACGCGTAGCGCGGATTGTAGCCCGGCCTCGATGCGCGCCACCTGGGCGGCGAAGGACGGTAGCACGAAATCCTCCCGCTGCCCCGGCCCGGTGTGATTGAACGGGCGCGCGACGACGATCCGCGCCGTGTCGGGCAGCACGTCGGCCAAAGTGCGCTCCGCCAGCAGCTTGGAACGAGCGTAGGCGTTCGTGGGCTCAGGCGGCGTCCCCTCGTTGACCGGATGAGGTCCGAAGGCGCGGCCGTAGACCTCGGACGAACTGGCGAAGAGGACCGTCGCCTCCGGCGCGAAACGGTTCACCGCCAGCGCCAAGTTGAGCGTGCCGGCGAGATTGACGCGCCAAGTCTCTTCCCCAGCGCCTCGACCGAGCGCGCCGACCGACGCCTGGCCGGCGAGATGGACGATGACGTCGGGCCGCGCCTCGGCCACGAGCCGGTCCACCGCCGCCGCGTCGCGAAGGTCGACGGGATCAGCCGTGGCGCCGGAGCCGACTATCGTGGCCTCCGGGCGGCGTTCAGCGAGGGCGCGCGTAAGCCGTGTGCCGACGAAGCCCGTAGCGCCGGTTACCAGCAAGCGCAGTGCGGTCCCCTCCGGGTTCAAGCGCCTCTCGGGCGCGGCGGCAGGCCCTTCAGCCGGTCGAGATCGGCATCGACCATCTCTGTGATCATTGTTTCCAGCGTGACCTCGGGCGTCCAGCCGAGCTTGGCTTCCGCCTTGGCCGGGTTGCCGAGCAGCACGTCGACTTCAGCCGGGCGGTACAGCTGCGGGTCGATGACGAGATGCTTGTCCATGTCCATGCCGACATGGCGGAAGGCGATCTCGCACATGTCGCGGACACTGGTGGTGACGCCGGTGGCCACAACGTAATCGTCGGCAACGTCTTGCTGCAGCATCATCCACATCGCGCGCACGTAGTCGTCGGCGTGGCCCCAGTCGCGTTTGGCCTCGATGTTTCCGAGCCGAAGCTCTTTCGCCATGCCGAGCTTGATGCGAGCCACAAGGTCCGTGACCTTGCGGGTCACGAACTCCAGGCCGCGCAGCGGGCTTTCATGATTGAACAATATCCCGGAGGACGCGTGCAGACCGAAGCTCTCGCGGTAGTTGACCGTAATCCAGTGGCCGTAGAGCTTGGCAACGGCGTAGGGTGAGCGTGGATAGAACGGCGTCGTCTCGCTCTGCTTGTCCTCCTGGATCTTGCCATACATTTCCGAGGACGAAGCTTGATAGAAACGCGCTTGCGGCCGGATCAGGCGGATTGCCTCGAGGAGGTTGGTGACAGCCACCGCCGTGACGTTTGCTGTAAGGATCGGTTGCTGCCAGGAGGTTGTGACGAAGGATTGGGCGGCAAGGTTATAAACCTCGTCCGGCTCGGCTTCGGTCATAATGCGGCAGAGGCTTGAGATATCGAGCAGGTCGCCATCGACGAGCCGCACCCGGTCAAGCACGCCGAGCCAGCGCAGCCTGTGGTCGGCCACGCCGGAATGCGACGAGCGGCGGATGATACCGGTGACCTTGTAGCCCTTGCCCAGCAGCAGCCGCGCTAAATAGGCGCCGTCCTGGCCCGAAATCCCGGTTATGAGTGCGCGCTTTGTCATACTTATCCGTTTGTCGAGCTACTCAAGGGAGCGAAGGCATGATAACGCCGTCGAAGAAAATTCTCAAGCCTTCAAGCAAAATCTTCTAGCTCTGCACATTGAGAACTCATGTTACACAAACCAATGACGCACCTGCAATCTATACTTATCTAGTTGACACTAACTTCTGAGGACGCTCTCGCGCGGATAGATGTTGCGCACTGCTGCTTGACCGAAGGTGACGTGGCCGACTGGCTTCGGGTCGGGCTGATTAAGCTCGACTTTGGCCCTTCATGCTGCATACCAAAGGGCGTAGGCGTAAGGGGCTGGCAGGACGAAGCGGCGTTTCGTGGGTGGCGTTGGCGAGGGGATGTCACCAGACCCTGCTCGCGCCAGAGTGCGTGGCGCACCGCTGCGAGGGCGTCGGCGAAGGTGGGTCGTGGTTTACCGTACCACGCCGTCGTCGCGATCCGTCGCCGCTCGCGTGCGCTTAGCCGGGTGGCGAGCAGGGTGACGATCGAGAACAGCGCGAGCAGGCAGGGTGTGGTGCGGGCGATCGCCTTG
>CAXSDP010000106.1:4726-10304 GCA_964235705.1 uncultured Beijerinckiaceae bacterium | reverse complement strand
GCCAGGGCGCGGCTCGCCGCCATGGCCGGGCGGACGCACCGGCTGCACGCCGCCCTGTGCCTCGCGCGCGACGGCGCGGTGGTGGCCACCGCCCACGCCGAGGCGACCCTGGCGGTCCGGCCCTTCACCGACGCCTTCCTCGACGATTACCTGGACCTGGCCGGCGACGGCGTGCTCGGCAGCGTCGGCGGCTACGCCGTGGAGGGGCTCGGCATCCACCTGTTCGATGGGATCGTGGGCGAACACTCCACCATCCTCGGCCTGCCGATGCCCGAATTGTTGGCGCTGCTGCGCGAGCGGGGGGCGCTGAAGGCGTGAGCCGCCCCACCCCACCCCGCGACCCATCGGATCGCCCACCGCTGGCCTGCGTGATCGGCTGGCCGGTCGCCCATTCCCGCTCGCCGCTGATCCACGCGCACTGGCTGCGCGCGCACGGCCTCCCCGGCCGCTACGAGCGCGCCGCCGTGCCGCCGGGCGAGCTCCCCGCCTTCGTGCGCGCGATGGCCGGCGCCGGCTTCGTCGGCGGCAACGTGACCGTGCCGCACAAGGAGCGGGCGGCGGCGCTCTGCGACCGGCTGACCCCGGCGGCGGCGCGAACCGGATCGGTCAACACGCTGTGGTTCGAGGGGGACGCCTTGTGGGGCGACACCACCGACGGCGCCGGCTTCCTCGGCGCGCTCGACGCGGAGGCGCCCGGCTGGGACGCCGGCACGCGCCGCGCCGTGGTGCTGGGGGCCGGCGGTGCGGCGCTGGCGGTGGTGGACGCGCTGGTCGCGCGCGGCGTCGCCGAGGTGATCGTCGCCAGCCGCACCGTGTCGCGCGCAGAAACCTTGGTGGGGCGGGTCGGCGGCCGCGCGGTGCCGATGGCGGCGCTCGGCCCGCTGCTGGCGACCGCCGGCCTCCTCGTCAACACGACGCCGGCCGGCATGGCCGGGCAGGACGCGCCGAACGACGTGCTCGACCTCGACCTCTCGCCCCTGCCGGACCACGCGGTGGTCGACGACATCGTCTACGTGCCGGCGCTCACGCCCCTGCTCGCGCGGGCGCGGGCGCGGGGGCTGCGCACGGTGGGGGGCTTGAGCATGCTGCTGCACCAGGCGGCGCCGGGCTTCGCCCGCTGGTTCGGCGTGGAGCCGGCGGTCACGGCGGAGCTGCGGGCCTTGGTACAGGCGGACATCGACGGTGCGGACCTCGACGGTTCGCACCCGTGATCGTGGTCGGCCTCACCGGCTCGGTCGGCATGGGCAAGTCGACCACCGCGCGCATGTTCGCCGACGCCGGCATCCCCGTGTTCGACTCGGACGCCGCCGTGCACCGCCTCTACGCCGGCGGCGCGGCGGTCGCCCCGGTGGAGGCCGCCTTCCCCGGCGTGGCGCCGGACGGGATGGTGGACCGCGTCGCGCTGGGGGCGCGCGTGGTGGGCGACCCCGCCGCGATGGCGCGGCTGGAGGCCATCGTCCACCCGCTGGTCAAGGCCGAGCGCGAAGCCTTCCTCGACCGGGCCCGCGCCGCCGGCGCGCCGCTCGCCGTACTCGACATCCCGCTGCTCTACGAGATCGGGGCGGAGCGCGACGTCGACGCCGTGGTGCTCGCCTCCGCGCCCGCGCCTGTGCAGAAGGCCCGCGTGCTGGCCCGGCCGGGCATGACGCCGGCGCGTTTCGACGCCATATTGGCCAAGCAGATGCCGGACGCGGTCAAGCGTCGCCGCGCGCACCACGTGGTCGAGACCGGCGACGGGCTGGACGCGGCGGCGGCCCAGGTGCGGGCGGTGATCGCGGCGCTGTTGGCGGGGTAGCGATGCGTGAGATCGTCTTCGACACGGAAACCACCGGGCTCGACCCCGTGGCCGGGCACCGGGTGGTGGAGATCGGCGGCGTGGAGCTGCTGAACGGCATCCCGAGCGGGCGCACCTTCCACCATTACCTCGACCCCCAGCGCGACATGCCGCCGGAGGCCTTCGCCGTCCACGGCATCTCGGCCGAGTCCCTGGCCGGCAAGCCGCTGTTCGCCGACGTGGTCGAGGAATGGCTGGCCTTCACCGCCGGCGCCAAGCTCGTCGCCCACAACGCCGAGTTCGACTTCCGCTTCATGAGCGCGGAGCTGGTCGCGCTCGGCCACGAGCCGCTCGACCCCGAGCGGATGGTGGACACGCTGGCGCTGGCCCGCCGCCGCCACCCCGGCGCGCCGGGCAGCCTCGACGCCCTGTGCGCCCGCTACGGCATCGACACGAGCCGGCGCACCAAGCACGGCGCACTGCTCGACGCCGAGATCCTGGCGGAAGTCTACGCCGAGCTGACCGGCGGCCGGCAGACAACGCTGGCCTTCGCCAGCGCCGGCGCGCGCGGCTGGGAGGGGGGCGCCGCCCGCCCCAAGCGCCGCGAGCGGCCGGTGCCGCTCCCGCCGCTGCTGACGGAGGCCGAGCGCGCCCACCACGCCGCCTTCGTCGCGGAGCTGGGGGAGAAGGCGATCTGGCTGCGCTTCACGGAGGGTGCGACCGATTGATCGGTCGTCGGTGGCCATCGTTGTTGTAAGGGATTTGCGCTGGGGAAGACCATCGGTCATCGGGTCCGAGTAGTGACTCGTCCGATCGCTGTCCTCCCCATTCCTTGTTGAACTATAGTCATCATCATACTCTCGCGGGCGTGGATCGCGGGAGGGGTCGATGCAAGAGATAGCGGCGCTCACCAAGCGCTACGGGGCCGAGCGGGCGCGATGGCCGTTCCAGCCCTCGCCGGAGTTTGGCGAGGCGGGCCTGACGCTGGGGCGGGGCACGGTGCTCGCGCGGCACGCGCTGGACGCGTCGGACGAAGGCCTCGCCGACGGCGAGCGGCTGGTGGTGCTGCTCTCGGCCGTCCACGGCCAGCCCGACGTCGCCACGCTCGCCGCGCGCGCGGCCGCGCACTGGCGGGACGGCCGCAAGGCGCTCGCCCACATCATGCTGGCCCACGCCCGCCTGCCCCGACTCGACGAGGACGACGCGTTCCGCCTGTTCCTGGCGGGCAGCCTGCTCGACGACGGCATGGCGCCCCGCGACCTCGCGCGCGGCCTCGGCCTCGACCTCATGCGCTACGCCCCCGATCAGCCACGCGTGCCGGCCGGCAACCCGGACGGCGGGCAATGGACGTTCGGGGACGCGCCGGCCGCGGCGAAGCCTAAGACCATCGTGGTCGCCGCTGATACGAAAACACCCGACGGTTATATATTGAGCGAGAAAAACCTGAGAGACATGAAGAAGCGTAATTTTACCGCGAAGCAGATTGATGACACCATACGCTATGGTCCACGCATCGATGCTCGTAACAAGAAGACAGGTGGTCCCGCAGTCCGTTATGTTGACCCAGAAACGAACCAGTCCGTCGTCGTTGATAGTACAACAAAGGAAGTTATACAAATCGGCCGTCCTGACTTCAAATTTGGACCGGGAGGTGGCGATCTGCCAGGCGCTGTCATGAGACCATCACCTGAAGTCAAGCCTTCGCCCGGAGTCTCCTCGCCGCCAGCGACGGTCATCGAGGAAGAGCCGTTGATTACACCCGATATAATATTTCCAGAGTAGGGGTTCAGTATTATGGTAGAAGTAAAGGAATGGCGTGAGCCCTGGTACCCGCTCCTGTCGAGGGATATTCTCGACCGGGCGTACAGGGCGGGCGGCGAGATGGCCTGGGACCGCGCCGACGCGTTGCGGGTCGTCGCGCTGGTGGAGAGCCACGGCTACCGGGTGATCGGCGTGGAGATCTGGCTTCCGACCCGACCCGGCCCGACCATACCGACCCCTTTCGTCTATGACTGGAGAGAGTCCTACGAGATCCCAGCTGCGGCGTTCATAAAGACGTTCCAGTGGGACGAGACGGACCGGAGCCATGGCGGCACGGCACCATACTTTAACATCTCGACCGACCCGTGAAGCCGAGGCGGCGGGTGCGCGTCCGCGACGTGAAAGGTACGAGCGCCGCCACCGACACCAACATGACCGGCACCGGTGCCTTCACGTACTACGCCCTCCTGCCGCCCGACCTCCTCGCCCGCGCCTACATGGCAGGCCGCGAGCGTGCCTGGACCCGGGCCGACGCGGTTCGCGTCGTCACGATACTGCGGGAGCGTGGCCATCGCGTTCTCGATGTGGAGACCTGGCTTCCGACCCGTCCTGGCCCGACCCCGTTGATCGATGATTGGGACGAGGACCGTCCGATGTCGGCGATCGCGTTCATCGAGACGTTCCGGTGGAAGCCGACGGACGGCGCCGATCGCGACTTGGACGTCGTCTTCAACATCTCCGCGTAGGGGATAGCCGCGGTGCGATGTCTTACCCGATCGTCGTGCAGCTGCGGGGGATTGGCGTGTCGCATGCACCACGATCTCGTGGGCGACGCTACGTGCGCCGTGGGGAGCGACCATCATGGGCGGACGCATCGGGGAGGACTGGTACGAGGACTGGTTCGCGCTCCTGCCGCCGGACCTGTCCGAGCGCGCCTATCGACACCACGGCGAGATGGCCTGGGACCGATCCGACGCGCTGCGCGTGGTCGCGCTGGTGGAGCGCCACGGCTACGAGGTCTCGATCATCGAGATCTGGCTCCCCACCCGTCCGGGTCCGACCCTGTCCGGGCAGTTCGTGTACGACTGGACCGACGCGTATGACATCTCCGCCGCGACGTTCATCGAGACCTTCGACTGGGACGAGCGGGATCACGGCATGATCGGCGAGGTGCCGTACTTCAACATCTCGGCCGACCTGATCGCGAGATGTGCGGTGTAGGGTGCGGCGGTCGCGACAGCCGTAAGAGTTCCGCCATGAGGAGCTACGAAGATTGGCACGTCCTGCTGCCGCAGGACATCGTCGGTCGCGCCTATCGCTCCAACGGCGGTGAGCTGACCTGGGCGGCGCGCAACGCGATCGCGGGTGTCACCACACTGCGGGAAAACGGGTGCGACCCGCTTGGTATGGAAATCTGGCTCGCGACCAGAAGATCCGGTGCTTCTGCTCGAAACAAACCTTAACGGCGTGGCTTAAGTTTTACTATAGATTCTTTGTATTCGACTAGAGAAATCTCCGCACATCTGAATTTTTCAAAACTTGCTTTGTATCTCCACCATCGTCCATCCTCAAAATCATGGAAGTGAAAGCTTCCTTCAAAGGGAATCTCGCGTTGATTTTCTGGTAGGAATGCCTTTCTACCAAGTCTTACATTTCCATACTTAATTAATATACCGTCCTTTGTGAGGAGGAATGAGTGTAGATACGGTTTTTCGATGTCCTTCGTTTGAAATATTCGCCCTGATGTTGGATCTGGATAATCGCCTTTTGGTAGGGCCATATCGCAGCGGATCTCGTCGAAAAGTCCCATATCAATACTCGCGACTTTTACTTACATACGTCAAGTAGCTAAACGATTATTTCTATGATTGAGACAAGAGTCAAGACACTGTCGCCGTCGAGCACACCAAGACGATGATTAGGGACGAAACCGCCCGCTACGGGACGGTGCCCTACTTCAAGGTCACGGCTTGAACGATCGCCTCCGCCCCTCAGATCGCGATGTGCCGCCCGATCTCCACCACCTGGTCGTCCGGCAGCTTC
>CAXSDP010000106.1:0-4626 GCA_964235705.1 uncultured Beijerinckiaceae bacterium | reverse complement strand
CCCTCAGATCGCGATGTGCCGCCCGATCTCCACCACCTGGTCGTCCGGCAGCTTCAGGAAGTCGGCGTAGTGCACCGCGTTGCGCTCCATCAGGCCGAACAGCATCTCCTCCCACAGCGGGATGCCGCGCCCGTCCTGGCGGTGCACCACCGTCTCGTGGGCGAGGTAGTAGGTGACGTCGTCGAGGTCGACCGCGCAGCCCCTCGCCTGGCAGGCTTCGAGCAGCGCCGGCACGTCCGGCCGCTCCATGAACCCGTAGCGCGCCTCGCCCCGCCACACGTCGGGCGCCATGGCGCTCAGGGTCAGCCGGTCGTCCTTGAACCAGGGTACGGGCAGGATCCGGACGTGGAGGATGAAGACCTGCCTGTGCAGCGCCTTGTTGTACTTGACCTGCCAGGCCATCACCGGCGGCGTGTCGCGGTTGGTGCGGGTGACGAACACGGCGGTGCCCGGCACGCGGGCGATGCTGCCGGCCTTGAGCCGCGCCATGAAGTCGTCGATCGGGGTGAGCTGCTCGCGCATCCGCTCCGCCACCGACGTCGCGCCGCGGTGCCACACGGCCATGATCGCGTAGATGGCGGCGGCCAGCAGCAGGGGCACGTAGCCGCCCTCCAGCACCTTGGCGGAGTTCGCCAGCACGAAGGCGCCGTCGATCACCAGGAACAGCCCCGCCACCGCGCCGGCCGCCACCGTGCCCCAGCCCCACACCTCGCGCATCGCGATGTGGAGCAGCACGGTGGTCATCAGCATGGTGAGCGACACCGCGATGCCGTAGGCGGCGGCGAGGTTGTCGGAGTGCTTGAAGCCGATCGTCAGGCCGAGCGTCACGACCATCAGCATCCAATTGACCGCGCCGACGTAGATCTGCCCGTAGCCCTCCGCCGAGGTTTGCCGGATGCGCAGGCGGGGCAGCCAGCCGAGCAGGATCGCCTGCCGCGTCATGGAGAAGGCGCCGGTGATGATCGCCTGGCTGGCGATCACGGTCGCGAGTGCCGCCACCACCACCAGCGGCACCACCAGCGCCGGCGGGCACAGGCGGTAGAAGATGTTGCCGTCGGTGGGCGCGCCGTCGATCACCAGCGCCGCCTGCCCGGCGTAGTTGATGAGCAGCGCCGGGAACACGGCGGCGAACCAGGCGAGGCGGATCGGCCTGGGGCCGAAGTGCCCCATGTCGGCGTAGAGCGCCTCCGCGCCGGTCACGCACAGGAACACGCCGCCCAGCACCAGGAAGCCGGTGGCGCCGTGGGTGAACAGGTAACCCAGCCCGAGGAGCGGGTTGAGCGCCGCCAGGGCGGCAGGGTGGTGGGCGAGCCCCGACAGGCCCATCAGCGTGATGATCGCGAACCAGGCCGCCATCACCGGCCCGAACGCGCGGCCGATCTTCGCGGTGCCGAGCGGCTGGATCGCGAACAGCCCGACGAGGATCAGCACGGCGGCCGGCAGCACGTAGGGGTGGAACAGCGGCGTGGCGACGTCGAGCCCTTCCAGCGCCGACAGCACGGAGATCGCCGGCGTCACCGCGCCGTCGCCGTAGATGAGGGCGGCGCCGAACAGGCCGAGCGCGATGATGACCGGCCGTCGCCGGCCCTTGATGCCGATGAGCGCCATCAGCGCGAGGATGCCGCCCTCGCCGTCGTTGTCGATGCGCATGGCGACCGACACGTACTTGACCCCGGTGACGAGGATCAGCGTCCACACCACCAGCGACAGGATGCCGAGGATCACCGCCGGCTGCGGCTTGGCCCCGGCGAGGTCGAGGATCGTCTTGAAGGTGTAGAGCGGGCTGGTGCCGATGTCGCCGAAGACGATGCCGAGCGCCGCCAGGCCGAGCGCGGGCATGGAACCGTGCGCCTCGGGCCCACGCTCGGCCCAGGGTTCGGGCGCCTCGTCGTCGATGAACGCCGATCCCGTCATGCCGAGCCCTCCCGCCGGGGTGCCGTCGAGCGGCGCCGTTGGCGATCGAAGCAAGGGGTGCGCCAGACTACGAGGGATGCTTAGCCGGGGCAAACCCCCTGACGATCGGCGCGGTGGGCGAGGGAGCGCGGCGGACGTTGCGCCCCGCTTCGCTCACGAATTGGGTTTCGATCCATGGGACGACGCGTTCGGCTCGCGGCGTCGGATCGCATCATGGACGCGGCCCGACACGGGGACCCCAGGCGCCGCCCCTTGGACGTCATCGCGGGGCGTTAGGGGCGAACCCGCGACCGGTGCCCCCATCGGATTGGCCTTGGGGGACACCGGTCCCGGATCGCCGCTCCGCTTCGTCCGGGATGACGCGAGGGGTGGTCGCACCACGTCCGTGATCCGGTCCGGTGTCCCGGCCCGCGAAGTGGCTCGGCCATCGGGGTCGCGTCAGGACGCCTGCCCGCCGCCCGGCCCGCCGCCCTGACCGCCCTGGGCCGCCACCTCCGCCATGCGGCTCTGGTACAGCGCGGCGAAGTCGATCGGGTCGATGTAGAGCGGCGGGAAGCCGCCGCCGCGCACCGCCTCGGCGATGATCTGCCGGGCGAAGGGGAATAAAAGGCGCGGGCACTCGATCATCACCACGGGGTGCTGCTGCTCGGGCGGGATGTTCGTCAAGCGGAAGATGCCGGCGTAGTCCAGCTCGAACTTGAACAGCGTGTCGGCGCCCTCGCCGGCCGAGCCTTCCAGCATGATGTTGACCTCGAAGTCGGTCTCGGCGAGCTGCTTGGCGTTGACGTTGACCTGGATGGCGATGTTGGGCGCCTTCTCCTGCGGCCCGAGCGAGCGCGGCGCGTTGGGGTTCTCGAAGGAGAAGTCCTTGGTGAACTGCACCATGGCGTTCAGCGACGGCGCGCCCCCTGGGGCGGCCACCGCGCCCATTCCGTTCGCCTCAGCCATCGTTCAACCCCCCGGGGCACCAGCCCGACCACGACCCGCCCGGCCGCGCGGGTCCGGCTAGCATGACGCCACACCGCCCACAAGCCGACGGGTCCCGCCACGAGGGGGCGGATGGGGGCGACCCGTCACGGCGGCGGGATCGGCCCCGCGGGATCCCGCCAACCGGTGGGACGCGGCTCATCGGCGTGCCGCCAATCCCCCGGGTCGAGGTCGATCGCGCTTGGCCCGTGCCCGCCACCACCACGGTCGACGCCGTCGCGCCCCGTCGCGCTTCCCATCCCGCGCCCCATCCCGCGCCCGACGCGCCGGGAGGCCCACCTCGCCAACCGGGCGCCCAACCATCGCCGCAGCACCGGCACCGCCAGGACCAGGCCGACGATGTCCGACAGGAAGCCCGGCAGCAGCAGGCACAGCCCGCCCAGCGTTCCCAGCGTCTCGTCGAGCAGCGGGGTGGGCGCCTTGCTCCCCCGGCCGGGCGCGCGGGCGCCGAACCCGGCCCGTAGCTTGGCGACCGCCGACAGCCCGGCCCGCCTCAGCTGGGAGAAGCCGAGCAGGCTGGTCAACACGCCGGCCAGCACCGCGCCGCCCGGCCCGACGAGGTGCACCACCAGGATGAAGGCCCCGATCTCGAGGCCGACCCACAGCAGCAACGCCACCCTGGCGAGCCGCGAGGGGAACATGGGGAACACGATCGGACGCACGGCCACCTCCGGCCCATCGGGCGCGCTGGACGTTGCGCCCGGCCTCCCCACATGAACAGATGATCCGGCACCGCACCATTTGCAACGGC
The DNA here is from genome assembly GCA_964235705.1 of uncultured Beijerinckiaceae bacterium. Lineage (GTDB taxonomy): Bacteria > Pseudomonadota > Alphaproteobacteria > Rhizobiales > Beijerinckiaceae > RH-AL1. Next base: position 974 of record CAXSDP010000106.1, on the reverse strand, counting down.
GCGGTGTCGCCACCCCTCCCGCCCGGACGACCATGCCCTTGGATCCCCTCACCCTCGTTTTCGCCATCGTCGCGCTGGTCGTGGTCTGGAAGCTGCGCTCCGTCCTGGGCGAGCGCACGGGCACCGAGCGGCCGCCGCGCAACCCCTTCGCGCGCCCAGGGACGCCCGACCGCGCCCTCGATGACGCCCCCAACAAGGGGAACCGGGCGGACAAGGGCGGCCCCGGGCGCTCGTTCGGACCGGGCCGGGCGCCGGCGGCCATCGCCGACCGGGTCGTGCGCTTGCCAGGCGCGGCGCCGGCCGACCCCAATCGCTGGCGCGCCTACGCCGAGCCGGGCTCGCCGGTCGCGGCCGGCCTCGACGCCATCGTGGCGGCGGACCCCGCCTTCGCGCCCGGTGCCTTCCTCGAGGGCGCGAAGACCGCCTACGAGGCGATCATCACCGCCTTCGCCGCCGCCGAGCGCCGCACGTTGCAGAACCTGCTGGCCCGCGACGTTTACGACAGCTTCGCCGCCGCCATCGCCGAGCGCGAGAAGGGCCGCGAGACGCTGACCACGACCTTCGTGTCGATGGACGACGCCAGGATCGTGTCCGCCGCGCAGGAGGACCGCACCGCGCGCGTGGCGGTGCGCTTCCTGTCCAAGCAGGTGTCGGCGACGCACGGCCCGGACGGGCAATTGCGCGACGGCAGCCCCGACCGCGTCGTCGACATGAACGACATCTGGACCTTCAGCCGCGACGTGTCCTCGCGCGACCCCAACTGGCGCCTGGTCGCGACCGAATCCGGCTCGTGAGGGCCGCCGTCGCGGCGGCACCGGTCCTCGCGGCGACGCTGGTGTTCCCGGCGCGGGCCGACGCGCCGCCGCCCGCCGCCATCCCCACCCCGCCGGTCGCCGCCCTGCCTGTCGCCACGTTGCCTGTCGCCACGTTGCCCGGCTTCGACGCCGACGACCACCGGGCGGCGCTGCGGGTGT
>CAXSDP010000105.1:7759-10698 GCA_964235705.1 uncultured Beijerinckiaceae bacterium | reverse complement strand
GACGACCGGGACGCGGCCAGGCGGCTCGTCGCCGACCTCGCGGCGCTCTACGCGCACCGGCCGGAAACGGCGCGGGCGCGCAACGACGTGCTGGCGCTGCGGGCCGCCATCGTGGACGGACGCGACCTCGTCGACATCGCCGAGCGCACGGTGCTGACCCCACTCGACGAGCGCGCCCAGGCGGCGATCGCCGCCGCCGCCAAGCGCGTGTCGGTCGTCACCACCATGGCCCCGCGCGCGATCGTCGACGTCGCCTTCGTGGCCCTGCAGGCGGTGCGCCTCATCCGACGGGTGTCGGAGATCTACGGCGGCCGGCCGGGCCTGCTCGGCTTCGTGAAGCTGGCGCGCTCGGTCGGCGCGCACCTCGCGATCACGGGGGGCATGGCGGCCGGTGACAGCTTGCTCCAGCAGGTGGTCGGCCACGGGATCGCGGCGAAGCTCTCGGCGCGGCTCGGGGAGGGGATGCTGAACGGCCTCCTCACCGCCCGCATCGGCATCTCGGCCATGGCGGTGTGCCGGCCGATGCCCTTCGCGGCGCGGCCGACGCCGAACCTGCGCCAGGTGGTGCCGTTCCTGTTCCGCTCGGAGAAGGACGAGGCGGCCGGGCGGACGCCGGCCGCCTAGGATCGTCGGGCCGGGACAGGGGCCGCGTGATCGCGACCCACGGCGTCATCGCGACTCAGGCGGCGATGGCAAGCCACGGCGTCACGGCAATGTTGCCGTCGGCCGATATCAACGGGGAACATCTCGCCGGCTGGCGCGATGGGCGGAACGGCGGACCATGAACGACGAGGATGGGGCATGACGAAGCGACGCGCATCGATCAAGGAAACCGGCGAGGAGCTGAGCCCGGCCGAATGGGAGCGGTTCGACGCCGCGGTCGCGGCCGCCAGGGTGGAGCGCGAGTTGCCCGCGGCGGCGGGGGCGACCCCTGACCCGGTCGATGCCGGCGACCACCGGGACGAACGGCCGCGCCGCGACTGAAGCCGGCGATCAGCCGGCGCCGAGCTTCTTCTGCAGGCTCGACGAGGAGGTCGTGTACTGGAAGGTCAGGCGCTTGTCCGGGTGCACGTAGCCGTGGATGCGCCGGGCGGCGAGAGCGGCCTCGTGGAAGCCCGACAGGATGAGCTTCAGCTTGCCGGGATAGGTGTTGATGTCGCCGATGGCGAAGATGCCGGGCGTGTTGGTCTCGAACTTCGCCGTGTCGACGGCGACGAGGTTCTCGTCGAGGTTCAGGCCCCAGGCGGCGATCGGGCTCAGCTTCATCGTCAGGCCGAAGAAGGGCACCATGAGCTCGCAGGCGACCCGCCTCGTCCCGTCCGCGCCCTTCACGTCGATCGCGCCCAGGACGCCGTCGGCGCCGTGCAGCGCGCTCACCTGGCCGATGGCGAGGTCCATCGCGCCCGCGTCCACCAGGGCACGCATGGCGTTGACCGAGTGCGGCGCGCCCCGGAAGTCGTCGCGACGGTGGACCAGCGTGAGGCGCCGGGCGATCGGCTGGAGGTTCAGGGTCCAGTCCAGCGCGGAATCGCCGCCGCCGACGATGGCCACGTCGCGGTCGCGGAACTCCTCCATCCGCCGCACGGCGTAACGCAAGGAGGCGGCCTCGAAGGCCTCGATGCCGGCGATCGGCGGTTTCTTCGGCTGGAACGAGCCCCCGCCGGCCGCCACCACGATCGCCTTGCAGGTGAACACCTTGCCCGAGCAGGTGCGCAGGCGGAACGCCGGCGCCTCGGGCGTGCCGAGGCTGGCGACCGCCTCGACCATCTCACCGTGGTGGAAGACCGGACGGAACGGCGCGGCCTGTTCCATCAGCCTGTCGACGAGCTCCTGGCCGGTCACGCTGGGGTAGCCGGGGATGTCGTAGATCGGCTTCTGGGGGTAGAGTTCCGAACATTGGCCACCCGGCCTCGGCAGGATGTCGACGAGGTGGCTCCGCACGTCGAGGAGCCCGAGCTCGAACACGGCGAAGATGCCGACCGGCCCCGCGCCGATGATCACGACGTCGGCCTCGATCGCCTCGCCGGCGGGCTGCTCGATCGCCCGGCCGGCGGGCTGGTCGATCGCCTCGCCGGCGGGCTGCTCGATCGCCTCGCCGGCGGGCTGCTCGGTCCCGCGCGTCATCGCCCGACCTAGCCTTGGCGGTCGGGCGTGGTGATGCGCAGGCCCTCGAGCGCCGGCGTCAGCTTGATCTGGCAGGACAGCCGCGAGTTGGGCTTCACCTCGTAGGCGAAGTCGAGCATGTCCTCCTCCATGCCGGACGGCTTGCCGACCTTGGCCATGTCGGCCTCGTCCACGTAGACGTGGCAGGTCGCGCAGGCGCAGGCGCCGCCGCATTCGGCGACGATCTCGGGGATTTTGTGGCGGATCGCCGTCTCCATCACGGTCGATCCGGCCTCGCCCTCCACGGTCCGCGAGCTGCCAGTGGAATCTGTGAAGGTGATGGACGGCATGGACGTGATCCTCGCGAGGGCGCGGCGGTCGACAGCACCCGCCTTTTAAAGAACCGGCGTCGCCGTGAACAGTCACCTTCGGCGCGCACGCGTGGGCGCCTTGAGAGCGGGTCGAGGGGGCGGATCAAGCCATCCCGCGCGCATCCTCCGGGACGTCCCCGTCCGTTCCACCGGCGAGGATCGCCGCCTCGACGCGGGCGAAGGCGGCTTCGAGCGCGGGGAACAACGCCGCCCGTCGCTCGGGCGCCGCCGCCTCGTAGGCGTCGGCGCTGTCGGCGGCCGCCCAGGCGCCGATCCCGCGCGCGGAGCCTTTCAGGAGGTGGGCCGTGTCGGCCTGCTCGCGCGGCTTCGCGGCCGGCAGGCCCGGGATCAGGCGGCGAAGCTGCGTGACGAAGAGCCCCAGCACCTCGCGCCGAAGCTCGGCGTCGCCGAAGGTCTGCGCGTCGAGGAAGGCGAGGTCGAGCGCGGCGTCGCCCCTTGCGATCG
>CAXSDP010000105.1:0-7659 GCA_964235705.1 uncultured Beijerinckiaceae bacterium | reverse complement strand
GGCGTCGTCGCTCGCACTCGACGATCGAGGGTGCGGCCGGGTCGGACGGCCCGTGTCATCGCCCGTCAAGCGCGTGCGGCGAGACTGGCGCGCGTCAAACGTCGTAAGGTGAATGCTTCGTTAACGACGTTTGGCAAAGCAACCCGCCCCTCGGTTTCAATCGCCGCCTCCACCCTGTAGGATGCGGTTGGTTAACGATGCGTTCCCGTGTTCGCGGCGAGCCGACGCTCGCGGGCCGGCAGTGGATGGAATAGCGAATGGCCAACCCGATTAAGGCCCAGGATCCGGCGGCCGCCGCTTTGTCGGCCATCGAGGAAGCCTTGAACCTGTCCGACCTCACGGGACCCGCCATCGCGGGGGACAGGGAGGCGATGCGCCCGGGTCCGGGGTTGGAGGTCTCGCCGGACGACAGGCTGGACCATCCGCTCCTGCCGCCCCGCTCGCGCGGCGACACCGTGCGGCCGAAGCTGCCGGCCATGGACGACGCCAAGATCTTCGGCCGGAAGCCGCAACCGGCGATGGCGGGCCTGCCGGCCAACTCGGCCGCGCCGGCCGAACCGGAGCGCGGCTTCGGCGACGTGATGCTGGAAACGCGCGAGCGTTCGCTGGGCGGGGGCGCGATCGACCATTTGGAGGGCGCGCCGGCGATCCCGCCGGCCAATGACGACAAGGAGTCGGTGGGCGCCATCCTCCGCTCGCTCCAGGCGAAGTCGAGCCGCACGCCGATGCTGGTCGCCGGCGCCGCCGCCGTCCTGTGGACGGCGGTGTGCCTGTTCGCCCTCTACGCCGACCGCGCCGACATCGCCGGCGGCAGCCTGCTGCAGCCGAAGACCGCGCTGGTGCTGCTCGCCGTCGTCGGCCCCCTTCTGTTCTTCTTCATGACCGCCGCCCTGACGCGCCGCGCGCAGGAGGTGCGGATGACCGCGCGCTCGATGCTGCAAGTGGCCGTGCGCCTCGCCGAGCCGGAAGCGATCGCCACCGAGCAGATGGTGACGCTGTCGCAGGCGATCCGGCGCGAGATCGCCGCCATGGGCGATGGCATCGAGCGGGCGCTCGCTCGGGCCGGCGAGCTGGAAACGCTGGTGCGCTCGGAGGTGTCCAACATCGAGCGCTCCTTCGGCGAGAACGAGCGGCGGGTCCGCTCCCTCATCGACGAACTGTCGTCCGAGCGCGAAGCGATCGTCAGCAACGCGGAGAAGGTACGCGGCGCGATCCTCGGCGCGCACGAGTCGCTGTCGCGCGACCTCGAAGGCGTGTCGGAGCGCATCGCGCTGACCGTCGACCAGGCGGGCGAGCGCGTGACCGCCTCGCTCAGCAGCAAGGGCGAGGAGATCCGGGGCGCGCTGGCCGACGTGGGGGAAGACTGCGCGGCCAACCTCGGGACGAGCGGCCACGACTTGGTCGAGCGCCTGCGGCTGACCACGGAGGACGTCGCCGCCGCCCTCGTGGGGCAGACGGCGGAGTTCGAGGGCAAGCTCGCCGCTGCCGGTCACGTGTTGATGACCGACCTCGGCCTGCGCGCCGACGACATCGTCCACCGGCTCGACGAGACCGGCACGCGGATCAACGACGAGATCGTGTCGCGCGGCGACACGCTTGCCGTCCGGCTCGCCGAGACCGGCGACCGCCTCCACGACGTGGTGACCACGCGAGGGGATAGGCTGCACGGGAACCTCGCCGACACCGGTGAGCGCATCGCCAACCTCATCGGCGAGCGCACCGAGGCCGCCCGCGTCGCCTTCGACGGCTCCTCCGCCGGCCTCGCCGAGCTTCTCGAGGAGAGTCACGAGAAGGTACACGCCCGCTTCGAGCGGCACGGTGCCGCCCTTCACGATCGCTTCGCGGAAACGGCGGACGACATCGCCGGCCGGCTCGCCTCGCACACCGACGCCCTGCACCAGAGGCTCGCGGAGACCGCGGCGGAGACCACCGGCGCGCTCGGCGAGCACGGCGAGGGTCTTAGGGAACGCCTCGCCGAGACGGCGGCGGCGACGCTGGCCCTGGTGGCGAGCCATTCCGACCACCTCCACCACCGCCTCGCCGCCACGACGGCGGAAACGACGGACATCCTGTCGGCGCATGCCGACGCCTTGCACCAGCACCTCGCCGCCAGCGCGCATGAGTCGGTGGCCGCCCTGAGCGAGGGGACGGCGCGGCTCGACGAGCGTTTGACCGCGACCAACGAAGCCCTGAGCGCGCATCAAGCGCTGATGAACGAACGCCTCGCGGCGACGGCGGCCGACACGGCGGCGGCCTTGACCGCCGGCAACGACAACCTGCTGCGCCGCCTGGGCGAGACCAACGAGGCGCTGGTCGCCCATCGCGAGGCGGAACAGCAGCACCTCGTTGACGCCACCGAAGACCTCAACCATCGCCTGGCGAGCGTCGCGACCGAGACGACGGACCTGCTGACCACGCACCAGGGGCAGATGGAAGCGCGCTTCGCCGCCATCGCCGGGGAAACGGCGGCGACGTTGACGGCCGGCTCGGACGAACTGGTCCGCCGCCTGGGCGAGACGAACGAGGCGCTGGTGGCCCACCGCGAGGCGGAGCACCAGCGTTTGGTGGGCCAGGCCGACGATCTCAACCACCGCCTGGCGAACGTCGCGAGCGAGACGACGGACCTGCTGACCACGCACCAGGGGCAGATGGAAGCGCGCTTCGCCGCCATCGCCGGGGAAACGGCGGCGACGCTGACGGCCGGCTCGGACGAGTTGGTCCGCCGCCTGGGTGACACCAACGAAACCTTGGTGGCTCACCGCGAGGCCGAGCATCAGCGCCTCCTCGCCCACGCCGACGAGATCAACCACCGCATGGTGACCGTCACCGCCGAGACGGCTGACATCCTCACCGCGCACCAGGAGCAGATGGAGCAGCGCTTCGCCGCGATCGCCGGGGAAACGGCGGCGACGCTGACGGCCGGCTCGGACGAGTTGGTCCGTCGCCTGGGCGAGACGAACGAGGCGCTGGTCGCCCATCGCGAGGCGGAGCACCAACGCCTCGTCGGTCACGCCGACGACCTCAACGGGCGCCTCGCCTCGCTCACCGCCGAGACCGCGGACGCCCTCACCGCGCACAACGAGGCGATGCACGAGCGTTTGGCCGCGACCGCCAACGACGCGATCGCCGCCCTGGCGACCCACACCGAGACGCTGCAGGAGCGGATCGGCGGCGTCGCCCACGAGGCGCTGACCACCTTCAACGGCCACGTCGACACGATGCACGATCGCCTGAACACGATCGCCGCCGAGACCACGAGCGTGCTGGCCACCCACACCGACGCCATGCACGAGCGCCTCACCGACACGGCGCAGCAGACCGTCGCCGCGCTCACCGAGCACGCGAGCGGGCTGCACGAGCGACTCGAGGCGACGACCGGGGACACGCTGACCGCGCTAGACACCCATTCCGGCACGCTGACCGAGCGCCTCGAAGCCGTGTCGCGCGAGACGGTGGAGGGTTTCGGAACCCACACGGAGCGCCTGGAGGCGCTGCTGCACGACACCGCCGCCGGCGCGATGGAGGCCCTCGGCCACCACGAGGCGAGCCTGCGCGAGCAGCTCGACGGGACCACGCGACGGACCCTCGCCGCCCTGGATGGCCATCGTGAAACGATGAACGGCGCGTTGGAGGAGACCGCGACCGGTGCGGTCGCCGCCATCGCCGCCCACGTCGACGCCGTTCACGAGCGGCTCGGCGGCGCGACCGGCGAGACGCTCGCCGCCCTCGACGACCACGCGCAGTCCATGCAGGAGAAGCTCGCGACGACCACCGAGCAGGCGGTCGGCCAGCTCACCGGCCACATCGACGGAATGCACGAGCAACTCGCTTCGGGCGCGGAGGCGACGGCGGCGGCATTGGGCCAGCACGCGCGCACGCTCCAGGACGAGTTCGTCGCCAACACGCGGCAGGCCATCGCCAGCCTCGCCGCCGAGGTCGAGGCGCTCAACGCCCGCTTCGCCGACATCGCCGGCGAGTCCGTCGCGGCGATCGGCACCCACGGCGAGCGCGTCAACGAGGCCCTCGCCGACCGGCTCGCCGCCTTCAACGACACCTTCGTCGCGCACGGCGGCGAGGCGAGCGAGCGGCTCGACGCCCACGCCGAGCGGTTCACCGCCACCATGGCCGACCGGCTCGGCGCGATCGAGAACACGTTCGCGCAGGGCGGCGAGCTCAACGACAGGCTCGGCGTCCGCCTGGAGGAGGCGACGGCGCTCTTCGACAACCAGGTCGGCGCGCTGGAAGCCCGCGCCGTCGAGCGCGCGGAGGCGATCGCGGCGAGCCTGGAAACGCTCGTCGAACGCATCGACCACGGGCTGGAAAACCGCGCCAGGACGATCAACGACGCGCTCGCCTCGCGCACGATCGAGATCGCCCGGACCTTCAGCGACGGCAGCCGCGAGGTCGTCGAGGCGATCGAGACGCGCGCGACGCGGGCGGCGGAGATCTTCGACAGCCGCTCCGCCAGGATCGGCGAACAGCTCGACGGCCACATCGCCCGCCTCAACGAGCGGGTGGTGGGCCCGCTCGGCTTGATCGCCACCGCCCTCGACGAGAAGGGCCGCGGCCTGACGGCGAGCCTCATCGATCGCGCCAGCGCCATCGACGGCCTGCTGACCGAACACGGCGGCAAGCTCAACGCCACGCTGGAGCGCGAGGCGAACGAGCTGCGCGCGATCGTGGCCAACGCCGTCGCCGAGATCGATTCGACCCTGGCCGGACGGGCCGGCGAGGTCGGCGCCGTGCTGAGCGAGCGCGTCGCCGCCATCGCGGCCACCCTCGACGGTCGCCTCGCCGACATCGAGACCGCGCTGGGCGAGAAGGGCCGGACGATCGACGAGGGCTTCGCCGACCGTTCGGAGGCGCTGCGGCGCTTGTTCGACGAGCACGGCCTGCGCCTCGTCGACACACTGACGGAACGAGGCGGCGCGGTCGCCGCCGAGATGACGAGCGTCGGCGAGGTCGTGTCACAAACGATCAGTCAGCGTGGCGCCCTCATCGTCGAGCACCTCGGGCAGAAGCAGGCCGAACTCACCGGCGCGCTCGACCGCTCCACGGCCGACCTCGCCGAGGCGGTGGAGAGCCGCGTGGCCGCGTCCGTGGGGTCGATCATCCGCCACCAGGGCGACTTCACCGCCGCGATCGAGCGATCGGCGAGCGCGTTGAAGGGCACGATGGACGGCGCGGTCGGCGCGTCCGTCCAGTCGCTCGTGGCCGCCAACGAGGAACTGCGCGGCGATATCGGCGGCATCATCGAGCGACTGAGCGCCTCCAACGCCGCGATGCGGCAGCTGATCGGCGGCGCCAACGAGACGTTCGGCGCCTTCGACAGGACGCTGGACGAGCGGTTGAAGGCGTTCGGTGGCGCGGTCGACGACGTGACCGGCCACATCGAGCGCATCAACCAGACCGCCGGCAAGACGCTGGCCGACGCCGACAGCCTCGCCGCCGCGATCGCCGGCCACCACCGGACGCTGAGCGCCGCCTCGGAGAAGCTCGCCCATGGCCAAGACGAGATGGACCGTCGCCTCGCCGCGCGGCAGGACGCGCTGTCGGGCCTCCTCGATGCCGTAACCGCCAAGCAGGAGGATTTCGAATCGGTGATGTCGTCGTTCTCCGGGTTGATCGAGGACAGCTTCAAGAATGCCGAGGCCCGCGCCCGTGAGATCGGCACCTTCCTCGCCGACAACTCGCAGGTGTCGACGGGGATCATCGACGAGCAGTTCGCCGCCATCCGCACCAACGCCGGGAAGGAACGCGAGCGAACCGCCTCGGCCATGAGGGCGGCATACGACCAGTCCGCGCAGGAGCTGGACACCATCTTCGGCCAAACGACGCAACGGTTCCAGGCGGCGGCGGAGGAGGTGCGCGGGCTATCGCGCTCCATCCAGCAGGAGCTCGCCGCCACCCGCGAGGAGGTGCGCCGCAACGCCGCCGAATTGCCGGTGGAGGCGGCGGAACAGGCGGCCGCGATGCGACGCGTCATCGCCGACCAGATCAAGGCGCTCGGTGAACTCACCGCCATCGTGACAGCCTCGGGTCGCTCGCTCGACCTGTCTCCGTCGCAGGGGGGACCAAACGCCCAGCCGCAGGCTCGGCAGGCGACGCCGGCCCCCGCGCCGGCCCGCGAGGCCAGGCCCGACCAGCTGCCCTCGCGCCAGGAGGGTCGTCAAGACGTGGTTCGTCAAGACCTGCTTGGACAAGGCATGCCTGGACAAACAGCGCCGCGCCAGGAGTCGCCCCGTCAGGATCCGGCACGGGCGGAACCCCGCCGCGAGCCGCAGCGCACCGAACCGGCACGCCCACAACCGCGCGTCGAGGCGCAACGCCCGGCGCCACAGGGTGAGCGCGGGCAGGCCGGTTGGCTGTCCGACCTGCTGGCACGCGCGACCGAGGAGGAGGAGGCGCAGGCCACCGCGCCGCGGGCCGCGCCCGACGATCGCGGCGCGGAGCCGCTCGCGGCGATCACCACCGACATCGCGCGGATGATCGACGCCGGCGCGACCAGCAAGGCGTGGGAGCGCTACCGACGCGGCGAGGAGAACGCGTTCGATCGGGCGATCTACACCGGTCGGGGCGCGCAGACCTTCGACGAGATCCGCCGTCGCTACCGCGCCGACGTGGACTTCAAGGCGACCGTCGACCGCTACGTGCAGGAGTTCGAGCGGCTGCTGTCGCAGATCCAGAACGACGATCCCGAGGACCGCATGCTGCGAGGCTACCTCGCCTCCGACGGCGGCAAGGTTTACACCATGCTCGCGCATGCCTCCGGGCGGTTGGAGTAGCGCTCGCGAGGATGACAGGGCGGAGCCGTCGCGTCCGCGCGGCGGCTCGCGTCCACCCTCGGGTGGGCGTCCCGGCCGCGTGATCCGACGCGGGGCCGGCGGAGGTCGGAAGTGTCAGCCGGCCTTTAAGCCGGGTTCTGTACGGCACGGGGCGCGCGAGCACCCCGCACGCGACGGCCATTCCTCTGGGACGGCCGTTGCCGGCCGCCTCGAGCAACCAACCCGGGCGACGGTCGGGAGACGGACCTTGTCCTCACCCTCGCGGGCAGGACCGTGTCGCCCCTATTCGGTTTTGCTCCCGGTGGGGCTTGCCGTGCCGCCCCTGTCGCCAGGCGCGCGGTGCGCTCTTACCGCACCCTTTCACCCTGACCGACCTCGATCGGGGATGACCCGATCCGGTCGGCGGTCTGCTTTCTGTGGCGCTTTCCCTAGGGTCGCCCCCGCCGGACGTTATCCGGCACCGTGTCTCCCTGGAGCCCGGACTTTCCTCCACCCTCACGCTTCAACGCCTTCGGGCAGCGGCCGTCCGGCCGGCTGACCCTCGCGGCGTAGGGGCGGGGGCGGGTCGTGTCAACGTCCGTGCCGCTTCGACCGAGGAGCGTCACGCCGGCCGGCGTGGCACGAATGTCGCCCGTGGAATGAAAATTAAGCCTTCGCCCCCACGATCGTTGACGCCTGGGCCCGGCGGCTGTTGGTGAAGGTCGTGGGCGGCGGGGGCTTCCACCGAGATCGAACCAATGCGTAAATCGTATACGAGCGTCGCCCTGGCGCTGACACTTGGTGGGGCAACCGCCCTCGGCGGCTGCGGTTACACGCCGGAGCAGCGCGCGGCGAGCGGCGGCCTGATCGGCGCCGGCACGGGCGCGGCGATCGC
>CAXSDP010000104.1:0-10853 GCA_964235705.1 uncultured Beijerinckiaceae bacterium | reverse complement strand
CCAGGCCGACCATGAACTAACATCCAACCCGGACCACCCAATGGGGGCCGATCACTCGGCGGTCGTCGCGGCAGCATCCAGGGGCGTGCTGAAGAAGCAGATCGCAGCCGAGAGCAGCGTTCCGACCATCGCGATCACGAGGTTCTGCCAGGACAGGATCGTCTCGTTGAAGCCGATGACGCCGGTGGTCGGCAGGAGCGAAGCCGGGATGCTGGCTGCGTTCGCCTGGAGCTGTGCCGCCGAGGAGCTGATCCCGAGCGTGAAGCCGAACCCCAGCCCGAGGTAACCGGCCGCACCGGCTGCACGGTAATCCAGGCGCAGGTCGCGTCGTCGCGCGATTTCGCGTACGAGTAGTCCGGAGAAGATCAGGCTGACGCCCCAGTTGAGCAGCGACAGGAGGATGCTGACGACGCCCACGAAGACGACCGCCCCGCGGCCGGTGCGCGGGACGGCGGCGGCGCGCCGCATCAGGGCCGCCACCGGCGGCGCCATGGCGACGACGTAGCCGCCGATCGCCACCAGCGCCATCTGCATGGTAAAGGGGATCAGGCTCCAGAACCCGTCGCCGAAGGCGGCGCTGACGGCAAGGGGCGCGCCCCCACAGGCGAGCGTCGCACCCGCGACGACGAGGGCGGCGAGCAGCACGAAGACGTAGGCATCGGGGAACCAGCGCTCGGAAAATGCCACCATGGCCTGCGATGTCCGCACGAGCGGGTTCTCGCGCACCGCCGGCGGGTTCGCCTGCGGTGCCGGGGTAAGTGTCGCGGTGTCGCTCATCTGTGTCTCCTGGCGTCGTTAAGCATCGAGTACGAGGTCGCTGAGGGGCACCGCACGACACGTGAGGCAGTGGTCGGCGGGGCCGTCGTAGGGCGATAAGTGCGCCACAGAGCCGGACGCCACGGGTACGCTGCAGCTCTCGCACTGACCCGCGCGGCAGCCTCTGGGAAGGGCGAGCGCAGCTGCGTCGGCGGCGTCCAGCAAGCTGCCTGCCGCCGCGCTCCAGGTGAAGCTTCGACCGCTGCGCGCCAGACGCACCGTGCGCGGTTCGAGGTGGGCGGGCACCTCGACCGCGGAGGCGAAGCTTTCGCTGAAGATGTCGAACCGGGGCAGGCCGCTCGCGACGAGCACAGCGATCGCGTCGGTGACGAACGTCTCGGATCCGCAAAGATAAGCGAGCGGGCGCTCGCCAGCGAAGGGCACCGCCATGTCGGGCAGTGCGGAGCGGCCAGCGACGTCGTAGTCCCGGCCGCGCACGTCCGACGTGTCGGGCCGCGTGAAGGCGTTCGTTATCCGAAGCTCCGGGATGTTGGCCTCGAGGGCGCGCAGGCGAGCGCCGAAGGCGTGCTTGGCGCCGTTGCGGCAGATGTAGAACAGGTGAACGCCGGGAGCGCGCGCGCCGGGCTGACGCGCGGCGAGCGTCTCCAGGTAGCTGACGAAGGGTGTGATGCCGATGCCTGCGGCCATCAGGATCACGGGACGCGTGCCCACGAGCGGCGGCGTGAACGTCCCCCGTGGTGCTTCCAGGGCGACCATGTCGCCGACCCGGAGGGCGTGCACGCGCGATGACATCTGGCTTGGTGCGCCGCCCTCGGCCGCGGGTCCGATCAGCTTAACGGCGACCTCGTAGCGCGTCGGGCGGGTGGCGCATCCGGTGAGGGAGTAGGCGCGGCTGAGGCGAGCGGTAGGCACGTGCAGAAGAGCGTGCTGACCCGGCAGAAAATCCGACAGCGCGCCGCCGTCTGCGGGCGCGAGCGTCACCGCCATCACCTCAGTGCCTTCCGATCGCATCGCGGCGACCCGGAACCCGCGCTGCCCGCTCCATCGCCCCCGATTTGCCGCCTCGTCACGGGCGATCTCGCAGGGCACGGCGCGAAGCGGCACGGAGCCGCTGACCGGATCGCGCGCGCGATCGCAGAGGATCCCGTTGATGTTGGACGAGGCCGGCCCGGTAACCGGCATCGCGTCGCGCCCGAGGGGCGGGCAGTCCTCCCACCAGCCGAACTCGGCGATCACCGTACCATCCGGCAGGTCGGCGTCGAGGCGCGCGCGCATCGAGACTTCGCCGTGCGCGGTGCGCACGAGCACCGCGTCACCCTCCGCGATGCCGCGGGCTGCGGCCGTACGCGGCGCGATCTCCACGGCCGGCTCCAGCGCCTTGCGTCGCAGCGAGGCGACGTGGCGATAGGCGCTGTGCACGGTCCAGCCGGACTTCGCGGTCGAGAGAAGGAGCGGCAGCCCGGCCGCGTCCGCCTCGGCGAAGCCCGCGGGCTCGACGTGGCCGGGGAGCGGCGCATGGCCATGGTCAAGTAGGCGCTCGGCGTAGAGCTCGACGCGGCGCGTGGGCGTGGCGAAGCCCGCGACCTCGCCGTCGTCCTGGATCTCCGCGTACTTGCGCTCGCCGCTCGGCTGCGGGACGCGTATGCCCTCGGGACGCCTTCGCAGGTCGGCCGCGGTCAGGCCGATCGGCTCCAGCTGATGGTCCCAGCCTGCCTCGACCGAGCCACCGAAGAAGGCATCGGCGTGCCCGAGGCGGCAGGCGAGGTCGAAGGCGATGGCGTAGTCCGCGCGGCATTCGCCCAGCGGCGCCACCATGCGTTGGCGCAGCTGCACCAGCTCGACTGCATCCTGCGTGATCTCGAAGCCGACCTTCAGCGCCTCGCGCTCCCACGGCATGCTCGCGGGAAGGACGATGTCGGCGTTCTGCGCTGTCGGGTTCATGAACATGTCGACGTGGACGTGGAAATCGAGGGCCCGCAAGGCCTCCAGGTTGCGCGTCGAGTCACCCTGCGAGATGACGAAGTTGGTCCCGAAGCTCACGAGCGCACGCACGCGGTAGGGCTCGCCCCGCGTGACCGCGCGGCGGAAGTCCCTCGCGGTGATCCATCCCCGGCTCGGAGGTCCCAACGGCAGGTCTTCGAGCCCGAGCGCCTTCTTCTGCTGCACTAGCGGCAGAAGGGCGTAGTCGTTGACGCTCCGCGTGGGCGGGGCGACCGTCCAAAGGTTCCCGCCGGCGCGGTCGACGGCGCCGGTCAGCGCGTAGAGAGTTGCGATCGCCCGCTCCGTCGCTGTGGCGTTGGTGTGCTGTCCGACTCCGGTCCATGAATGGTAGGCGAGCCGCGGGCTGCCCGCGAAGAGCGCGTAGAATCGATCGAGCGCCGTTGGATCGAGACCCGTGACCGCAGCGACATGGGCGCGGTCGTAACCCTCCGCCGCCCGCGCCAGCAGGTGCAGCACACTCATGCAGCGCCGCGCCGCGCCGGCCGGATCGGTCAGCGTGATCGCGCCCTCAAGTATTACGGCATCGTCCGACGCGAGGGCGCGGCGTGAATCGTGGGCGCGTGGGATGCCCGCGCCATCGAGAACGACGAAGCTCTCGCCCGTGCACTCCGGCCAGATCTCCACGGCGCGCAGCAAGCGCCCGGTCGCCAGGTCCACCAAGAAAGGCGCGTTGGTCCAGCGGCGGACAAAGTCCGCGTCATAGGCGCGTGAGCGCAGGAGGTGGTTGATCGCACCCATCGCCAAGGCACCATCGGCACCGGGCCGGATCGGCAACCACAGATCCGCCGCCTCGCCGGAGCCGCCGCGCTTGGGATCGACCACCGCGACGGTCGCGCCGCGTCGCCGGGCCTCGGCCACCCGGGTCGCCTGCGCGAGCCAGGTGCGGGCCGGATTGTGCCCCCAAAGCACGATCACGTCGGCGTTGGCGTAGTCCGGCGCGCCGGTCCCTCGACCAAAGGTGAGCGCGTGAGCGTAGTCCTTGTGCCAGCCGCAGACCTCGACGGCGTAGATCAGGTTGGGGCTGCCGTAGAGCCGTACGAAACGCTCGACCCACTCGAAGCTGTCGACCATCGGCGTGCCGCTCGGCGTCGTCACGGCGAAGGCGACTGTCTCGGCGCCGTGCCGCGTGCGCAAGGCACCGAGTTGCTCGGCGACGGTTGCGAGCGCCTCCTCCCAATCGATCTCGACCCAGCCTGGGTCAGGACCGTCGCGCGGGCGCGTGCGCTTGAGTGGTCGCGTCAGCCGCCGCGGGCTTCCGACGAGTTCGGGCGCGGCGCGCCCCTTCGCGCAGAGTGCCGCGCCGGTGGGATGCGAGGGATCGGGCATGACGGCGACGAGCCGCGCGTCGACGACGCGATTAAGCGAACCGCATCGGGAGCGGCACAGCGTGCAGTAGCCTTGCTTGACCTCTCCAACCATTGAAGTCCAGCCTCGGTAACGCGTCACGCACTACCACGGTGATCGACGGGCTTCAAGCCGGTGTTCAGCCGCGCTAGAAGGTGGCTCGAAAGGAGAGACCGTGCTGACCGAACAGGGATGGACGACGACGCCCAACGCTGACGCGAACCTCCGGGAACGGGTGCTGCACCGTTTGCGGCTTGACATCATGTCCGGCGAGAGCGCGCCGGGGTTGGTCTATTCCGTTCCCGCGCTTTCGCGTGCGCTCGGCGTGTCCACCACGCCCGTCAGGGAGGCGCTGCTTCAACTGACGGCCGATGGGCTCCTGCAACCGTTGCGCAATCGCGGCTTCAGGGTGGTCGATCCGTCCCTCGACGAGCTCCGCAACCTGTTCGAGGTCCGCGTGCAGCTGGAAACCTCCGCTTTCGTCCGCCTCGTCCGCGATGGCGCCGTGCGCGGCGAAGATCTGGCCGCGCGCGCCGACGACATCGCGACGGCTGTCGAGGTCGGCGACGCGATCGCTTACTTGGCTGCCGATCGCGCTTTCCACCGCGAACTCCTGTTCCAGGCCGGGAACGATGTCCTTGCCGAGATCGTGATGAGGCTGCGTGACAGGATGCGGCTGTACGGGATTCGTTCGCCGGCCGGACTGGCGCGCCAGCGGGCGTCGGTCGAGGAGCATTACCGCATCGTCGACATAGCGCGTGGTCGGATTGAGGGGGAACCGGCTTGGCTCATGAAGCACCACATCATGACGTGGGAGCCGATCTTCAGCCAAGCTATACGCGAACGCTTGGGCAAGGTGGGACAATCATAGCAAAATCCACGTGCTTCAAGGCTTCATACGCTTAATCGGAACACGGAGGGCCGGCACTCCGGCCTATCAATTGGAAGGATGCTGTCGTGAAAAATCGTATGTCTGCACTTCGATGCAGTGACCGTTAGAGACTTACGAAGTGTCTGGATGCCAGTCGGCGCAGGGATGACGTTGCAAGGTTTTATTTGTACATCAATGGCTTTATTTGCAAGCATGTTGCCGCGTCGATAATGGTCTTCAGGCCGCAAAACAATTCGCGCCTTGCACAAACAAGACTATGAGGAATTCTTGAGTCTATCAATTACGCCGAGACGAGCGAATAATCATTGCACGCGCACTATCTTATTTACTGATTGATCATTCACCCCATCAGTATACAATGGTCTCGCTTCATCACTTCGGCGATGAAGTCGATCAGAGCCCTGATCCTTGGCACCCTTTGCAGGTCCTGGTGGACGACGAGCCACCAGTCGCGCACCAGATTGATGTCAGCCGACATCACCCGCACCAGCTGCGGCGCGCGGCACGCCATGAAGTGCGGCAGCATCGCGAGCCCGGCTCCGGCGCACGCAGCCTCGTATTGAGCGACGAGGCTCGTACAGGTGAAACGCGTCCGGGGGTTCTGGACGATGTCGGGCAGCCACCGCACGTGAGGCACCGAAATGAGTTCGTCAACGTAGGTGACGAAGGCGTGCTCTCGAAGGTCCGACCGACGTTGGGGGATGCCGGCAGCCTCAAGGTAATCTGCCGATCCGTAGAGGCCCACGCTGAAATATCCTGCTCGCCGGACCATCAGGCGCCCGCCTTTGGGACGAACCATGTTCAGCGAGAGGTCAGCCTCGCGTTCAGCGAGGTTGAGGATCGTCTGTGACGCGACGAGCTGCACGGAAAGCAGCGGATGACGTTCCACAAATTCACGCAACCGCGGCGCGAGATAGAAGCTTCCAAATCCCTCCATCGTCGAGATCCGCACGACGCCATCTAGGCCGCGCGCGGCATCTGTCGCGTCATGCGAGATCTCGCGGCTCAGCTCCTCCATCTTCGACCCGATAGCCTGGATCCGCTCACCGTCCGGCGTCAGCAGCATCGTGCGTCCGGCTCTGACAAAGAGCGGCAGTCCGACCGCGTTCTCAAGCGCGTCGACACGCCGCCTGACCGTCGTGACATCGATGCCAAGCCGCTCGGCGGCAGCCGACGCACCGCCATGCCGAGCGGTCTCCAGGAAGGTGTGGAGGTCGGTCCAGTCGAAGCGGGACGGTAAATGTTTCACGGCAGGTTGGTCAGCACTTGTGCAGGTTGCACCATGATGCAGATTTGCCCGCGTGTCGCGCAGTTCTGTCGGTATTCAAGCATAAACGCATCCTCCATGCTGCACTGGAGCGCTGGCGTTGGCCGTGTCGCTTCACTCCGGAGTATGCGACGATGAAAGGCTGGTGGAACGACCTGACTGTCCGCGAACGTCGGACGATGACCGCGTGTTTCGGCGGTTGGGCCCTCGACGCCTTCGACGTGCAGATCTACTCGTTCACGATCCCGGCGCTGATCGCTACCTGGGGCATGACGAAGGTGCAGGCCGGCTACGTCGGATCGATCGCGCTGCTCTTCTCAGCGCTGGGCGGATGGATCGCAGGCGCACTCAGCGACCGCTTCGGCCGCGTGCGCACGCTGCAGGTCACCGTGATCTGGTTCGCGATCTTCACGTTCCTGAGCGGTTTCGCCACGGATTATCACCAACTCCTCTTCCTACGCAGCCTGCAGGGCCTGGGCTTCGGCGGCGAGTGGGCAGCGGGCGCCGTGCTCATGGCCGAGGTGATCCGACCCGCCTTCCGCGGGCGAGCGTCCGGCACGGTGCATAGCGGCTTCGCCGTGGGGTGGGCGGCCGCGGCGATCCTGTTCGCCATCCTCTTCTCCGTCCTGCCACAGGATCAGGCGTGGCGCGCGATGTTCTGGATGGGCGTCTTGCCAGCTCTCCTCGTCATCTACATCCGGCGCTTCGTCGACGAGTCCGAGGCCTTCGAGGCCGCCCGCATCGCCGGACCGAAGGTCGGCTTCCCGCACCTGGTGGCCATCTTCCGGCCCGACCTCCTGCGCACGACGATCACGTCGTCGCTGTTCGCGATCGGTCTCCAGGGCGGCTACTACGCCGTCGTCACGTGGCTGCCGACTTATCTGAAGACGCAAAAGGGCCTGACCGTTCTCAGCACGGGCTCATACCTCGCCGTCATCATCTTCGGCTCGTTCTGCGGCTTCCTGGCCGGAGCCCATCTCGCCGACTGGATCGGCCGCCGGCGCACGTTCCTGCTCTTCGCGGTGCTCTCTCCAATGGTGGTATGCGTCTACACGTTCGTGCCGATCGACAACTCGACGATGCTCGTGCTCGGCTTCCCACTGGGGTTCTGCGCCAACGCGATGTTCGCGCCGACCGGCGCCTTCTACGCCGAACTCTTCCCCACTGCGCTGCGCGGGACGGGCCAAGGCTTCTGCTACAACCTCGGTCGCGGCGTGGGCGCTCTATTCCCGGCCTTTGTCGGTCTGTTGAGCACGAAGCTGCCACTCGGCACGGCGATCGGCATCTACACCGTCGGCGCCTACGGGCTGGCGATCGTGGCGCTGATGGTCCTACCCGAGACGCGCGGACGCGACATAGTCGATGTGGGCGGCGAGCCCGCAAGGTGGGCTGTACCAAGCCTGTAAGCCCCGCCATCCGACACGAGGTCGCCATGCCCTACACCGTTGCGAGCACCTGCTGGGAATGCAGCGCGAAATGCGGGTCGCTGCTGACCGTCGACGACGATGGACGCGTGTCGAAGGTGGCGCCCAACCCGGCGCATCCGAGCTCCAAGGGCGCGTTCTGCGTCAAGGGCATCCGCGGCCTGCCGGAATGGACGTACCATCCCGACCGGCTGCAACATCCGATGCGCCGCGTTGGCGCCCGCGGCGCCGGCCAGTGGGTCCGCATCAGCTGGGACGAGGCCCTCGACGAGATGGCTGAGCGCCTGGCAGCCATCCGGGAGACCCATGGGCCGTGCGCACTCGTCGGCGCGGTCAGCGGCGCCGCCTTCAGTCGCGGTCCGATCATGGCGCTGCTATTGCGCTCGCTCGGCTCGCCGAATTGGATGATCAACCAGGACCTGTGCGGCGGCTGCCGCGCGGTGAGCGACAAGGCGACCGGCTTGGCGATCGCCAACGGCGAAGACATCGAGAACGCCCGCTGCATCCTCGTCGTCGGCCACAACCCGGCCGCGGCCAATCCCGTCAAATGGCTGGCGATCAAGCGGGCCAAGGCGCGCGGCGCCAAGCTCGTCGTGATCGATCCCTTCCGCACCGCCGCCGCCGAACTCGCCGACGTCTGGATGCGCCCCAACCCGGGGACGGACGGTGCTCTCGCGATGGCGATGATGCAGCGGATCATCGCCGCGGGCCGCCACGACGCCGGTTTCGTGCGCGACTGGTGCGTCGGGTTCGACGCGCTGGCCAATCGCGTCGAATCCTATACCGCGGAGCGCGCCGCCGCCCTCACCGGTGTCGCCGCGGCCGACATCAAGGCCGCCGCCGATCTCTACGCCGCTGGTCCATCCAGCTTCGTCAGCGGCCACGGGATCGACGCGGCGAGCAACGGCGTGCAGACCTTCCGCGCCTTCCACTGTCTCGTCGCGATCACCGGCAACCTCGACCGCATAGGCGGCAACCGTCGCGCCAAGCGCCCGGCTGGCTTCATCACCTACATGGACCTGTTGCACGATCCGCGCTTCCGGCTGCCGCCGGAGGTGGAGGCGCAAACGATCGGGGGCGCACGATATCCGCTTTGGGCGGGCGCGAAGGGATGGCAGACCGCCTGCCACAACACGTCCGTGCTCGACGCCATCCTCACGGGAGAGCCCTATCCGGTACGGGGCATGTACGTCAGCGGCGTCAACATCGCTGTCATGTACCCGGACGCGAGGCGGACGCTCAAGGCGCTGGCATCCCTCGACTTCCTCTGCGTCGCCGCCCAAACCATGACGCCGACCGCTGCGGTCGCAGACCTCGTCCTGCCGAAGACGACGACGCTCGAAGAGGAGGAGATCGACATCGATCAATCGGCGCCGTGCGTCATTTATACCGCGCCCGCATCGAGGCGCGTCGGCGAGGTGCGTTGCGACATGGAGATCGCGGCGGGGCTGATGGAACGCCTGCGCGCGCGAGGCGCCCTAGCGGCCGATCTCCTGCCGTGGGCCGACCAGAGCGCTTTCAACCGCTTCCTCGTCGGTGCGTCCGGCATCGACGTGGCTACGCTGAAGCGCGACGGCTACGTCACCTTCTCCTATGAGGTCGGCAACTTCGCCGACCAAACCTTCAAGACGGCGAGCGGCAAGGTGGAGCTGTTGTCAAACAGCATGGCCGAGGTCGGGCTCGATCCGCTCCCCGACTACGTTCCCCCGCTCTACGAGCGGTCCGGCGACGAGGCCTCCGCGGCGTTCCCGCTCATTCTGCAGACCGGACTGCGCGAGAAGACCTACCACCATTCGCGCTTCCGCGAGCAGGCATGGGCGCGCAAGGTATCGCCGGAGCCGACGGTGTGCATTCATCCGCGAACGGCCATGCGTCTCGGTGTCGACGAGGGCGACTGGGTTGCGGTCGAGACGGAGGCTGGTGCCGGCTCATGCCGACTGCTTGTCGAAATCTCCGATCGCACGACGCCCGAGGTGGTAACGACCGGCATCGGCTGGTGGCGGCCCGAAGGTGCGGCGCCGACCTTCGACGCCCTCGACATCAACGTCAACGCGGCGCTGAGCTATCAGGGCCCGACGGACCCGGCAACCGGCTCGGTCGATACGCGCTCCCTGCCGTGCCGTCTCCGTAGGCTGGACGGCGCCGTGTCGGACGGGGCAAGCGGGCCTCGCTATCCCGGTGGGACGCAAACACCAACGATCACTTCACAACGAGGAACAGCGGCATGATCCGACATCTGCAACCCGGCAAGCGCCTGAGCGGCGGCACCGTACACGGCGGCCTCGTCTACCTGTCGGGTCAGGTCCCCGACGACGCGTCTGCGGACGTCACGGAGCAAACGAAGCAGGTGCTGGCGAAGATCGATCGCCTGC
The DNA here is from genome assembly GCA_964235705.1 of uncultured Beijerinckiaceae bacterium. Taxonomy (GTDB): domain Bacteria; phylum Pseudomonadota; class Alphaproteobacteria; order Rhizobiales; family Beijerinckiaceae; genus RH-AL1. The sequence continues at coordinate 776 of CAXSDP010000104.1, read as the reverse complement.
TCGGCGAGGCGGGCACGGACAAGATGGCCATGCTGACGGCGACCATCTGGCTTCCCAACATCGGCGACTTTGCGGCCTTCAACGAGGTATGGGATGCCTGGGTTTCCAACCCCGGACCGGCGCGGGCCTGCGTCGAGAGCCGGCTGGCCAACCCCGCCTACAAGGTCGAGATCGGCGTCGTCGCTGCGTTACCTAGTTAGCATCGCAGCGACACTCCGTCGACGAAGTTTGGACAACGGCCCTTTGCTGCACCCATGTAACCGGTGCCGTCCGGCATGTCGGGCGGCATTGGCGCGGGGCCGCAACGACCTGTCCGATTCCAGGCTGGAGGTCACCTTCGTCGTCAGCCACATTCTGCTACGTTTCAACCGCGCGGCCAAATGTCGGCTTTTGGACGGTGAGGTAATGTCCGGTCCTGGCGCGTCTTGGCCGGAAGCAGAAAGACCGCTTTGAGGCGAGCAGCGGTGATGAGCGGACATAAACGCGAGCCTCAACGCGCCCGTCGCGCGCTTTCGGTCGTCAGCACCACTGCGGGTTCTCGACATGGCTCGGCACCTTGCCGAGGTTGACCGGCGCCAGCCCTGATAAAGTGAAAGGTAGACGTCAGCGTAAACAGCTGCCTATCCGTTGTCGTAGGCCCATGAACCAGACGCGCCGAGTGCGTTGTGGAAAGCCGCGCGTCCGGTCCCCGCGAGCCATGACCTCAACGAGCGCATCTTCGGGTTGATCCCGCGCAGGGCGTCGAGGTCCGCGCGACCCGAGAGAGGTCCCGCGTC
>CAXSDP010000103.1:0-10930 GCA_964235705.1 uncultured Beijerinckiaceae bacterium | reverse complement strand
CGGGCACGGTGATCGCCGCGCGGGCACGGGGACGCCGCCGCGTCCGTGACGCCGTCGGCGTGGCCGGCCCCTCACGGGAGGGGCCGGGGCGCCGGCTCAGCCGTGGCAGGCGCAGCCGTCGTGGTCGCAGCCGGCGTGGTGGACGTGGCCCGCCGCGCATTCCTCGCAGCAGAACGCCCGGCCCTCCTTCATCACCGCCTTCTCGGTGGAAACCTTGCAGACGCAATCCTCGCAGGCGCAGGTCACGGTGTCGCTCGCCATCGTCTTCATCCTTCCTCGGGGGTGGTGACGGACGGCGCGTGGGCGTCCGTCCGGTGGTCATGCGGTTCGGTCAGGTGGGCGATCATGTTCGCCAGGATCTCGCGGACGTGGGCGTCGTCGATCGAGTAACGGACGTGCCGCCCCTCGCGCTCGGCCTTCAGGATGTGCGCGGTGCGCAGCAGCCTGAGGTGGTGGGACGCCAGGGTTTGCGGCATCGCGAGCGCGTCGGTCAGGTCGCCGACGCTCCTCGCCCCCTCCATGCAGGCCAGCACCAGCCGCAGGCGGCTGGGCTCGCCGAGCAGGCGGAACATGTCCGCCATCTCCGTCACCTCGTCTCGCGGAACCGCGACCACCCCGACCTTCCACGTATGAACACGTGTGCATGTATATGGGGAATGGACGGGGCGCGCAAGCCCTCCGCCGCGCCGGGCAGTCTGTCCGGGCAGCCGGTCCGGCCGGCCACGGACCGGCCGAACCGGGCGAGGGACATGGGCGTGTGTCCGTACGGCTCCTCGGTTATAAGGCGGCGGAAATGGGGATGCAGCGGTCTTGGACACGTCGTCGAACGTCGAACAACCGAGGTTGATCGAGGATTACGCGCTGATCGGCGATTGCCTGAGCGGGGCGCTGGTGGGGCGTGACGGCTCGATCGACTGGCTGTGCTGGCCGCGCTTCGACAGCGACGCCTGTTTCGCCGCCCTGCTCGGCACCGCGCGGCACGGGCGCTGGCTGCTCGCCCCGGGGGAGCGCGCGGTCGGCGTCAGCCGGTCCTACCGCGGCGACACCATGGTGCTCGAAACCGTGTTCGAGACCACCGAGGGCACGATCGCGGTGATCGACTTCATGCCGACCGGGCACGGGTCGTCCTCGATCGTCCGCCGCGTCGAGGGGCGGGTGGGCCGGGTGTCCGTGCGCATGGAGCTCACGCTGCGCTTCGACTACGGCTCGGCCACGCCCTGGGTCACGCAGGTCGCCGGCGGCGGCGGGGTCCAGGCGGTCTGCGGCCCCAACCTGGTCGTCCTGCGCACCGAGGCCGAACTGGAAGGGCGCGACAAGTCGACCTTCGCGACCATCGACCTCAACCAAGGCGAACGCGTCGACTTCACCCTGACCTGGGGCCCGTCGCACCTGCCCCTGCCCGCGCCCTTCGACGCCGGCGAGGCCTTGGCGCGGACGGAAGCGTTCTGGCGCGACTGGTCGGCCCGCTGCGAGGTCGGGGGCGCCGCGCGGGGCGAGGTCATGCGCTCGCTGCTGACGCTGAAGGCCCTGACCTACCAGCCGACCGGCGGCATCGTCGCCGCGCTGACGACGTCGCTGCCGGAACAGCTCGGCGGGTCCCGCAACTGGGACTACCGCTACTGCTGGTTGCGCGACTCCTCGCTGACGCTGATGTCCCTGATGCGGGGCGGCTACTACGACGAGGCGCAGGCCTGGCGCGATTGGCTCCACCGGACGGTGGCCGGCGACCCGGCCGACCTGCAGATCATGTACGGCATCGCCGGGGAGCGGCGGCTGCTCGAATGGACCGCGTCCTGGCTGCCCGGCTACGAGGGTGCCGCGCCGGTCCGCATCGGCAACGCCGCCTCGGAGCAGCTGCAACTCGACGTCTACGGGGAGGTGTCCCACGCCCTCCACCTGGCGCGCGCCGGCGGGCTCGACGAGCCCGCCACCGCCTGGGCGATGCAGTCGCTGGTCGTCGAACACGTCATCGACATCTGGGAGCAGCCCGACGACGGCATGTGGGAGATGCGGGGGCCGCGCCGGCACTTCACCCATTCCAAGGTGATGGCGTGGGTGGCGCTCGAGCACGCCGTGCGCGACGCCGAGACGTACGGCTACCCGGCGCCCCTCGACCGCTGGCGCGCGGTGCGCGACCGCATGCACGCCACCATCTGCGACAAGGGCTATGATGCCGCCCGCGACACCTTCACCCAGAGCTTCGGCAACCCGGAGCTGGACGCGAGCCTGCTGCTCCTGCCGATCGTCCACTTCCTCCCCGCCAACGACCCGCGCATGCTGGGGACCGTCGCCGCGATCGAACGCGACCTGCTGGTGGACGGCTTCGTGCTGCGCTACCGCACGCAGGCCGGCGCCGACGGCCTGCCGCCGGGCGAGGGCGCCTTCCTGCCCTGCTCGTTCTGGCTGGCCGACGTCTACGCCCTCCAGGGCCGCGAAGCGGAGGCGCACGCCCTGTTCGAGCGCCTGCTCGGCCTCGCCAACGACGTCGGCCTGCTGTCGGAGGAATACGACCCCCACGCCGGACGGCAGGTCGGCAACGTCCCCCAAGCCTTCTCGCACCTGTCGCTCATCCGCACGGCGCTGACGATGCGCCCAGCGCCGGCGGGCGCGATCCCGGCGGAGGTCGTGGCAGCGCCTTGATCCGACGCCCGCCGGCGGCACGGCACCGGGGAAGGATCGGCGAGCACCGCCGTCCCGGGCTGGAGCCTCACGCCGCCACGGTGCGGGCGCTCGCGGTGCTGGAGGGCGGCACCACGCCCGAGGGGACCCGCGACCTACGTCTCGCCCCATACCGCCAGCACGCGCTGGACGGCGGGTCTCGCCTTCATGCGCGCGAGGTGGGCGGCGAGGGGCGGCGGCAAATCGATCCCGACCTCGGGCGCCCAGCGCGTGGCGTAGAAGAGGGCGCTGTCGGCGATCGTGAACCGGTCGCCCGCCACGTAATCGCGACCCGCCACCTGCGGGGCGAGGATCGTGAGGGCCTGCTCCACCATCGCGCGGCCCTGCTTCTTGATCGCGCCCGCGCCGAGGCCGAGCGTGTTGTGCACCAGGTCCGGCGGCTCGAAGTTCGCCGGCTTGAAGATGCGGGCGAAGCCCTGCATGTGCAGCGTTGCGACGACGTAGTCCATCACCTCCAGCGCGCGCGCCTCATCCTCCGGGTCGGAGGGCATCAATCCCTTCCCGGGGTTGGTGCGGGCGAGCCAAGTCGCGATGGCGCCGTACTCGGTCAGGACGGAGCCGTCGTCGCGCACCAGGGCCGGCACCTTGCCCTTCGGGTTGATGCCCGTGAACGGCGGCTCGTGCGTGTCGCCGCCGGCGGCGTCGAGCTTCTCGGTCTGGTAGGGCTTGCCGATCTCCTCCAGCAGGACGTGCGTGCCGATCGCGCAGGTGTGGGGACCCCAGTACAGCTTCATCATGCGCCTCCGTTATCAGCCGAACGCGGAAGGCGGGGCTTGTTTCCGTTCGCGTCCCATCGCGGGAACAAGGACGGGCCGAGCGCAACCCGGTGGCGCGTCAAGGCAACCGACGTCCGCTTTCGCTTGCGGCACCCAACGCGATGAACGGCCGACCCGGGCGTGGAGCTGACCTGGAAACGCTGCGCGTGATGTGGTCACCCAGCGGCCAGGGTCTTGACGATGATCCCCTGGTAGACCTTCAAGTAGCCCTCGACCATTCGCTCGACGGGAAAACGCTCCGCGTTGGCTCGCACGGGGCGGCGGTCGAGCGACCGCAGGCGCTTCACCGCGGACACGGCGTCGGCTTCGTCCTCGACGAGGAACCCACCGATCCCGTGGTCGATGATCTCCGGCATGCTGCCCCGACGGTTGGCGATCACCGGTGTGCCGCAAGCCATGGCCTCCACGACCGACAATCCGAACGGCTCATCGAAGTGGATCAGGTGCAGCAGCCCCAGCGCGCCACCAAGCAGGGCGTCGCGTTCGGCCGGGCCGACCGGACCGATGTAGTGCGCGCCCGATCCGAGGTGCGGCTCGACCTCTCGCTCGAAGTAGCCTTGGTCCTGGATGATGCCGGCGAGGACCAGAGGCAGGTTCGCGGCTCGCGCGACCCGGATGGCGTCGGCCGCGCCCTTGTCGGGATGGATGCGACCGAAGAACAGCAGGTACGTGCCGGTGGCCTCCTGGACGGTGAACTCGTCGAGGTCCAGGCCATGATGGATGGTGGCGAGATAGGCCAAGTCGGGGTGCCGATCGGCGTCCGAGATGCTCACGTATGATGTCCGGCCGTCATACTTGCGATAAACGGGGAGGATGCCCTCGCTGGAAAGGCCGTGGATCGTCGTGACCATCGGCGTATCGACCAGGTTGGCGTAGGTGAGCGGCAGGAAGTCGTAATGATTGTGGATGATGTCGAACGAGCCGGCCTGATCGAAGGCGTTGGCCAGGTGCAGGCTTTCCCATACCTTCACGTCCATGCCGGGCGTTTCCTCGTAGGGCGACGGCACCACGGCGCTCAGCCGCGCCCTGGTGCGGGAATCGGCGGTCGCGAACAGCGTCACCTCCACCCCCGCCGCGACCAACCCCTCGGTGAGCAGTGAGACCACCCGCTCCCAGGGTCCATAGTGCCGGGGCGGCACGCGCCAGGCGATCGGCGCCAACATCCCGACGCGTAGCGCCCGGCCCTTCGTCGGGTGCCGTGCGAGGGGGTTGCCCACTCAAGCGCCGCGGGCGCGGGGCGTCACGCTCAACGTCATGGCCTGGCCGTACTCGACGACGCTCAGCCACAACGCCAGGGTGCTTTCGGCGCCCTGGTTGGCGTTGGCGCCACCGCGTCGGAGACCGTCGCGGCAGCCTCCCGTCTCGGGATCGTAGAGCATGACCCCGAGCGCGTTGCGGCCGAACAGCCACTCCAGGGCCCGGCGCGCCGCGGCGAGCCAAGCCGCGTCCCCCGTGGCTCGATGCGCCTCGAGCGCGGCCGCCACCGTCGCGTAGACGTCCACGGGCTGCCCGTCCCACAGCGGACGCGCTTCACCCCTCCCGTACACCCGCTCGCAGCCGATCGGCAGGAACGTCCCGTCGGGAGCCGTTTGTTGGGTTTCCAGCCAAGCCAGGGCTTCCAGCCCGGCCCGGCGCGCGTCGGTCCGCCCGAACACCCGTCCGTAGGCGATCAACCCATGCGGCAGCTTGGCGTTGCTGTAGCTGAGCGATCGTTCGAACCAGGGCCAGGAGGGCGACGCCGACTCGGCCAAGCGTTGAAGGAGTTCGGCGGCGTAGCGATCCGCCAGCCCACGCAAGTCCGGCTCGAGCCCCGTGTGCTCGAAGTGTTCGGCGAGGGCGACGAGGGCGATGGCTTGAGCCCGGGGGCTGGTGAAGCCGTCCAAAGCCCGCCAGGAACGGTCCAACAGCTCGCGCGCCGTCGCGCCGAGCGCGCCCGTCAGGCCGCGCGATGCGACCACGAGGGCGCGAACGGCACGGGCCTGCGCGTTCTCGCCACCATCGTCGTCCAGCCAAGTCCGGTCATAGGCCATGAAGTTGCGAAACCTGCCGGTCCCCGCGTTCCCGGTCCCCGCGTTCAAGGCGTGGTGGAGGAAGGACAGGGTATGCCGCGCGATGGTGGGCGCCTGCGGATCGTCGCTGGCCAGCGCGGCGAGTTGCAGCGCGCGGGCATTGTCATCGGTCGTGTAGCCCTCCTTGAGGTTGGGCACGGCGAACATCGCGTGTTGCAGCATGCCGGTGCCGTCGGTGAAGGCGGTGACGTGATCCAGCTTGAGGACCGGTAGCCGGGGTGATGCCGTGGGGAGCGGACGTTGGTGCGCCACGACGTCGAACAAGCCGGCGTAGCTGCGAGCGACGTTCGGCCAACGCATCTGGGCGCCATAGGCGTGACATCGGCGCGCCATGTCGGCCCGGGCGTCCGCGTTCCGGAACAGGTCGCGGAGCACCCGTCCCATCGCGTCGTGGTCGCCGAACGGGGTCAGGGCGCCGCGCCCATCCGCGAGCAGCTCCTCGGCATGCCAGAACGGCGTGCTGACGACCGCCTTGCCGTTGCCGACCGCGTAGGCGAGCGTGCCGGAGGTGATCTGTTCCCGATTGAGGTAGGGTAGCAAGCAGATATCGGCCGCCGCGAGGGCGCGGGTGATCCCGTCCAGGTCGGAATAAGTGCCGTCGAAGCGCACGTTGGCTGAAACGCCGAGGGCCGCGGCCAAGCCGACGAGGTGCTCGCGATAGGCCTCGCCATGGTGCGCGCGAACATGCGGGTGCGTCGTGCCCAGGACGAGGTAGAGCACATCCGGCTTCTCGCGCACGAGGGCGGGTAGCGCCCGGATCGCCGTCTCGATCCCCTTGTTGGGTGAGAGCAGGCCGAACGTGAGGATCAGTTCCCGGCCCGACAGGCCCATGCGGGCCTTCTCGGTGTCGTGGTCCGCGTGCACGTCGGGGATGCCGTGATGGATGAAGACGACCTTCTGCCTCGGCACCCCTTGGGCGACCAGGAACCGGACGGCGCGCTCGCTCATGACGACGAGCCGGGTCGACAGGGCGGCGATTTCCTCGATCACCTGGGCTTGGCCGGGCGTGAAGCGCTCCAGAACGGTGTGGAGCGTCGTGACGATGGGCGCGCGCGCACGCCGGAGCAAGGTGAGCAGGTAGCTGCCGTCCGGGCCACCGAAGATGCCGAATTCATGCTGCACGCACAGCAGGTCGACCCCGCGCTCGTTGAGCTGGTCCGCCGCCCTTTCGTAGCTGGCGAGCTCCCCCTGTTCGATCGTGACGGCGACCCGAGCCGGGTACGGATAGGCGCTCCCGTCGTTCATCGCGACGACGATGACGTTCGCGCCCGGTTCCACATCGGCGACCGATTGGGCCAGGTCCTCGGTGAAGGTGGCGATCCCGCACCGGCGTGGGGGATGGGTTCCAAGCAGGGCGATCGTGTTGGCAATCATTAGTGACGAACCTCGCTGAAGGCCGACCATCATTCACCGGATACGCTGTCACGGACTCGTCAAAAGCGAGGAATGGACGTGAGTCCTCAACGCTTGTCATCCGCTCGGATGGCCGCTTCGCGGAGGCTCGTGCTTCGTCGGGCCGGCGGGGATCGGTGCGGATTGAAGGTGTTCGACACCGCTGCCAGGCCGCTCACGCGGGCTGGAACAGGAAGCGATCGTCACGTCGCCACCAGCCGGGGGTATCGAGCGCTTCGTGTCGGAACCCACCGCTTTCACCGAGGTCCCGCACCGCGTCGGCGAGAGCTGTCGCGCGTGGTGGGACCGCACGCGCGTCGAAGACGCCGGGCTCATAGGAGCCGGCACGCCGCACCAGCAACGTGTTCCAGTCCACGGCACCGAACATCGACCAAACCGTCACCGCGCGGACGTCGACGTCTTCGTGTCGGAGGTGGACCACGGCGTCCCAAGTCTCCGCGAGCCATCTCAACTGCTCGTCCAGGCCGCCGCCCAGATGCGTTTCGGTCACCGCGATCGGACGTTTGTACCTTTGCCATACTTCCCTCAGCCGGGGTGCGATGCCGACGATCCCGGCACAGGCGGCGATGCGGACCGCCTCGACATCCGCGTAGGCTGTCCGTCCGTTGCCGCCGTGGGTGGTCGGCGGATAAGGGACGAGCCGCTCGTCCAGGTAGCGGTCGCTGGTGACGTAGTAGTTGACGCCGATCAGGTCGGGCGTTCCGTCGCCCTCCGCCAGCAGGGTGAGATCGTCATCGGGCACGCCGTGCGTGACGAGGCGCTTGCGCCACGGATGCGCGTGGTCGACGCGGCCATGCAGGAGGTCGAGGCTGAGCCAGCGACGTTCGTTCTCGTAGGCGACCTGAGCGGCGAGGTGCGGCGTCCCGAAGATCCTGCCGACATCCTCCGTCTGGATCAAACGGGCATCCTGGCGTATCCGACGGATGGCGCGCATGGCGAGCAGGATCGCCTTGCACTGGTTGACCAGCATGCGCAGGAAGGCCGACTCGTTTGTCAGGTGCGGGTACCAATGCCCGTAGAGACCGCTGAAGCGGGCCGTGGTCTGCGGTTCGTTGATCGGCGTGTAGCTGACGATCGAGGGCGTACGCTCGGCCACCCGTGCCGCGTGGGCGGCGAGGAGGGCCGGCATGGCGGGATCGAGCAGGTCCGTGCCGCGCGGACCGCTGCCATGGTGCATCAGCCCCACGATCGGCGTGATACCGAGATCCCGCAGCTTGGCGAAGCGCGCATCGTGCCAAGCCCACTCGCACCGCTCCGCCCCATGGGGCGCGATCGACTCCCAAAGGGCGGGATAACGCAGCGTTCGGATCCCGAGCGACGCGATGAGGTCGAGGTCGGCGTCCCGATCCCGATGTCCGGTCTCCGCGACCTGATCGCGGTAAGCGTCGCCGAGACGCGCCACGGTGCATTCGACCCCGCCCCATAGCTGCAGCCCCTCGGCGGCGTGCGGTCCGGTCATCGAGAGGCGTAGGGGACGGCGGCGGGTGAACTCTTCATCCCCGACTTGTGCCAAACGCGCGGGACGCTGGCAACGCGTACGGTCGAATACCGCGTGGACTTGCAGTAATGGTCAAATCGACGGTTAATTCATCCGCCGCGCCGTGCCGCCTCGATCGTCGCACGCGGCGCTTCGTCATCAAGGCGATCGGTCGGGATGGGGATGGCTGTTACCGCCGGCACCCTTTGGACAGCGACACGCTTTGACCTTGGGACGTCGGATCGAGGATCCGGGGCTGGCCTTGACCACCGGGGCACCCCCGGACCGGACTTGGCCTTGAACGATGGACCCAGGCGCGCGGGCCGCGAAGAAGGATGCGGACCAATGAGCCCAGTCGCTTCGACGGACTCAAGCGTGTCGGGGACCGGATCGGGACCGAATTGTAAAGCAAGCGCGATCTGGCGTCCCGGACTGGATTCGAACCAGTGGCCTACGGTTTAGGAAACCGTCGCTCTATCCTGCTGAGCTACCGGGACGCGCGGGTTCACCCTACCACGATCGGCGTCCCGCTTCCAACCGCGCCGACGCCGATCCCGACGATGGTGCCAGCGGGGCCGCCGAGCCGCTCGGTCGGTCGTTGCAGGTCACACCATGAAGCATGACACAGGGTGGCTGGATGGTCGTACCAGCGACCATCCATAATTGGCGCAAGGCGATTGATCCTGAGGTGAGCTGCGGCAAACCTCCCGAAAGCTGACCATGCCCTTCATCTGTGCGCTTGCGTACAGCCAGCGACGGACCGGAATGACCTGCTACGACGTCGTGTCGCCCGCACCCGCTCCTAGGCTAGTCGGCGCTTGAGAGAAGCGGTTCGCTCTCGCCTGTACGCGAGAGATTTGCATGGTCAACCAGTCCGCATTGCGGAATCGCCTGTTATCGCGATTATCACCCGACGATTTCGCCCTCTTGGCCAACAAGCTCACGCCATTCACCTGTGCTCACGGCGCTATCGTTGTTGAAGCGGACGAGCGATTGCCGTTCGTCTACTTCCTAGAAGATGGCATGGCTTCCATCGTTGCGCGGTCTCCCGAGGGGCAAGTCGCTGAAGCGGGCGTGATCGGACGAGAGGGTTTCCTCCATCCATCTGTCATCCTCGGTTCGGACAGCGTTCCTTGCACGATCCAGATACAGATGCCTGGGCATGCCCTTCGCATCCCGCTCGCTGATTTCTTGCACGCCGTCGAGCAAAGTCTCACCTTGCGCAGGACGCTGACCCTGTTCGCTCACGTCAACGCCACGCAAGCTAGTTTCTCGACCCTTTCGAACGCGGTCCACCAGATCCCTGAGCGCCTCGCGCGATGGCTGCTGATGTGCCATGACCGAAGCCAGAGTGAAGACCTGGACCTGACGCATGAGTTCATCGGCATCATGCTGTCGGTCAGGCGCCCGAGCGTGACGAACGCGCTGCATGTCCTCGAAGGGAATGGTCTCATCAGGTGCGACCGCGCCCGCGTGATGATCGTGGATCGCGCCGCGCTGGAAGAATACGCGGCCGACGCTTACGGCAAACCCGAGGCCGAGTATCGCCGCCTGCTCGGCCCGTTGTAAGCCGATCGTGATCGGATCATTGGCGTGGCGGCGCCATTGAGGAGCACCGTACCAGGGCCAGGGAACGGCGGTGTCGCCGTCCGCAAGGAGCCTGCCTCGTTCTCAGGGAGCTCCAAGCTGCTCGCGAGAGCCGTCACAGGCCCTGAACCTGTAGCGCGTCGATCGATCCTCCGGGCGCTTCACCACGACCAAGCTGGCGTGCCGCTTCACAAGCAGGGCGAGCTTGGCCGCCATCGTCGCCTCGATGTCCCGCACGAGATCGGCGTAGTGGGACTCGCTGTCGAACCGGAGCTTGGCGACGATGGTGCGCTGATAGGCTAGCCGCTTTTGACTTCTCGCGATCATCTCTCGGGAGTAGGTCATCTCCGCATGACTGACCTCGTGAACGCCCGCGTCAGCGGGCCGTGACGGCGTGAACCGTGACGCCTCCACGCTGATCGTCATCAGTTGATCCGAACCGATTGCTGAACCGTCGAAGCCTCAAGCATCAGGTCATGGAACAGGACTTCCAGCATCAGGGCCTCTTTCAATCGCTCAATGTGGTGGGTCGCCAGCAACGTCTTCTCCAAGTCGTCCATCGTCACAGTGGCGTTCAAGTGTTCGGTGAGGCGATCATAGGCTGCGATGAGGCGAAGGTCCGAAGCATGAAGATCGAATGAGCGGTTCGTCACGTCTTCCTCCTCGCGTGACGGCAAGGTAGTTACGAAAGAATAAACGCACCCTGGCTTTTTTCGTCGAACGACTATGCGAGGATGAACAAGATGTTCGAGCCGGCGCGCAGGTGCCTCGGCCGACCGCGTGCCGTACTAGGGCATGAGCGCCCTTCAGCGCACCGAGCCATCCTGAAGGGAATTGGCCACCACCGAGCCGTCCGGCATCAGGCTGTCGCGTCGGCTGTGCACGCAATCGGCTATGTGCGTCATGACGGCCCTGATGCGTGACGTGTC
>CAXSDP010000102.1:0-11164 GCA_964235705.1 uncultured Beijerinckiaceae bacterium | reverse complement strand
CGGTTGATCCCGCCGGCGAGCTGCCGCTGCGCCTGCGCGCCGTAGCCGGCCACCGCGTCGGTTGCCGCGCCGTAGCCCTGCGACACGTCGCCGGTCGCCGCGCTCGCGCCGCTCGTCAGCGCCTGGTTGCCCTGCGCCGTCGTCGACGAAAGATCCTGCTGTCCGTTCGCGTTGGCCTGGTTCAAGCCGGCCAAGCCGTAGCCGACGGCAGCTTGCGTGCCGGCGCTGGTGTTCGTGCCAATCAGCGCATTAAAGATCCCCACGAGACACCGTCCCTGCAATATAAGAGACGTGCCGCTTAGCACATTTTCACGCTTCAGCGAAGCGTCACCTTCCTGACAACAGGAGTCTACTCCGGTTTACTTTTGCTGTGCTTGGTTGTCTCTAGATGGGCTTTGTTAGTTTAGGATGCCGAAGCCGTCCGAGTAACCCACAGCTTTCTCGATGTCGCGGGTCCAGGCAGGCTCATTTTCACCGAACGCTTACCGGCCGCTTACCGGACCTCAGAGCGCCAGGGCAGCGGCAGGGCTAGAAATCGACTAAGTCATTGATCTTGCGTGGCAGGAGAGGAGGGACTCGAACCCCCAACCCCCGGTTTTGGAGACCGGTGCTCTAACCAAATTGAGCTACACTCCTACGCCGACGCAGTTTAGCCGGTCGGAGGCATGTGGGGCAAGCGGTTCGAGGCCGATCCCCACGAGCTCGTGTCGCGAAACGCGCTTCAGCCTGGTTCCACCCACACCGCCGTGCCGTAGGCCAGCACCTCGGTGATGCCGTCCGTGATCTCGTTGGCATCATAGCGCATCCCGACGATCGCGTTGGCGCCGCTCGAGGCGGCGTGCCGGCACAGGTCGTCGAACGCTTCCCGCCGTGCCGCCTCGGCGAGCTTGACGTAGGCGCCGATCTTGCCGCCGAAGATCGCCTGCACGCCACCGAGGACGTTGCCGACCACGCTGCGCGAGCGCACGGTGATGCCCCGCACCAGGCCGAGGTGCCTGACGACGCGGTGGCCGGCGATGTCGTTGGTCGTCGATACCATCATGGTCGCATGTCCCCGTCCGCTTCCCTCATTCGCGCGCCAGCCCCGGTTTGCCGCGTTGCCACGCCGCGCCCACCTCCTTAGATAGGTTTTCCCGCCGGTCGTCAGGCCGTTCCGCCGGGGCGTCCCCGCCTTCCCCGCGGATCGTGAACCGCTCAGAGTGATGCCGTGACCTATGCGGTGAAGGAGATCTTCTACACGTTGCAGGGCGAGGGGGCTCAGGCCGGCCGCGCGGCGGTGTTCTGTCGTTTCACCGGCTGCAACCTGTGGAACGGGCGCGAGGACGGCCGGGCCGACGCCGTTTGCCGTTTCTGCGACACGGACTTCGTCGGCGTCGACGGCGAGGGCGGCGGCAGGTTCGCCGACGCGGACGGCCTCGCCGGCGCCATCGCCGCCACCTGGAGGGGCGAGCGGGGCGCGCCCTTCATCGTCTTCACCGGCGGCGAACCGCTGCTCCAGCTCGATCGCGCCCTGCTCGACGCGGTCCACGCGCGCGGCTTCACCTGCGCGGTCGAGACCAACGGCACCCGCCCCGCCCCGGCGGAGGTCGACTGGGTCTGCGTCAGCCCCAAGGCCGGCGCCCCGCTCGAACTCACCCGCGGCGACGAGCTGAAGCTGGTGTACCCGCAGGTCGGGATGGATCCGGCCGCCATGGAGGGCTTGGCCTTCGACCACTTCTGGCTGCAGCCGATGGATGGCGAGGCGCGGGTCGAGAACACGCGGGCGGCGGTGGCCTACTGCCTCGCCCACCCCCGCTGGCGGCTCAGCGTGCAAACCCACAAGGTCATCGGCATCCCCTGATGGACGTTTTGCCCTGATGTTCGAGATTTCCAAGCAGTTCCGTTTCGAGGCCGCCCACACGCTCGAGCGCAGCGTGGAGGCCGACGCGAGCCGCCGCATCCACGGCCATTCCTACCGCGCCGAGGTGATGCTGCGCGGCGAGCCGGACCCGGTGACGGGCATGATCATGGACCTGACGCTGCTGGAGCGGGCGCTGGAGGAGGCGCGCGACGGCCTCGACCACCGGCTCCTCGACCACGTGCCCGACCTCGGCCCGGCGACGATGGAGAACCTCGCCCGCTGGATCTGGACGAAGGTCGCGCCGCGCTGCGCCGGCCTCGCCAAGGTCACCGTCTACCGCGACTCGGCCGGCGACACCTGCGGCTATTACGGGCCGGGCCGGTCCTAGCGGCGACCGCCCGGATGTCGGCCGGGGCCGACATCGATCGAATGGCCACGTCGACGAACGCCGACACGCGGCCGGTCCCTTGTCCGCGAACGCCGACTCCGGGATGCGACCATGTCCGCGTTCCCCGACACGCAGCCGGACCCATGTCGGGTCATTCCAAGGGGCGGACAGCGCCGCGACGACGCGTGAAGGATCGCCCGGCTGGCCGGGAAACGCAAGCCGACCGGCGTCGCGCGTTTCGCACGTTCGCACCGGCGGGAGGGGGCGGGAGGTGCGACGCACGCGTTCGGCGGGCGGAGACACGCGGAGACAGGTTTCGGCCGCGGGACTCGTCCAACACGACGTTCGTGGACGTGCGACGGCCCGTCCTCGTCCACTCGTCGAGGGCGCCGGCGCCCCCGAGGACCGCGCTGCGAGCTCCGCGGCTAAAGGCCGAGCATCAGCTCCAGGTTCTGCACCGCCGCGCCCGACGCCCCCTTGCCGAGGTTGTCGAGCTTGGCCACCAGCACCGCTTGGCGACGCGCCTCGTCGCCGTGGACGCGCAGTTCGAGGTCGTCGGTGCCGTTGAGCGATTCCGGCTCGATCCGGCCACCGTCGCTGGCGTCCACCACGCGGACGTGGCCGGTCGCGCCATAATGGGCGGCCAGCGTGGCGGCGAGGTCGCGCAGGCGCGGACGGCCCGGCAGGTCGTCGAGGAACAGCGGGATCGACACCAGCATCCCCTGCGCGAAGGAGCCCACCGACGGCACGAAGATCGGCCGACGATCGAGCCCGCCGTAGGCCATGATCTCGGGCACGTGCTTGTGCCCGAGCGCGAGCCCGTACAATTCGAAGCGGGGCGCCGCGCCGCGCTCGTGGTCGGCGATCATCGCCTTGCCGCCGCCGCTGTAGCCGGACACGGCGTTGATCGCGATGGCGGTGTCGCGCGCGATCAGCCCGGCGTCGGTGAGTGGCCGCAGCAACGCGATGGCGCCCGACGCGTAGCAGCCGACGTTGGCCACTCGATCGGCGGAGCGGATCGCCTCCGCCTGCCCCTTCGCCAACTCGGGGAAACCGTAGGTCCAGCCCGGCGCGACGCGGTGCGCGGTGGAGGCGTCGAGGACGCGCGGCCCCCTCGGCATCGCCTCGACGAGCGCGACGGTGTCCCGCGCGGCCTCGTCTGGCAGGCAGAGGATGACGAGGTCCACGTCCGCCAGCAGCGCGCGCTTGGCGGCGGCGCGCTTGCGGTCCTCCCCGCTGAGGCTGCGCAGCGCCACGCCCGGCTTGCCGGCCAGGCGCTCGCGGATGCCCAGTCCCGTCGTGCCGGTTTCACCGTCGATGAAGATGCTCGCTGTCATGAGGGGCTCCAGGCACGATGTCCGCCACCTGCCGATCGTGGCGACCGGCACCACCATGGACGATGGAGGCACGGACGAAAAACAGCCAAAGAAAAAGGCGGCCGAAGCCGCCTCCATCATGTTCGTCTCGCGGGCGCCTCAGCGCTTGGAGAACTGGAACGAGCGGCGGGCTTTCTTCTTGCCGTACTTCTTGCGCTCGACGACGCGCGAGTCGCGGGTCAGGAACCCTTCCTTCTTCAGCACGGAGCGCAGCTCCGGCTCGAAGTAGGTGAGCGCCTTGGAAAGCCCGTGGCGCACCGCGCCGGCCTGACCCGACAGGCCGCCACCGGCGACCGTGACCATCAGGTCGTACTGGTCGACCCGCGCGGTGACGCCGAGCGGCTGCTGGAGGATCATCCGCAGCACCGGTCGGGCGAAGTAGGTCTCGAACGTCTTGCCGTTCACCTCGATCTTGCCGGAGCCGGGCTTGATCCAGACGCGGGCGACGGCGTCCTTGCGCTTGCCGGTGGCGTAGGCGCGACCGTACTTGTCGAGCTTCTGCAGGTGGATCGGGGCGTCGGGCTGCGGCGTCGCCGTCGCGGCCTTGAGGTCCTGGAGGGAGGAAAGCGTGGTCTCGACCATCGTCAGGCGGCCTTGTTCTTGCTGTTGAGGGCGGCGACGTCCCAGGCCACGGGCTGCTGCGCCTCGTGCGGGTGGCTCGCGCCCTTGTAGACGCGGAGGTTGCCGAGCTGCTTGCGGCCGAGCGGCCCGCGCGGCAGCATGCGCTCCACCGCCTTCTCGACGACGCGTTCCGGGAAGCGTCCGTCGAGCACGAAGCGCGCGGTCCGCTCCTTGATGCCGCCCTGGAAGCCGGTGTAATGGTAATACACCTTGTCCTCGCGCTTGCGGCCGGTGAAGACGACCTTCTCGGCGTTGACGACGATGACGTGGTCGCCGTCGTCCATGTGCGGGGTGAACGACGCCTTGTGCTTGCCGCGCAGCCGCAGCGCGATCTGCGAGGCGAGCCGGCCGACGACGAGGCCGGTGGCGTCGATCACGACCCACTTCTTCTCGATCTCGGCCGTCTTGGTAGTGATCGTCTTCCCGAACATGTTCCGCCACCTGAATCCCAGGGGTGCTTTAAACCGTTTCGAGGACCGCCGTGTCAAGCGCGGGCGTGGCGAAAAAGGGTGTCGCGATCGATGTTTATGCCTTGGGGTATCCTGATACCGTAGTGCCTGGACCATGGCGCCCGGGCCTCGGCCGCCAACCACGAAGGGACGATCACCCACGATGACGATGCCCGCGCCCGACCACCTCCCCGCCCTGCTCGCCGGCGTTCGGACCATCGCCGTCGTCGGCGTGTCCGCCGATCCGGCCCGCGCCTCGAACGACGTCCTCGCCTTCCTCGTGGCGCGCGGCTACGACTGCGTCGGCGTCAATCCCGGCTTGGCCGGGCGGCGGGTCCACGGCGCCCCGGTCGTCGCCACGCTCGCCGACATCGACCGCGCGGTCGACATGGTCGACGTGTTCCGCGCCTCCGACGCGCTCCCCGCCCTCGTCGGGGAGGTGCTGGCGATGGTGCCGCGCCCCAGCGTGCTATGGACCCAGCTCGGCGTCGTCGACGCGGTAGCCGGCGCGCGCGCCGAGGCGGCTGGCATGATCGTCGTCATGGACCGATGTCCGAAGATCGTGCTCGCCGGCCGCTGACGACCGAGCCTCCCCCCCCCCCAGCCGGCGTCCTCAGGGATCGACGACGCGGCCACCGGCCAGCGGCGCGGGGATGCCGGTGGTCGAGGGGAAGGTGATCGGTAGGTCGCGCAGGCGGCGCACCGCGAGGTAGGCGAAGGCCTGCGCTTCCATGGCCTCGACCGACCAGCCGAGCGCGTCGGCCGTCTCGACGCGGCACGGCAGGCGCGCCGCCAGCTCGCGCATCAGGGTGGCGTTGCGCCCGCCGCCGCCGCACACCACCGCGAGGCGCGGGGTGGCGGGCATCAGGGCGAGCGCGGCGGCGATCGTCGCGGCGGTGAAGGCGGTGAGCGTCGCCGCCGCGTCCTCCGTGCCCAACCCGTCGACCGCCGCGCGCGAAAAGGCGTCGCGGTCGAGCGACTTGGGCGCCGGCCGCGCGAAATAGGGGTGGGCGAGCAGGCTCGCCAGCGCCGCCCCGTCGACCCGGCCTTGAGCGGCGAGCGCGCCGTCGTGGTCGAAGGGGATGGCGAGGCGCTCGCGCACCAAGTCGTCGAGGAGCGCGTTGCCGGGTCCGGTGTCGCAGGCGATCGGGTCCCGTCCGGCCTCGATGAGCGTGACGTTGGCGACCCCGCCGACATTGATGACCGCCACTGGGCCGGCGATGGGGTCGCGTTCGATCCAAGCCTGCTCGACGAGCGCGCGGTGGTAGACGGGGACCAGCGGCGCCCCCTGTCCGCCCCCGGCGACGTCGGCGGCGCGGAAGTCGAAGGCCACCCTCACCCCGAGCCGCCGCGCCAGCGCCGGCCCGTCACCGACCTGGACGCTCACGCGGCGCTCGGGCGCGTGCAGCACCGTTTGCCCGTGGAAGCCCACGACGTCGATGGTGTCCCGCGCGAGCTCATGCGCCGACAGGAAGGCCTCGACCGCCAGGGCGTGGCGCGCCGTCACCATCGCCTCCGCCGGCCCGAGCGCGCCTGGCCGCGCGTCGCGGTCGCGGAGGCCGACCGCGTCCCGCATGGCGGCCCGCAACAGCGAGCGGTCCGCCTCGTCGTAGGGGGTGAAGGCCTGCGGACCGAGCCGGATCGCGCGCTCGCCGTCCGTGTCGAGCAGGGCGACGTCGACCCCGTCCATCGACGTCCCGCTCATCAAGCCGATCGCTCGCATGGTGGACCCTCCCGTCGTCGAACCGTCGCGGCGCGTTGGAACGGTGAAGCCTCAGCGTTAAAAGTCGGTTTGTCCAGTTCGGGAGCGCAGCGTGCTCCTTGTGCTCGGACCTCGAGCGACGATGGCCTCGGGCTCGAACCCCTCATGGCGAGGAGCCGCCGCTGGCGGGAGATCGAACCCCGTACACCCCCTCCTGATCGCCCCGCCTGTCGAAGGGGCTCGCTTGACGGGTCCCGCTTTTTCCCCGAAGCCTCCGCCTCACCATCGAGGTCGTCGCGTTGTCCGCCTTCCATCCCGCGTCCGATTTCCTGAGCGTGCTGAGCGAGCGCGGGTTCGTCCACCAGTGTTCGGACATGGCCGGCCTCGACGCGCTCGCGCGGGAAGGCGGCCTCACCGCCTACATCGGGTTCGATTGCACCGCCCCCTCGCTGCACGTCGGGTCGCTGTTGCCGATCATGCTGTTGCGCTGGCTGCAGAAGACCGGCGGCCGCCCCATCGTGCTGGTGGGCGGCGGCACCACGCGCGTCGGCGACCCGTCCGGCAAGGACGAGAGCCGCAAGCTGCTGTCGCTCGCCGACATCGAGCATAACAAGAACGAGATCGGCAAGGTGTTCTCGCGCTTCCTGACCTTCGGCGAGGGCGCCGCCGCGCTCGTCGACAACGCCGACTGGCTCACCGGCTTGCGCTACATCGACTTCCTGCGCGACGTCGGGCGGCACTTCTCCGTCAACCGCATGCTGGCGATGGACTCGGTCAAGCTGCGGCTGGAACGCGACCACGAGCTGTCGTTCCTCGAGTTCAACTACATGTGCTGCCAGGCCTACGACTTCGCCGAGCTCGCCAAGCGTGCGGGTGTGCGCCTGCAGATGGGCGGCTCCGACCAGTGGGGCAACATCATCACCGGCATGGACCTCGGCCGCCGGATGGGTCTGCCCCAGCTCTACGCGCTGACCGCGCCACTGCTGACCACGGCGGCCGGCACCAAGATGGGGAAGACCGCGCAGGGCGCGGTGTGGCTCGACGAGGCGCTGCTGCCGGTGTTCGGATACTGGCAGTTCTGGCGCAACTGCGACGACGGCGACGTCGGCCGCTTCCTGGCGCTGTTCACCGAACTGCCGATGGACGAGGTTTCCCGCCTCGCCTCGCTCGGCGGGGCGGAGATCAACGAAGCCAAGAAGACGCTCGCCACCGAAGCCACCGCGATGCTGCACGGGCGCGACAGGGCGGCGGCGGCGGCGGAGGCGGCGCGTCGCACCTTCGAGGACGGCGCCTCCAAGGATGGCGCCCACGATGCCGGCCTGCCGAGCGTCGCCGTTCCCCGCGCGGAGCTCGCCGCCGGGCTCGGCGTGCTCGCGGCGTTCCTGCGCGCCGGGCTGGTGGCCTCCACCGGCGAGGCGCGCCGCCAGGTCAAGGGCGGCGGGTTGAGGGTCAACGACGTCCCCGTCGGCGACGAGCGGGCCACGCTGGGCGAGGGCGACCTGCGCGCCGGCGCCATCAAGCTGTCGCTCGGGCGCAAGCGGCACGTGCTGCTGACGGTGGCCTGACGCGCCCGGCTTGACGCTGGTGGCGTGCGCCGTCACGCTGCCGCCATGGCCCGTTCGCGCGACCGTTTGCAGATCACGCCCGACATCCTGCTGCGCGCCTATTCCATCGGCCTGTTCCCGATGGCGGAGAGCGCGGACGACCCCAACCTGTTCTGGGTCGACCCTGAGGAGCGCGGCGTGTTCCCGCTCGATGGGCTGCTGGTGACGCGGAGCCTCGCCAAGGTGATCCGCTCCGACCGCTACGCGATCACCGTCGATCACGATTACGAGGGCGTCATCGACGGCTGCGCGGCGAGCGCGCCCGGCCGCGAGGGCACCTGGATCAACGGGCGCATCCGCGCGCTGTACCGCTCGCTGTTCGAGGCGGGCCACGTCCACACGGTGGAGGCGTGGGCGGGCGACGAGCTGGTCGGGGGGCTGTACGGCGTGGCGATCGGCGCGGCGTTCTTCGGCGAAAGCATGTTCCACCGCCGCACCGACGCCTCCAAGGTCGCGCTCGCCCACCTCGTGGCGCGGCTTCGGGTCGGCGGCTTCACCCTGCTCGACACCCAATTCGTCACCGACCACCTCGCCAGCCTGGGCGCGGTGGCGGTGCCCAGGGTCGCCTACCACGGCCTGCTCGCCGCCGCCGTCGAGCGGACGGCCGACTTCTGGGCCTGGCCGAAAGGCGCGCCCGTCACCGGGGCGCGGGCGCTGGCGGCGCTGCGCGCCGAGCCGGAGGGTGTGGGTCGGGGGTGACACCGCCGGCGCGACCTCGCGTCGTCGCCGGCGCGACCTCCTGTCGTCGCCGGCGCGACCTCGCGTCAGGTCCGACCGCGATACAACCAGCAGGCCCCGCCGAGCAGGACGCGGCCGCCGCCGACCCGCCGCTCGAGGCCGGCGCGCAGCAGGGCTCGCATCGCGGGCAGCGCGTCCGGCTCGCACCCCCTCAGCGCGGCGGCGGCCGGGCCGGTATCGCCCAGCAGGACGAGGGCGTCGTCCACCGCCGCCGCGTCGGAAGCGCCGGCGCCGATCGTCAGCATCGCGTCGACCGGCTCGGCGGTGACGTCGACCAGGCCGGCCCGCGCCAACGTGCGGCGGGTCGCCTCCTCGTCGGCCAGCGCGTAGGGCCCGATCGCGCCGGTCGTGTCGGCCGGCGCCGGGTGGAGGCTGGCGAGCCACTCGAGCGGCGCCCGCATCCATTCCACGTCGTCGCGCCGGCGCCACGTCAGGAACGCCACCCGCGCGCCCGGTCGCATCGCCGACGCCAAGTTGGCGAAGGCGCGCGGCGGGTCGTCGAAGAACATCACGCCGAAGCGCGACACGACGAGGTCGCGGTCGGGTGCGAAGCGCCGCGTCATGGCGTCCGCCCGCACCCAGTCCACGCTGGCCCTGTCACCCGGCGGCAGCGCCGCCTCGCGCGCCGCCGCGTGGGCCAGCATGGGCGGGGACACGTCGACCGCAGCGACCTGCCCCGCCGCGCCGACCGCCTCGGCGAGGCGCAGCGCGACCTCGCCGCATCCGCAGCCGACGTCGAGCGCCCGCTCGCCGGTTCGCGCCGCCGCGCCGGCCATCAGGGCATCGGTCAACGGCGCCATCAGCCTGTCGAGGCGGCCCTGGTTCGCCGTCCACCGGGCACCGGCAGCCTCCCAATAGGCGATCTGGTCGGCGTTGGCGGTCGTCACCGTGGTCTCGTTCGTCATGGTCCCTCTCCATCGAGCACGGCGCGGCCGGCCACCGCCACCCGCCTCATCAGCGTCGGCAGCGCCTCGCCGGCGAGGTTGGCCTCGGCGATCCAGCGGCACCCGTCCGGCGCGGGCGTGGCGCGCGGGACGGTGGCGCCCCGGACGCTCAAGACCAGGGTGAAATGCGTGAACCCGTGCTCGACCGGCACCGGCGCCGCCCGATAATCGGCCCGCAGCGGGCGGGCCTCGCCCCCGGGGTCGCCGTCGGCGTCCCACGCGCTGCCGGGGAACTCCGTCATGCCCCCCAACAGGCCCTTGTCCGGCCGGGTGCGGACCAGCACGTCCCCGTCCGCGCGCCTGACGTAGAACACGGAGCCGTGGCGCACCGGGCGATCCGCCCTGGGCGCGCGCACCGGCAGGATCAGCTGCCGGCCGGTGCGGCGGGCCTCGCAGCCCTCGGCCAGCGGGCACAGCACGCAGGCGGGGCGGCGCGGCGTGCAGATCGTCGCCCCCAGGTCCATGACCGCCTGGGCGTAGTCGCCGCAGCGGGTCGCCGGCGTGCGCCGGTCCGCCCCCGTCCGGATGGCCGCGCGCGCCTCGCGGACCGGCACGTCGATCGCGTCGAGGCGCGCGACCACGCGCTCCACGTTGCCGTCGATCACCACCGCGCGCCGGTCGAAGGCGATCGCGGCGATCGCGGCGGCGGTGTAGGCCCCCACGCCCGGCAGCGCGCGCAGGCCGTCCTCCGTGTCGGGGAAGCGGCCGCCGGCCTCGGCGACGCGCCGGGCGCAGGCGTGCAGGTTGCGGGCGCGGGAATAGTAACCGAGGCCGGCCCAGGCCCGCATCACGTCCTCCACCGGCGCGGCGGCGAGGTCACCGATGCTCGGCCAGGTGGCCAGGAACGTCGCGAAATAGCCCTTCACCGTCGCGACCGTGGTTTGCTGCAGCATCACCTCCGATAGCCAGACGGCGTAAGGGTCGGCCGCGACGCCGGGCAGCGCGCGCCAGGGCAGCGCGCGGCGGTGGCGGTCGTACCAGCGCAGCAGGCGCGCCGCCGTCGGGTCGACGGTCGGCGCCCGCGCGACCTCACCCGCCGGCTGTCCGTCCCCGCTAGCCGGCGCCCGCTCGATCTTGCTAGTCTGACGCGCCATGCCCCCACCCCGCAAACGCGCCCGGCCGCTCGCCGACCTCGTCGCCGCCGCCATCGATCCGGTGCTCGCCCGCCAGGGCTTCTCCGAGGCCGACCTCATCCTGCACTGGGATGATATCGTCGGTGAGCGCCTGGCAAGCAATTCCCGCCCGATCAAGCTGCAATGGCCGCCCCGGCCGGCCGGCCAGACATCCGATGGGGTGCCCCGCCCGGCGACGCTTATCGTGCGCGTGGAGGGAGCCTTCGCGCTCGAGCTGCAGCACGGGGCGGACCAGGTGCTGGCGCGCGTCAACGCGCACCTGGGCTGGCGCTGCGTCGGCAAGCTCGCCTTCCGGCAGGGCCCGGTGGAAAGGCCCGCCCCGCCGACGCGTCGCCGGGTGCCGGGCGCGGCGGCGGTCGCGGCGGCGTC
>CAXSDP010000101.1:0-11221 GCA_964235705.1 uncultured Beijerinckiaceae bacterium | reverse complement strand
GAGGAAAGCCGCGAGCCTGGCGCCGTCGTGGGCGGCGGCGCCGGTGACCGCCCAGGTGCGGATCAGCCCGTGGCGAAGGTCGATGCCGAAGGACCCAGCCTGACCCCGCATCGATCCAGCCCCCGCCCGCAAGCGGATGGACTCACATCAGGCGTCAAACAGGAGAAATCCTTGGAGGTGTCCAGCTGAAGACGGTCGACGTCATCGACGGGCTCTGGGACTTGTTCATCCTGCGCGGCGTGCCGGGTCACATCCGCTCCGACAACGGACCCGAGTTCATCGCCCAGACTGTGCGGGACTGGATCGGCGCCGTTGGCGCGAAGACAGCCTACATCTCCCCGGATAGCCCATGGGAGAACGGCTACGTCGAGACGTTCAATGCCAGGCTCAGGGACGGACTGCTTGATGGTGAGATCTTCACCTCACTGCGCGAAGCACAGGTCGTCATCGAGAGCTGGTGACGGCACTGCAACACCGTTCGTCCACATGGTTCAATTGGCTACAAGCAACCAACCCCGGAGGTGTTCGTGCCAGCCTTCACCGCATGTTCGGCTTCACAACCTCGACCAGCCACGCCGGCCATGCCCACGGTGGCGCGCAGGCCGTAATTACCCACCTCTTGCGATGATCGCGGATCGCTGATTCGATGAAGCATGGGCCGCAGCGATCTCGAACGTCTCAGCCGGGAAGACTTGATCG
Source organism: uncultured Beijerinckiaceae bacterium (assembly GCA_964235705.1). Classification (GTDB taxonomy): domain Bacteria; phylum Pseudomonadota; class Alphaproteobacteria; order Rhizobiales; family Beijerinckiaceae; genus RH-AL1. The sequence goes on along the minus strand of CAXSDP010000101.1, from coordinate 10,522 downwards.
AGCTGGTGCTGCGGCTGCAGCGGCCAGAGGCGACGTCACGCACCTCGTCCAAGCCGCCGAGCACGGATCGCAAGGAGCGGCGCGAGCAGAGCAGGCCCGGCGGCGCCATCCTGAGCCTGTCGAAGGGACTGGGTACGAAGGTCACAGCCGGATGATGAGGGAGGTGCCCGACACTGTTGTCGCCCATCGCCCTGACCGCTACACGGGGTGCGGTGCGGCCTTGTCGGCCGACCTTCCCGCCGACGTGGTCAGCGTGTTTGAGCGCATCGACCTGCCCGCCGTGGCGCCGCTCGTCACCCAGCATCGGCGGTTGGCGATCCGCTGCCCGCGCTGCGGCCTGCGGGTCGCCGCGCCGGTCCCAGCCGAGGCCAGGGGCACGCCCCTCATGGTGAGCCTGTCGAACCATCGGCCCGCGCCTGCACGCGGTGGCCCTGTACCTGAAGACCTTCCAGGCGTTGTCCTACGAGCGGCTGCAGGGCGCATTGTCCGATCTGTTCGGGCTCACGCTCAGCCAGGGCGGGTTGATGAACCTGCTGCGACGCGGACAGCATCGTTTCGCGGGCGGACGCGAGACCGCCGTTTCCGCCCTGCGCCGGGCCGGTAGCCTGCTCTCGGGCTTGACCCGGGTGTGGTGGCCTCGAATGAAACCGGCGTCAGGATCGAGGGCTGCAACGGCACGCACTGGGTCTTCCGCTGCGCCGAGGCGGTGGTGCACCAGGCCGCGCCGACACGGGCCGCCTCGGTGGTGCGCGCGATGATGGACGGGTACCACCCGGCGGTGTGGCTGTCGGACTGCTGCCCGACCGCTCGGCCGAGACGCTGGCCGCCTGGCTCCGGCACGAGCCGCAGATCCGGCTCGTGGCACGCGACCGCTCGACCGAATACGCACGTGAATCACGCTTGGCGCGCCGACTCTCGGGCTAGGCGCCGACCGATGGCATCTGCTGCTCAACACCCGGCAGATGGTCGAGCGCTGGCTTGCCCCCGTCCACCCGCGCCTGGAGCCGTTGCCGCCGGTCATGGCACCTGTGTCCTCGACGCGCCGCACCAAAACGTATCCGGGGCCCCCCGCCGAGGCACTCGCCCGAGCCGCGGCGGTCGGACGATGGGAGGCGCTCCACGACGATGTCCGTCCCCGCCGCGCGGCAGGGCAGTCGCTCCGGCGCATCAATCGCGAGACCGGCCTGGCCCGCGCCACCGTGCACAAATACGCGTTTGCCGAGCGCTTCCCGCTCCATGGTCTGCGCGGTCCGGAGCCGAGCATCCTCGACCACTTACACGCCCGGCTTGGCGCAGGCTGCGAGAACGCCATGCGGCTCTGGCGCGAGCTTCGGGCTCTCGGCTTCGCTGAGACTGCGAAGCAGATCCGGCGCTGGCTGTCCCATCGGCGTACGCGCCCGGCCAGGACGACACATGACGAGGAGTGTGACGAGGCGGAAACGGAGCGCCAAGCGCAGCGCGCGCGTAGCCGTCCGCCAGCGCGTCGAAGGCTCGCTCCAGCGCCCGCGGGACCCGGTTCAGCGCGCGGTCGATCGTTTCGGCAGGAGGCGCGCGCGCATCATCGGCGTGAGCGTCGGCGACGCGAGCGACGAGACCGCGATCGCGACGCTCACCGTCACCGCGAACTCCTGGAACATCTTGCCGACGACGCGCTCATGAACAACGGCGGGATGAACACCGCGACGAGCGACACGGAGATGGACAGGGTGGTGAAGCCGATCTCAGCCGAGTCCTTCAGCGCCGCCTCCAGCGGGGACGATCCCTCCTCGATGTGGCGGGTGATAGTCTCGATCATGATGATCGCGTCATCGACCACGAAACCGACGGCGATCGTCCGGACCATCAGCGACAGTTTCTCAAGGCTGTAGCCGAGCACGTCCATGACCGCGAAGGTGCCGAGGAACGAGATGGAGACCGCCACCGCCGGGATCACCGTCGCCCACAGCCGGCGCGGGAACAGGAAGATGACCGAACTGCCGTTTCGGCGGCGTGACGACTGGAGCCACCATGGTCGGCGCTCGGCAGGGACGCCCTGACCTGGATCGTCGGCACGTCGACCGTGGGCAGCGCGGCCACGGGCGAGCGCTGGAAGCCGAGCATCCCACCCGCGCCGACGGCGGTCATCTGCATGATGGTGGCGATGTGACGGCGGATGAAGCCGGACCACAACTTCACGGAAGCAGCCCGGCGCTGGCCGAAGTCGAGCTCTGCACCCCTCGTGCGGCGTCGCCGGGTGACGACCGCCACCTTGGCGCCGTTCGTCGGATCGGACTGCCCATCGGTGACGACGCGCTCGTCACCCTTCGGCCCGGAGGCGACAAGGGCCTCGCCATCGCGCGACTGCCGTACGGTCGCGGTCCGCATGCGGGCGACGTCGTCGGATCCGACCACGTCCACGAAGAGGCCGTTCGGTCCCCGTTGAACGGCGGGTAGCGGAACGATCGTGCCGTTCTTACCCACGGCGACTACGGCGTGGGCGTTGACGAAGGTGCCGGGCCACAGCCTCTTGTAGGCGTTCGGGCACTGCGCCCGCGGACCGGTGCGAGCGCAGGACGGCGCGGCGGCGCGTCGCTCAAGGCCGGCACTGGCACTGATCGTGAACCGATCCGTCCAGGTCGAGTGGAGCGAGACGTGTGGGTCGCTGCGGCTATGGCGATGGGCGTGAGCCTCGATGAGAGGTGCCTGTGGAACAACGGCACCTGTTGTTCCTCGCGACGACCAGCGTCATGGTGAGTGCCTCGACGCGACGACGGAAGCCGCGGAAAATGTCTCCGAGCCGGTGGGAGGCTCTTGCAGTGTCGTAGAGGTCATCGCAAGCCCAAGATAACGCCGAGAGCGCCACCAGCGTAATGTGCGTTACGAAATATGCGAGGATGAGTGATTATGCTACAGCAGTATGATCAATGACCTTGCAGGAGCGCGCGTCCGGAATGAAGCTGGGCTCCGCCGGTCGTCGAGTCCTGGCCTACATCGACGAACACCCGATCGAGGCCCTCGCCAGTTCGGCCGCCGAGATCGCCGCCCGAGCCTCCACGTCGAACGCCACCGTGATCCGCACGGTCCAGACCCTGGGCTTCGCCGGCATGGCCGAGCTCAAGAAGACCTTGGCTCAAGCGAACACCAAATCCGTGGGTCCCGCACAGGCCATGAGGCGGACCCTGACCGAGATGACCCATAGCGCCGATGCCGCGGTCGAGACGGCGCTACGCATGCACGAGGATGGCTTGGCGGTTCTACGGGCGGACGGGACGCGCACGCAGATCGCGGAGGCGGCGCTCATGCTCGATCGGGCGAAGCGCATCGTCGTCTTCGGCATCGGTCCTTCGGCGGGCCTTGCCCACTACGTCACGACGTTGCTGCGTCGGACAGGCCGGCGCAGCAACGTCCTCGATCGGACCGGGAGAATGCTCGCCGACCAACTGCTTGACCTCGGAAGTGGCGACGTGCTCCTCCTCCTCGCCTACGGCCGGATCTACCGCGAGGTGCGGGTCGTGATGACGACGGCACGGCAACTCGGCCTTCCCGTGGTGCTCTTCACCGAGGATGCCGCGGGACGCCTCGCTACGATGGCGGACAGGGTCGTCGCCGTCCCGCGCGGCCAACCCGGACGCGTCGCGCTCCATGGCGTCACAATGGTGGCGCTCGAAGCGATGATGCTCGCGCTGTCCGCAGCCACGCCCGAGATGACACTTCTGTCGCTGGAGCGGCTCACCGTGCTGAGGAACGCCCTAGGCAAGTCAAGCGATTGACCATCCAAGCTTGCCAAATGCTCCATAAACCCAGTCGCCGATAGCGGAGGATTCTGAGGCGCAACATCGCTTGAGCCAGTCGAGAGTTGCGGCGACGTGAAGAACACCGGCAAGCGACTGCACCGACGCCGAATCTCCGCTTCGGAGTACGCGCGTTAGTGGTTCTCTCGACTGAGATGGGGACGAAGCCATCGATCGGTCTAACTTGGCCGATTGCTGCTCGTCCGCTCTCGCGCATGCTCTACACACGAGCGGACGTTGGTTGCCGGTCGGTCCTATTATCGTGCCTGAACGAGAGCCTACGGCATGTCAGTTGCCAGGATCGCGCCGTTCTGACTGCCGGCGTGTCAGCGCTGCGCCCATTCCCGCGCGTACTGGCCGGGTGGAACCCCGACGTGACGGGCGAAGGCGACGCTGAACGTGCTCGCCGAGCCGTAGCCGACGCGCGTCGCCACCTCGAGGACGCCGCCCCGGTTGCGCCGGAGAAGGTCCTGCGCCAGCGCCATGCGCTAGGTCAGCAGGTAGTCCATCGGCGCGGTGCCCACCGTGCGGCGGAAGCGGGCGAAGAAGGTCGAGCGCGACATGGCCGCCTCCCCGGCCAGCGCCGCCACGCTCCAGGGGTGGCCGGGCCGCTCGTGCATGCGCCGGATCGCGGCCGCCAGCCTGGGGTCGGCGAGCGCGCGCAGCAAGCCCGGCGACGCCCCGGTCTTGGCTGTCGAGCGCAACGCCTCGATGAGCAACACCTCCAGTAGCCGGGCGAGCACCACGTCGCGCGCCGGCCGCCTGCACCGCGACTCCTCGCCCACCAGCCCGACCAGCGTGGCGAGCCGCGCCTCGCCGCGGACGTGGACGAGCCGCGGGAGCAGCGCGACGAGCAGGGCCGCGTCCGGCGAGCCGAAGGCGCAGTGGCCGACGAGCATCAGCACGTCCACCGCCCCGTCGCGATCGCCGAGCCTGACCTCGCCGCCCGCCAGCACGACCGGCTCGGCGTCGCCATCCCCTGGCGGCGACGCGGCGCTCGACACCGTGAAGTCGTGCGCCGCGGGGATCAGCACGAAGTCGCCCCCCGCGAGCGCGACCGGCTCGTGCCCGGCGGCGGCCAGCCGGCAGCACCCGTGCAGCACGGCGCAGTAGAACGGCCGCCCCGCATCCCGGCGGCGTAGGCGCCAGCGACCCGCGCCGCCGACGACCTTGGACAGCGTGGCGGCCGGCTGCAGCAGGGTGACGATCTCGGCCAGGGGGTCGATGATGGAATCGGGGATTTCGGACGCTCGCCAATCAGAACCGGACGCACGACGATAGCCGGTCCGGGCGCGGCGGCCTAGTTCAGCGATGCCGAACACGCTGCGAGGTTTCAATGCCCACCGTCCTCATCACCGGCTGCTCGTCCGGCTTCGGCCTGGACACCGCCCGCCTCTTCCTCGACCGTGGCTGGTTGGTGGTCGCCACCATGCGCCGGCCGCGCGCCGACGTGCTGCCGGCATCCCGCGCCTGCGCGTGCTCGCCCTCGACGTCGCCGACGCGGCCAGCATCGGCCGCACCTTGGCCGGGGCCGGGCCGCTCGACGTGCTGGTCAACAACGCCGGTATCGGCTGGCTCAACGCGCTGGAGGGCACGCCGACGACGGCCGCACGCGAGCTGTTCGCCACCAACACGCTCGGCACCATCGCGATGACGCGAGCCGTGTTGCCGCAGTTCCGGGAGCACCGGGCGGGCGTGGTGGTCAATGTGACGTCCACCGTGACGATGAAGCCGCTGCCGCTCTTGTCCGTCTACACCGCGACCAAGGCGGCGGTGAACGCCTTTACCAAGTCGCTCGCGCTGGAGCTGGAGCCGTTCGGCGTGCGCGTGCGCCTGGTGCTGCCGGCGCGCGCGCCGGACACCCGCTTCGGCGACAACGCCCGCGCCCGGATGGGCGACCGCTTCCCCGACGCCTACGCCGACCTCGTGCGGCGCGTGTTCGCGGGTTGGCAGGGGAACGGCCCCGTCACGCACGCGTCCGACGTGGCGGAGGCGGTGTGGCGCGCGGCGACCGACCCGTCATGCCCGATGCGGCTGCCGGCCGGCGCCGACGCCGTCGCGCTCGCCGGGACAGGCTGAGCGGCCGGTCGACCCGTCGCCAAGCGCCATCGCCGGACAATGGACATCACCTCATGATCAAGCAGCACCCGATCGGCACGCCCTTCGCGGCCGCCGCCACGGCCGATGACGTTCTCGCCGGCATCGACCTGGAGGTCACCCGCGCGCTGACCAGGGCGGGCGCAACCATCACCGTCGGCGCGCGCGATCCGCAGCGCGCCGCTGCGGCGCTCGCCGGAGTCGAACGCGTCGAGGTCGGCCAACTCGACCTCGTCGATCCCGCGTCGGTCGCGGGTTCCGCCGCGCGCTGGCTGGAAGGCGGCCGTCCGCTCCACGTCTTGGTGAACGGCGCCGGTGCCTCCGGCGGCCCGGAGCGGGATGGGCGCGGGTACGAGACGCAGTTCGCGACCAACCACCTCGGCCATTTCCAGCTGACCCTGGCGCTCGTCCCTGCGCTGCGCGCCGCGAACGGCGCTCGCGTGGTCAACGTCTCCTCCGGCGCTCAGTGCTTCGGCCGCATCCGCTGGGACGACCCGCACTTCACCGCCGGCTACGACGGGCGCGCCGCCTACGCTCAATCCAAGCTGGCCAACGTGCTGTTCGCGGTCGAGCTGGATCGGCGCTGGGCCGCCGACGGCATCCGCGGCTACGCCGTCCATCCGGGCGTCGTCGTGGGCACCAAGCTCAACAGTTCGGCCGGCGCGGAGGCGCTCAGGCGCATGGGACTGATCGACGAGGACGGCCGGTCGATCATCGACCCCGTGGTGGGCAAGAAGACGCCGAGCCAAGGCGCCAGCACGGTCGTGTTCGCGGCGGCCAACCCGCTGCTGACCGGCATCGGCGGCGTTTACCTCAAGGACAACGACGTCTCGCCGGTGGACGACGAATTGCGGCAGCTCACCGCCGACTGCATCCCGGCCGAGGTAACCTCTCACGCGATCGATTCCGCATCGGCGGAGCGGCTGTGGACGTTGAGCGAGCGCCTGCTCGACGCATGACGCGATCGCCAACATCAAGCGTGGACGCCTCAGCAGCGGGGTGCCAGTGGGATCATCCGCTTACAGTCGGAGTGTCAGATAGCAGGGATGGCCGTCATGGGCGCACGAACGAGATACCCTTTCACCCTTCACCGTCGGTGGCTGGCTCCAACTTGACGTCCAGGACACCGCTTGCGCCGCGCGTCAGCACGTCGATGATGCGACTGCGGGCTAGGTGGGCGTGGGACCGGCCGAGCGCTTCCGCCCTGGCGGCATCGCCGTCGCGCAGCGCCGCGACGATGGCTCGGTGTTCGTCCAAGACCGTGTCCATGTGCGCGCGGTAAGCGGAGCGGGAGGTGAAGTAATCCGGGTTGTAGGCGAGCGAGGCGACGCGCGAACTCAAGGCCAGTACCTGCAGGTAGGCGCGCTCGATGAGCCCGTTGCCGCAGGCCGCCGCGATCAGCGCGTGGAAGCGCCCATTGCTCTCGTTCATCGCCTCCGTATCACCGGCCGTCTCATGTCGCTCGAAGCAGGCCCGCTCAGCGTCGATGCCGGCGAGCTGCGCCTCCGTGCGGCGCAGGGCCGCCCAGCGCGTCACCACGCGCTGCTCCAGGTCGAAGGCTTCCGGTGGTGACGGGTTTCGCCTTCGCCAGTTTGCGCGTGGAATGGGGCTTGAAGACCTCCGCGCTCGGCGTCACGGCCGCCATCGGGTTGGCCGGCTACCTCGTCGGTTCGCTCCTCGTCGGCTTCCTCGCCGATCGTTTCGGCCGCAAGGCGGTCATGACGTGGAGCCTCGGTCTCTACTCGCTCTTCTCCGCCTCCCGTGCCCTGTCGGGTGGGATTGGGACGTTCGCCACGCTGAACTTCTTCACTTGGCTGTTCGTGGGCATGGAGTCCTGCGTCGTGCCGCCCTACCTGGCGAAGCTGTGGCCGTCCCGCCTGCGCGGCCGCTTCAACGGCTGGATGATGGGCTTCTTCGCCTTTGGGCTGGCCCTGTCACCGGTGTGGGCCCTCGTGTTCATGCCCCACCTCGGCTGGCGCTGGACGCTGGCGCTGACGGCGCCGTTCGCGCTGCTGATCGGCGCCATGCGGTCGGTCCTGCCGGAAAGCCCGCGCTGGCTGCTGAGCCGGGGGCGCGCGGCGGAGGCCGAGGCGGTCGTGGACGCGATCGAGCGGCGCGTCGCCCGTGGCGGCGCCCTGCCGCCGGTCGTCCCGATCGCCGCGCCGCCGCCGGCACTGGCGGCGCGGCGACGCGACATCGTAGCTCGCCCGTTGCTCCCGCTGACGCTGGCGCTGTGGCTGGCGTGGTTCACCGAGTACGGCGTGCTCTACACGTTCCTCACCGTGCTGCCGACCCTGCTGGCCAACGAGGGGCTGTCCATCGTGCGCTCGACGCAGTTCTCCGTCGTCATCTTCTCCGGCTTCATCCCCGGCTACGTCCTGTCTGGCTACGTCCTCGACCGCCTCGGCCGCAAGCCTTGGCTGATAGGGTGCTTCGCCGGCGTCGCCGTGTCGGGCACGCTGTTCGGCTTCAGCGGCACGCCTGCCGGCATCATGGGCTTCGCCTGGTTCAGCGCCTTCTTCCTCGGCAGCGGCTCGACCACGATCTACACCTATACGCCAGAGCTGTACCCGACCGCCATCCGCACGACCGCCATGGGCTTCGGATCCGCGTGGGGCCGTGCCGGCGGCATCACCCTGCTGATGGTGTTCGGCATCTTCTCGGTCCTGCAGGGACGGTTGGCCTTGTTCATGGTCAGCGACGGCCTCCTGCTCGCCTCCATCGTCGCCATCGCACTCGTCGGGCCGGTCACGGCGGGGCGGACGCTGGAGGCGACCGCCGCCCTCGCCGCGGCGGAGAACGCGCTGCTGGGCGCGGCGGTGACGGGATGAGCCGCCGCGCGGAGATCGTCGGGGCCGGGTTCGCCGGCCTCGCCGCCGCTGCCGCCCTGGCGCAGGCCGGCTGGAGCGTGCGGGTGCACGAGCGCGATCCCGTAGCCCGCACGGCGGGGTCGGGCATCTACGTCCAGCCGTTCGCGCAGCAGGTCCTCCGTCGCCTGGGCCTGTTCGAGCGTCTCGCGGCGGAAGCCTTCCACCCGCAAACCCGGGCCATCTACGTCGACGGGCGCCGATGCTCGACCACCGCCGATTCTGTTGAAGAACTCGGCAGTTGAACGGAGCAGTCTTCACTGATTCAATCCTGTCAAGAGACAGGGGCGCAAGACATGATGGGACCGCGGCAAGTCGACCAAGCAGCGCTGTTCTACGAGTTCTCGCTGGAGCGGCATGTTCCCGCGAGCCATCTTCTTCGCTCCATCGACCGGTTCGTCGACCTGTCCGACCTGCGGCGCGAGCTGGCACCCTTCTACAGCACGACGGGTCGCCCATCGGTCGATCCCGAACTGATGATCCGCATGCTGATCGTCGGCTACTGCTTCGGCATCCGTTCTGAGCGGCGCCTGTGCGACGAGGTCCACCTGAACCTGGCTTATCGCTGGTTCTGCCGACTGGGCCTCGACGGCGATGTCCCGGACCACTCGACCTTCTCGAAGAACCGCCATGGTCGCTTTCGCGACAGCGATCTGCTGCGTCGCGTGTTCGAAACGGTTCTGGCTCGCTGCATCGAGGAGGGGCTTGTTGGCGGCGAGGCTTCGCGGTCGATGGCAGCCTGATCAAGGCCGATGCCAGTCGGCAGAAGGGGGTGGAAGCGACCGAGTGGACGCCGCCAGAGACGAGCCGTCGGGCGGTCGAGGAGTATCTGGCGGTTCTCGACGATGCAGCCTTCGGTGCTGCGACGCCGGTGATGCCGAAGTTCATCTCGCCGGCCGATCCGGCCGCGCGGTGGACGGGAGCCGATGGTGGCTTGGCCACCTTTGCCTACGAGACGAACGACCTCATCGATCTCGACCACGCGATCATTGTGGACGTCGAGGCGACGACCGCGATCCGCCAAGCCGAAGTCACGGCCGCGAAGCGCATGATCGAGCGGGCCCAGGATCACTTCAATCTTTATCCGGCGCGGCTTGCCGCCGACACAGGTTATGGCTCGGCCGAGATACTGGCCTGGCTGGTGCACGAACGTGGGATCGAGCCGCACATCCCGGTATTCGACAAGTCGGCCCGACGCGATGGCACCTTCTCGCGCAGCGACTTCACCTACGATCGCGAAGGCGATGTCTACTTCTGTCCGGCAGGCAAGATGCTGACCACCAAGGGCACGCTGGTCAACGACGGCGCTACCCTTCTTTACCGAGCCAGCAAGTTCGACTGCGAAGCATGCGCTCTGAAGGCGAGGTGCACGCCGCACGAGCCGGCCCGCCAGGTCCCACGCTCAATCCACGAGGGTGCCCGCACCATGGCGCGCGACATCATGAAGAGCGAGGAAGGCCAAGTCTCGAAGCGACAGAGGAAGAAGGTCGAGATGCTGTTTGCGCGTCTCAAGCGCATTCTGAAGCTGGATCGGCTGCGGCTACGAGGGCCGAACGGCGCCCGTGATGAGTTCCACCTGGCAGCCACAGCCCAGAACCTCCGGAAGATGGCCAAGCTCATCCCGATGCCAGGATTGATGCCAGCCTGAGGGGCCAATGACAGCCTCTCAAAGATCAACCTTCAACTTCAGCCGCCACTCGCCGTCGCACCATCAGCGAGTTCTTCAACGCAATCGGCCAGTTAGAGCCGTTCCTGAGCGTCGCCGACATGGCGACGGTCGCCTCTTTT
>CAXSDP010000100.1:7926-11342 GCA_964235705.1 uncultured Beijerinckiaceae bacterium | reverse complement strand
CGCGAAGTCCTGCGGGCTGCCCGGCACGGCGCCGGCATCGGCGAGCAGGCCGTCGGGGGTCGGCGACTTGGCACAGCCGGCGACCGCGAGGGCGACGCAGAACGCGGCGGCGATCCCCCGCGCCGACGCGCCGAAACGTGGGTGTGACCACATGGCTCTTTCCTTCCTGACGCGCGAACCTGGCGCGCGACACACGCGAAACATCGACCGCCGCTTAGGGAGCCGGGATGGCGCCTTTGCGGCACGCCCCGATTCGGCCAAGGCTTAAAGCTGCCGTGTTGCCGGACTAGCACAGTGCGCGAACACCCGTTAGAAACGCCGCCGTACCCGCCGGTACGCGTCACCCGCGCCGGCACCCCGATGGCCTCACGCGCCCCGAGGCACCACGCCCCGAGGCACCACGAAAGAACGCGATGCACAGTGTCGAGAGCGAGGTCCAGTCTTCCCAGTCCGGGACGGGCACGCCGGACCGCGGCCTGCCACGCCTGGCGTTCGGCACCGAGCGGATGGGGCTCGTGTCCCTCAAGGCGCCGTGGCTCGTCGGCCTCGTCTTCATCCTCCTGGCGATCGGCTCGGTGTTCGGGCTGCAACGGCTGAAGGTCGACGATTCGCTGAGCCAGCTGTTCCGCTCCAACACGCCCCAGTTCAAGCAGTACGAGGCGGTGACGCGCGATTTCCCCTCGAGCGAGTACGACGTGCTCGTCGTCGTCACGGCGCCGGACCTGCTGGCGCGCGACAACGTCGACAAGATCCGCACGCTGGTCACCGACCTCCAGCTCATCGAGGGCGAGCGCTCGATCCTGTCGATGTTCTCGGCGCGGCAGCCGCCGGAGGCCGGCCAGACGATCCCCCCGCCGCTGTTCCCCGAGCCGCTGCCGGAGGGACAGGCCTATCAAGACGTCGTCGCCAAGGTCCGCGCCAACGAACTCATCGACGGCAAGCTGCTGTCGTCCGACGGCACGCTGGCCCTGGTGGTCCTCGCGCTCGAACCCGCCGTCGCCTCCTCCGACAAGTCGGGCGCCATCGTCGCCGAGATCCGCCGCACGATGACCGAGGACCTGGCCGGGTCCGACCTCAAGGGCCAGCTCGCCGGCGTGCCGGTGATGCAGCTCGAGATCCACGACTCGGTCGAGCGCGACCGCGTCATCTACAACCTGATCGGCTTCATCGCCGGTTGCTTGATCGCGATCCTGTTCTTCCGCCGCGTGTCCTTCATGCTGGTGGCGGCGGCCCCGCCGCTCGTCGCCATCCTCATCGCGATCGGCGCCCTGGGCTGGCTCGACTTCCGGCTGAACATCTTCCTCAACGTGATGACGCCGCTCATCATGGTCATCTCCTTCTCCGACTCGATGCAGCTGACCTTCGCGATCCGCGACCGCCTGGTCGCCGGCAACACCAAGGCGCAGGCGGTGCGCGGCGCGCTCGCCGTGGTCGGCCCGGCCTGCGTGCTGACGCACACCACCACCATGGTGTCCTTCGTGGCGCTGTTGTTCTCGGACTCGGACCTCATCAAGACGTTCGGCGAGGCGGGCCTGCTCACCACCGCCATCGCGCTCGTGACCGTGCTGGTGCTGCTGCCGCTGCTGGCCGTGACGCTGGTGCGCGGCGAGGCGAAGCTGGCGGCGGCCAAGCCCGGCTCCGACCGGGCGATCAACTGGCTGCGCGGGTTCTGCCGCTGGATCGCCGAGCGGATGGTCGGCCGCCCCGGGCTCTACAGCCTGATCGGCATCGCGGTGTGCGTGGTGCTGTCGATCCTTTACGCCAACCTGACGCCGCGCTACCGGCTGGCCGACCAGGTGCCCAACAACGAGCAGGCCACCACCGCCAACGGCACGCTGGACCGCAAGCTGACCGGGGCCAACCCGATCGACGTGCTGATCCAGTTCCCGCCGGGGCAGGGCCTGTACGCGCCCGACACGCTGGCGACCATCGAGGCGGTCCAGCGCACGGTGGCGGGGGAGCCCGGCATCGGCAACGTGTTCTCGCTGCAAACGCTGCGCGATTGGCTGTCGCAGAAGCTCGGCCAGGACGACGTGGACACGTTGAGGAAATACGCCGGCTACCTGCCCAAGCCGCTGATCCGCCGCTTCGTCGCCGCCGACGAGCGCTCGGTGGTGGTGTCCGGCCGCGTCCCCGACCACGACGCCAGCCAGCTCCTGCCGATCGTCGACAAGCTCGACGCCCGCCTCAACGGGGTGCGCGCCGCCCACCCCGGCTACACGATCGCCGTGACCGGCTTGTCCGTGATCGCCAGCCGCAACTCGGCCGCGATGATCGGCCGGCTGTCGCGCGGGCTGACGGTGGAGATCGTCTTCGTCGCCGCCTTCATCGGCCTCGCGTTCCGCTCGTGGCGGGTGATGCTGCTGTCGATCCTGCCGGGCATCTTCCCCATCGTCGCCTCCGGGTCGCTGCTCTACGTGATGGGGGAGGGGCTGCAATTCGCCAGCGTGGTCGCGCTCACCGTGTCGTTCGGGCTGGGGCTGTCGGCCACCATCCACTTCCTCAACCGGCTGCGGCTGGAGGAACGGCCCGGCGAGAACGCGGCGCTGTCGGTCGAGCGCGCGACGATCCTCGTCGGCCCCGCCCTGATCCTGACCTCGGTGGTGCTGGCCTGCGGCCTGGCGGTCACCGCCTTCTCGAACCTGCCGATGCTGCGCCTGTTCGGCTGGCTGTCCGCCTTCGCGATGATCGCCGCGCTGGTGGCCGACCTGCTCATCCTGCGCCCGACGGCGATGGTGCTTTATAGTTTGCGATCGAACGGTTCGCGGGGCAAACCGACCGCGTGACCGGGAGGGGTGACGCGATCACATCAAATGGCGTTGTAAACACGTCGTTAATCGGTCCCGCGAACTGAGGCAATAAAGCAACGCCGATCCTTGAAGAGGCGGACCCCGCCAATCCGTTAGTGAATTGGCGATGGGGAGGGGGTAACACCAAGCGGTAATGAATCGCTTGGAGATGATATGAACAAGTTTCTGATCGGCGCCGCCCTGGTCGCCGTTACGTCGACGACCGCGCTCGCCGCCGATCTGCCGTCGCGTCGCGCTCCCCCGGTGTTCGCACCCCCGATCGTGGCCCCGGCCTTCTCCTGGTCCGGCTTCTACTTCGGTGGCACCGCCGGCTACGCCTTCGACGGCGAGGGCCAGAACTCCCTGGTCCCCAACACCGCCGCCCAGGCCAACGGCCTCGCCATCGGCGACCGCGCCGGCTTCATCAACTCGCGCGCCAACGGCTTCACCGGCGGCGGCACGATCGGCTACAACTTCCAGCTCGGCGGCGGCCTGCCCCTGCTCGGCGGCCTCGGCAGCGGCTTCGGCAGCATCCTCAACAGCGGCCTCGGCCCGATCCTGGGCAACGGCGGCGCCACCGGCGGCTTCGTGGCCGGCATCGAGGCGGACGCCGCCTACACCGACCTG
>CAXSDP010000100.1:0-7826 GCA_964235705.1 uncultured Beijerinckiaceae bacterium | reverse complement strand
CGCCACCGGCGGCTTCGTGGCCGGCATCGAGGCGGACGCCGCCTACACCGACCTGATCAAGACGGTGGACTTCGTCGGCGCCAACAACACCAACAACTTCTTCAACAACGACACGAGCTTCGTTGGCACCGTGCGCGGCCGCCTCGGCTACGCGGTCGGCGACTTGCTGATCTTCGGCACCGGCGGCTTCGCCTACGGCCAAGTCCGCAGCACCACCCTGCTGTTCCCCGGTGTCCAGTCCTACGACGGCACGTCCAACTCGCTGCGCACCGGCTACGCCTACGGCGGCGGCGTCGAGTACGCGATCCCCACCACGTCGTTCCTGAACTTCTTCAAGTCCAGCGCCGTGACGGTGAAGGCCGAGTTCATCCACTACGACCTCGGCAGCCGGCTCAGCGAACTCCCCAGCGCGAGCAACCCTGGCGGGGCGCCGCACGGCCTCAACGTCCACACCGAGGGCGACCTGGTCCGCGCCGGCCTGAACTACAAGATCGACTTCAACCCGGCGCCGGCCCCGGTCGTCGCCCGCTACTGACGCCAACCGGCGCGGCGCGCGGGGCGGTGCGCCGGCGTGGTCCTTCGAGCGGACGGGCTTGGTGACGAAGAAGGCCCCGATCCTGGCGGATCGGGGCCTTCTTCGCGTCGGGGATCCCGGCGGCCCCGCGGGCTGGCCGGCCGAGGCTCAAACCTTCGACATCGTCACCAGGACGTTCTTGATGTCGGTGCCGGTGGGGCTGATCGTGACCGACTGCTTGCCGCCGCGCGCGGCGATGCCGATGCTCGCGGTGAAGCCGAGGCCGTTGACCTGCGCGGAGATCTGGGTCGGGCCGATCCGACCGACGATGTGGCCTTTCGCGTTGCGCGAGGTTTCCGCCCAATCGCCCGAGATGGCCTCACCCTCGGCGGCCACCTTGCTGACGACGTTGAACTTGTAGCTGTCGCTCGCGCAGGTCAGGTTCTGGGTCAGGGTCGAGCCCTCGCCGCCGACGTCGTAGTGCGCGCGGCAGCGCAGCTTCTCCTTCGACCCGTTGTCGACGGTGATGACGCCCGTGCCCGTCCAATTCCCCTCGAAGGAGGCGAAGGGGCCGGCCGCCTGCGCGAAGCCGACGGACGAGGTCAGCAGGATGAGCGTGAGCGCGCCGCGCAGCGGCACGCCGACAGGTCCGTTCGTTCGGGTCATGCGTCGATATCCTCGTGATGATCAAGGGTGGCCTCGGCCAGACCACCCGAAGTGTCCGCCATGGCGTCCGTGTGACAACCTCAACCGGTTGGCGCCACACTTATCGCCGCCGACACGCTTCCACAAGGTGCCGATGCGCCGCCCCTCCCGGCGGGCCCCGCGTGCCAACGCCCGCCCGGCAAGCCCCGCCCGGCACCCTCGCCCGGCAAGACCCTCACGCCAAACCTTGCATTCGAGGTGACACCCCGGCACAACGTGCCTCGCCTCCGGGCTCGGGCCGCGTACGGGCCTTTGCGCGCGTCGTCCGGCGCGATCCCGCGGGGGGAGCGACCCCGCCGGGACATGACCCGCAAGACGACCGGCAAGACGCCACTCCCGCAAGATGACACGCCCGCAAGACGCCACTCCCGCAAGACGCGATGGGGACCCACCATGCCGAAACGCAGCGACCTTTCGACCATCCTGATCATCGGCGCCGGGCCGATCATCATCGGGCAGGCCTGCGAGTTCGACTATTCCGGCACACAGGCGGTCAAGGCGCTGAAGGACGAGGGATACCGCATCGTCCTCGTCAACTCGAACCCCGCCACCATCATGACCGACCCGGACCTGGCGCACCGGACCTACGTCGAGCCGATCACGCCCGAGGTCGTCGCGATGATCATCGCGGTGGAGCGGCACGTGCTGCCCGGCGGCTTCGCCCTGCTGCCGACCATGGGCGGCCAGACCGCGCTCAACTGCGCCCTGTCGCTCCAGCGCATGGGCACGCTGAGGGACTACGACGTCGAGATGATCGGCGCGACGGCCGAGGCGATCGACAAGGCGGAGGACCGCGAGAAATTCCGCGAGGCGATGACCAAGATCGGCCTGGCCACCCCGCGCTCGCACCAGATCAAGACGCTGTCGGGCGCCCTCGACATCCTCGACGACATCGGCCTGCCGGCGATCATCCGGCCGTCCTTCACCATGGGCGGCACGGGCGGGGGCATCGCCTACACCAAGAGCGAGTACATCGAGATCATCGAGCGCGGCATCGACGCCTCGCCCACCAACGAGGTCTTGGTGGAGGAGAGCGTACTCGGCTGGAAGGAGTACGAGATGGAGGTGGTCCGCGACCGCGCGGACAATTGCATCATCGTCTGCTCCATCGAGAACATCGACCCGATGGGGGTGCACACCGGCGACTCGATCACGGTGGCGCCGGCGCTCACCCTGACGGACAAAGAGTACCAGATCATGCGCGACGCGAGCCTCGCGGTGCTGCGCGAGATCGGCGTCGAGACGGGCGGCTCCAACGTCCAGTTCGCCGTCGATCCCGCCACCGGGCGGATGATCGTCATCGAGATGAACCCGCGCGTGTCGCGTTCCTCCGCGCTCGCCTCCAAGGCGACCGGCTTCCCCATCGCCAAGGTCGCGGCCAAGCTCGCGGTCGGCTACACGCTCGACGAGATCGCCAACGACATCACCGGGGGCGCGACGCCGGCCTCCTTCGAGCCCTCCATCGACTACGTCGTCACCAAGGTGCCGCGCTTCGCCTTCGAGAAGTTCCCCGGCGCCGAGCCGATCCTGACCACCGCGATGAAGTCGGTCGGCGAGGCGATGGCGATCGGGCGGACCTTCGCCGAGAGCCTGCAGAAGGCGCTCCGCTCGCTGGAAACCGGGCTGACCGGCCTCGACGAGATCGAGATCGAGGGCGGGAGCGGCGACGAGCGCGAGGTGGCCAACAACCTGCGCGCGGCGCTGGGACGGCCGACGCCGGACCGCCTGCTGGTCGTCGGCCAAGCGCTGCGCCACGGGATGGACCGCGCCGCCATCCACGAGGCCTGCAAGATCGACCCCTGGTTCATCGACCGGCTCGCCGAGATCGTCGCCCTGGAGCGGGTGGTGCGCGCGCACGGCCTGCCTGGCGACGCCGGCAACATGCGGCGGCTCAAGGCGGCGGGCTTCTCCGACGCGCGCCTCGCCACGCTCAGTGGCCGCGAGGAGGCCGACGTGCGCCGCGCCCGCCACGCGCTCGACGTGCGGCCGGTCTACAAGCGCATCGACACCTGCGCGGCCGAGTTCGCCTCGCCCACCGCCTACATGTACTCGACCTACGCCGCGCCGTTCGGGACCGTGTCCGGCGCCGGCGCGCCGGCCGACGAGGCGCGCCCGTCGGCGCGCGAGAAGGTGGTGGTGCTGGGCGGCGGCCCCAACCGCATCGGCCAGGGCATCGAGTTCGATTATTGCTGCTGCCACGCCTCCTTCGCGCTGCGCGAGCGCGGCTTCGAGACGATCATGGTCAACTGCAACCCCGAGACGGTGTCGACCGACTACGACACGTCGGACCGCCTGTACTTCGAGCCGCTGACCGCCGAGGACGTGCTGGAGATCATGGCCGTCGAGCGCTCGAGCGGCACGCTGAAGGGGGCGATCGTCCAGTTCGGCGGGCAGACGCCGTTGAAGCTCGCCCCGGCGCTGGAGCGCGCCGGCATCCCGATCCTCGGCACGAGTGTCGACTCGATCGACCTCGCCGAGGACCGCGACCGCTTCAAGCGGCTGCTCGACAAGCTCGACCTCCGCCAACCCAAGAACGGCATCGCCTATTCCGTCGAGCAGGCCCGCGTGGTGGCTGCCGACCTCGGCCTGCCGCTCGTCGCCCGCCCCTCCAACGTACTCGGCGGACGCGCGATGGCGATCCTGCGCGACGAGAACGCGCTCGGCGCCTACCTCCTCGACACGCTGCCGGGGCTGGTGCCCTCCGACGTCAAGGCGCGCTACCCCAACGACAAGACCGGGCAGATCAACACCGTGCTCGGCTCCAACCCGCTGCTGTTCGACCGCTACCTGTCGGACGCGGTGGAGGTCGACGTCGACGCGCTCAGCGACGGCACGGACGTGTTCGTCTGCGGGATCATGGAGCACATCGAGGAGGCCGGCATCCATTCCGGCGACAGCGCCTGCTCGCTGCCGCCGCGCTCACTGTCCCCGGCGATCCTCGCCGCCCTGGAGGCGCAGACGCGCAAGATGGCGCTGGCGCTCGACGTCGTCGGCCTGATGAACGTGCAATACGCGCTGAAAGGCGACGACATCTACGTGCTGGAGGTCAACCCCCGGGCCTCGCGCACCGTGCCCTTCGTCGCCAAGGTGATCGGGCACCCCATCGCCAAGATCGCCGCCCGCGTCATGGCCGGCGACGCGCTCGCCTCGTTCGGGCTGCGGGCGATGAGCGCCGACCACGTGGGCGTGAAGGAAGCGGTGTTCCCCTTCGCCCGCTTCCCCGGCGTCGACACCGTGCTGGGGCCGGAGATGCGCTCGACCGGCGAGGTGATCGGGCTCGACCGGTCGTTCGGCATCGCCTTCGCCAAGAGCCAGCTCGGCGGCGGGACCAAGGTGCCGACGGGGGGCGCGGTGTTCGTGTCCGTGCGCGACGGCGACAAGGGGCGCGTGCTCGACACCGTGCGCATGCTGAGCGGTCTGGGCTTCACGGTGCGGGCGACGGGGGGCACGTGGCGCTACCTCGAGGACAACGGCATCCCGGCGGTCAAGATCAACAAGGTGTCGGAGGGGCGACCCCACATCGTCGACGCGATCAGCAACGGGGCCATCCAGCTCGTCTTCAACACGACGGAGGGCGCGCAGGCCTTGTCCGATTCGCGCTCGCTCCGCCGCGCGGCCCTCTTGCATAAGGTGCCCTATTACACCACTCTAGCCGGGGCCGTGGCGGCCTCGGAGGGCATCCGGGCGTACAAGTCCGGGGCCTTGGAAGTGCGCGCCCTCCAGGATTACTTCGCCTGACATTCCCTTGGACTGACCCGCCGAGCCACGTTTTCGAGAGTTTCGCGACATGCCCCGGGATCCATCGATCCGACCTGAGCTGCCGACCCCGGTGGAACGCGGGTCCGCGGCGACCACGGCCGAGCGCGCGCGTCCCGCACCCGGCGTGAGCGAGAGCTGGGTTCGACCCGACGGCCGCGTCGAACGCAACGTCCGCATGGATCTCGTGGTCGCGGCCTCGCGGAAGTCGGCTAGGACCCCGTAGGCGGGAGCGGCCTCCGTGAACGACGAGGGCGATGGGACCGCGCGGCTTCCGGGTCCACCGATCGAGCCGCCGCCGGCCTACAGCACGGCCTACGCCGAGATCGTCGGCGATGAGGACGATCTCATCAACATGGTCGCCTACTGCCTTTACAAGAAGCAGAAGCGCGAGTTCATCATCAAGAATGGATTGCCTTTCAGCGATCAGCGCGTTCGTCACTACCACGATGACCTCAGCGGCGAGCGGATCGACACGCTTCGCGTCGCCGCGAGGGCTCGCCTCCAGGCCTACGCCAACATCATCCAGGAGTCGGTACGCGCCGAGGAGGGCGAGGACATCCGCCGAGGCACGATCGTCGCGACGCTGACGTCCGCGCTCGACGCGAGCCACAGGCAGGTCATCAGCACGGTCAAGAATGAAACCACGTGGTGGAAGGCGGTGCTCTACTCGATCGTTGGCGGCTTCGCGTTGGGGCTCATCATCGTCGCCGCGAGCCGCATGGGGTTCATGAACCCGTTCGACGCGCTGCCGGCCAAGACGAGCCCGGCCAAGACGAGCCAAGCGCCTCCCGGCAATCCATGAGGTCAGTCGGGTGTCCTGGTTCCGCCCTAAGGCCTGGTTCCGCCCTAAGGTTTGAACCCCTCTTGCATAAGGTGCCCTATTACACCACTCTAGCCGGGGCCGTGGCGGCCTCGGAAGGCATCCGGGCGTATAAGTCCGGGGCCTTGGAAGTGCGCGCCCTCCAGGATTACTTCGCCTGACCGCGATCCGCACCGGTTCGCGTCGCGGGACGTTTGTCCATGGTTGTCTACGATATCGCGACGAGATGAGAAGAGATGGCACAGCTCGATAAGATCCCGATGACGCCGGGCGGTCATACCGCGTTGGAGGAGGAACTGCGCCATCGCCAGCAGGTGGAGCGGCCCCGCATCGTCGAGGCGATCGCCGAGGCGCGCTCGCACGGCGACCTGTCGGAGAACGCCGAGTACCATTCCGCCAAGGAGGCGCAGAGCCACAACGAGGGGCGCATCGCCGAGCTCGAGGACAAGCTGTCGCGCGCCGAGGTGATCGACGTGTCCAAGCTGTCGGGCTCCACCGTGATGTTCGGCGCCACCGTCACCCTCGTCGACGAGGACACCGACGAGGAGAAGGTTTACCAGATCGTCGGCGAGAGCGAGGCGGACGTGAAGGGCGGCAAGGTGTCCATCACCTCGCCGACCGCGCGCGCGCTCATCGGCAAGAAGAAGGGCGACACCGTGGAGGTCAACACGCCCGGCGGCGGCAAGAGCTACGAGATCCTGAAGGTGGCGTTCTAACCGACGGTCCGACCAGGCAACGGAACGGCGGCACGGCGGTTCAGCCGACACCATGAACCGGAGAGCCACCGCCATGCGCCTGCCGCCCCTCCCGCCCGAAACGCTCGACGCCGACGCGCGCGCCTACCACGACGAGTCGGTGCGCTTCATCGACGCCACCTTCTCCGGCTTCAAGACCCGCGACGAGCGGGGCGCGCTGCTCGGGCCGTGGACGGTGTGGATCCGCGACCCCGCCATCGGCCGCGCCACGCAGGGCCTGCTGACGGCGATCGGCCAGCTCGACGCCCTGCCGCCCCGCGCGCACGAGATCGTCATCCTCGCGGTCGGTGCCCGCTACAACGTGGCCTACGAGCTTTACGCCCACACCGCCGTCGCGCGCGGAGCGGGGCTGGATCAACGGCAGGTGGCCGCCCTCGCCGCCGGGCGGCAACCCGAAGGCTTGTCGGACGCGGAGGCGCTGGCCTTCGACTGCGCCGCCGCGCTCGCCGCCGGCCAGGTGCTGCCGGGTTTCCTGTACGCGGCGGCGGACAAGGCGCTCGGGACGAAGGGCCTGACGCAGCTCATCTACCTCGCCGGCACCTACGCCTACGTGTCGACGCTGCTCAACGCCCACGACGTGCCGGCGCCTGAAACGACGGCCTAGCGGTCCCACGGCACCGGGCGGGCGATGCCATGTCCCAACAAAGGGCCAGGTGATCCATCAAGCACGACCCCGCCCCGGGTCGTTGCCTCACCGAGGGGTCGGGCCGGCATCGACCTCCCGCTTTCCGGCGCTGGACCATCGTAGGCCTTCTATGGCAAGGAGTGCGCGCCGGAGGCCGGTGATGGCGGATGGCTGAACGCGGGCGTGGTGGAACTGGTAGACGCGCCGGACTCAAAATCCGGTTCTGGAGACAGAGTGTCGGTTCGATTCCGACCGCCCGCACCACGACAGTTCCAACGCATCGCGATCACGTCGTTTTTGGTTGTGGGTGAAAACAGCTTCTTCGAGCCGGGCACAAATCCGGCGACAACCCTGGTAGTCAATCAGGGCAGAACGCGCGCCATGGGGCGGACCGAACCCGACAGGATTGCCGTTCCTCATCGATCGGCCTGACGCTGGCGGCTATACATATTACAGGAAGCCGCCCAAAGCTGTCGGGCCGCAGGTCGCCGGGCGGGTCGACGTACCCTGGGCCTTGGCCTCGCGAGATTTCGCGGGCGCATCGACCCTCAAGATCTCCTTGGAAATGGGTGATCCCAAGATCGCGCGCGAGCGGACGCCGAGCGTGCGGCGTTGGTTCACGCGGCGCGGGAGGCCAAGGCGATGTTG
>CAXSDP010000099.1:0-11351 GCA_964235705.1 uncultured Beijerinckiaceae bacterium | reverse complement strand
GCCTTGCGCCCCCATCGATCCCCGACCACATTGCACGCGGGCCGACACCGGCCCCTGGAGCACCCCATGGCCGCCGGCAGCCGTTTGTTCGATGACTTCTCCCGCCTCGTCACCGACGCGTCCGGCCTGGCCTCCGGCGTCCGGCGCGAGATCGACACGATCGTGCGCGGCAGCGTGGAGCGCCTGCTCGCCGCCATGGACGTGGTGTCGCGCGAGGAGTTCGAGTCGGTCCGCACCATGGCGGCGCTGGCCCGCGACGAGAACGAGCGGCTGGAGCGGCGCATCCTGGCGCTGGAGGAGAAACTCGGCGTCGCCGCGACCCCACCGCCCAGTGCCGGCGACATGTCCATCTGAGGGGCCATGTCGATCTGAGGGGTTAAGCGCCCCAGCGCTCCGCCGCCGCGTCGTCCGTGGCCTTGGCGGCCACCCAGTCCCCGGCCGCGCCGCCCGCCCGGTGCTCCTTCTTCCAGAAGGGCGCGCGCGTCTTCATGTAGTCCATCAGGAACGACGCGGCGGCGAAGGCGGCGTCGCGGTGGCGGCTGGCGGTCACCACCAGCACGATCGGCTCGCCCGGCGCGATGCGGCCGAAGCGGTGGATCGCCGTCACGCCCATGAGCGGCCAGCGCCGCTCCGCCTCGTCGACGACGGCGGCGATCTCCGCCTCCGCCATGCCGGGGTAGTGCTCGATCTCCAGCGCCTCCAACGGACCGGCCCCGTCGGGGTCGGCATCGGCGCGGCACAGGCCGGTGAAGGTGACCACCGCGCCGACGTCGCGCCGGCCGCGCGTGAGGGCCGCGCCCTCCGCGCCGGCGTCGAAGGGGTCCGCCTGCACCCTGATCATCGTCACCCCCCCGTCATCGGCGGGAAGAAGGCGATCTCGCGCGCGCCGGCGATGGCTGCGTCGGGCTTGACGTGGGCGTGGTCGATCGCCGCCCGGATCGTCCCGCCGAAGGCCGCCTCGTACCCCTCGCCCCGCCGGCGCAGCCAGCCGATCAGGTCGGCGACGCTCGTCACCTCCGGCGGCGGGGTCACCACCTCGTCGGTGCGGCCGACGCGCTCGCGGACGGAGGCGAAGTAGACGATTCTCACGCGGTCCTCCCGAACAATGCCGCCCGCCTCAACCCTGCTCGTCGAGCGAGATGATGTGGCGAATACCGGAACGGAGGTAGTCCCACCCCGTGTAGATGGTGAGGGTCGCCGCGATCCACAGCATCACCAGCCCGACGGTGGTGTTGTGCGGGATCACCACGTCGCCGGCCGGCCCGACGATCAGGAAGCCCAGCGCCAGGAGCTGCAACGTGGTCTTGTACTTGGCGACGCGGCTGACCGGGATCGACGCCTTCAGCTCGGCCAGGAACTCGCGCAGGCCCGACACCAGCACCTCGCGGCACAGGATCACCACCGCCGCGACCACCGAGGCGCCGCCGATGGTCCGGTCGGCCACCAGCATGAACAGCATGGCGGCCACCAGCAGCTTGTCGGCGATGGGGTCCAGCATGCGGCCGAGCGCGGATTGCTGCGACCAGGCGCGGGCGAGGTAGCCGTCGAAGAAGTCGGTCACGGCGGCGGCGACGTAGAGGCCGAAGGCGGTCCAGCGCGCGCCCTCGACCTGCGGCCAGAACATGCAGCCGGCCACGAGCGGCACCGCGACGATCCGACCGTAGGTCAGGATGTTGGGCAGGCTCCAGCGGTGGCTGCCGCCGCGCGAGATGCTTGTCATCGCCATGGGGCTAGGAACACGCCGGTTCGCGCGCCGTCAAGGCGGTGACGCGGCCGCGCCCGCCTTTTCACCCCTTCGGTCCGATGGCCGACGTCACGGCGATGGAAGCCCCGGCAGGGCGACGCCGGCCGCCTGCAGGAGCAGGACCGCGTTGAGCGCGAGGACGAGGACCGTGCCGCCGACCGCCGCCGCCTGCGTCCCCGCGCCGTTGCGGAACGCGCCCATCAGGTCGGCGCGCCGCGTCAGGACCACCAGCGCGACGAGCGGCACCGGCAGCGCGAAGGACAGCACCACCTGGCTCAGCACGAGCGCCCGCGTGGCGTCGATGCCGAGCGCCACCACGACGAAGGCCGGCACGATCGTCACGAGGCGGCGCACCCACACCGGGATCCCGACGCCGAGGAAGCCCCCCATGATCATCTGCCCGGCCATCGTGCCGACCACGGAGGACGACACGCCCGAGGCGATCAGCGCGAGGAGGAACACCGCCGCCGCCCCCCCGCCGAGCAGCGGCGTCAGGGTGTGGTAGGCGGTGCCGATCTCGGCGACGTCGGCGTGGCCGGCGTGGAAGGCGGCGGCGGCCATCAGCACCATGGCGACGTTGACGAGGCCGGCGAGGGTGAGGGCCACCACCACCTCCCGGTTGGAGAAGCGCAGGAGCCGCCCGCGCGTCGCGTCGTCGGTGGCCGGGACGCGGCGCTGGGTCAGGCCGGAATGGAGGTAGATCGCGTGCGGCATCACGGTGGCGCCGATGATGCCCACCGCGATCGTCAGCGCGCCGCCGTCGGGCAGGCTCGGCACGACCGCGTGGACGGCCGCCGCCCGCCAGTCGACCGGGGCGATCAGAACCTCGGCGAGGTAGCAAAGCGCGATCACCGCGACGAGGCCGCCGATGAGCAGCTCCAGCGGCCGGAACCCGCGGCGGTCGAGCAGCAGCAGCGCGGCCGTGACCGCCGCCGTCACCGCCATGCCGGCCAACAGGGGGAGGTGGATCAGCAGGGACAGGCCGATCGCGCCGCCTAGGAACTCGGCGAGGTCGGTCGCCATGGCGGCGACCTCGCTGATCCCCCACATCGCCAGCACCACCGGCGACGGGAAGCTGTCGCGGCAGAGTTCGGCGAGGTTGCGGCCGGTGACGATGCCGAGCTTGGCCGACAGGGCCTGGAACAGCATCGCCAGCGCGCTGGCCGCCACCACCACCCACAGCAGCGCGTAGTTGTAGCGCGCCCCGGCCTGGATGTTGGTCGCGAAGTTGCCCGGGTCCATGTAGGCGATCGAGGCGACCACCGCCGGCCCGGCGAACAGCAGCGCCGTCCAAGGCCGGGCGGGACCACCGGCCATGGCCAGCGCCATCGCCGCCGCCGCGCGGGCGCTCAGGCCCGCGTCACGCATCGCGTCGTTTTATAGCCATGGCTATAATTAAGAGGCGAGGTCCGCGCGCTTGGCAAGGCATTTCGTCCGGCGGCGTTTCCCCTTATGGTGGCGGCGCGGGATCGTCCGGGCCCACCGGCGCCACGGGGACCGACTTGAACCAAGCGACGCCACCCGACGCCCTCGTCACCGAACACCTGCACGTCGAGAGCTTCCGCCAGGCGCGGGCGGCGCGGCGGGCGGCGCTGGTGGAGGATTACGTCGAGTTGATCGCCGACCTCCACGACGCCGGCGGCGAGGCGCGCCAGGTCGACATCGCCGCCCGGCTCGGCGTGGCGCAGCCCACCGTGGCCAAGACGCTCAAGCGCCTGGCGGAGGAGGGGTTCGTCGCGCAGCGGCCGCATCGCGGCGTGTCCTCGCGCGGCGTCTCCCTGACCGCCGCGGGGCGGGCGCTGGCGCTCCGCTCGCGCGAGCGGCACCGCCTGGTCGAGCGCTTCCTGCTGGCGCTGGGGGTCGCCGCCGAGACGGCGCGCCGCGACGCGGAGGGCCTCGAACACCACGTGAGCCGGGAAACGCTCGACGCCTTCGCCCGCTTCGTCGCGCTGGGGCGGGAAATCCCCTAAGGGGTGCGGACGCGCCGCCCCGGGACCCCCACGTGAAACTGTCGATCGCCACCTGGAACATCAATTCGGTGCGGCTGCGCATCGGCCTCGTCGAGCACTTCCTCGCCGCGCACGCGCCCGACGTGCTCTGCCTGCAGGAGACCAAGTGCCCCGACGCGGCGTTCCCGCTCGCCGCCTTCCGCGCGGCCGGCTACGCCCACGTCGCCATCAACGGGCAGAAGGGCTACCACGGCGTCGCGGTGGCCTCGAAGTGGCCGCTGCTCGACGTCGAGCGGCGCCCGTTCTGCGACAAGGGCGACGCGCGCCACATCGCGGTGACGGTGGCGCCGGGCGGACGACCGATCACCATCCACGATTTCTACGTGCCGGCCGGCGGCGACGAGCCGGACCCGGCGGTCAACCCGAAGTTCGCCCACAAGCTCGACTTCCTCGACGAGATGATCGCCTGGATGGGCTCGCACGCGGTGGCCGCGGGCGACGCGGTGCTGGTCGGCGACCTCAACGTGGCGCCCCTCGAACACGACGTGTGGAGCCACAAGGCGCTGCTGAAGGTGGTGAGCCACACGCCGGTGGAGGTCGAGCGCTTCGGGCGCGTGCAGGCGGCCGGCCCCTGGGTCGACGTGCTGCGCCACCACGTGGTCCCGGAGCGCAAGTGCTACACTTGGTGGAGCTATCGCTCGCCCGATTGGGACAAGGCCGACAAGGGCCGCCGCCTCGACCACATCTGGGTCAGCCAAGGGCTGCGCGGCGCCCTCGCCGGCCTGGAGATCCTGCGCCACGCGCGCGGCTGGGAGCGGCCCTCGGACCACGTGCCGGTGATCGCGCACCTGGAGCTGTAGCCACCATCCAGCGGACTTGGCGACTGGCATCCCCCGATCCCGGCTTGTACGCTCCCTGCGGCCCGGCCGAACGGGACCCGCCACCATGGGCCACCATCATGAACGTCGACCTCGCGACCCGCGCCTGGGACCATTCCTTCCGGATCGATCCGATCGTGCGCACGCTGCTCGACACGGATTTCTACAAGCTCCTCATGCTGCAGATGATCTGGAAGCTGAAGCCGGAGGCGCGCGTCGCCTTCGGCCTCACCAACCGGACCACGGCGGTGCGGCTCGCCGACGTCATCGACGAGGGCGAGCTCGTCGCCCAGCTCGACCACGCGCGCACCCTGCGCTTCGCCCCCAACGAGCTCGTCTGGCTCGCCGGCAACACCTTCTACGGCCGCGCGCACATCTTCGAGCCGGATTTCATCGCCTTCCTCGCCACCTTCCGCCTGCCGCCCTACGAGCTGTCGCGCCGCGACGGGCAGTTCGAGCTGCGCTTCGACGGGCCGTGGACGCACACGACCATGTGGGAAGTGCCCTGCCTCGCCATCGTCAGCGAGCTGCGGGCGCGCGCGGCGATGCGCGGGATGAGCCGCTTCGAGCTCGACCTCCTCTACGCCCATGCCAAGGCGAAGCTCTGGGGCAAGGTGGAGCGGTTGCGCGCGCTGGCCAGCGAGGGGCCGCTGCGCGTCGGCGATTTCGGCACGCGGCGGCGCCACGGCTTCCTGTGGCAGCGCTGGTGCGTCGCCACCCTGATGGAGGGCCTGGGCGAGAGCTTCACCGGCACCTCCAACGTCAAGCACGCCCTCGACCTCGGCGTCGACGCCATCGGCACCAACGCCCACGAGCTGCCGATGGTCTACGCCGCCCAGGCCGCCGCGAGCCGAGGAGGGGCGGCGGCTCGGCGGGACGCGGGGGACGAAGCGACGGACGACGAGGCGCTGCGCGAAGCGCCGTACGCGGTGCTGGGGGACTGGTCGAAGCTTTACGGCGACAACCTGCGGGTGCTGCTGCCCGACACGTTCGGCACCACCAACTTCCTCGCCGCCGCGCCGGATTGGGTGGCGGACTGGACGGGGGCGCGGCCGGACTCGAAGCCGCCGGTCGAGGCGGCGGAGGAGTTGATCGCGTGGTGGCGCGCGCGGGGTCGCGACCCCCGCGAGAAGCTGGTCATCCTGTCCGACGGCATGACGATCGACTCGATCGAGGACAGCGTGCGCGCGCTGCGCGGCCGGGTGAAACTGTCGATCGGCTGGGGCACGGCGCTGACCAACGACTTCGCCGATTGCCTGCCGCGTGACCGCCCGTCCGGGGGCCGGCCGGTCGACTTCAGGCCGGTCTCGCTCGTGTGCAAGGTGTTCGAGGTCGACGGCCGGCCGGCGGTGAAGCTGTCCGACAACCCGGCGAAGGTCATGGGGTCCGACGTCGAGGTGGAGCGCTACGCCCGCGTGCTGGGCTACCGGGCGGGACGGTGGCGGGACGCGTGACGCCGGCTCGGTGGCTCATTTGGCGGCGGCCGGCAACACGATCGTCTGGCTGATCTCGCGCGGCTCCGGCCGCAGGAACGTGACCATGGCGACCATGGCGCCGTAGACGACGGCCACGAGCAGGGCGATGGTGATCAGCAAACGAAACAGGGTGGGCACCCAACGCTCCCGATCGTGTTAATCCGAGCCGGGGGGAACGCTACAAGGTCGTCGTGAACAAAGCGCTTGCTTTTCACGCCAGCGACTCGATTTCCCCTCGAAACGCTCGCGGGATCCGTGCCGCGGGCGTCGGCCTTCTGGGGGACACGCGATGATCGACCTTTACTACTGGACGACGCCGAACGGTCACAAGGTCTCGATGGCCCTGGAGGAGATGGGCGTCCCTTACGTCCTCCACGGGATCGACATCGGCAAGGGCGAGCAGTTCGCGCCGGCCTTCCTGGCGATCTCGCCCAACAACCGCATCCCGGCCATCGTCGACCACGAGCCGGCCGGCGGCGGGGCGCCGCTGTCCGTGTTCGAGTCCGGCGCCATCCTGCTCTACCTCGCGGAGAAGACCGGCACCCTGCTGCCGCGCGACCCGCGCGGTCGGGTGAGCGCGCTGGAATGGCTGTTCTGGCAGGTGGGCGGGCTCGGGCCCATGGCCGGGCAGAACCACCACTTCAAGACCTACGCCAAGGAGAGGCTGCCCTACGCCATCGACCGCTACGTCAACGAGACGAACCGGCTCTACGGCGTGCTCGACCGCCGGCTCGACGGGCGGGACTTCCTCGCCGGCCCCTACTCGATCGCCGACATCGCCTGCTATCCCTGGGTGGTGCCCCACGAGCGGCAGGGCCAGGACCTCGACGATTTCCCCAACCTCCAACGCTGGTTCCACGCCATCGCGGCGATGCCCTCAACCGTGCGCGCCTACGCCAAGGCGGACGCGCTGAACACCGCGCCGTCGGTCGACGAGGACTCGCACAAGATCCTGTTCGGGCAGACGGCGAAGCGGGGGTAGACCGGGCGTCGGGCCGCCGCCGGCCGCGCCCGCTTTGCCCTGCCTCGTGGCCGGGATGACACGGTGCCATCGGCGGGTTCGTGCTAGTGGCCTGGTAACATCCAATGGTTCGAGGCCGGGCAGATGCGCACCGCCTTCCGCCTGTCCGCCGCCGTCGCCCTCCTCTCGGCCCTCCTCCCGTCGGCGCCCGCGCGCGCCCTCGACGCCGATAGCATCACCTTCTTCGGCGACAGCCTGACGGATGAGGGGCGCAACGGCCGGACCGCGCCGGTCCTGTGGACCCAAGTCTTCCGCGCCGACACGTCGATCACCGCCGGCGCCAACTACGCGATCGGCGGCGCGACCACGAGCAACCAGCCGAGCGTCGCCTTCGGCGACTCCTCCTACCTCGGCCAAGTCAACAGCTTCATCGCGTCGGGAACGCCGGCGAGCCTGAACGCGGCGGCCGGCATCTGGATCGGTACCAACAACGTGCAGAACGGCGCCGCGCGGGGCGTGGCGCCGGCCACCATCGCCACGGGCGCGTCGACCGACGTGCGCACCGGCATCGCGCAACTCGCCGGGGCCGGCGTGCGCCAAGTGGTCCTGCTCGGCGTCTACGACCTGTCGCTGACCAACGCGTTCGTTACCGCCGGCGTCAACACGCTCGCCGTGCGCGGCGCGGCCGCCGCCGCCTCGCAGCTCTACAACGCCCAGCTCGCCGCCCTGAGCGTGCCGGGCACGTCGATCCAGTTCTTCAACATCGCCTCCTTCATCTTCCACCTGCAAAGCAACGCCGCCGCCTACGGCTTCGGGCAGATCCTGCCGCTCGCGCCGGGTGTCGGCTGCAACGCCACCTGCCAGCAGACCTCGATCTTCGACGACACGATCCACCTCTCCGCCCGCACCCAGACCCTGATCGGCGACTACGTCGCGAGCGGGAACCCGATCTATAACGGCCTCGCCTTCAGCTACGGTGGCATCGTCGACGACCTCGCGAACGCCGCCGTCTCCGCCCCGATCCCGCAGCAGATGGAGCGGGCCGCCGCCGATGGCTTCGTCACCTCCATCTTCGAGCGCCTCGACGCGACGCGCTACGCCACCCCGCGCGGCCCCGCCGGCGACCCGACGGAGGGCCGCTCCGCCTTCGAGGCGGCTCCGCCGGCCACCCACGCCCTGCAGCTCTACGCCTACGGCAGCGTGGACGGCGGCACGCTCGCTCGCGTCGGCTCGGCGGCCGGCTACGGGGCCGGCATCGACCCGACGCTGGCCGGCGTCACGGTGGGGGCGGACGACCAGCTCTCGCCGCTCGCCCGCGTCGGCGCCGCCTTCAACTACGCGCACGCCGACAGCAACCTCAACGCCGCCATCGGCACGAGCACGGGCCTCGACGCCTTCCAGGGCGCGCTCTACGGCTCGCTGACGAAGGACGCCTTCTTCCTGGACGGGATCGCGACCGGCGGGTCCACCGACTTCCAGCAGACGCGCTACGGGACGTTCGGGCGACTGACCGCCTCGCCCAACGGCGACACGGTCACCGCCTCGTTCCGGAGCGGGTTCCTACCGCTGGTCGGCGCGGCGGGGCTCGGGCCGGTGCGGATCGGCCCGGTCGGCGGCCTGTCCTACCTGCGGGCCCGCGTCGACGGCTACGCCGACCACGAGGACTCGTTCTACGCGCTGCGCGTCGCCGGCTCGAGCGTCGACAGGCTGGTGGCGAGCGTGGGCGGCGAGGTCCGGCTCGTCGGCCCGCTGTGGCGGCTGCTCGACCCGTTCCTCGCGATCACCTACGAGCGGCAGCTGCTGCGGGGCGCCGACCCCATTGCGTCCGCCTTCGCCAGCCTGCCGACCCAGCAGCTGCCGGCCACCTTCGTCACGGACGGCGCCACCAACGCCGCCAAGCTCGCCGCCGGCACCGACATCGCGCTGGGGCCGGCCTGGCACGCGACGCTGACCGCCTTCGGCGTGCTGGACCAGCAGGATATCGACGTCTACGGGGTGAACGCCGGGCTGTCGTATCGCTTCTGAGGCCGACCGCCCGGCACCGATCCGCGTCGGGAACGGAAACCACTTCTCGGCACGACGCTTTACCGGTAAGCGGCGGATCGCAGGACGCGCCCAGCCCGCCGCCGACGCACCCAGCCCAACGGAGCCCCATCGATGAAGACCCGCGCCGCCGTGGCCTTTGAGGCGCAGCAGCCCCTCGAGATCGTCGAGGTCGACTTGGACGGGCCGCGCGCCGGCGAGGTGCTCGTCGAGATCAAGGCCACCGGGCTCTGCCACACCGACGCCTACACCCTGTCCGGCCAGGATTCGGAGGGACTGTTCCCCTCCATCCTCGGCCACGAGGGCGCGGGCGTCGTGCTGGAGGTCGGGCCGGGCGTGTCGTCGCTCAAGCCCGGCGACCACGTCATCCCGCTCTACACGGCGGAATGCCGCGAGTGCGACTACTGCTTGTCCAAGAAGACCAACCTTTGCCAGAAGGTCCGCGTCACCCAGGGCAAGGGGCTGATGCCGGACGGGACCAGCCGCTTCTCGTACGAGGGCCGGACGCTCCACCACTACATGGGCTGCTCGACCTTCGCCAACCACACGGTGCTGCCGGAAATCTCGCTCGCCAAGATCCGCGCCGACGCGCCCTTCGACAAGGTCTGCTACATCGGCTGCGGCGTGACGACGGGGGTGGGCGCGGTGCTGTTCACCGCCAAGGCCGAGTACGGCTGCCGCGCGGTGGTGTTCGGGCTCGGGGGCATCGGCCTCAACGTGATCCAGGGCCTGCGGATGATCGGCGCCGAGCAGATCGTCGGCGTCGACATCAACGAGAACAAGGTCGCCATCGCCCGCCGCTTCGGCATGACCGACTTCGTCAACCCGAAGGCACTCGGGGACAAGGACATCGTCCCCCACCTCGTCGAGCTGACCAAGGGCGGCGCCGACTACACGTTCGACTGCACGGGCAACGTCACGGTGATGCGCCAGGCGCTGGAATGCTGCCACAAGGGCTGGGGCACCTCGATCGTCATCGGGGTGGCGCCGGCCGGGGCGGAGATCGCGACGCGGCCGTTCCAGCTCGTCACCGGCCGCAACTGGCGCGGCTCGGCCTTCGGCGGCGCGCGGGGCCGCACCGACGTGCCGCGCATCGTCGACTGGTACATGGAGGGCCGCATCAACATCGACGACCTCATCACCGACATCATCCCGCTGGAGAAGATCAACGACGGCTTCCATGCCATGCACGAGGGTCACGGCATCCGCACCGTGGTGCGCTACTGATGGCGGCGTTGGAGAAGGGCGAGGCGCACGCCTGCTTCGGCGGCGAGACCGCCACCTACACGCACGCGTCCGAGGCGATCGGCGGCTCGATGAAGGTGTCGGTCCACCTGCCGCCCCAGGCCAAGGATGGCGGCAAGCTGCCCGCCCTGCTCTACCTCGCCGGGCTCACCTGCGACCACACGACGATGACGATCAAGGGCGGCGCGCAGCGCCTCGCGGCCAAGTACGGGTTCGTCCTCGTCGCGCCCGACACCAGCCCGCGCGACCGCCGCCACCCCGGCGACGACGAGGCCTGGGACTTCGGCCTGGGCGCCGGCTTCTACCTCGACGCGACGGAGGCGCCGTGGCGCGAGGGCTACCAAATGGGCTCCTACGTCGCGCGGGAGCTCCCGGCGCTGATCGAGGCGCGTTTCCCCGTCGATCCCGCGCGCTGGGGCGTGTTCGGCCATTCGATGGGCGGACACGGCGCGCTCGTCGCCGCGCTGCGCCATCCGACCAAGTTCAAGACCGTGTCGGCCTTCGCGCCGATCTGCGCGCCGGCCGCCTGTCCGTGGGGCGAGAAGGCGTGCACCGGCTATCTCGGGCCGGACCGGGCGTCGTGGGCGGCGTGGGACGCGACCGAACTCGTGAAGGCCGGGCGCCGCACGTCGCGCATCCTGATCGACCAGGGCACGGACGACCAATTCCTCGCTGGGCAACTCCACCCGCACCTGCTGGAGGCGGCGTGCGAGGCGACCGGCCAGCCGCTCACCCTGCGCATGCAGGCGGGCTACGACCACTCGTACTTCACGATCCAGACCTTCATGGAGGACCACGTCACCCACCACATGCGGGTGCTGGGCCTCTGAACCTCACCCCGCCGCCGGCAGCGCGTCGGCGGCGGGCTTTGCCGCGGCGGGTTTGGCGACCATCGCCGTGCCCTTGGCGGTCGGGCCCACGCGCAGCTCGCGCGTGCCGTCGGCGAGCGCCTCGCCGGGCTTGGCGTCGACGAGGCCCGCGGCGGCGAGCCGCTTCACCGCCGCGATGACGGTGGCCGGCGCGAAGCCGCCGGCGGCGATGACGCCCGTGCGGCCG
>CAXSDP010000098.1:0-11438 GCA_964235705.1 uncultured Beijerinckiaceae bacterium | reverse complement strand
GGTTGATCCCGCGCAGGGCGTCGAGGTCCGCGCGACCCGAGAGAGGTCCCGCGTCCAGCAGGGCGGTCAGCTTTCCAATGAAAGGGTTCGCGGCCAGCACGTCGTCGGGGAAGCGGGCGTAGGCGATGGTTCGTCCGGCCGCTTCCGAGAACAAGGCGCCCAGCTCGCTACCCGTTACCGTATCGCTCGCGATCTCGAAGGTCTCGCCGCCGAACCGTGCCGGATCGGCAAAGATCGCAGTGACGAACTTGCCGATGTCCTCTACGGCCAGGAGCTGCATCGATTGGTCAGGCTTGGCGAAGAAGGTGAAGCGACCCTCGTCCAAGCCGAAGCCCGGCATGACCAGCATCTCCATGAATGCCGCCGGCCGGACGATGGTCGCGGTGATCGGCAGCGTGCGGATGTGCGCCTCGATGCGGGCCTTGCTATCGAAATGCCCCAGGCCGGTGGGCTCGTCGCCGACGGCGCCGCTCGACGAGTACACCAAGTGCTTGACGCCGCACGCGAGCGCTAGGTCGGCGACGGCGATGCCGTACCGCTCCTCTTCCACATCACTCACGGTGCCGCCGGGCGAACTGGGCTGAACGCTGAACACCCCATGTGCGCCCGCCATCGCGGCCCGCATCGATGTCTGATCCGCAAATTCGCCAAGGACGACTTCGACACCTGTGCGGGTTAAAGCCTGCGCGCGTTCGGACGACGGCTCGCGTATCAGGGCTCGAACGCTCCACCCCGCCGCGTGCAGCGCATAGGCGACGGAGCCGCCTTGCTGCCCGGTCGCTCCGAAAACCAGCACCGTTCCCTTGCCATCAACCATGAGTCACCCTCACATTCTGCGTCGAGGGCTCCCTATGTAGATGTCTACGCAATTGCCGAAAGACGGCACGTTTCCGTGCCTCACGCACACGGGGGGAACCCTTGACCACTGCAGTGACCCGCGATGTCCGCCCGTCAAGCGCGCACGCCCCCGCGCTGAAGCCCTGCGTGTCCCACGACGTAATGGCGCGGCTCGGCGACAAGTGGACGACATCGGTCGTGTGGCTGCTCGCGGAAGTGCCGGGTCGTCGGCTTCGGTTTTCCGCTATCCGCAACGGGATCGAAGGCATCACTCAGCGCATGCTGACCGTGACGCTACGCGGTCTCGAGCGGGACGGTCTCGTGGAGCGCCACTATTTTCCGGAGGTGCCGCCGCGTGTCGAATATGAGCTGACCGAATTGGGTGTTGGCATGTTCGAGGCTCTGCAAGGGTTCACGGCCTGGCTGAGCCGCAGCTGGCCCCACATCGAACATGCCCGGAAGACCTTCGACGGCCCGCACGAGTCGAAACCGAAACCTGACAGTCTGTAGGAACAGGGTAGGCTCAACATCGTCCCGCCTGCTGCGAACCAGCGCTTGATCAACCAGGATGCACGCGCGGCAACCCGGTACGTGGCTGAAAGGCGAGGGCGCTATGGCCGACCTTGAAGGGCGGAGTAGTCGCGAGAATGGCAACCATGGGCGCGAAGACGACTGGCCAGTTCTCTGCTCGGAAGCCGATCTTAAGAACGCCGCCTTAGGGCAATCCGATCTTCTTCGAGCCGGAGCAGATGACCGTTGCTCTGACAGCCGCCATGGGCGCTGAAAGGACGACCCACCTTCGCCAGGATGGGTCAGGATGGCTCCACCGACCAATCGAAGTGAAGTGGACCTTGGTCCATGGAGGTTCGGACGCCGCTCCTGGCACCCGTCGTGACAAGGCCGGGAAGCGCTGCCCCACCGGCTTACGCAACGGCTTCCGCCCATTGCTTGACGGCCCGCGTGTCCTTGACGGGCGATAGGCCAAACATCCGGCCGTACTCGCGCGTGAACTGCGGCACGCTTTCGTACCCCACCGCGAAGGCGGCGCCGCTCGCCGACATCCCTTCGGACATCATCAACCGGCGGGCCTCGATCAGACGCAACTGCTTCTGGAACTGAAGCGGCGACAGCGAGGTGACCACGCGGAAGTGGTGGTGGAACGACGACGCACTCATGCCGGCAACCATCGCCAGGCGCCCAATCGTCAGGGGACGCGCGAACTCGGCCCGCAGGACCGCCACCGCGCGCGCCACCCGCGAGGCGTGGCCCTCCGGCAAGCCAAGCCGGCGGATCGCCGTCCCGTGTCGTCCGGCCAGCAGCCAGTAGTGCAGCTCGCGCACCAGGGGTGCGTGCAGCACCGGCACCGCCGCCGGGCGATCGAGCAGGCGCATCAATCGAAGGGCGGCCTCGGTGACCTCGGCGTCCGTCGGATCGGCCCGCACCGGCGCATCGTCGGCGACCAGCATCGCCCGCATTTGCACCATCAGCTCCGCGATGATCGCCGGGTCGAGGTCCAGGACGAGCGACAGGTAGGGCGCGTCGATGCTCGCACGGGTGATCTGGCTGACCGTCGGCACGTCCGCCGTGATCAGCAGCGATTGGCCGGCGTCGAAAGTGAAGGTCTCCGCCCCCATCGCAACCCGCTTTCCCCCTTGCAGCACGAGGCAGACGAGTGGCCTCGAGATCGCGTGGAGCAGCTCGCTCGGTGTCGTGCAGCGGATGGTCGTCAGGCCGGGTACGGGCGTCTGGGCGAGGCCGGCCGGATCGGCGTGGGCGTCCGCGTAGCGGCGAACGACGTCGAGCAGCGTGTCGGTCATGCCGCCGTTCTAGCCCATTCCCCTTCGCCGCGCATAGCGACACCGGAGAATTAGGCAAGGATCGTCGAGGTTTCGGTAACGACAACCGTGTCTGTTGACCCTATCGCAAGCGTCTCGCGGAACGGGACCGACCACATGACCACCATCGCCATCGTCACCGGCGCCAGCCGCGGTCTCGGCCGCAACGCGGCGCTCAGCATCGCCGGCCACGGGGGCGACGTGATCCTGACCTATCGGGATCGGGGCGAGGACGCCGCCACCGCCGTCGCGGAGATCACCACCATGGGTCGCAAGGCGGTGGCCCTCCAGCTCGACACCGGTGATGTCGCCGGCTTCGCGTCCTTCGTCGACCGAGTGCGGAGCGCGCTGCGCGAGACCTGGGATCGCGGCACGTTCGATCATCTCGTGAACAACGCGGGACACGGCGACTACGCCCCGATCGAGCTGACGAGCGAGGCGCAGTTCGACCGGCTGGTCGACGTCCACTTCAAGGGTGTGTACTTCCTGACCCAGGCGCTGCTGCCGTTGATCGCGGACGGCGGGCGCATCGTCAACCTGTCTACCGGCCTGACCCGGACGTGCTTTCCCGGCTACGCCGCCTACGCTGCGGTGAAGGGGGCGGTGGAGGTGCTCACCCGCTACATGGCGAAGGAGCTGGGCGGGCGCGGGATCGCCGTCAACACGGTGGCACCGGGCGCGATCGAGACGGACTTCGGCGGCGGCGCCGTTCGCGACGACCCGGTGGTCAACAGGATCTTCGCCGACATCACCGCGCTCGGCCGCGCCGGCCTGCCCGACGACGTCGGGCCGATGATCGCGAGCCTCCTGTCGCCGGACAACCGCTGGGTCAACGCGCAGCGCATCGAGGTGTCTGGCGGGCAGGGTCTATGAGCGACACGCCATCGCCTTCGGCAACGGGGATGTCATCTATGCGCATCGGCATCGCCGGGCTCGGCAAGATGGGTGCCGCGATGGCGGCGCGGTTGCGGGACACCGGGGCGGACGTCACCGTCTGGAACCGCTCGCGCGCCAAGGCGGAAGCGAGTGGGCTGGGCGTGGCGGACAGCCCCCGCGACCTCGCCGAGCGAACCGACGTCGTCATCTCCATGCTGTTCGACGCGCCGGCCGTGCGGGCGGTTTATGCTGGCGCGGACGGGCTGCTGGAACGGGCGTCGGGCAAGCTGTTCATCGAGATGAGCACCGTGCCGCCCGAGACCCAGCTGTCGCTGGCGGACGAAGTGAGACAGGGTGGTGGCACGTTCGTCGAGTGCCCGGTTGGCGGCAGCACGGGGCCGGCGCGCGCGGGCCAGCTGCTGGGCTTGGCCGGCGGCGAGGGCACGGACGTCGAGCGGGCCCGCCCGGTGCTGGATAAGCTGTGCCGTCGCGTCGAGCACATGGGCCCGGTCGGCAGCGGCGCCTCGGCGAAGCTCGCGATCAACCTGCCCCTGGTGGTGTTCTGGCAGAGCTTCGGCGAGGCGCTGGCCCTCGTCCGGCACCTCGGCAAGGACCCGGCGTGGCTGGTGCAGCTGTTCTCCGAGACGGCGGGCGGTCCCAACGTGCTGAAGGCGAAGGCAGGCGCGCTCGCCGAAACCCTGGCTGGTCGGGATACGGTGGCGCCGACCTTCGACATCGACGCCATGCGCAAGGACCTGCGCACCATGTTGGCGGAGGCGGAAGCCCGCGGTATCGCCCTCCCGGTCGCCGGGACGACGTTGACCGCGTTCGACGAGGCCGCCGGCGAGGGTTGGGGCGGACGCGACTGCGCCTGGATGCCGGCGTACTGGGCTGCCAAGGCTCGATAAGCCAGCCATGGCACCCGCCGGGACCTGACGATGACCTGATGATCGGGAGGACGACCGTGCGAACGAACGATCACGGCGCGACGGCGCATCTCGGCCTTCGTCTGACGAACCTGCGGACGCCGGACGGCCTCGCGCTCGGCGCGGAGGTCGACGGCGGCGTGTTGAACGTCACCGCGACCGCCGCCGCGCTCGGCCTGCCGGCGCCCCGCGATATGGACGACCTCCTGCGGAACGGCCTCGGCGCGCAGGTCGCGGCGGTGGTGGAGCGCGTGGCCGGGACGCCGGGCGAGGACGTGACGATCCCGCTCGCGGCGGTGCGCTTCGCCCCTCTGGTGACCCGACCGGAGAAGATCATCTGCGTCGGGTTCAACTACCGCGAGCACGCGGAGGAGACGGGCACCAAGATCCCGAGCGAGCCGCCTCTGTTCAGCAAGTACCGCAACGCGCTCAACCATCACGGGGGCACGGTCGCGCTGCCGACGCGGGTGGACGACCGTTTCGACTTCGAGACCGAGCTCGTGGTTGTGATCGGCCAGGCGTGCAAGGACGTGCCCGAAGCCGACGCGCTCTCGGTCGTCGCCGGCTACTCGATCGGCAACGACGTGTCGGCACGCACGCGGCAGACCGCCACGACGCAGTTCGGGGCGGGCAAGTGGGCAGACGGCTTCGCGCCGCTCGGGCCCTGGCTGGCGACGGGCGACCGCGTTCCGGACCCCAACGCCCTGCGCCTGACGACCCGCGTCAACGGCCACCTGCGGCAGGACGGGACCACGAAGGACATGATCTTCAACTGCCGCCAGCTCATCGCCTATTGCTCGGGCATCATGACGCTGCGGCCGGGCGATGTCCTGTTCACCGGCACGCCGCAGGGCGTCATCTTCGGCGAGAAGGCGCCGCCCGAGCAGCGCCGCTGGCTGCGCGCCGGGGACGAGGTGGTGTCGAGCCTCGAAGGGCTCGGCGAGCTCGCGGTGAAGATGGTTTGAGGATCGAAGGGGTCGCCATGATCGAGGACGCGAAGCAGGCCGGGACCGTGGACCGGCTGTACGCCCTGAACGCCGGCATCGCGGTGGCGCCCGACCGTTCCGTCTACTCGCCGGGGTATCGCACGGGCGAACCGGTGACGCTGAGCTGCAACGCCTACCTGATCCGCCGCGCGGGCGCGTGGATCCTGTGGGACACCGGCATCGACGACGCGGTCGCGGCCGAGCCCGGCGGCCGGATCATCGCCCACGCCATCAGGGGCATCGTCACCAGGACCATCCGCGACCAGCTCGCAGACGTCGGCGTCGCGCCGGTCGACGTTGGGATGGTCATCCTGTCCCACGCCCATTTCGACCACGTCGGCAACGCGCGGCTGTTCCCGCACGCGACCTGGTTGATCCAGCGCCGCGAGCACCAGGCGATGTTCGGTCCCGATCCCGCGCGGCACGGCTATACGCCGGCGCTCTACCGAGACCTTGAACAGGCGAAGGTCGAGCTGTTGGACGGCGACCACGACGTGTTCGGCGATGGATCGGTGTTGGTGGTGTCCACGCCGGGGCACACACCGGGGCACTGCTCGCTGCTGGTCCGCCTGGCGATGACCGGCCCTGTCCTTCTCTCGGCCGATGTCGCCCACGATCGCTTCAACATGGACCACCGCCACGTGCCGACCATGAACGACGACCCCGAGGTCACGCGACGCTCGATGGAGCGGGTCGACGCGATCGTCCGTGCCGAGGGCGCGCGACTATGGCTCAACCACGACATCGTGCAGTCGGCGACGATCCCGCACGCGCCGGCGTACCTCGATTGAAACGTCGTCGATCGGGGTGTCGTCGAGCGAGGCATCGTTGGGCCACCGGCGAGGCGCCGCCATCGACGGTGGCGCCGGCGCCTCAGCCGGGACCGATGCGCTCCAAGCTCGAGGAAACGTGGAAGTTCGCGGCGGGGTGCACGGACACCGAGCCGACGAAGAGCCTCCCATCGTCGTCCCTGTAACGTCGGACGATGCGCAGCGCGGGCGAGCCCGCGTCCACCATCAGGCGCGAGGCGAGCCGTCGGTCGATCAGCACGGCCGTGACGTCCTGCTCGATCCGCGCGATGCGTTGACCGGTTCGCTCGGCGACGAGGCTGCTGATGAGCCGCTCCGGCGAGCGCCGCGCGAGCGTCCCGACCGCGGCGTGCGCGGGATCGACGTACACCTCCGTCAATCCCAGCGGCACGGTGTCCGTCACGCGGTCGTGGCGCATGCTCGTGACGCGGAACCATCGCGTGCCGACCGGGCAATCCAGGTCCTCGGCGAGGACCGCACCGGCGGTGACGGACCCGCTCCCGAGGACGGATCGCACGTGGTCCGCCCCGTACTGCATCAGGTCCTCCACGGAGGCAACCGTCTGGCGGTAGCTTCGGGTCGGCTGGACGGCCCGAACCATCGTTCCCAGCCGCTTGCGCCGGGTCACCAAGCCGTCCTCCGCGAGATCGGCGATGGCGATCCGCACCGTGTGGCGGCTGACCCCGTAACGCGAGCACAACTCAAGCTCGGTCGGCAGCACGGTCCCGACCGGGATCGATCCGGCGGCGATCGCGGTCCTGAGGTCGCCTGCGATGGTGGCGTGTCGCGGCGGTCCCCGCCTCTCGTCCGAGTTGTCAATATGTCCGGACATATCTACCGTCACCCTCACTTCCCCGCGCCAACCCGGACCATGCCGATGCTTTTCCCGTCATCCTCCACCAACGCCATCGACTCGGTCCTGTACCGCGACGCGTTCGGCACGCCGGCGATGCGGGCGATCTTCGCGGATCACGCGC
Organism: uncultured Beijerinckiaceae bacterium; assembly: GCA_964235705.1. GTDB lineage: Bacteria > Pseudomonadota > Alphaproteobacteria > Rhizobiales > Beijerinckiaceae > RH-AL1. The sequence goes on along the minus strand of CAXSDP010000098.1, from coordinate 4,192 downwards.
TCATCGCCCGCTACGTCGCCGTGGAGGTCGCGCTGGCCCGGGCCGAGGCCCGCTGCGGCGTGATCCCCGCCGACGCCGCACGTGAGATCGCGGCCAAGGCCAACGCGGCGACCCTCGACCTAGACCGGATGCGGCGCGAAACGGACAACGTCGGCTACCCCATCCTGCCCCTGGTCCACCAGCTCGCGGCGCAGTGCGGCGAGGCCGGCCGCTGGCTGCATTGGGGCGCCACCACGCAGGATATCATGGACACGGCGGTGGTGCTGCAGCTCCGCGACGGCCTCGCCCTGGTGGCGGCGGACATGGCGGCGGTGCGCGCGATCCTGGCCGACCTCGCCCGCCGGTACCGCGACACGCCGATGGCCGGCCGCACCCACCTCCAGCACGCCCTGCCGGTCACCTTCGGCTACAAGGCCGCCGTGTGGCTGGCGATGTTCGACCGACACGCCGAACGATTGGAGCAGTTGCGCCCACGCGTGCTGGTCGGCCAGTTCGCCGGCGCCGCAGGCACGCTCGCCTCGCTCGGTGATCGCGGCCTGGAGGTGCAGCGGGCGCTCATGGAGGAGCTCGGCCTGGGCATCCCGGTCGCCACCTGGCACGTCGCGCGGGACGGGTTCGCCGAGACGCTCAACCTGCTGGCGCTGATCACCGGCTCGCTGGGCAAGGTCGCCACCGACATCATGCTGCTGTCCTCGACCGAGTTCGGCGAGGTGCGGGAGCCGTTCGTGCCCGGCCGGGGCGCGTCCAGCACCATGCCGCAGAAGCGCAACGCGATCTCGTCTGAGCTGATGCTGGCCTGCGCCAAGGCGGTGCGGCAGCACGCCGGGCTGATGATGGACGCGATGATCCAGGACCTGGAGCGCGCGACGGGGCCGTGGCACGCGGAATGGCTGGCGATCCCCGACAGCTTCATGTTGACCGCCGCCGCGCTGCAACAGGCCACGTTCGCGCTCGCCGGCCTGGAGGTCGACGCCAGCCGCATGGCGAGCAACCTCGACACCAGCCAGGGCCTGATCGTGGCGGAGGCGGTGATGATGGGCCTCGCGCCCCACGTCGGCCGGCAGGACGCCCACGACCTCGTCACCGCCGCCTGCCGCCTCGCCAACGACACTGGAACGAGCCTCGCGGACGCGCTCGGGCGGCAGCCCGACGTCACCGCCCATCTCGACGCGGCCGCGATCGAGCGCCTCACCGACCCGGCCAACTATCTCGGCGCCGCCCCCGCGATGGTGGATCGCGTGCTCAGCTCCGTCCCGCGACCGGAGGAGGGCCGGTGAGTGCGGATGCGGTCACCGGCCATCGGACAGTACCGGCACGGGGTCGGCCGGCACGGGGCGGGCCCGCATGGCGCGGGCTGGGCGGGCAGATCCTCCTTGCGACCATCCTGGGCATCGCGGTGGGACTGCTGGTGCCTTCCGTCGCCATGCAGTGCAAGATCCTGGGCGACATCTTCCTGCGGCTGATCCGGACCGCCATCGCGCCGCTGGTGTTCCTCTGCGTGGCGGCCGGGATCGTTTCGGCCGGCGACGTCCGCCGCGTCGGCAAGCTCGGCCTCGTCGCGCTGGTGTACTTCGAGCTGGTCTCGAGCGTGGCGCTCTGCGTCGGCCTGATCGCCGGTCACCTGCTCGGGGTGGGACGCGGCACGGCGCTGCCGGCCGTCGCGGCTCCGAAGGCGGCCACGGGCGCCGCCGGCCTTCCAGGCGCGGCGGACTTCATCCTCGCCATCTTCCCGGACAACTTCGTCGGCGCCTTCACGCGCGGCGAGCTCCTGCAGGTTCTGGTCATCGCGCTCATCTTCGGCGCCGCCATCCTGCGGCTGTCGCGGGCTCGCCGCGCGCCGGTCGAGCGAGGCCTGTCGATCGCGTCGGACGCGCTGTTCGAATTCATCCACATCATCATGGCGCTCGCCCCGGTCGGGACCTTCGGTGCCATCGCCTACGCGGTCGCGGCCAGCGGCACGGCGGTGCTGCTCGCCCTCGTCTACCTGGTCGTGTCGTTCTACGCCGTGGTCGCCCTGTTCGTCGTCGTCGTGCTCGGGCTGATCTGCGCGGCGGCCGGCTTGAACATCCTCACCCTGCTCGCGTTCATCCGTGAGGAGATCTACCTCGTGCTTGGCACGGCGTCGTCCGAGAGCGCGCTGCCCCGCCTGCTGGAGCGCCTGCCGCGCCTGGGTTGCTCGCGACAGGCCGTCGGCCTGGTGCTTCCAACCGGCTACGCCTTCAACCTGGACGGCACCGCCATCTTCATGACGATGAGCACGGTCTTCCTCGCCAACGCCTACAAGGTGCCGCTCAGCTGGGCGCAGGAAGTCGGGATCGTGGCGGTCATGCTGCTGACCTCGAAGGGCGCCGCGACCGTGTCCGGTGGAAGCTTCGTGGTCTTCGCCGCCACCATCACGACGACCAGGGTCCTGCCCGTCGAGGGGCTGCCGATCCTGTTCGGCGTTTACCGCTTCCTGTCCATGGCGGTGGCGACCACCAACGTGATCGGCAACAGCGTCGCCGCCGTGGTGACCGCTAAGCTCTGCGGCGAGTTCGAGACGACAGGGGACGCCGATGCCGACACGATGGGAACATGACGCGTTCGGTGCGGTGGAGATCGAGGCCGATCGCTACTACGGCGCGCAGACCCGTCGAGCGCTGGACCTGTTCGGCGCCGGCGGTCATGATCGCCTGCCGTCAAGCCTGATCCACGCCGCCGGCCTGCAGAAGCTCGCCGCCGTGCGGGCGAACGTGGCGGTGGGCGCGATCGACCCGACCCTGGCCGACGCGATCGAGCTGGCCGCCCGCGAAGTCTGGGAGGGGCGCTTCGACGCGCACTTCCCGCTACCGATCTGGCAGACCGGGTCGGGCACGCAGACCAACATGAACGCTAACGAGGTCATCGCCAACCGCGCCAACGAGCAACTCGGACAACCCCTGGGCACGCGCGCGCCGGTGCACCCGAACGACCACGTCAACCGGTCGCAATCCTCCAACGACAGCTTCCCGACGATGATGCACATCGCCGTCATGGGTGACGTGGTGGGTCACCTGCGGCCCGCGCTCGTCACCCTGCGGGACGCGTTCGCCGGCAAGGCCATCGCCTTCGCCGCGCTCGTCAAGATCGGCCGCACCCACATGATGGACGCGGTGCCCATGACCGTCGGCCAGGGCTTCGACACCTACGCCCGGCAGGTCGGGGCGACGATCGAGCGGCTCGACGCCGCGATCCCCCGCCTCGGCGCCGTGCCGCAGGGCGGCACGGCGATCGGCACCGGCCTCAACGCGCCGCCGGGCTTCGACGCCGCCTTCTGCGAGGCGCTGAGCGGCCTTTCCGGCCAAACCTACAGCCCTGCCGCGAGCAAGTTCGAGGCGATGGCGGCGCACGACGAGCTGGTGTCGCTGTCCGGCATCCTCAACGTACTCGCGGTGTCGCTGATCAAGATCGCCAACGACCTGCGTCTGCTCGGCTCGGGGCCGCGCTGTGGGCTCGGCGAGCTGATCCTGCCCCCCGATGGGCTGACGTCGTCAATCATGCCGGGCAAGACGAACCCGACCGTCGCCGAGGTCGTGCTGCAGGCGGCGTTCCAGGTCATCGGCAACCACGCGACGATCACCGTCGCGGGCGCGTCCGGCAGCTTCGAGTTGAACGTGGCCAAGCCGGTGATCGCCGCCAACCTGCTGCGGTCGATCCGCCTGATCGCGGAGACGGCGGAGCGCTTCGCGACGCGGATGGTCGACGGTATCGCCGTGAACGAGCGGCGACTTCGCGAGAACGTTGCCGACGCCATTTTGCCGGCGACGGCGCTGACCCCACTGCTCGGCTACGACGCGGTCGCCCGCATCACGACGCGGGCGCTTGAAGAGGGCACGACGCCGCGCGAAGCGGCGGTCGCGCTGGGCCTGCTGACAGGGGAGGCGTACGATCGGCACGTCGACCCGGCGGCGCTGACCAACATCGTCCCTGAGAACGAAATGGCGTCAACCCGTGTTAAACAGCGCGAGTTGGTGACCCCTTTGGCCGCTTCCACCTCCTGACGGAACAATGACTTACAACGTGACCTCGGCGCCGATCGGCATCCGGGCCCCACGCCGAAGTACACGAGGCTTGTCCGCGACGAACAGCCAGTTGTCAGGTGCGGTTGAAACGAAGTCCATCAAGCCTTCATCGATCAGCGCATCATGGAGCGGCACGACACGCGCGTTACCGT
>CAXSDP010000097.1:0-11446 GCA_964235705.1 uncultured Beijerinckiaceae bacterium | reverse complement strand
TGTCGAAGGCCCCCACACCCGTGCTCGTCGCGCCCCGCCGACCCGATCCCGCCACCGACGCCGCCCGCCTGCTCGGCTGGCTCGGCTTCACGATCCTCATGGTGGGCGCGCCGCTCGCCGGCGTGGTGTCGCGGCGCGCGTTCTTCATCCTCCTGCCCATCGGCACCGGGCTGCTCCTGTCGGCCGCCGTCGTGTCGTCGTCGGGCGGGGGGCGTGGCGCGTTGCGCGGCGCGCTCCGCCACCCGATCGGCGGGGCGGCGCTGTTCCTGTTCGCGTGGGGCGGCCTGTCGCTCCTGTGGACCCCGGTCCCGCGCGCGGCCGCGCCGTTGTTCATCGACCTCCTGGTCACGGCGCTGCTGAGCGTCCTCCTCATCGCCTACGTGCCCGAACGGCGCCCGCACCTGATCCTCCTGCTCCTGCCGTGCGGGATCGCCGTCACCGCCGGGGCGACGCTCGGGCTCGCGCTGTTCGGGCCGCCCTCGTTCCGCGGCGGCACGGAGTTCGACCCCTCGCTCCTCGAACGGTCGGTCATCACGCTCACCGTCCTCGTTTGGCCGGCGCTCGGCGCGTTGGTCGTGTTCGAGCGCCCGCACCTGGCGGCGGCGCTGGCGGTCGCGGTCGCGCTGGCGGTGTCGGTGTCGCAGGCGCCCATCGCCATGGCCGTCTTCGCGCTCGGTGCCGTGACCTTCGCCCAGGCCATGCTCGAGCCCGGCCCCGTCGCCCGCCGGGCGGCGGTCGCGATCGCCGCCCTCGTGATCCTGGCCCCGCTGCTGCCCTTCGTCCTCGCGCCGCTGGCCGGCGCGCTGAGCCCGGTCGGCCGCAGCACGGTCGCCGCCATGACCGATTGGCGCGCGGTCGTGGTCGCCGACGGGGTGCGCCTCGTCACCGGCCACGGCCTGGACACGGCGCGTCGCGGCGTGGTCGTCGGCCTGTTGCCGGGCCACGCGCCGCGCACGATCCTCTTCGCGCTCTGGTACGAGCTCGGCGTGCTCGGCGCCGGCGCCTTCGCGAGCGTGTTCGCCCTCGGCCTCCTCACCGCCGGGCGCACCAGCCGTCCCGTGGCCCCGGCGGTGCTGGGCGGCATGGTGGCCGTGCTCGCGATCACGGTGTTCGGCGTCGCCACCGAGCAGTCCTGGTTCGCCACGCTGGCCGGGTTGCAGGCGGTGGCGCTCGGGCTGCTGTGCCGCTGGAGCCGCGCCGGCGTGCGGCCGCACGCGACCCTCCGGACGGGGTCCGACCAATCGCCCCAGGCACCAGGCGACGGCCCGGCGGCCGGGCTGGTCTACGGGCCGCCGGCCGCGCCGGGGCCGCGACAAAGACCACCGTAGGACCGTCCGCCTGAGCCCATGGAAATCTCTTGCGGGGCGCGCCGAAGCGAGCCTAACATCCGCCCATGGTCGAGACGCTCATCACGATCCGCAATGCCCGTGAAGACGATGCCGAGGGCATCGCCGAGGTGCATGACGCGGCGTGGCGGGACGCTTATCGCGGCATCATCCCCGGCCGCGAACTGGAGAAGATGATCGCCCGGCGCGGCCCGCGCTGGTGGCACTCGGCGATCGTGCGCAAGTCCCGGCTGGTCGTCCTCGACTTCGACGAGACGATCGGCGGTTACGCCAGCTACGGCCGCAACCGGGTGCCCTCCATGCCCTACGGCGCGGAGATCTTCGAGCTCTACATCGCCCCGGAGTTCCAGGGACTGGGCTTCGGCCGCCGGCTGTTCGACGTCGCCCGCAGCGACCTGATCGACCACGGCTACACCTCCGTGATCGTCTGGGCGCTGGCCGAGAACGATCGCGCGCTGTCCTTCTACAAACGGCTCGGCGGCCGCTTCGTCCGCGAGGCGCAGGAGCGCTTCGGGTCGGAGATGCGCGCCCGCGTGGCCTTCGCCTTCGAGTGAGGCCGGCACTGGGTGCGACGTGGTGGGGCTGACGCGTCCGCTCACCCCGACGCTCGACGCGCTGGCGTTCGATTCGCCCGTCTGCTAGGCACCCGCCGACGGTTCCAACATCGGACCGATGCGCGCCACCCCGTCACGGCGAACACGCGGCGGCAGGCGCGCGGCGGTAGGCCCGGAGATCCTCCATGCAGATAGAGAAGCTCGCCATCGGCAAGAACCCGCCGGAGGACGTCAACGTCATCATCGAGGTGCCGATCGGCGGCGAGCCGATCAAGTACGAGATGGACAAGGCGTCGGGCGCGCTGGTCGTCGACCGCTTCCTTTACACCTCCATGCGCTACCCCGGGAACTACGGCTTCATCCCCCACACGCTGTCGAACGACGGCGACCCATGCGACGTCATCGTGTGCAACACGCGCGCGATCGCGCCCGGCGCCGTCATCAACTGCCGCCCGGTCGGCGTCCTCATGATGGAGGACGAGGCGGGGCACGACGAGAAGATCCTGGCGGTGCCCTCCAGCAAGCTGACCCGGCGCTACGACAGGGTGCACAACTACACCGACCTGCCCGACATCACCCTGCAGCAGGTCAAGCACTTCTTCGAGCATTACAAGGACCTCGAATCCACCAAGTGGGTGAAGGTGACCGGATGGGGCGACGTCGACCAGGCGAAGGCGATGATCCTCGCCGCGATCCGCCACGCGAAGGAGGGTGCCTGACGCGCGGGCCGGCCCCCGGGCGTGACGGGTCGGTGAGGCACGGGACCCCATGACACTCCCACGCCCATGACCCTCCCACGCCCATGACCGTCCCACGTCCATGACCCTTCCAAGCCCATGACCGTCCGGCACCCATGACCGTCCTGGTCCGCTGGCTCCTCCACCTGTCCGACGCCTGCCTCGCCGTGTCCGTCGTCGGCCTGCTGTCGGTGGGGGGCGGCTTCCTCGCGCTGATCGGCATCAAGCTCTACGACCTGCTCGGGCCGCCGCACTGGCGCAACCACCTGCCGCGCGCCTTCCTGCCGGAAGCCGAGCTGCCGGACGTGCTGGTCCAGCTGCCGGTCTTCAACGAGCACGAGGTGGCGATCGGCGCGATGCGCGCGGCGGCGGCGCTCGATTGGCCGCGCCCCAAGCTGCACATCCAGGTGCTCGACGATTCGACCGACGAGTCCGTCGCCATGGTGGCCGCCACCGCCGGCGCGATGGCGGCGGAGGGCATCCTGGTCGAGCACCGGCACCGGACGAACCGGGCCGGCTTCAAGGCGGGCGCGCTCGCCGAAGGGCTGGCGGCCACGGCCGCGCCGCTCGTCGCCGTGCTCGACGTCGACTTCCGTCCGCCGCGTCACTGGCTGCGCGACGTCGTGCCGGTGCTGCTCGCCGATCCCGACGCCGGCTTCGTGCAGTCGCGCTGCGAGTTCTCGAACTACCGCACCAACCTGCTGACGCGGGTCCAGGGCATGATGCTCGACGCCCATTTCGTCGTGGAGCAGGCCGGGCGCTACCGGGGCGGCTGGCTGTTCCAGTTCAACGGCACCGGGGGCGTGTGGCGGCGCGAGGCGATCACCGAGGCCGGCGGCTGGTCGTCCGACTCGCTCGTCGAGGACCTCGACCTCACGATCCGGGTGGCGCTCGCCGGCTGGCACGGCCTGTTCGTCATGGATCCCGGCATCCCCGGCCTGGTGCCGGAGCGGGTGTCGCATTGGCGCGTCCAGCAGCGGCGCTGGTCGACCGGCTTCGTCCAAGTCGCCCGCAAGCTGCTCGCCACCATCTGGGGCGCGCCCTGGTCGTTCGGTTTCAAGCTGTCGGCGTCCTTCCTCATCTTCGTGCAGGTTTTCTATCCCTGCGCGGCGATCGGGATCGTCTCGCTCGGGGTGGGCGTGCTCCTGCGCGGGGGCGATGCTTGGCCCTACGTGCCGGTGCTGGCGCTGATCGGCGCGCTCGTCGCGGTCATCGCGCTCGGCATGACGCTGCTGCCCTACGTCACGCTGAAGCGCGGGCCGGTGTGGCGCTACGCGGCGACGGTGGTGCTGCTGCCGCCCGCGATGATCTTCATCGCGCTGTCCAACGCCCCGGCGATCCTGCGCACCCTGTTCGGCGCCCGCGAAAGCTTCAAGCGCACGCCGAAATCGACGAAGGCCGCGCGGGAGGCCCCGATGCGGGATTGAGCCGGCTACTCCCGCCCCGCCTCGTTGAGGTCGCGCACCACCGCTTCGAGGCGCGCGGAGGCGGCGTCGAGGGCGGCGGCCACGTCGCCCGCCAGCGCGTCGCGCATCGCTTCGCCCTCCGTGGTGGTCTGCGCCAAGCCCGCCAGCCTTCCTTCCAACTCCGCGATCCGGCGCCGGGCCTCGCTCAGCTCGTCGGCCACCGTGATCGCCGTCATGATGACGAGGCGGGTGTCGCCGATCTCGCCGAAGCCCTTGCGCAGGGTGGCCAGCGTCGCGTCGACGTGGCGGGCGAGGTCCTGCAGGTGGCCCTCCTCGCCCTCGCCGCACGCCATCCGGTAGGTGCGCCCGGCGATCACCACGGCGACCGTCGCCATCTCAGGCCCCACTTCCTTGAGCGGTGACGAGCCGACGCAACGCGACGCCCGCCCGCCCCAGGCGTCGCGCGACCTCGTCGGTGGCCTGCTCCAGCGTCCGCGCGCGCGTCAGGGCGGCGTCGAGGTCCTCGGCGAGCTGACCGCGGTCGTCCTGCATCGCGGCCAGCGCGTCGGCGAGGTCGCGCTTCGCCGCGTCGGCCACGCGCAGGCGCGCGCTGGCGGCCTCGAGCTGGTCGAGCGCCGCGGAAAGACGCTTGAGCGCCGCGTCGAGGGGGGCGTGACGGGCCAAGGTGCGGGGGGTGCTCGCGGGTGGGGCGCCATTCGGCGGGATGGGGACATTTGCCGCGATGGGGAAAGGGGCGTCAACGCGGCGGCGGCGTTCACCCACATGCGAGCGCCCGCACATGCCCGCGCCCGTCTCCGCGTGGGATCGCCCGCGTTGACAGCGGGGTGCGACCTGTTATGCACTCGAAACCCGCCCGCGTCGCCGTACTCGCGCACGCGCCAGTCCGAAGACTGTCATCCCGAGCCCTGCGAGGCGGGCATCGTCGTCCCCATCTTGAGGGAGGGCTGGTGCCGCCCCTTCGCGCGGCGGCCCGCCACGTTGGCGCCGGGTGGCGGCGCGAGGAGCTTGGACCATGGCTGTGCGGGTTGCGATCAACGGGTTCGGACGCATCGGGCGCAACGTGCTGCGCGCCATCGTCGAGTCGGGCCGGCGCGACATCGAGGTCGTCGCCATCAACGACCTTGGGCCGGTCGACACCAACGCGCACCTCATGCGCTACGATTCCATCCACGGCCGCTTCCCCGGCACGGTGAGCGTCGACGGCGACACGATCGACGTCGGCACCGGGCCGATCAAGGTCACCGCCATCCGCAACCCGGCCGAGCTGCCGCACCGCGACATGGGCGTCGACATCGCGATGGAGTGCACCGGCATCTTCACCGCGCGGGACAAGGCGGCCCTGCACCTCCAGGCCGGCGCCAAGCGCGTGCTGGTGTCGGCGCCGGGCGACAAGGCCGACCTCACCGTGGTCTACGGCGTCAACCACGACAAGCTCACGCGCGAGCACGTGGTCGTGTCCAACGCCTCCTGCACGACCAACTGCCTCGCCCCCGTGGCCAAGGTGCTCAACGACGCCATCGGCATCGAGCACGGGTTCATGACCACCATCCATTCCTACACCGGCGACCAGCCGACCCTCGACACGATGCACAAGGACCTGTACCGCGCCAGGGCGGCGGCGCTGTCGATGATCCCGACGACGACGGGGGCGGCCAAGGCGGTCGGGCTGGTGCTGCCGGAGCTCGCCGGCAAGCTCGACGGCTCCTCGGTCCGCGTGCCCACGCCCAACGTCTCGGTGGTGGACTTCAAGTTCGTGGCCAAGCGCAGGACGGACGCGGCGGAGATCAAGGAGGCGGTGAGGGCGGCGGCGGCCGGCGCGTTGAGCGGCATCCTCGGCTTCACCGACGACCCCAACGTGTCGGTGGACTTCAACCACGACCCGCGTTCCTCCATCTTCGCGATGGACCAGGTGAAGGTCACTGGCGGCACCTTCGTGCGCGTCATGTCCTGGTACGACAACGAGTGGGGCTTCTCCAACCGCATGTCCGACACCGCCGTCGCGATGGGCAAGCTCGTCTGATGCCAGCCCCCGACACGCGAGGTTCCGGCGGGATGGCCGGCATCCGCCCGCTCGACGGGCTCGACGTCCGGGGCAAGCGCGTGCTGGTGCGCGTCGACCTCAACGTGCCGATGACTGACGGGGTGATCGGGGATCGCACGCGCATCGACCGCGTGGCGCCCACCCTGCGCGAGCTGGCCGAGCGCGGGGCCAAGGTGATCGTGCTGTCGCACTTCGGGCGCCCCAAGGGCGAGCCGAGCGCCAAGGACTCGCTGCGGCCCCTCGCCGCCGCGCTGGGCGAGGCGGTCGGGCGCGGGGTGACCTTCGTGCCGGACTGCGTCGGCCCGGTCGCGGAAACGGCCGTCTCCGCCATGCGGGACGGTGACGTGGTGCTGCTGGAGAACGTCCGCTTCCACGGGGGCGAGACAGCGAACGACCCCGCCTTCGTCGCGCGGCTCGCCAGCCTCGGCGACGTGTACGTCAACGACGCCTTCTCCGCCGCCCACCGCGCCCACGCCACCACGGCCGGCCTCGCGCACGCCCTGCCAGCCTACGCCGGCCGCACCATGGAAGCCGAACTGCGATACCTCGGCGAGGCGCTCGGTGAGCCGGAGCGACCGCTCGCGGCGATCGTCGGCGGCGCCAAGATCTCGACCAAGCTCGACCTGCTCGGCAACCTCGTCAAACGGGTCGACGTGCTGGTGATCGGCGGCGCCATGGCCAACACGTTCCTCGCCGCGCTCGGTCGCGACGTCGGGGCTTCGCTGTGCGAGCACGACATGGCGGACACCGCCCGCTCGATCATGGGCAAGGCGAAGGCGGCCGGCTGCGAGATCGTGTTGCCGGTCGACGTGGTGGTGGCGGAGCGCTTCGCCGCCGGCGCGCCCGACCACGTCGTGCCGGTCGACGCGGTGCCGGCCGGCACCATGATCCTCGACATCGGGCCGGACTCGATCTTCCACGTCGAGTCGCTGTTGCAGACGGTCAAGACGCTGGTGTGGAACGGGCCGTTCGGCGCCTTTGAGATCCCGCCCTTCGATCGCGGCACGGTGCGCGTCGCGCAGGCGGCCGCGGCCTTGACCAGGGCGGGGACGCTGAAGACGGTCGCCGGCGGCGGCGACACGGTGTCGGCGCTGAACCACGCCGGCGTGAGCGACGAGCTGACCTACCTGTCGACCGCCGGCGGGGCGTTCCTCGAATGGCTCGAGGGCAAGGCGCTGCCGGGCGTCGAGGCGCTGCGGGGCCGCCCGGCGACTTAGGGCGGCGAGCGTACGGCTAAGGGAAGCGGAAGGCTTTCGTGGTTAACTGATCAACATCCCCAACCGCGCGAGGCCTCCCTTGGCTCGATCCATCGACCTTCACGTGAACCACGACCTCGGCGCGGCACTCGCCAAGCAGCGCGTGGCGGACCGCTTCGCCACCCTGAAGACCGACTACATCGACAAGATCGGCACCGCCGCCATGACGTGGGACGGCGACGTCGCCAACGTCGACGCGACCGCCCTCGGTCAGAAGGCGAAGGCCACCATCACGGTGGGCGAGGCCACCATCGCGATCCGCATCGAGCTGCCCTGGCTGCTCGCCGGCATGGCCGGGACGATCGAGTCGATCCTGAAGAACAACGCCGACGCCCTGCACGGGCGACCGAAGGCGGCGTGAGCCGGGGCGCCGCGTTCACCTCCCGGACATCGGCACGCCCTACAACGCGGCCGCTGACGTCCTAAGTTAGCCGGCCCGGAGAAGCGCCCATGTCCCGATCCATCGTCATGACGTTCCCGCACGACCTCGGCGTCGCCGAGGCGAGGAAGCGGATCACCGAACGCTTCGACGTGCTGCGGACGCAGTACGTCGAGAAGGTGGGTCACGCCGAGATGGCCTGGGTGGACGACGTCGCCCACCTGCGCGTCGCCGCGCTGGGGCAGACGGCCACCGCCGAAATCGACGTCAAGACGGCCGAGATCCGCGTGGAGGTGCACCTGCCCTGGCTGCTCGCCGCGATGGCCGGCAAGATCGAGGGCCTGTTGAAGAGCAACGCCCAGGACACGCTGCGGATCGGCACCACCAAGAAGGTGTAGGCGCGGCGAGGAGGTTCAGGCGCCGCGGGACGCTTCAGTCCACCGCGACCATCACGTCCGACGCCTTGATGACGGCGACCGCCTTCTTGCCCACCGCGAGCCCGAGGTCGTCGACCGCCTCGTTGGTGATGGCGGCGAAGACCTTGGTCCCGTTCACGTCGATGATGATATGCGAGGTCGTGGCGCCCTTGTGGATGGCGAGGATGGTGCCGGGCATCTGGTTTCGGGCGGAAAGCTTCAAGGTGCGGGTCTCCGGGATCAAACGAGGGCGTGGATGCCTCGCCCGCCCACCGCTGTAGCGACCGCGACCGCGCCCCACAACCTCGGCGCGACCGGCCAGGCCTATTCCCGCCTCCTCGCTTGATATTCGATCCGGCCAGGCCGATATGGAGGCCGCTCACAAGGCGGAAAACGTAAGGTCCCATGAACGATTCGAATCGCGAGCAGGTCGACATCAACGACGGGCAGCCGGTGGCGGCGGACGCCACGGCGCGCGCGTCCGTTCCCCCTTCATCCGCCGGGGAGGGGCCGGACCCCTTCAAGGTGCTCGAAGCGTTGCAGGTCGAGAACGCCGACCTCAAGGATCGCTCGCTGCGTACCCTCGCCGAGATGGAGAACCTCCGCCGACGTACGGAGCGCGAGGTGACCGACGCCAAGGCTTACGGCGTCACCTCCTTCGCCCGCGACATGCTCACCTTCGCCGACAACCTGCGTCGCGCCATCGACGCCGTGCCGGCGGAGGCGCGCGAGGCTGCCGATCCCGCGATCAAGAGCTTCATCGAGGGGATCGACCTGACCGAGCGCGACTTCCTCTCGCGCCTCGGCCGCTTCAATGTCCGCAAGATGGAGCCGATGGGCAAGAAGTTCGACCCCAATCAGCACGAGGTGCTGTTCGAGGTGCCGGACCCCGGCGTCGCCAACGGGACGGTCATGCAAGTCGTCGAACAGGGCTACCAGATCGGCGACCGTACGTTGCGCGCCGCCAAGGTCGGCGTCTCGCGCGGCGGGCCGAAGGCTGACGCCGCGAAGCCGAACTAACGTTCGGCGGGCCGCGTCACCCGACGCAGGGTCAGGTTGAACCGGCCGCCCTCCGCCAGCAGGCGCGAACTGCCGGCCAGCACGCGGTCGACGCCGTGGAAGGCCAGTCGCGACGCGCCCCCGAGGATGAGCGCGTCGCCCGAAGCGAGCTTGAGGCTTCGGGTCGCGCCGCCCCGCTCCGTGCCACCGTAGCGGAACACGCCCGTGTCGCCGAGCGAGAGCGACAGGACGGGAGCGGTGAGGTCCTCCTCGTCGCGATCCTGGTGCAAGCCCATGCGGGCTCCGGCGGCGTAGTGGTTGATGAGGCAGGCTTCGGGCGCCGGTTGCCCTTCGCACAGCTCCGCCCACGCGCCCGTGGCGATCGCCGGGATCGGCGGCCATGGGCGGCCCGTCTCGGGATGGAGGGTGGTGTAGCGGTAGCCCGCGCGGTCCGACACCCAACCAAGGCGCCCGCAATTGCTCATGGCGACGGACAGGGGTGCGCCGGTGCGCGGCATGGTCGGCCGGTAGAGTGGGGCGATCGACAGCACCCCGCGCACGTCCGCCAGCAGGGCGGCCTGTCGCTCGCCGTCGAGGTAACCTGGGATGTAGGCGAGACCGTCTGCCAGCGCTAAGACGCACGCCGGCATCACCACACCCTCACCGGCCGGGAGCGCTCACTTGCTCGGCAGGCGCTCGAGGATCGAGGCGAAGGCGTCCGGCATCGCGTCGCCGGTCGGCGCCTCGTAGGTCGCGCCCATCCCGCCGCGCACGCCCCCGACCGTCGGCTTGGTGGACATCTGGTCGACGAGGCGGTCCACGCGCGTTGCCGAGGCGTCGTGGGCGAGCTGGATGGGGGCACCGGACGCCACCGCTTCCACCGCCTTGATCAACTCGCTCATCCGCACGCCCTTGGCCAGGACGGGGCAGGGCGGTTCGTCCGGCAGATCCGCGTGACCGGTGAGGATGGCGAGTTTGGCCGCGGGATCCATGCCCAGGATCACCGTGGCAAGCTCGAACCCCGACATGCCAGGCATGGTGTAGTCGATGAGCGTCAAGTCGTAGGTGTTCGCCTGCAGCAACTCCAAGGCTGCCTCGGGGCCGACGGCCGGCGTCACGAAATGGCCGACCTCCTCCAATTCATCGGCGATCACGTGCCGGATCAACGGGTCGTCGTCGACGAGGAGGATTTCGAGGTGCGGCATTCTGCGATCCCGGTCGCGCGAGCGTCCACGCGGTCCTTGTCCCAAACCATGACCGCGACGGGCTGACGCGATCACCGAGTGGGTGAAACAAGCGCCTCCGCTTGATCGTTCCCATCATAAATCAGCCGCGTGGTAGGGTTGCCCGCCGCGCGGGTCTACAACACCGGCTCGAGGATCACCTTGGACGTGACCGTGCTGTCGGGGCCGAGCCTGTAGACGATGGGAATGCCGGTCGCGATCTCCACCGAGGGGATCGTCGTCGGGTCCAGGCCGTCGAGCACCATGACCATCGCCCGCAGGCTGTTGCCGTGCGCCGTGACCAGCACGCTCTCCCCACGCAGGACGCAGGGCAGGATCGCCTGGTTGTAGTAGGGGAGGGTGCGGGCGACCGTGTCGCGCAGGCTTTCGCCGCCGGGTGGCGGCGTGTCGTAGGAGCGCCGCCACACGAGGACCTGCTCCGGCCCCCATTTCGCCCGCGCCTCGTCCTTGTCGAGGCCGGACAGGTCGCCGTAGTCGCGCTCGCGCAGGGCGCTGGCGATGGTCGGTTCGAGGTCGTCCTGGCCCAGCGCCGCCCGCGTCCGCTTCGCCGTTTCCAGCGCGCGGCTCAGGTCGGAGGAGAAGGCGCGGTCGAAGCGCAGGCCTGCCTCCTTGAGCGCGACGCCGGCCGCCTCAGCCTCCGCGACGCCGCGCGGCGTCAGCCCCGGGTCGCGCCACCCGGTGAAGAGGTTCTTCAAATTCCACTCGCTCTGCCCGTGGCGGAGGAGAACCAGCACGCGATCCATCCAAGATCCTTCCCTCGGCACGCCGGCCGTCACGTCAATCGGACAACCCGAGGACGTCGGTCATCGTGTACAAACCGGGCTTCCGCCCGTGCGCCCAAACGGCGGCCTTGATCGCGCCGCGCCCGTAGATCGCGCGATCCTCGCCCTTGTGGGCCAACTCGATGCGCTCGCCGTCGCCGGCGAAGATCACGCCGTGGTCGCCGACCACCGTGCCGCCGCGCAGCGAGGCGAAGCCGATCGCGCCCCGCTCGCGCGCGCCGGTCAAGCCGTCGCGGCCGCGCACGGCGGCGTCCGCCAGTGCCAC
>CAXSDP010000096.1:0-11501 GCA_964235705.1 uncultured Beijerinckiaceae bacterium | reverse complement strand
CCGACGACGGCATTTTGGAGGCTGCCGTCGCGCCGCGCGATCGACGCCCGGCACGGCCATGGGCAACCGGCATGGCCGTGGGCGCTCGGATCGGCTGTGGGCGGGACCGCCCCGACCGCCGAACGATGTTGACGGCGTTCCGCCTTTTGCGCAGCCTCGCTGGGCCGCCGCGTGGCGGTCGATGGAGGGCACGACATGACCGCAACCAGGATTCTCGCTCGGGTGATCGTCGCGTTCTGCCTCGCCGGGCCGCTCGCCGCCGCCCACGCGCAGGCGCCCAGCCCGTCCGACGGCGCCCCCAAGTCCCCGCCCATGACGGCCAAGCCCTCGACGACGGCCAAACCCTCCGCGACCGCGAAGCCCGCCACCGCGCCCACCAAGGCCGCGACCCTGCTCGACATCAACTCGGCCTCGCCCGCCGACCTCGACGCGTTGAAGGGCATCGGTCCCAAGCGCGCCGCCGACATCGTCAAGGGACGCCCCTACAAGGGCAAGGACGAGCTCGTGCAGAAGAAGATCATCCCGCAAGGCGTTTACGACAGCATCAAGGACAAGATCATCGCCAAGCAAAAGTAAGGGCTCGACCGGCCGCGAGCGGCTTCGCGTTCTCGCGCCTCCGTGCGCCGTGCCGTCCCGCTCCCATATGTGGACAGGACCCATCGCGGAGGCATGACCCTTGATCGCCACGGACACCGACATCTTGGCGGAAGCGCAGGCCTGGCGGGAGGCGGGACGTTCCGTCGCCGTCGCGACCGTGGTCGAGACCTGGGGATCGGCGCCCCGCCCTGTCGGCAGCACCCTGGTGATCGACGGCGAGGGCTCGTTCCTCGGGTCGGTGTCCGGCGGCTGCGTCGAGGGCGACGTCGTCACGGAGGCGCTCGACGTGATCGAGACGGGGACGGCCCGGCTGTTGACCTACGGCGTCGCCGACGAGGCGGCCTGGCACGTCGGCCTGTCGTGCGGCGGCACCATCAAGGTGTACGTCGAGAGGCTCGACTGATGCGCCTGACCGATCTCGCGCTCATCAACGCGGAGCGCGCCGGCCGCCGGCCGGTCGCCCTCGTGACGGACCTCGCCGGCGGCGACCAGCGTGTCGTGCCGTTGGCGGCCATGGCGGGCGACCCGCTCGGCGCCGCCCTGGCGGAGCGGGTGCGGCTCGGCAAGAGCGGCGTCGTCGCTCACGACGGCCGCGACATGTTCGTGAGCCTGCACGTGCCGCCCGTGCGCCTCGTGGTCGTCGGGGCGGTGCACATCGCCCAGGCGCTCGCCACCATGGCGGCCCTCGCCGAACTCGACGTCACGATCGTCGACCCGCGCACCGCCTTCGCCAGCCCCGAGCGTTTCCCCGGCGTGCGCGTCCTGGCGCAATGGCCCGACGACGTCCTGCCCGCGCTGGCCTTCGACGCCTACACGGCGGTCGCCCTGCTCACGCACGACCCGAAGATCGACGACCGGGCCCTGGTCGCGGCGCTGCGCGCCGATTGCTTCTACATCGGCGCCCTCGGCTCACGGAAGACGCACGGCCGTCGTCTCGACCGGATGCGGGCGGAGGGCTTCGCGGACGGGGACCTCGCGCGGATCCACGCGCCGATCGGCCTCGACATCGGCGCGGTGAGCCCGGCGGAGATCGCGGTGGCGATCCTCGGCGAGCTCGTCGCGGCGCGGCGCCGCAAGCCCCAACGGGCGGAGCCGGTCGATGGAGCGCAGCCGACCGGGCCGGTCGCGGCGGGGGGACACCCGTGAAATTCGGGCGCATGGCCGTCGCCGCGAGCGAGGGCGCGATCCTCGCCCACGCGGTGAGGGGCACCGGCGTCACCCTGAAGAAGGGCGAGGTGCTGTCCGGCACCACCATCGCCGCGCTCGAGCGCGCCGGCATCGACGCGGTGGTCGCCGCGCGGTTGGAGCCGAGCGACGTGGCCGAGAACGTGGCCGCGCTCCGCCTCGCCCAGCGCCTCGCCGGTCCGCACGTCACGGTGGAGCGGGCCTTCACCGGTCGCTGCAACCTCGTGGCGTCGGCGGCGGGCCTGGTGCGCGTCGACGTCCCCACGATCGACGCGGTCAACGCCGGCGACGAGTCGGTCACCGCGGCGACGCTGCCGCCGTACCAGCCGGTGGTCGCCGGCGACATGGTCGCGACGGTCAAGATCATCCCGTTCGCCGTACCCGCCGCCATCCTGGAGCGCGCGCTGGCGGCGGCGGGCATGGCGGCGGCGGGCACGGAAGCCGTCGGGGTGGCCCCGTTCCTGCCGCTGCGCGTCGGCGTCGCCTCGACCCTGCTGCCGGGGTTGAAACCGGCGACGGTCACCAAGACGCTGCGCGTCCTCGACGGGCGCTTGGGCGTGGCGGGGGCGACGATCATCCGGGAAACGCGGGCGCGCCACGACGTCCACGCGCTGGCGACCGCCATCGTCGCGCTCGGCGACGTCGACCTGGTGATCGTGTTCGGCGCGTCCGCCATCACCGACCGGCGGGACGTCGTCCCGCTCGCCATCGAGGCGGCGGGGGGGCGTGTCGACCATCTCGGCATGCCGGTCGACCCCGGCAACCTGCTGCTGCTCGGGCGGCTGCCACGCCAGGACGGCGGTCCCATCCCCGTCATCGGCGCGCCGGGTTGCGCCCGCTCGCCGAAGGAGAACGGCTTCGACTGGGTGCTGCGCCGCTTGCTGGCCGGCCTGCCGGTCACACCCGGCGACCTGCGCGCCATGGGTGTCGGCGGTCTGCTCAACGAGATCGCGATACGGCCGCAACGCCGGCGGATGCCGGACGGGGGGCCGTGATGCCGAGCGAGGGCCTCCCGGCGTGTCACGCCGGCGCGCGGACGGGATGCGTGGCGGCGGTGGTCCTCGCCGCCGGCCGGGGGTCGCGGTTCGGGGCCGGCCCCTCGGACAGCAAGGTGCTGGCGATGCTGGACGGCAAACCCTTGATCGCGCACGTCCTCGCCTGCGTCGCCGGCTCGCGCGTCACGCGATGCGTGGTGGTCACCGGGCACGCCGGCGACGCGGTCGCGACGGCGCTGGACCCCTTCGACGTCACCAGGGTGCATGATCCCGATCACGCGTCCGGTCTGGCGCACTCGCTGCGCACCGGCATCGCGGCGCTCCCGGCGACGGTCGGCGGGGCGATCATCCTGCTCGCCGACATGCCGCTCGTCAGGAGCGCGACGCTCGACGCGCTGGTCGCCGCCTTCGCGGCCGCCCCGCCCGGCACGGAGGCGGTGGTGCCCTCGCACGAGGGCGTGCGAGGCAACCCCGTCCTGCTGGGAAAAACCCTGTTCGGGGCGGTGGCGACGCTGCGAGGCGACGAGGGCGCCCGCAGGTTGCTCGCCGGACCGGGGCGCCGCGTCATCCCTTGCGCGGTGGACGATCCCGGCATCGTCGCGGACGTCGACACGCGCGCCGCCCTGCGGACCCTCGCGGCGGGACGCTGACGCGCCACGCCTCAAGCCGCGTTCAAGTCACGCGTCGTCCCGCCGACGGTGGGGAGGCCCGCGTCCGAGGCGTCCGGCCGCCCCACCCAGGCCATCATCGACACGCGCTCGTCGATGACGGCGGCGGGAACCGGGGCGGAGAAGTAATAACCCTGCATCTCGTCGCAGCCGAGCCTGCGCAGGAAGGTGACCTGATCCTCCCGCTCCACGCCCTCGGCGGTCACCGTCAGGCCAAGGGCGTGACCGAGGCTGACGATGTACTCGAGCATGATGGCGCCTTCCCCGGCCATCTCCAGGGCTTGCAGGAAGCTGCGGTCGATCTTGATCTTGTCGAAGGCGAAACGGCGGAGGTAGATCAGGCTGGAATAGCCGGAGCCGAAATCGTCGAGCCCCATGCGGACGCCGAACGCGCGCAGGTCCATGATGACGGCCTCCGCCTGCTCCTCATCCTGGATCAGCACGCCTTCCGTCAGTTCGAGGTCGAGGCGGGTGGGGTCGATCCCGGTCTCGTCGATGATCGCCTTGACCTTCTGCGCGAAGCCGCGCTGCCGGAACTGCACCGGGGACACGTTGACGGCGATCCGGAGGTCCGGCCAGCGTTTGGCATCGAGGCAGGCTTGACGCAGGACCCATTCGCCGAGCGGGACGATGAGCCCCTTGACCTCCGCGAGCGGGATGAATTCCTCCGGTGACATCAGGCCGCGCTCGGGGTGTTGCCAGCGAACCAGGGCTTCCACCCCCTGCATGTGCGTCCCGCAAGCCGTCATCAGCGGTTGGTACAGGACCGTCAGTTCGTCGTTACGGATGGCTCGGCGCATGTCCGCCTCGATCGTCCGACCGAGGTGGAGGTCACGCTCCATCGTCTTGTCGAACAAGGCGAACCGATTACGACCCTCGCTCTTGGCGCGGTACAAGGCGAGGTCCGCGGCCGCCGTCAGGGTCACGTGCGTGTCGGCATCCTGCGGGCACAAGGCGACGCCGACCGACAGCGTCACGAACACCTGGGCGGTGCCGACATCGATCGGGGCGAGCAGCGCGTCGTGGATCCGGTGCGCCATGGCGGCGCATTGCGCGAGGCCGCCGGTGTCGACGAGCATGAGCGCGAACTCGTCGCCGCCCACGCGGGCGACGCAATCGGTTTCGTGGATGATGCGCTTGATGCGTTCCGCGATGCCGACGATCAGGCGGTCGCCGGCTTGGTGACCGTGGCTGTCGTTGACGCTCTTGAAGCGATCGATGTCGATGATGAAGAGGGCGAGCGGCGCGTCATGCGAGCAGCCCTCGACCGCGCGCGCCAGGATGGCATCGAAGGCGGAACGGTTCGGCAGGCGCGACAACGGATCGAGGCTGCCGCTTCGGGTCGCCTCGCGTTCCCTGGCTTGCAGGTGCCGGATGCGATGGCGCGCCTGCCACAGGAAGATCACGAGTAGGAACGTCGCCAAGGGAACGACGATGGCGAGGGTCCGCACGGCGGACCTCGCCGGCAGGGCATCGGACGCGAAGCGGAGGAAAAGCAGGGAGACGGCCGGCAACAGGGCGCTCGCGATCAGCAGGCTCGGCGCGACGAAGCGGATCGAGCGCGCGGCGAGCACGCGTACCATCATCACGAAGCGCATCGACCGATCCCTCGAGATCCCATCAAACCGGACGGTGACCCGGCTTCACTAACGAACAATGCGCGGGGATCGTCCTTCGCAACGAAAACGGGCGGATTTCTGACTGCCCATCGCCGACGAGGCGACGGGTTCGGCCTCGAGCGGGATGGGGCCCTCCCCCGTGGGTCGCGCCCGGCGCGAGGGCGCGGGATCCTTCGTCACCGGGGTGTCACCCTGCGATCGTAAGCACGCGACGGCCCGTGAAGCCGCCCCCGTCCGCAGGACCACCATGATGATCCCAATCCGCAGCTTGCTAGCAACCGCCGCCGTCGCCGCCGCGCTCTCGCCGGCGTTGGCGGCCGAGGGGGATTGCCCGAACGGTGGCACGATCCGCATGGGGGTCGAGCCGTTCGACACCATGGCGCGACTGATGCCCATCTTCGGCAAGGTCGGCGACCTCCTGGGCAAGCAGCTCGGCTGCAAGGTCCAGGTGGTGGTCACGACGAGCTACAACGCCGAGATCGAGGCCATGCGCGCCGACCGGCTCGAGCTCGGCGAGTTCGGTCCGCTCGGTTACGTGCTGGCCCATCAGGTCGCCCATGCCGAGGCCGTCGCCGCCTATGGCAACGCCGAGGGCAAGCCCCAAACCTACACGGCCGGCATCGTGACCTGGCCCGGCTCGGGGATCACGAAGCTCCCGGAGGTCGCCGGCAAAACCTTCGCCTACTCGGACCCGAGCTCCAACTCCGGCCACCTGGAGCCAGCTTACGCGCTCAAGCAAGTCGGCGTCGATCCCAACAGCGGTGTCCGCGCGCTCTACGCCGGCAGCCACACCGCCTCCTTCGAGACCATCCGCAACCACAAGGTGCAAGCCGGCGAACTGAACAGCCAGGAGATCGTCAGTGCGACGGTGGCCGGCGAGTACAAGCCGGGCGACTACGTCGAACTTTGGCGGTCCAGCCCCCTTCCGCTCGATCCCATCGCCGTGCGCGGCGACCTGCCCGGACCGTTCAAGGCCAGGTTGATCGCCGCCCTCCAGCACCTCGACCTCAGCAGCCTGCCACCGGACGACCTGAAGATCCTGGGCGCGAAGGGCGACGGACACCTCGTGCCGCAGACGGATCGGGCCTACGACGGCATCCGCGACCTCGTGAAGGTCCTCGACATCGACCTGAGCAAGGTCAACGGGTGAGCGACGTCGGCGCGACCGACATGCCCCCCCGGGACGTGAACCCCCGGGACGTGAACCCCGACGACGCGCCCCCCGACGACGCGACCCCCATGGCGCTGATCGAGTCGGACGGCGTCGGCTTGCGCTACCAGTCTGGCAAGCTGGCGCTGGAGGATGCCAGCCTGCGGGTGCGGCCCGGTGAGTTCGTCGTCATCCTCGGCGCCAACGGCAGCGGGAAGTCGACGCTGCTGCGCTGCATCGCCGGCATGCTGCGGCCGACGGCGGGGCGGGTGCGGGTGGCGGGGCAGGAAACCAGCGCCCTGTCCGGCCGCGCCCTCGCCGAGGCGCGCATGGCGCTCGGCATGGTGTTCCAGCACGCCCACCTCGTCCGCCGCCGCAGCGTCGAGGCCAACGTGATGAGCGGCACGCTCGGGCGTCATCGAGGCTTGGCCAGCAGCTTCGGCTTCCTGCCAGCCGGGGAGCGGGAGTTCGCGCATCACTGCCTGCAACAGGTCGGCCTGCGCCCCTTCGCCCTGCAGCGCGCCGGCACGCTGTCCGGCGGCCAGGCGCAGCGCGTGTCCGTCGCCCGGGCGCTGGCGCAGCGGCCCCGCGCGCTGCTGGCCGACGAGCCGGTGGCCAGCCTCGACCCGGAAGCGTCGGAGGAATTGATGCGCCTGCTGCGCCGCTTGTCGGCGCGGGACGGCCTCGGTGTCCTGTGCGTGCTGCACCAGCCCGACCTGGCCCGACGCTACGCCGACCGCGTCCTCGGCCTGCGCGGCGGCCGCGTGGTCTTCGAGGCCGCCGCCTCGCGGCTGGACGCGGGCAGCGTCGCGGCGTTGTACGACGGGGTCGCGGCGTGAGGTCCGGGGGGCTGGCGGACACGAGCGTGCGCGAAGCGGCGGCCGAGCCGCACGCGCGGCCCACGGGGCCGGCAGGCGGCGCTTCGACATCCCGCTCGCCCTGGTCGCCGGCGGGGGCGCTGCCCTTCCTCGTGGTCTTCACCGCGGCGGTGGTCCTGATCCAAGCGGCCATCGTGGTGCAAGCGCGGCCGCAGGACCTCGTGACCGGCGCCTTCGGCATGTGGGACATCGTCCGCCGCGCCATGCCGCCCGACGTCTCGCAGTTCGGGCGCGAACTGACCCCGGCGCTGGAAACGGTGGACATCGGCATCTTCGGCACCGTCGTCGGCGTCGTGCTGGCCCTGCCGCTCGCCGTGCTGGCGGCGCGCAACACCTCGCCGGCGCGTCCGCTCTACGCGCTGTCGCGCGGCCTGATCGCGCTGGCCCGCGCCGTGCCGGACCTGGTTTGGGCGCTGCTCTTCGTCACGGCCGTCGGCCTCGGCCCGTTCCCGGGCGCGCTGGCGATCTCGGTCCACTCGGTGGGCATGCTCGGCCGGCTCTTCGCCGAAACCATCGAGGACATGGACATGGGGCCGGTGGAGGCCCTGCGCATGACCGGCGCCTCCGGCGGCCAAGTGTTCAGCCACGCCGTGGTGCCGAGCGTGCTGCCCTCGCTCCTGGGCATCGCGCTGTACCGGTTGGACGAGAACATCCGCTCCTCGCTGGTGCTGGGGTTCGTGGGCGCGGGCGGGCTCGGCTTCGAGCTGCTTTCGGCGATGAACCTGTTCCAGTACCGGACGGTGTCGCTCCTGCTGCTCATGACGTTCGTCATCGTGGTCGCGGCCGAACGCATGTCCGCCGCGCTTCGCGCGCGCGTCGGTTAGGCTCCGCCGCAGGGCCGCCGATCATCGACACGGTCCCGAGACGCGCCCGGCGCCGCCGTCCCCGGCGTCAGGAACCGCGGGCGACGCACTGGTCGAGCAACCGGCAGCGGCCGCAGGCGGGGACACGGAAGTGGCAGGTCTTCTGCCCGTGCAGCATCAGGAGTTCGTGGTCGTCGTACAGGTCCTGCGCCGTGTAGTCGGCGGGCAGCAACGCCCGCAGGGCGGCATGGGCCGGTCCGACGTCGACCTTGGGGCCGATGAGCCCCAGCCGCTGCGCGACGCGGTGGTGGTGGCTGTCGACCGGCAGCGCCGGCATGCGCAAGGTGGAGAAGGACAGCACGGCCGCGCTGGTCTTCGGCCCGACGCCGGGGATCGCGGCGAGCCAAGAGCGCGCCGCCTCGGGCTCCATGCCGGCCAGGAAATCGAGGTCGAGCGTCCCGTGGCGGTCGCGCACGTCGCGCAGCACCTGCTGGATGCGCGGCGCCTTGGCTTCGGGCCAGGTCACGCCGTGGATCAGCGTCTCGATGGCGACGACGTCGGCGTCGATCACGGCGGCCCAATCCGGGTAGCGGCGCCGCAGGGCTTTGAAGGCGCGACCTGACTCCGCGTTGCGGGTCCGGTGCGACAGGAGCGAGGAAACGAGCTCGCTCAAGGGGTCGAGGTCGTGGAAGTAGGGGATCGGCAGCCCGAACTCCTCGCCGAGGCGTCGATGCACCTCCAGCGCCTTGGTGCGCAACGCGTCGGTCCGCGCGCATGGCGCGCGCCGCGCCGCCGTCTTCGACCGCGCGGTCGGGGGGCCCGGCGGGACGGGATCGGATGGGTCCGGCATGGTGGCGGAATCCGCCGGGTCGCCGGCGGTTCCGACCGGCGACAGCGCACCGGCGCGAAGGCGGTGCCCGGCCGCCGCCCCCGCCTGGCGCCAGGTCGCTTGCCACCGAAGGCGGCTGTATACTCGCCCGCGCAAGGATCGGTCCGCCAGCGCGCGGTCACGGTCTCGAACCAAGGAAAGTCGACGATGGTCACGTCCACGCCCCACGGTCCGCCGACCCTATTCTGGTTCATCCCCACGCAGGGGGACGGCGCCTATTTCGGCTCGAACCGGCGGCAGCGTCCGCCGGATTTCCGCTACTTCAAGGAGATCGCCACCGCCGTCGACCGGCTCGGCTACGGCGGGGTGCTGCTGCCGACGGGTCAGAACTGCGAGGATTCGTGGATCACCGCCGCCGGCCTCGCGACCGTGACCGAGCACCTGAAATACCTGGTGGCGCTGCGTCCCGGCGTCACCTCGCCGGCCTTCGCCGCGCGGCAGACGGCGGCGCTCGACCGCCTCAGCGGGGGGCGGCTGCTCCTCAACGTGGTCGTCGGCGGGGACGCCGTGGAGCTCGCCGGCGACGGCCTGTTCCTGCCCCACGACGAGCGCTACGCGCAGGCGGCGGAGTTCATCGCGATCTGGCGGCGCATGCTGGCCGGCGAGACGGTCGACTTCACCGGGCGCCACTACAGGGTGGAGGGGGCGCGGCTCGACTTCGCGCCCGTCCAGGCGCCGCGCCCGCCGCTGTACTTCGGTGGGTCGTCGGAGGCCGGCCAGGACCTCGCCGTCGACGAGGTCGACATGTACCTCACCTGGGGCGAGCCGCCGGCCGGCGTCGCGGAGAAGGTCGCCGCCGTCCGCGCCAAGGCCGCCGCGCGCGGGCGGACGCTGCGCTTCGGCCTGCGCGTCCACATCATCGTGCGGGAAACGGAGGACGAGGCCTGGGCCGCCGCCGACCGGCTGCTCCGGGACGTGTCGGACGCCACCATCGCCGCCGCGCAGGCGCGCTTCGCCACCATGGACTCGGTCGGGCAGCGGCGCATGGCGGCGCTGCACGGCGGCCGGCGCGACCGGCTGGTCATCGGCCCCAACCTGTGGGCCGGCGTCGGCCTGGTGCGCAAGGGCGCCGGCACCGCGCTGGTCGGCGACCCCAAGTCCGTCGCCGCGCGCCTGCGCGAGTACCAGGCGCTGGGCGTCGACACCTTCATCTGCTCCGGCTACCCCCACCTGGAGGAGGCCTACCGCGTCGCCGAGCTGGTGTTCCCCGAGCTGGGGGTCGGGCACACGCATCGCGATGCCGATGAGCCGCGAGCGCCGGCCCAAGGCGCGGGGCTACGCAATAGCGGCACGTTCGGCTCCGGCTGGCCGGCGAGCGAGCCCGGCCCGGCGGCCCCGTAGGCTCGAGGGGACACCCTCCACACCGAGCCGCCTCACCCTCCGGCGACACCGGGCGGCACCTCGTTGGCGCGTGCGAGGCGGGGGCCGTGCCGCTGCCAACTTCCTCGGCGGCGACCACCGGCGATCGCCGATCGGTCCTCCGGCCATGACGCGGTCCATGGTCATCGTACATCGCCGCGTCCCGCCGGCCCCCCGGGCGGCGCCAGGCGTCTCCACGTGTCGCCGGGTGTCTCCGCGCGTCGCGGATAGGCGGGCCGCCCGATCGCACGCGCCCTCGCCTCCCGCCGGTGCGAAGGCGCGAAACCGGCGGGGCGGGTGGGCTTGCCTTTCGCGCCCGGCGGGGCGATCCTTCGCTCGCGGTCGCCGGACTCCCCCGCCCTGTGCGGGTGGCGCATCGTACCACGCGATCGATGTCGGGGTGCGCTGACATGGCCCCTCTCCGGCGTCGGCGTTCGGCGACGCGGGCTCACCCGCGGGTCGGCGTTCGCCGACATGGGCTCACTTGCGAGTCAGGGTTCGGCGTTGCCGCTCGCCGCGCGATGTCGGCCGTGGCCGACATGAGCCGGTGCGGTGGCGGGCGAAACCTCGCCTCAGCTGTCCGCGATGTCGGCGACCCTGATCGCCTTGGGGATCAGGCCGAGCTTGAAGAACGTGTCGGCGATGACCTGCTGCTGCGCGACGAGGCCGGCATCCATCCGCCGGACCGCCCAACCCTGGCGCGCCAGCGCGCCGGCGAGCACCGGCGCCGGCAGTCCCATGGCCGGGCTCAGCGTGGCGGCGGCGGCGCGGGGGTTGCCCACCGTGCGCGCGTCGATGGCGGCGATCGAGGCGAACAGGGCGCCGGTGACCGCTCGATCGGTGAAGGCCTTGGCTCGGACGTAGAACTGGTTGTTCGCCACCAGGCCCTTACCGTCGGCGAGCACGCGGGTGTGCCCCGCCGCTTGGGCGGCCGCCAGGAACGGGTCCCAGATCGCCCAGGCATCGACGCTGCCGCGCTCGAACGCGGCGCGGCCGTCCGGCGGCGCCAAGTAGACGGGGGTGACGTCGGCGAGGCCCAGGCCGGCCTCGGCGATCGCCCGGACGAACAGGTAGTGGACGTTGGAGCCCTTGTTGAAGGCGATCCTCTTGCCGCGCAGGTCGGCCAGCGTGCGGATCGGGCTCCCGTCGCGCACGAGGATCGCCTCGCCGTCGGGCGCCGGCGGCTCGGCGCCGATGTACAGGAACGGCGCCCCGGCCGCCTGCGCGAAGATCGGCGGCGTCTCGCCCGCCGTGCCGAAGTCGATCGCGCCGGCGGCCAAGGCCTCCATCAGCGCCGGGCCGGCGCCGAACTCCCGCCAC
Organism: uncultured Beijerinckiaceae bacterium; assembly: GCA_964235705.1. Classification (GTDB taxonomy): domain Bacteria; phylum Pseudomonadota; class Alphaproteobacteria; order Rhizobiales; family Beijerinckiaceae; genus RH-AL1. Next base: position 38 of record CAXSDP010000096.1, on the reverse strand, counting down.
TCGACGGTGGCGCCGAGCGGCTTCACCTTGGCCTCGAA
>CAXSDP010000095.1:0-12152 GCA_964235705.1 uncultured Beijerinckiaceae bacterium | reverse complement strand
GACCTCGGCTGCGGCACCGGGCTGTGCGGCGCGGCGCTGCGGCCGGGGGCGACGCACCTCGCCGGCGTCGACCTGTCGCCGGGCATGGTCGCGGTGGCGCGGGCCAAGCGGGCGGGCGGGGCGCCGCTCTACGACCGGTTGGCGGTGGGATCGCTCCAGGGCTTCCTCGATGGCGAGGCGGCCGGCTCCGCCGACACGATCGTCGCGGGGGACGTGTTCGGCTACCTCGGCGACCTGCGCCCGACCTTCGCCGCGCTCGCCCGCGTGCTCGCGCCGGGCGGTGCCACCGCCTTCACCGTGCAAACCGACGACGGGGGGAACGGGTTGGCCGATGACGAAGGGGGCGGCAGCTACCATCTCGGGGCCGACATGCGTTTCCTCCACACCCGACCCTACGTCACGGGCGCGCTCGCCGCCGCCGGCCTGCGGACGCGGAGTTGCGCCCGCCGTAGCGTCCGCCGCGAGCGCGACGCGCCGGTGCCGGGGCTGGTCGTCGTGGCGAGCCGACGTTGACGCATCCCGCCCGCGTCAAACCGGTTCGCGCGCGCCGTTCCTCCCCGGTGGTGCCCGTCCCGCTGGCGGCGCCCGCCCCGCCGCCGCCGCTGCCGGCGCGCTTCGCCGGCTGGTTCGCCGCCCGGGGCTGGGAGCCGCGCCAACACCAGCTCGACCTGCTCGCCGCCGCCGAGCGGGGCGAGGACGCGCTGCTGATCGCCCCCACCGGCGCCGGCAAGACGCTGGCCGGCTTCCTGCCGAGCTTGGTCGACCTCGCGCGCCCGGCCAACCGCACCCGCCTCCACACGCTCTACATCTCGCCGCTGAAGGCGCTCGCCATCGACGTCGAGCGCAACCTCGGCCGCCCGGTCGCCGACCTCCGCCTCGGCATCCGCGTCGAGACGCGCACCGGCGACACCTCCGCCTCCAAGCGCAAGCGGCAGCGGGTCAACCCGCCCGACATCCTGCTGACCACGCCCGAGCAATTGGCCCTGCTGCTGGCCTCGCCCGACGCGGAGCACCTGTTCGCCGACCTGCGCCGCGTCGTCTTCGACGAGCTGCACGCCATCACCGCCTCGAAGCGCGGCGACCTCCTCTCGCTCGACCTCGCCCGGCTGCGCGCCATCGCGCCGGCCATGCGGACCACCGGCCTGTCGGCGACGGTGCGCGACCCCGCCGAGCTGCGACGCTGGCTGGTCGGCCAGATGCCCGGTGAGCCCCGCGAGGCGCACCTCGTGCTGGCGCCGCCGGGCGCGAAGGCCGACCTCACCATCCTCGACACCGAGAACCGGATGCCCTGGGCCGGGCACTCCGCCCGCCACGCGCTGCACGAGGTGTACGCCCGCATCCGCCGCGCCGGCATGACATTGGTGTTCGTCAACACCCGCGCCCAGGCGGAATTCATCTTCCAGGCTTTGTGGGACCTCAACGAGGACGGGCTCGCCATCGCCCTCCACCACGGCTCGCTCGATGCAAGCCAGCGCCGCCGCGTCGAGGAGGCGATGGCGGCCGGCCGCCTGAAGGCCGTGGTCTGCACCTCCACCCTCGACCTCGGCATCGACTGGGGCGACGTCGACCTCGTCGTCAACATCGGCGCGCCGAAGGGGGCGAGCCGGCTCACCCAGCGCATCGGCCGGGCCAACCACCGGTTGGACGAGCCCTCGGTGGCGGTGCTGGTGCCCTCCAACCGCTTCGAGGTGCTGGAGTGCCGGGCCGCCGTGGAGGCCGCCGCCGCCGGGGCGCAGGACACGGCGGTGGCGCGATCCGGCGCGCTCGACGTGCTGTGCCAGCACATCCTCGGCATGGCCTGCGCCGCGCCCTTCCGCGCCGACGACCTGTACGCCGAGGTCACCTCCGCCGAGCCCTACGCCCACGTCGACCGCCCCACCTTCGACCGCGCGCTGGCCTTCGTCGCGCACGGCGGCTACGCGCTCGCCGGCTACGAGCGCTTCGCCAAGATCAAGCAGGTCGGCCCCGGCACGGAGGGCGACGGGCGGCCGTGGCGGATCACCAACGGAAGGGTGGCGCAGACCTACCGGATGAACGTCGGCACCATCGTGGAGGCGTCCTCCCTCAAGGTGCGCCTGGTGCGCGGGCAAGCCGCCAAACCGGGCGCGGCGAAGCCCGGCGAGGCCGGCGGCGGCCGCTACACCGGGCCGCTGCGTTCCGGCGGCCGGGTGCTCGGCGAGGTGGAGGAGGGCTTCCTGGAAAGCCTGGTGCCGGGCGACACGTTCCTGTTCGGCGGCGAGGTGCTGGCGCTGCAGGGCATCGTCGAGAACGAGGCGCTGGTGTCGCGCTCCCGCAGCGAGACCCCCCGGGTCCCCTCCTACGCCGGCTCGAAGTTCCCGCTGTCGACCTACCTCGCGAGCGGCGTGCGGGAGATCCTGTCCGACCCTTCGCGCTGGGCCGGCCTGCCGATGCAGGTGGCGGAATGGCTCGAGCTCCAGCGGGAGCGCTCCGCCCTGCCGCCGCCCGGCGACCTCCTCGTGGAAACGTTTCCGCGCGCCAAGCGGCATTACTTGGTGTGTTACCCGTTCGAGGGCCGGCTCGCGCACCAGACGCTCGGTATGCTGCTGACCCGGCGCATGGAGCGCGCCTACCTGAAGCCGCTCGGCTTCGTCGCCAACGACTACGCGATGGCGGTGTGGGCGGCCACCGACATCGGCGCGCGCGTGACCGGCGGGCTGGTGTCGCTCGACGACCTGTTCGCCCGCGACATGCTCGGCGACGACCTGGAGGAGTGGCTGGGCGAGTCGCAGCTGATGAAGCGCACCTTCCGCCAGAACGCCATCGTGTCCGGCCTGATCGAGCGGCACTACCCGGGCAAGGAGAAGAACGCGCGGCAGATGACGGTCTCGACCGACCTCATCTACGACGTGCTGCGCCGCCACGAGCCGGACCACATCCTGCTGGAGGCCGCCCGCCTCGACGCCTCCACCGGCCTACTCGACATCGTGAGGCTGGCCGCCATGCTGGCGCGGATCGAGGGGCGCATCCTGCACAAGGACCTCCCCCGCATCTCGCCGCTCGCCGTGCCGATCATGGTGGAGGCGGGGCGCGAGCGGATCGACGGGGAAGGGCGCGAGCAGATCCTGGCCGAGGCCGAGGCGGAGCTGGTGCGGGAGATGGCGGGGTAGGGCGCTAAGACCGACGCGAGCCGGCTCGCCCGTACCCTCGGCTCACCCCTTGCCGTCGAGGTCCCCGGCACCTTCGCGGGCCATTGTACGCCGGGATGAGGGAACCCGGCTCGTCCGAGGCGACTTCAACGGGCCATTTGCTGCGCTGGAGCTTCTCACCACGATGAAGTGACCGCTGCGCTACGACCCATCCATGGAGGTGATGGCGCCCGACGAGGCGGCGACGATCCAGGGGCTCGTCGACGCGATGCGCTCCATCAACCAGAAGGCGCTGGACGATAGCGGCCACGCCAACCACTCGGTGCACGCCAAGGCGCACGCGCTGCCGAAGGGCGAGATGAGGGTGCGCGCCGGCCTGCCGGAGCCGCTCGCGCAGGGCATCTTCGCCGCCCCGCGCACCTACCCGGTCGCGCTGCGCTTCTCGACCAACCCCGGCGACATCCTGGACGACGCGATCTCCGCCCCGCGCGGGCTGGAGGCGACGCGCTCCGAAGCGCGAGCGCTCCGACCACGCCGATCCTCGTTGCGCGAAGCGGCAAAGGCACCGTAAGAACCATTCGACCCGTTCGCCTACGATGCCAAGGGGGAGGGGAGGTTCTCGGCCACGAGCGCCGCATCCTCGTCGACACACCGGGCCTGCTGCCGAGCATCAATGTTCACGCCGTCGACATCCGAGACCGCAATGGCGTCGAAACGCTGCGAAGGCAGGACCGGCAGCGCTTACCCTTCGTCGGGCGTATCGCCGCCGATGATGGTGACGCCGGTCCCAAGGGGCGCAAGCTCGCGAGCCGCGCCGGCGGTGGGGCGCCGTCGATCGTCAGGCGCGGCGATGCCGGCCACGTCGTCGTTCCGCCTCGGCGTTGGGCTGCGGCGCCCATCCTCGAACGGATCGACCGCCGCCTGCCGAGCGGCGACGATCGTCGCGCCCGCGTCGCCGCCGCCTCGGCGAGGCTCGCCATGACCCCCAACCTGTGCCGACACGTCGCCGCTGGGCGCTCATCGCGGGCCGGAGCTTCGCGGATGGGCTCTCAAGTATCATGATAAAGGGATTGCGCGTGCGAATACCCAAACTGTCGGCTGTGATCGCGCAGCAACCCGAGATCGTCACGGACAAGGACGGCCATGATCTCGACCCGGCGACCTACCGCCTTCTTTACCCGGACCTGACCGGGTTGGACGACGCCGGTTTGAGGAAGCATTGGCTGCGTCACGGCCGCGCGGAGGACAGGATCTGCCATGCCGATGAACTCCCCGCGGATTTCAACGCGATGTCCTATTACTTCTTGAACAGGGACTTCGCGATAGGAACCCATCCGGCGGCGTGGGCCGCGCGGCACTATCTCAGCTTTGGCCTGAAGGAAGGACGCGCCTACTCGATTCCCAAGAAAGACGCGGGTTTCATGGAGGCCTACGCGCGCACCCACGGCGCGGACGGGGTCGCGGATCGACGTTTCGCGTGGACACCTTCCGCCGTGGAGTCCTACCTCCATGCTTTCGGACTCGACGGCGACGCCCTCCGATACCGCTTCGATTGGAAGTTCTACAGCAGCCTGTTCATGGACCCGGAGGGTAAACACGACTTCCATTCGTCCCTGATCCACTTCGTCGAGAAAGGGACCGAACACCTTTCCCCGATCGCCGCCGATCTCCTCTTCGACATCGGGTTCCATCGTCGGCAATTGCGCCTGCTTGGCTCGCCGCACCTGAGCCTCGATGACGGGAGCCTTTATCGACTGTGGCTCTCGACCTTCGATCCCCTGGAATATCCTCCCAATCATGCCAGCAGCATGGAGGTCCGCTTCGGCGGCGCCTTCAGCCCCGACGACATCGTCGATCCCGAACTCTACAGATTGGCCAACGCCGACTTGGCGCACCTCGATGACTTCACGTTGCTGGATCATATCCTTGAGCATGGCATCTTCGAGCAGCGCTCGGCGATCCGCATCACGTCGGCTAACGCGCCGCTCCTTGTCCAATACGCGCATCGCCTCGAAGAACAGGGTGAGCATGAGAAGACGCACATGCTTTACGAGCGTCTCCTTCACTTCCAGCCCGAAATGGCGATGCTATACGATCACTTCGCCGGTTACCTCACCCGGCGCGAACACTTCGCCGCTGCCTTCCGCTTGTGCAAGCGCAACATAGCCGCCGGCGTGGCCGGCAAGCGGACCTTTTCCAACGCCGCGCAATGCTGCGACAAACTCAACGACCTCGGACAATTGGTCGAGGTGCTGACGGCGGCCTGCCAGGCCTTTCCCGATGACGAAGCCTTGTCGCGTGACCGGCAGAGGGCGGCGGACCGTTATTTCACCGACGAATCCGTTTACGCTTCCGTCACGGCGCTGTCGGGGCGGGTCGCCGACGGCCAAGCCCTATTGGCCGTGGCTTCGCAACGGTACGACCTGCCCACCCGCGGCAAGGCGCCCAGCCGGCCCGTGCGAAGCGTAGGACTCCTCGCCAATCTCGACCTTCCGCAATGCACGCTCTACCGCGTCGAGCAGAAGATCGAGCAGCTCGATCGTGCCGGCTTGAACGTGCACTTATACGATTGGCGCCATGACCGGGCAGCGTTCCACGGCGAAATGGCCGATCTCGACGCCGTCATCTTCTATCGCGTCACCGCCATGCCGGACGTGCTGCGCGCGATCAGGGCGGCGCAAGCGGCCGGCCTCGTGACCTTCTATGAGATCGACGACCTCCTCTTCGATCCCGACTTGTTCCCCGAGCCCCTGATCGACTACGCCGGCCAAATCACGGTGGAGCAGCACGTCGAGCTCTCGCTGGGCGTCCCGCTGTTCCGTAAGGCGGTCGAGGTCTGCGACTACGCCATCGCCTCGACGCCGGCGCTGGCCCGCCACATGGAGTCGCTCGTGGAGCGCCGGCGCGCCTTCGTTCATCGCAACGCGCTCGGCCAACGCCACGAGATCGCGATGACGGCTCATCGAGAGCCCGCGTCAAGCGCCGATCGCCCCGTCACGATCTTCTATGGCAGCGGCACCAAGGCCCATAAGCTCGACTTCGAGCGCATCCTGCTGCCCGCCCTCGAGGCGATCGACCGCAAGTTCGGGAACAAGGTGCGGTTCGTGATCGCCGGCTATCGGCCCCTCGACCTTGGCGAGGGTGTCCTCGCACGCGCGCGATTCGTGCCGTTCACGACGGAGGTCGAAAGCTATTGGGCGCTGCTGCGCGAGGCCGACATCGTCCTGTCCGTGCTGCGCCGCACGCCGACGACCAGCGCGAAGAGCGAGATCAAATGGCTGGAGGCGGCGATGTTCGGGGTGCCGAGCGTCGTGAGCGCGACCGACACGTTCGAGGAGGTGATCGAGGACGGGGTCGACGGCTATCTGGCGCCGGACACGGAAACCTTCGTCGACAGGATTTCCGCCCTCGTGCGCGATCCCAAACGGCGTCGCGCCATGGGCGAGGCCGCGCGGCGGAAGGCGCTAAGCGACTATGGCATCGCCCCGCAGGCCGCCAACCTGCTCGCGATGTTCGAGGCGGTGGGCGCACCAACCAACGAGCGCAAGCGCGTGCTGATCGTCAACGTCTACTATGCCCCGCAGGCCAAAGGCGGCGCCACGCGCGTGGTGATCGACAATATCCGCGACATAGCTGCGCTCCACCCCGAAGAATTCGAGATGGAGGTCTTCACCACGCTCGAGGGTGGCGAAGGCCCCTACAGCGTGCGGGTCACCTCGTACGAAGGTGTGCGCGTGACATCGGTGGTCGCCGGCACCCTGCCGTTGGGCGACGCTACGGCGGAGGACGTTCGCGCCGGCGAGGCCTTCGAGCGCTGCGTGGAACGGTTCAAGCCGCATCTCATCCATTTCCATTGCATTCAGCGCATCACCGCCTCGGCCGTGCAGGTCGCGCAACGGCTCGCCATTCCCTACTTCATCACCGCGCATGACGGCTGGTGGATCTCGGACCGCCAGTACCTGCGCGATGAACAAGGTCCCGCGCCCTCCTACGAGTTCGGGATGTCGACGCCTCTCAAACCCGGTCCGCGCGGCCGCAACACCAGACCGGCGACGCTCTTCTCCGCGCTTGCCGGCGCGAAAGCGGTCCTCGCGGTGTCGGATCCCTTCGCCGAGCTTTATCGCGGCACGGGGCTGCGCAACGTGTTGAGCGTGCCGAACGGGATTTCGTCGCAAATGCTCGATCCGCCGCGTCGGGAGAGCCGCCCCGCGGGGTCCAAAGTGACGCTCGCCCACATCGGCGGCCTGGAGGAGCACAAAGGGTTCTCCTTGCTGCGCAACGCCATCGTCGCGGCGCGCCCACGTAACGTCACCCTGCTCGCGGTCGATCTTGCCCTTGAGCCCGGCGACGAGGTGATCGGTAAGCTCGGTGCGACCACGGTGCGCTTCATCGGCCGCCGTCGGCAGGACGAGATGGCCGATCTGTACCGCGACATCGACGTCCTGTTCGCCCCCTCGCTTTGGCCGGAAAGCTTCGGCCTGGTCACGCGCGAGGCGGTGGCGAGCGGCTGTTGGGTCGTGGCCTCCGATCGCGGCGCGGTCGGAGCCGCCGTGCGCGACGGCGTCAACGGCCACATCGTCTCGGTGGATGACCTGCGCGGGCTCATCGCGGTCATCGAGGCGATCGACGCCGATCCGACCATGTACCTCGGATCGCCGCCCCCGGCGCCGCCGATGCGGACGTCGCAAGACCAGGCTCGCGACCTCGCCGCACTCTACCGCGACGCGATCCCGACGGCCTCGGCGGACGATGCCGGATCATAGGCGTCGCGGCCGGCAGCCGACGACCCGCTAACCACGACGCGCGGGCTCGTCGCCCCCGCGACGGCCGGACGGCGTCCCGTTCCCCGCCGGACCGCCGAGGCCATCATCCAACGCGGTCAAACCGTCGGCGTGAAGCATCGGGTCGCCTCGGGATGGTCGCCGATCCCATCGAGTTTTTCGTGGGCCTCCTTCATCTCCTGGCGGAGCGCGTTCTTGCGTCGGGTGGTCTCGATGCGCATGAAATACGGCGTGTCGACCCGTGGCCGCGGGCCCTCCAGCACCTCGTCGTAGATCGCGGCGACCTCGGTCGCCTGGTCGGCCGCCGTGCGGAGCGGATGTCGCGACAACGGAGGCGAAACGGTGAAGCGGTCCGGGTCGCCGTTGATTTCCGCGAGCACCGCGAGCAGGGGCTGCAACGTTTCGACACCGATCACCCAGCCGTTCACGCCATGCTCGATGCTTTCGCCGATCGCGCCCCGATCCGACGCGATCACCCACAGGCCGGCCGCCGACGCTTCCCGCGACACGAGGCCGAAGCTCTCCGGCCAGATGGAGGGGACGATCAGCACGTCCTGCTGCGCGTAGAAGTCATGCATGTCTTCGAGCCGCGTCTTGCCGACGATGCGGACATCCGTGTCGCCCCACAGGGTCCGATCGATCCGGCCGCCGAACCGCTGATGCTCCAGCAGCGTCAGCTCGATGTTGGGGAAACGCCCGCTCTTGAAGGCGGCCTGAACGTAGTGGAACCCCTTGTGGTGGGTGAAGCCGCTGATCTGCGCGATCCTCACCTTGCCGGCGGGATGCCGCGTCCGCCCGGCGGCCCTCATCGGCGGAACACCGTTGGGCACGGAGGTCGCCCGGTCGTAGCCGGCCTGACGCATCAGGCGGGTGAAGGCATCGGAGACCACCAGGATGCGCTGCGACGCGTTCAGCATGAGACGCAAACGGCGGCGACGCTCCAACGCCTCGCCGGGTGTCGCGCCGAAAGGGGGATCGAGCGGCATGTCCTCCTCGGGCGGACGCGGGCGGCCCTTCAAGTCGGTCAGGAACGTGTAATCGGAAACCCACCATCCGTCGTGGACGGTGTTGATGTAGGGGATGCCGCGCGCGAGGCTTTCTTCGAGGACCGCCAGCGTGAAGCGCTGGATGGAATGCACGTGCAGGAGATCGGGCCGGTGGATGTCGAAGATGGTCTCGAAGATCTCGCGCAACCGACCATCCTCGTAGTCCCAATCCGCGCGCGACACCGTGGGCGTGCTGATCCGGAAGACCGGCACGCCTCGATAGTCGTCGACCCGTAGTCTGTATGGATCGGGATTGCCGTCGTCGGAGGTGATGACGGCGAACTCGTAGCGTCGCGCGACGTCGGACTCGAGGAAACAATCGAGGTTGTCCATGACGACGCGCGTCGAGCCGCCGACGGTCTGCGGGGGGAAGAAGATGTTGACGAGCAGCACCCTCTTCTTCGCGGACGCGGCCGGCGCGCGCGTGTCGCCGAGGGCACCGAGGATGGCGCCGAGCCGTTTCGCGTTGGCGTCGAGCGAGTAGGAGGCCAAGGCCTTCCGCCGCGCCGCGGTCACGAGGCGGTGCCGCAGCGCCCTATCGCCGATGAGCCTGCGCAGGGCATCCCGCCACGCGTCGGCGTCGCCGGCCATCAGGCAGTCGACGTCGTGGTCCAGCACTTCCATGTAGCGGTGGGTGGACGATACGATCGACGGCAAACCGAGGGCCGCCGCCTCGAGCCACTTGATCTCGCTCTTGCAGTGGGTGGTCGGGGCCGGGATCAGCACGGCCAGGTTGATGTCGGCCTCGCGCAACACCGACCAGTACGATGAGATGTCCTGGCACCAATCGAGGACGGTGATTTGCCCGCGCACCTCGTCGAAGCGCTCGTCGAGCCAGATATGGCCCATGATGATGAGCTTGATCGAGGGATCCGCACGCATCATCTCGGTGAGCGGTGCGCCGACGAGGTCGAGGAAGTCGCCGTTGTGGGCCTTCGTCCCCGAACCATAAAATAATATGGTATCGTTGTTTCGCCTTACTTGGGGTATGCTGAGGTCGAAGAGCAGATCGTTGTTGCTGTCCAGCCCGTTGGGCAGCACGTAGGCCCGTCCGGACCGCACGATGGGCCGCATGTACCCGGCCAGCTCCGTCGTCGAGGCGAGCGCCACGTCGCAGAGCGCCATGGCCGCCCGGAACAGCGGCACGCCCATCTGCAGCATGCAATAGAAGTTATGGTCGATGACGCCCCCATAGGTCTCGACCGGCTCGGGGTAGTGCGCCCCATCGAAGATGAGGTCATCGATGTCGTACAGGGTCGGTACGCCCAGTGCGCGAGCGTAGAGGATGGCGCGAATGTTCATCGGCGAGGCGGGAAGCCGATAGAAGATGGCGGCCTTCGCCCCGGGCAGGGCATCGAGGAAGTCGACGACGTCGGACTGCGGGAAAACCTGCAGCTTCACGCCCGCCCGCTCGAAGATCTCCTTCTTTTGGTTGACCCTGTAGTGTGTGCACTGCGCGAGATCGACGTTGGCGAGCAGCACGACGCGGTCACCCACCGCCGCCGGTATCGCGGCGCCGATGGGATCGAGGCGCTGCCACCAGTCGCCGACGTCCGCGACGACCGCGGTGAGCAGGTCGTCCGCTTGCTGCCGCGAGCCATCGCGGTAAAGCTCTTCGGCGGTCATCCAGGTTTGCTCGAACGCGAGTTCGATCGCTCGGGCGACGGCGTCGCGGATCCGGACATCGCCGTTCGCGTGATACGACGGCGATGATAGGGCTAGCAGGGCGGCTCTCGGCTCCCCGCATCGCAGGAGGGCGTCGGCCGCCGCCGCCACCGTCACCGCCTGGGCGGCGCCCATCCCGATGACGTGTTGGAAGCAGGAGGCGGCTTGCGGCCAGTGTTCGAGGCGCGAGAGGACGTGGCCCCACTCCTCGATGTGCTCCGGCGCGAGCCGGCTGCGCCGACCGGCGAGAGCGTATAGTTCGTTCGCCCGGGTCAGGTTCCTCGGCGACATCGCCGCCGCGAGGGCGACGAGGAAGTCGACCTCGCCGTCGCGATGCGTGGGAATGACATCGGGCGCAACGACGGCATCCTGCCTGAGCAGATCGCGCAGGAGAAGGTCGAGGATCGCCCATCGGCTCGCCGCCGGCGCACGGTGCGCGTCGGCATAGCGCCGCCAATCGAATCCCTTGGGGTAATCGCCCAAGGCGAGTCCGCATCCGGCGAGGTGGCTCGACGCGCTTCCCGGTCGGTCCTGTTCCGCCCCTTCGAAGAGCCAGTTCTCGTACAATTCATCGTCGGACAGCGCCGCCAAGGCCGAATTCGCCTCGCGGTAGTACGCGGCTTCGAAGCTTGCCGCGAAGGAAAGCGGCGCGAGCCGAGAGATACCGTCTTTGAGGATGGCCCTGACCGCGTCGCGCTTGTTGCCCGTCCGCCCGGCCCAGGCCTGGTTCAGCAGATCGAACTCCTCGACGTTGATCTTCTCGATCCAGCGCCAAGAGCGACAGCCCTCGCTCTTCGCGAGCTGTTTCGCCGTGGCGATGAGTCCACGATCGCGTCCGATCAGCCGATAGTGCTCGATCAGCGCCGACTGCGATAATCCGGCTTTGTCGAAGTAAAGCGACTCGTAAAGCTCCGGATCGAAGCGAAACCACAGCCTGCCCTCCGCCCTGCCGTGCCGCAAGTAATGTTCCGCCGCCGCGTAGCTCGAATTGAGGGCGTTGAGCTCGGCGCTGGAGGCGGAATACCATCTCCAATCGAAGTCTTCCGGCAGCGTGGCGTCGTACGTTTGCTCAAGGGACGCGATGCGCGATTCGATCGAAGAGCTGTTCGAGAGTCGGCCTTCGCTCCGACCGTGCCTTTCGAAGTGTCTGCTTGCCGCCCTTTGCGATTGGAGGTGGGATAGATCGCTATGGTTGTCGAGGTAGGCCATCCAGTCGAACGCGTCGACTCGCGACCGTCGATGCCGAGATCTCGGGCGGAACGCCGCGGCGAACCGGGTCGCTCGATCGAAACGGAACCATGCCAATGTGTCTTAACTCTCGTGATCTGCCGTCAGGGGTCCTGTATCGCGAGAGCCAAGGTCGCCGATACCCCTGGTCCCGCACTGGAGGTTCTGGCACACGTTTGAGGCCGCAGGTAGACTCCGACCTCAACGGCTCCGGACGACAGCCAGAGCGGAAGCCGGAGCGTATCGGCGGCAAGCCTGCCATGGCGAATGGCGATGCGTCGGCGGTCCTCTGAGACAAGGACGTCCGGCTGCGCCAGCGGTGTTTG
>CAXSDP010000094.1:0-12376 GCA_964235705.1 uncultured Beijerinckiaceae bacterium | reverse complement strand
GGCCGGCGAGGCGGTGGAGGTCGGCGGCGTGCCGCCCGCGCCGGTCGATCCCGCGTGACGGCGCGGGGCTCGGCGGCCACCAACGTGACGATGGGGGATCCGCCACCGCACGTCACGCAGCATTGGCACGTCAGCAAACCGGTGGCGAGCGGACGACGGGGCGTGGTGACGGCGCAGTCGCGCGACGCGGCGCAGGCGGGCGTGGCGGTGCTGGAGGCCGGCGGCAACGCCGTCGACGCGGCGGTCGCCACCGCGCTGGCCCTCGCGGTGGTGGAGCCCTGGAACTCCGGGCTCGGCGGCGTCGGCCACGCCCTGGTGCACCCGGCCGGCGAGCGGCGGGCCATTGCGGTCGATTTCGGCCCAATGGCGCCGGCCGCCCTCGACCCGTCGCGCTTCCCCCTCACCGGCCGCACCAAGCACGACCTGTTCACCTGGCCGGAGGTCGCGGGTGACGCCAACATCCATGGGCCGCTGTCGTTCGTCACCCCTTCGGCACCCGCCGGCTACGCCGCGATGCTGGAACGATGGGGGCGCTTGCCGCTCGCGACCATCATGGCACCGGCGATCGCGCTGGCCCGGCGCGGCCTGCCCGCCGACTGGTTCACCACCCTGAAGATCGCCGCCGCCGCGCCGACGCTGCGACGCTACGCCGAGAGCGCCCGCCTCTACCTGGTCGACGGACTGCCGCCCACGGCGCCGTACCAGGGCACGCCGGGCTTCCTCGCCCTGGGACGACTGCCGGACACGTTGGAGCGGTTGGCGCGCGCCGGCCTTCGGGACGTCTACGTCGGCGATGTCGCCGCCGGCATCGCGCGCGACGTGGCGGCGATGGGCGGCGTCCTGTCGGCGGCCGACCTCGCCGGCTGCGCGGCGCGGCTCCACCCCGCCATCGAGACGGCCTGGCGCGGCCGGGTGCTGCAAACGCCCGGTCCCCTGACCGCCGCGCCCACCTTGGCGCGGGTGCTGGCGGCGACGGACGCCCATGGCGGAAGCCGCACGCCAAATGGTGCGCCCGACGCCGCCTGGTTCGCCGCCCTCGCCCGCGCCATGCACACCGCCTACGCGGAACGTCTCGCGACGGCGGGGGAGGCTGAACCACCGGGGTCGGACAGCTGCACGACCCACCTGAACGTTTGCGACGCCGACGGCACGACCGTGGCGATGACGAGCACGCTGCTGTCGTCCATGGGCAGCGGCGTCGTGTTGCCGTCGAGCGGGGTGCTGATGAACAACGGGGTGATGTGGTTCGACCCCGTACCCGGGCGGCCCAACGCCGTGGCGCCGGGCCGGCGACCGCTCACCAACATGTGCCCGGTGATCGTGCGCGAGGGCGAGGCGCCGACGTTGGCGCTGGGGGCGTCGGGCGGACGCCGCATCCTGGCGGCGGTGGCGCAGACCCTGCTCTTCGTCGAAGGATTCGGCATGGACGCCGCGATGGCGGCCGACCATCCCCGCATCGACGTGTCCCGCCCCGGCATCATCACGGCCGACCGTCGCCTGCCCGCCGCCGTGCTCGACGCGCTGCGGGCGGTCGCGCCGGTGGAGGTGGTGGAACACGCGGTGCTACCGGTGAACTTCGCCTGCCCCAGCTTCATCGTCCAGCGCGACGGGTGCCGGATCGGTGCCACCGACGCGATGACGCCGGGCTCGGCGGCGCTGGCGCAAACCTGAACCGGTTCAAGTCTGAATGGGCGTAGGCGTGAACGGCGACCCTCACGCCGCCCGTTCCACGCCGCACCATTCAGCCATCGTCAACGCAAGCACCCGCGTCGTGTCATGGACCGATCGGAGGCCGACGCTCTCGTCGATGCCGTGGATCATGTCCGCCTCGGGGCCGTAGCAGGTGGCTTGCACGCTGCCGGGATGCGCGCCGCCGTAGAGCGCGTAGAAGCGCGCGTCGGTCAGGGCCGGCACTGCCCAGTGCCGCAGGTCCTCGCCCGCGACTTGGCGATGAAGCTCGCTGACGAGGCGCGACACCGGTTGCTCCGCCGGGAACACGCAGCCGTCGGCCATGAAGCCCTCGAACGTCACCGCCAGCCGGGCGCCCCGCAGCTTGGGGTCGGCCTCCGCCTCGGCGACGAGCCGCGCGATGTCGGCGGCGACGTCGCGGCAGGACACGCCCGGCATCACCCCGACCCTGAGGCCGATGCGGGCGCGGGTCGGCACCGAGCTGTTCCATTCCCCACCCTCGATCGTGCCGAGGTTGACGTTGATGGGGTGGTTGTCGGCGGCGAAGGCGGGGTGGCGCGCCTCGGCGCGGTTGGCGTACGCCTCGTAGGTGCGGAACCGCTCGACGACCGCGTAGGCGGCGTCGATCGCGTTGACGCCGGCGTGCATCTCGCGGACGTGGGTGGGGCGCCCCGTCACCGTGACGGAGGCCCACACCACGCCGACCTCGGCGGTGTAGAGCGCCTGGTAGCCAGGCCCCGGCTCGGGGATCAGGCAGGCCTCGACCGGTGGCAGGGCTTGCATCACCGCCAGCGCGCCGTTGCCGGTGCATTCCTCCTCGATCACGGCGGCGAACTGCACGGGCGCGGCCGGCTGCAACCCGGCGAGCCGCAACGCCCGCCACGCGGTGACGATGGCGGCGAGGCCCGCCTTCATGTCGCCGGCGCCCCGGCCGTACAGCCGGCCGTCGCGCACCTGCGGCTCGAACGGCGGGCTGGTCCACAGCTCGGCGGCACCGGGCGGCACGACGTCGACGTGGCCCTGCAGCATCAGGCTGCGGCCGCGCGCGGCGCGCGGCGCGTGCAGCGCCGCGACGTTGTCGCGGCCGGCGTAGGGGATGAGCGGGGGCGAGAAGCCGGGGTGGTCGCGCAACGCGTCGACCACCACCGGGACGCGGCGGGGCTGGAGGCCGGCCTCGGCGTAGACCGCCTCCATGTCGTCGAGGCAGGACGCTTCCGCGCCGAGCACGCTCGGGTGGCGGACGAGGCGCATCGTCAGCGCCACCGCATCCGCTTCCAGCGCGGCGACGGCCTGGAGGATCGCGGCGCGCGCCCCGGGATCAAGGGGTATCGAACCGGTCACGTCACGCGCTCGACGTTCCAGAAGATAGGGATGCCCTTCAGCACGCCCTTGAGCGAGGTGCTGTAGCAGGTGGGCTGGAAATACTCGCCGAGCGGCAGGAACGGCACGTCGGCGAAGGCCTGGGCCTGCAACGCGACGCCGAGCGTCTTCTGCGTCGCCGCGTCGGGGGCCTCCAGCCAGGCGGTGCGGAGCGCTTCCAGCTTCGGCGCGTCCGGCCAGCCGAACCAGGCGTTGGCGCCGTTGCCGCGCAACGCGAGGTAGCCGGCGGGATTGAACTCGTCGAGCCCGGAGAAGCTCGTGAAGAACACGCTCCACCCGCCCTTCTCCGGCGGGCTGCGGCTGGCGCGCCGCTGGATCACCGAGCCCCAGTCCGTCTCCACCACGTCGACGTTGAGGCCGCAGCGCTTCATCATGTCGACGCCGACCAGCGCCATCGCGTTCAGCGTGGGGACGTCGCTCGCCACCAGGGCGACGACCGGCTCGCCCTTGTAGCCGGCGGCGAGGATGTCGGCCTTGGCCTTGGCGACGTCGCGCGGCCCGGTGAGCGCCGCCATGCCGGCGTCGCTGGCGAACGGGGAGCCGGGCGGGAAGACGCCCACCTTGTCCTTCCACCACTGGTGATCGGTGCCGGCGACCGCCGTCATGACCTCGCCCTGGTTCACCGCTCCGAGCAGCGCGCGGCGGATCGCCGGGTTGTCGAAGGGTGGGTACAACTGGTTGAAGCGCAACAGCGCCGGGAAGCCGGTGGGATCGAGGACCTCCACCTTCAGCTTGGGGTCACCCTGCATCACCGGCAGCAAGTCGAAACTCGCCTGCTCCCACCAGTCCGCCTCGCCGGTCTGCAAGGCGCCGAGCGCGGTGGCGGCGTCGGGGATGACGTTCCACACCACCCGGTCGAACTTGGCGATTTTCGGCCCCGACGTCACGGCGGGGACACCATCGGGGCGGGGCACGTAGCCGGCGAAGCGCTCGTAGACGACCCTGGCGCCGGGCACGCGCTCGGCGGCCAGGAAGCGGTACGGCCCGCTCCCCACCATTTCGGTGACCTGGGTGAACGGGTCCGTCCTGGCGAGCCGCTCCGGCATGATCGGGCACATGGACACGTTGATCTTGCCGAGCGCGTCCGGCAGCAGCGGGAACGGCCGCTTCAGCCGGAAGCGGATCGTCTTGTCGTCGGGCGCCGACAGCTCGTCGGTGGCGGCCATCAGGGCCTGCCCGAAGGCGTCGCGCTTGCCCCAGCGCGCGACGCTGGCCACGCAGTCGCGCGCCAGCACGGGCGTGTTGTCGTGGAAGCGCAGCCCGGGGCGCAGCGTCAGCACCCACTCCTTGCCGCCGGCGCCCGTGGTGAAGCCCTGCACCATCTGCGGTTGCGGATTGTAGGCACCGTCGACCCCGAACAGGGTGTCGAAGATCTGCATGCCGTGGGTGCGGGTGATGAAGGCGGTGGTCCACACGGGATCGAGCACCGCGAGGTCCGCCTGCGGGATGTAGCGCAGCACCTTGGACGAGGCGGCCCGCGCGATGCGGGGCGGCGCGAAGGCCGTCGCGGCGGCGACGGTGCCGCCGGCGATGAAATGACGTCGATCCATGCTCTTGTTCCCCCCTTGCCGAACGAGTCCGGTGGTGCGCGACGCTCAGGCGGAGCGCTCGACGTTCCAGAAGATCGGCATCCCCTTCAGCATGCCCTTGAGCGAGGCGTTGTAGGCGGTCGGCTGGAGGTAGCGGCCGAGCGGCAGGTAGGGCACGTCGACGAAGGCCTGCGCCTGGATCTGGCTGCCGATCGCCTTCTGCGCCGCCGCGTCGGGGGCCGCGAACCAGGCGTTTCGCAACTCCTCCAGCTTCGGTGCCGTGGGCCAGCCGAACCACGCGTTGGCGCCGTTGCCGCGCAGCGGCAGGTGGCCGGCCGGCGAGTACTCGTCGAGGCCGGCGAAGTTGGTGAAGAACACGCTCCAGCCGCCCTTGTCGGGCGCGTTGCGGTTGGCGCGCCGCTGCACCACCGAGCCCCAGTCCGTTTCCACCACGTCGACGTTGAGGCCGCAGCGCTTCAGCATGTCGACGCCGACCAGCGCCATCGCGTTGAGGGTGGGGAAGTCCGTCGCCACCATGGCCACCACCGGCTCGCCCTTGTAGCCGGCGGCGAGGATGTCGGCCTTGGCCTTGGCGACGTCGCGCGGGCCGGTCAACGCCGCCATGCCGGTGTCGCTGGCGAGCGGGGAGCCCGGCGGGAACACGCCGATCTTGTCGCTCCACCACTGATGATCGGTGCCGGCCACCGCCGTCATGACCTCGCCCTGGTTCACCGCCCCGAGCAGCGCGCGGCGGATCGCCGGGTTGTCGAAGGGCGGGTACAGGTGGTTGAAGCGAAGCAGGGGCATGTTGCCGGTCGGGTCGATCTCGGCCACGCGCAGCTTGCCGTCGCCCTGCACCACCGGCAGCAGGTCGAAGGAGGGCTGCTCCCACCAGTCCGCCTCGCCGGTCTGCAGCGCGCCGAGCGCGGTGGCGGCGTCGGGGATGGTGAGCCACTCGACCCGGTCGAACTTGGCGACCTTCGGCCCGGCGGTCAGGCTCGGCGTGCCGCCCGCGCGCGGGACGTAGCCGGCGAAGCGCTCGTAGGCCACTTTCGCGCCGGGCACGCGCTCGGCGGCGAGGAAGCGATAAGGCCCGCTCCCCACCATCTCGGTGACCTGGGTGAACGGATCGGTCTTGGCGAGCCGCTCCGGCATGATCGCGCACATGGACACGCCGACCTTGCCGAGCGCGTCCGGCAGCAGCGGGAACGGCCGCTTCAGGCGGAAGCGGATGGTCTTGTCGTCGGGCGCCGACAGCTCGTCGGTGGCGGCCATCAGGCCCTGGCCGAAGGCGTCGCGCTTGCCCCAGCGCGCGATGCTGGCCACGCAGTCGCGGGCCAGCACCGGCGTGTTGTCGTGGAAGCGCAGCCCGTCGCGCAGCGTCAGCACCCATTCCTTGCCGTCCGAGCTGGTGGTGGAGCCCCGCACCATCTGCGGTTGCGGCTGGTAGGTGCCGTCCAGGCCGAACAGGGTGTCGAACACCATCATCCCGTGGTTGCGGGTGACGTAGGCGGTGGTCCACGTGGGGTCGAGCACCGCGAGGTCCGCCTGCGGGATGAAGCGCAGCACCTTGGTTGAGGCGGCCCGCGCGACGCGCGGGGCCGCGAAGGCCGCCGCCGCGGCGGCGCCGCTGCCGGCGATGAAGTGACGTCGATCCATGCTGCTCATCCCAAATGGTGGAGATCGTGGTCTTGATTGTCGTGGGGTCGCCCGGTCAGGTCCGCACCGCGGCCGTGATCAGGCGCAGCAACCCGTCGGCGGACGCCCCGTCGATCCAGCGGACCACCGCCACGAGGTCGAGGCTAGGGGCCAGCCACAGGAGGCTGCTGCCGGCGCCGAGCGCGAAGGCGCTGTCCGACGGCGCGCCGGGGTAGCGCGGCGGCTCGCCGCCGTTCAGCCACCACAGCATCCCGTACTGCGGGTTGAGGCGAGAGGGCGACAGCATCCGCCGCACCCAGCCCTCCGGCAGGATCCGCCGGCCGTCCCACATCCCGTCGCGGAGCACCAGCTGCCCCACCCGCGCGTGGTCGCGGCTGCCGATGAACATGCCCCCGCCCCAATGCCCGCCGCCGGACACGGCGCGCACCGGCACGCCGTCGCACTCGACATCGGCCCCCTCATAGCCGTGCCATTCCCAGTCGCGCGACGCGCCGGTCGGGTCCATGACCCGCTCGCGCAGCACGTCCGGCAGCGCGCGGCCGAAACGCCGCGTGAGGCAGGCGGCGAGTAGGTTCACGCGGACGTCGTTGTACTCGAAGTGCTCGCCCGGCGCCGCCAGCACGCGCGCCGCGCCCTTGCCGGCGCTGGGCTGGTCGCCGCCGCCCACGACCCTGTTGTGGTCGGCCGAGTCCGGCTTGCCCCACAGGGTCCCGCCCCACTCGCTGGCGAGCTGGAGGAGGTGGCGCCAGGTGACGGCGGCGTTGTGCGGGCTGGCGAACCACGGTCCCGGCACGCTCCCACCCACGGCATCGTCGAGCGAGGGGATCAGCCCGTCGGCGAGCGCCAGCCCGGTCAGCAGCGCGAGGTAGCTCTTCGAGATGGAGAAGGTCATGTCGGCGCGGCGCGTGTCGCCCCATTCCGCCACGAGGCGGCCGCCGCGCAGGATGAGGCCGTTGGGGCCGCCGCGCGGGCGCACCGGGCCGATCACGGCGGCGTGCTCCGGCCGGTCGCCGATCGACGCCGTGCCGACGTAGCGCCCGTCGGGCAGGACCATCGTCGTCGGCCACGCCGTCTCGTGGGCCTGGTGGAAGGCGACCGCCTCCGCCAGCCGACCGGGATCGAAGCCGGCCGCGTCCGCGTCCCAGTCGATCATGCCGGCTCCGGCACGGCGTCGAGGTGGCAGGCCGCCTGCTGGCGCGGGCCGAAGGGACGCAGCACCGGCTCCTCGACGCGGCAGCGGTCGAAGACGTAGGGGCAGCGCGTGTGGAAGCGGCAGCCGGCGGGCGGGTTGATCGGGCTCGGCACGTCGCCGCGCAGTACGATGCGGCGCCGGGCGGCGAGCGGGTCCGGCACCGGCACGGCGGACAGCAGCGCCTGCGTGTAGGGGTGGTGCGGCGCGCCGAACAGGCTGCGGCGGTCGGCGACCTCGACGATCTTGCCGGCGTACATCACCGCCACGCGGTGCGTCATGTGCTCGACGATGGCGAGGTCGTGGCTGATGAACAGGATGGCGAGCCCGAGTTCCGCCTGGAGTTCGGCCAGCAGGTTGACGATCTGCGCCTTCACCGACACGTCGAGCGCGGACACCGCCTCGTCGCAGATCAGCACGTCGGCGCCCGGCGCCAGCGCGCGGGCGATGCCGATGCGCTGGCGCTGCCCGCCGGAGAACTCGTGCGGGCGCCGGCCCATGGCGTCGCGCGGCAGGCGCACGAGGTCCATGAGGTGCGCCACGCGGTCGTCGAGTTCGGAGCGGTCGCGCGCGAGCCCGAAGTTGCGGATCGGCTCGGCGATGATGTCGCGCACGCGCATGCGCGGGTTGAGGGAGGAGAACGGGTCCTGGAACACGACCTGCACCCGACGCCGCAGCGACCGGAGGCGGCGCCCGCGCAGCCGGTCGATGCGCTCGCCGCCGAGGTACACCTCGCCGGCGGTGGGATCGGCGAGGCGCAGGATCAACCGGCCGACGGTGGACTTCCCGCAGCCGCTCTCGCCGACGATCGACAGGGTTTCGCCGCGATCGAGCGTGAAGGAGACGCCGTCGACGGCGTGCACGACGCCGGGCGAGCGCCCCAGCAGGCCACCCTTCAGCGGGAAGTGCTTCTTCAGGACGTTGACGGCGAGGAGCGGCAGGGCACCGCTCACGCGGCGAGCTCCGTCGTGGCGACCTGCCCGGCGTAGTGGCAGGCGGCGGCGTGGCCGGCGCGCTTCTCGACGCAGGCGGGTGCCACCTTGCGGCAAAGGTCGGTGACCATCGGGCAGCGTCCGGCGAAGGCGCAGCCGACGATCGGCGCACGCAGCGAGGGCACCTGGCCGGGGATCTCGGCGAGACGGCCGGGCGCCCCCTCCTCCAGCGACGAGCGCAGGCGCGGCACCGCGCCGAGCAGGCCGCGCGTGTAGGGGTGGAGGGGCCGGGCGAACAGGTCGCGCACCCCCGCCTGCTCGACCACGCGGCCGGCGTACATCACCACGATCCGCTCGGCCATCTCCGCCACCACGCCGAGGTCGTGGGTGATGAGGATGATGGCGGAGCCGAGCCGGCGCTTCAGGTCGCGCATCAGGTCGAGGATCTGCGCCTGCACCGTCACGTCGAGCGCGGTGGTCGGCTCGTCGGCGATCAGCAGCTTGGGGTCGCAGGCGAGCGCCATGGCGATCACCACACGCTGGCGCATGCCGCCCGACAGCTCGTGGGGGTACTGCCGGATGCGGCGGCCGGGGGCCGGGATGCCGACCAGCTCCAGCATCTCGACCGCCCTGGCCTCGGCCTGCTTGGGTGACATGCCGCGATGGAGGCGCAGCGACTCGCCGATCTGCCGCCCCAGGGTGAGGACGGGGTTCAGCGACGTCATCGGCTCCTGGAAGATCATGCCGATCTCGTTGCCGCGCAACTGGCGCATCTGCCGCTCGGACAGGGTGAGCAGGTCGCGGCCGGCGAAGCGGATGCCGCCGGCGATGCGGCCGGGCGGTTCGGCGATCAGGCGCAGGATCGACATGGAGGTGACGGACTTGCCGCAGCCGCTCTCGCCGACGATCGCCACCGTTTCGCCGGCCTCGACCGTGAAGGACACGCCGTCGACCGCCCGCACGACGCCGTCCGGCGTCCCGAAATGCGTTTGGAGGCGCTCGACCTCGAGCAGGCTCATCTAAAGGCTCCGCGCCATGCGCGGGTCGAGCGCGTCGCGCAACCCGTCGCCGAGCAGTTGCACCGCCAGCACCGTGATCGACAGGAAGACGGCGGGGAAGAACACCAGGAACGGCTTCACCTGCCACAGCGCGCGGCCCTCGGCGATGATGTTGCCCCAGGACGGGGTGATCGGCGGCGTGCCGGCACCGATGAACGACAGGATGGCCTCCGTGATCATGGCCGAGGCGCAGACGTAGGTGGCCTGCACGGTGAGCGGCGCGAGGATGTTGGGCAGGACGTGCCGGGTGATGAGGAGCGGCAGGGGCGTGCCGCAGGTGACCGCCGCCTCCACGTAGGGCTGGTCGCGCAGGCCCAGCACCAGGCCGCGCACCAGCCGCGCCACGCGGGGGGTTTCGGCGACCGTGATCGCCACCACCACGACTTGCACCGAGCCGCGGGTGAGCGCGGTCAGCGCCACCGCCAGCAGGATGGAGGGGATGGACATCAGCCCGTCCATGATCCGCATGATGAGCGGATCGAGCACGCGGACGAAGCCGGACACGACGCCGATGAGGACGCCGATCACCGCCGACAGCGCGGCGACCGCGAAGCCGACGATCAACGAGACGCGGGCGCCGTAGAGCGTGCGCGAGTACACGTCGCGGCCGAGCATGTCGGTGCCGAACGGGTACTGGCCCGACGGCAACCGCAACCGCCGGGCCGGGGCGATCGCCGTGGGATCCACCGTGCCGAGCCACGGCGCGAACAGCGCGATGAACAGCATGACCAACAGCAGCGTGCCGCCGACGAGCGTCAGGGGATGGCGGCGGAGGATCGTGCCGAGGCGCCCGCGCCTGCGCGGCGCCGGCAGCACGGCCGGCATCGCCGGCGCCTCGACGACGTCGGGCGGCATCTCGGAACCCGGCGACAGGTTCAAGTGCGACAGGTTCGGGGGCGACAGGTCCAGGGGCGGGATGTCCTCGATGGTGAGGGCGCTCACAGGCCGATCCTCGGATCGAACACGGTGTAAAGCAAGTCGACGCCGAGGTTGATGAGCACGTAGATCCCCGAGAACAATAGGACCACGCCCTGGATGATGGGGTAATCGCGGCGCAGGATCGCGTCGGTGACGAGGCGTCCGATGCCGGGGATCGCGAACACGCTCTCGGTGACCACCGCGCCGCTGATGAGCGCGGCGAAGCCGAAGCCGATCACCGTGACGATGGGCACCGCCGCGTTCTTCAAGGCGTGGACGAACAGGATGCCGACCTGCCCCACCCCCTTGGCCCGCGCGGTGCGCACGTAGTCCTGCGCCAGCACCTCCAGCATGGTGGCGCGCGTGATGCGGGCGATGAGGGCGATGTAGAGCAGCGCCAGCGCGACCGCCGGCAGGATCAGGCTCGCCAGGAAAGGCTTGATGCCGGCGCTGATGGGCGTGAAGCCCTGGACCGGCAACCATCGCAGCCGCAGGGCGAAGACGTAGGCGAGCAGGTAACCGACCACGAACACCGGCAGCGAGAAGCCCAACACCGACACGACGGTGGCGGCCCGGTCGACGAACGAGCGGTGGCGCCAGGCGGCCAGCACGCCGAGCGGCACGGCGACGACCACCGCGATGATCAGGGTCAGCAGCAGCAGCGACAGGGTCGGCTCCATCCGCTGCCCGATCAGGTAGGTGACCGGCAGGTGGGTGAAGATGGACGTGCCGAGGTCGCCGTGGAGGATGCGCCAGAGCCAGTCGCCGAACTGGACGAGGAACGGCCGGTCGAGCCCGAGCGTCATGCGGATGCGGGCGATGTCGGCCGGCGTGGCCTGGTCGCCGGCGATCAACGCCGCCGGGTCGCCGGGGGTCAGGTACAGGAGGCTGAAGACGAACAGGGCCACGAACCCCATGACGGGGATCGTGGTGATGACGCGCCGGGTGACGTAGATGAGCAACGCGGACCCCTCGGCGCTACGTCAGGTCGGGGCGGGCGGGGATCGGGCCGGTGGGGCCGCGCGGCTCGGTGGGCGGCTCGGCACGTGACTTCGGTGGCATCATCGCCGGAACATCCCTCGCGGGTAAGTGGAGTCGCAAACCATCATCCTTCATCACGCGCCCAACCAAGTCAGCAACATGCGTGCCAATCGGCCTCGGCCGCGCGCCATCCCGACGGCGCCGGCGCATCACCCGAGGTCCCGTTAACCGTCGCTCCACCCCGATCCTGTACCCGTCGGTGGTGGGGGGCACCATGTCGAAGACCATCGTGATCGAAGTCGCACCGGGCGAGCTCGTCGACAAGCTGACCATCCTCGACATCAAGCACCGACGCATCGCCGACGTCGTCGCCCGCCGCAACGTCGCCACCGAGCGGGCCATCCTGGCCCGGGCCTTCGCCGCGCTCGGGCGCGACGCCGGCCTCACCGCGCTGCGCGGCGAGCTGCGGACGGTCAACGAACGGTTGTGGGACATCGAGGACGCGATCCGCGAGCACGAGCGGCGCGACGACTTCGGCCCCGGCTTCATCGCCCTCGCCCGCGCCGTGTACCGCACCAACGACGAGCGCGCCGCCATCAAGCGCCGGATCAACGTCGCGCTCGACTCGGGGATCTTCGAGGAAAAGTCCTACAAGCGCTACGCCTGACGCGCGGCGCCCGGGACTTGTTCGTCGGGCTCGCGCGATCAGGGGGTGCCTGGTCCGGGCGCCCCCCAACCCCCTTGGTGGTCATCGTACATCGACGCGTCCCACCGCGCCGAAGTGCGCCCCGCTGGCCCCCAAAGTGTCGCCAAGTGTCGCCAAGTGTCGCCGCGTGTTTCCGGTGCCGGGGCGGCTCGATCGCACGCACCCTCCCCCTACCGCCGGTGCGAAGGCGCGGAAAGGGCCGCGCCGGTGGGCTTGCCTTTGGTGCCCGGCGGGGCGATCCTTCGCCCGTCGGCGCCGGGGTCCTCGCCCTATGCGGGTCGCGCATCGTACCTCGCGATCGCCGTCGACGTTCGCCGACATGGTCCCGGCCCGGT
>CAXSDP010000093.1:0-12464 GCA_964235705.1 uncultured Beijerinckiaceae bacterium | reverse complement strand
TGGTGGTGCGGCATCATCATGCGGACGAAATCCTCGTCGGTGCGCCCGGTCGGCGGTGTCCGCCCCATGTCGGCCATCATGTCGGCCATCGCCGCCATGAACGCCTTGTCGGCGGGATCGCCCATCGCGTCGGCTCCCATGGAACCGGCCTTCATGGGGTCGGCCTTCATCGCGTCGGCCTTCATGGGGTCGGCTTGGGACGGCCGCGCCGGGGCGGCCAGCGGAACCGCGACCAGGACCGCGAGGATCGCGACGAGCCGGGTGGTGGGGCGGCGGCGGGACGGCATCGTGGAACTCCCTTCCGGGAAGAGGCTTCGGGATCGCCGGGCCTCGACGCGCCGGCCTTACCATGGGCCGACCCGGCTCGGAAGGCGCACGAACTCAGGACGCCGCCCCAGAACACCGCCCCAGGACACCGCCTCAGAACACCGCGACGCCGCGCGCGTTGAGGCCCTTGGCCAGGTGGTCGAGCGCGCGGGCGCGCAGCTTGTAGAAGGTGGCCGGCACCCAGCCCTTCTCGCGGCACAGGCGGCGGACCGAGCGGCGCCGCGCCGTCCGCAACGCCCAATAGCTCGTCACCAGGGCCAGGCCGGTGTCGGTGGCGCGCAGGTCGCGCAGCCATTCGAGCGCGGCGTCCATCCGCGTGATGGCGGCGGCGTCCGGGCGCAGCGAGAGCGCGTTGCTGATCGCGTCGCGCTCGCGCCGCTCCTCCGCCGGCAGCTCGGCCTGCGCGAGCTGGTCGGCCCATTCAAGCCGGTGGAGCGGCCAATGGTTGCCGGTCTGCCGGGGCGTCGCGACGCGCGGCATCCGATCGAGCGTGCGGAACGCCTCGACGAGGCGCAGCGCGACGTGCTCGGGCGTCCACGCCGGTGGCAGCGTCGCCGGCACGTCCGAAGGGGACGGGTCGTCGAGCGGGTGTTCGAGGGTGGTGGTGCCGTCCAGCATGTCAGAGTCCATCGTCGAGGATGTTGTCGATCAATCCGGCTTCCGACCCCGCCGTCACCAGCACGGCGCGGATCAGTCCGTCGCGGTTCAGGCCGCGCTTGGCGGCGGCCTCGTCGAGGCGCCCCATCACGTCGTCGGGCAGCCGCAGCCCCGCCGCCTCGCGGAACGCCAGCCCGAAACGCTGGGCCTGGCGGTGGACGTTGTTGGGTGTCGAGGCGATCAAGGGATCGACGGCGACGCGTTTGGCGTCCCAGCCCTGGCCGACCAGGAAACCGAGACGGGCGACGCGCGGGAAGCACCAGCGCGTGCGACTTGGGGGAAGGAACATCTGGTTCATGAGGCTGAGTATCGGTAGCAATACCCTCGTTGTCAACGGTCAAAGTACCGCTAGCCCGCGCGTCGCCTCAAGGTTATTCTACCGACATGCTCCTCCAAGATGTCTTATCGCGTGTGGAAAGCCGGCTGGCGGTGGTGGGCCTGTCGGCGCACGCCGCCTCGCTCGCCGCCAAGAAGCCGGACGCCATCCGCAACCTGCGCCGCGCGGTGCAGAACAACGATCGCCGCGGCATCACCACGGAAACCCTGTCCGCCCTGGCCCCGGTGCTGCAAACCTCCGCCGCCTGGCTGCTGGAAGGCGTCGGCGCCGACGGGGGGTTGAGCGTCACGCTGCGCATCGTTGGCCGGGTCGGCGCGGGGGCGGAGATCCTGCCGGAGTTCGAGCAGGCGCCGCCGGAGGGATTGGACGAGATCGAATTCCCCTGGTCGCTGCCGTCCGGCTCGATCGCCTTCAAGGTGGAGGGGGACAGCATGTGGCCGCGCTACAACGCCGGCGACGTGGTGGTCTGCGCGCAGGGCGAGCACGACTTCGCCGCCGTGACCGGGCAGGAGGCGGCGGTGCGCACCGGCGACGGCCGGCGCTTCCTGAAGACCGTGCGGCGCGGCTCGGCGCCCGGCACCTTCGACTTGGAGAGCCACAACGCCCCGCCCATCCGCAACGTGACGCTGGAATGGGCGGCCCCGATCCTGATGATCCTGCCGGGGACGCGCTGGCTTCATACCGGCCCACCGACGGCGAAGCGGTAAGGAAGCTGGTCGGGCGCCATCCTTGTTTTGGTATTTATACCTTGGTATGTTGACCGTCATCGGGGGGATGGCGGCATGCGAACGGTGGGTACGAGCGGCGCGGAACGTTTGGCGGTGGCGGCGCGAACGGCGGCGTGGACGATGGTGAAGGCGCGCGCCCGCTTCTACGATCGTTACCCCACGGCGCTCGACGCCCTCCATCCTGGCCTCGCCCACGCGCCGAGCGCGACCCTCGTCGCCGTCGGCCAGCACTTGGTGGAGCGGGAAAGCCGGTCGCCCCGCCGCTGGTTCGGCTTCGGCGGGGAGGTCGGCCTCGTCAACGCCCGCGCGACGCTGCTGCTCGGCCGCGCGCGGCGGCGCGCCGCCCATGAAGGATCTCGGTCGCATTAATGGTTCCGGCCGGATGGGCTCGCGGACACTCACGTGCTATGACGTCGCGGCGATCGCGGAACCAATCGCCGAAAAGCGTCGTTCCGCCGTCCACTGCCGCGTACCTTCAGCGAACGGAACCCCATGACGTCCGGCTTCAGTGTTTGGGACGGTCCCGTCGGGCGCGAGGCGTCGCAGGAGGCGTCACGCGAGGCCTTGGCGGCGCGCCTCTTCGCCACGCGGCGCCACTCGCTCGACCTCGCGGCGCCCCTCTCGCCGGAGGACCAGGTGGTCCAGGCGAACGACGACGCCAGCCCGACGAAGTGGCACTTGGCGCACGTCACATGGTTCTTCGAGACGTTCCTGCTCAAGCCGCACCTGCCGTCGTACCGCCTGCACGACGAGCGGTTCCCGTTCTGCTTCAACTCCTACTACGAGGCGGAGGGCGCACGGCACCCGCGCGGCCTGCGCGGCCTGTTGACCCGGCCGACCCACGACGAGGTGCGGGCCTATCGCGCCCACGTCGACGAGGGGTTGGCCGCGCTCGTCGCCGGCCCGGCGATGGCGAACCCCGACGTGCCCGCCCTCTTGGAGGTCGGCATCCATCACGAGCAGCAGCACCAGGAATTGTTGCTGACCGACATCCTGAGCCTGTTCGCCGCGCAGCCGCTGCGCCCGGCCTACCGGGACGACGCGCCGGGCGCGTCCCAGGCCGCGCCCGCGCTGACCTTCACCGACCACGACGGCGGGATCCACGACGTCGGCCACGCCGGCGACGGCTTCGGCTTCGACAACGAGGGGCCGCGCCACCAGGCCCTGCTCCGCCCCTACCGCTTGGCGGACCGCCTCGTCACCAACGGCGAGTGGCTGGCCTTCATGGACGACGGCGGTTACCGCACGCCGGCGCTCTGGCTGGCCGACGGCTGGGCCACCGTGAAGGCGCAGGGCTGGGACGCGCCGCTGTACTGGGAGCGGCAGGACGGCGCGGGGCACGACGGTCCGGGGCACGACCGTGCCTGGCGGCAGATGGGTCTGTACGGGCGGCGACCGATCGAGGCGGCGGCGCCCGTCTGCCACGTCAGCTACTACGAGGCCGACGCCTTCGCGCGCTGGGCCGGCCACCGCCTGCCGACCGAGTTCGAGTGGGAGCGGGCGGCGGTGACGACGGGCGAGACCGGGGCGTCGCGAACGCGCGGCGACGCCGTCCGCCCACTCGCGGCGGACGGCTCGCACCGGCAGATGTTCGGTGAAGTGTGGCAGTGGACGCAGAGCGCCTACCTGCCCTACCCCGGCTACAAGGCCGCGCCGGGCGCCATCGGCGAGTACAACGGCAAGTTCATGTGCGGCCAGCAGGTGCTGCGCGGCTCGTCCTGCGCGACGGCGCCGGGCCACGATCGCCTCACCTACCGCAACTTCTTCTACCCCCACCAGCGCTGGCAGTTCATGGGTCTGCGCCTCGCGAGCGACGCGTGACCGGCGAGGACATATGACCCACGAGATCGTGCCGGACACCGACGGCTTCGCGCGGGCCGTGCTGTGCGGCCTGGATAGGCCCCGCAAGACGCTGCCGTGCCAGTACCTCTACGACGAGCGGGGCAGCGCCCTGTTCGAGCGCATCACCGACCTGCCGGAATATTACCCCACGCGCACGGAAACGGCGATCCTGTCGTCCTGCGCCGGCGCGATCGTCGCCGGCACGCCGGCCGGCTCGGTGCTGGTCGAGTTCGGCTCGGGATCGAGCCGCAAGACCGAGATCCTGCTGGCGGCGCTCGACAAGCTCGCCGCCTACGTGCCGATCGACGTTTCGATCAGCGCGCTCGACGAGGCCCGCGCCCGGTTGGCCTCCCGCTTCCCGGGTTTGCGCGTCCACGCGGTCGCCGGCGACTTCCGCGCCGCCCTCGCCCTGCCGCCGGACCTCGCGGCGCGGCCGCGCATGGGTTTCTTCCCGGGGTCGACGATCGGCAACTTCTCGCCCGAGGCGGCCCGCGACCTCCTCGCCGGCATGGCCCGCACGTTGGGCGCGGGCGGCCGCCTCATCATCGGCGTCGACCTGCGCAAGGACGTCGCCACCCTGCTGCCGGCCTACGACGACGCCGCCGGCGTCACCGCCGCCTTCAACAAGAACATCCTCGCGCGCGCCAACCGGGAATTGGGCGCCGACTTCGACCTCGACGGGTTCAAGCACGAGGCCCGCTTCGACGACGCCCGAGGCCGCGTGGAGATGCACCTCGTCAGCCGCGCCGCGCAGACCGTGTCGCTGCTCGGCCGCCGCTTCGCCTTCGCGCCCGGCGAGAGCATCCACACCGAGAACTCGCACAAGTACACGGTCGTGGGTTTCCAGGACCTCGCCCGCGAGGCCGGATGGCGGCCGAGCCGCCTGTGGATGGACGGCGACGGGCTGTTCAGCGTGCACGAGTTGGTCGCCGCGTAGCGCGGGACTCGTCCCGGCCCAGGGGCGCCGACGGGGCCGGCGCCCGACCACCTGTCACATCGTCGGCGCGCGCCAGATATCGGCGGCGTATTCCCGGATGGTCCGGTCGGACGAGAACCAGCCCATGCCCGAGATGTTCTTGACCCGCGCCGCCGCCCAGCGCTCGGGCGTGTTCCACGTCCGGTCGACGTCGCGCTGGCGCTGCCAGTAGGCCTCGAAGTCGGCGGCGACCATGAAGGTGTCGTAGCCCAGCACCGCGTCGACCAGCGAATGGTAGCGGCCCCGGTCGTCGGGCGAGAACTGCCCGTCGTAGAGCGCGTCGAGCATGTCCTTGAGGCGCCACGAGTTGATGAGGGCGTCGCGGCCGCGGAAGCCCTGCTTGCGGCGCATCTCCACCTCCGGCGTGGACATGCCGAAGATGAAGATGTTGTCGAGCCCGACCGCCTCGGAGATCTCGATGTTGGCGCCGTCCATCGTGCCGATCGTCAGCGCGCCATTCAGCGCCATCTTCATGTTGCCGGTGCCGGACGCCTCCATGCCGGCGGTCGAAATCTGCTCCGACAGGTCGGCGGCCGGGATGATGACCTCGGCGAGGCTCACGTTGTAGTTGGGCAGGAAGGCGACCTTCAGCTTGTCGCCGATCTGGGGGTCGTTGTTGACGACCTGCGCGACGTCGTTGGCGAGCTTGATGATGAGCTTGGCCCGCGCGTAGCTCGCCGCCGCCTTGCCGGCGAAGATCTTCACGCGCGGCGTGTAGGGCATGTTGGGGTTGAGCTTCATCTCCCGGTAGAGCGCGGCGGTCGACAGGATGTTGAGGAGTTGGCGCTTGTACTCGTGGATGCGCTTGATCTGCACGTCGAACAGCGCGTCGGGCGAGACGGTGACGCCGAGCCGATCCTTGATGGTGGCGGCGAGCGCCTCCTTCTTGGCGCGCCGCACCCGCGCCATGCCGTCCGCGAAGCCGGCGTCCCCGGCGTGGGCGGCGAGGCCGCTGAGCAGGGTCGGGTCGCTCAGCACGGGCGTCCCGAGCGTGTCGACCAGCAGGCTCGTCAGCTCCGGGTTGGCCTCCATCAGCCAGCGGCGGAAGGTGATGCCGTTGGTCTTGTTGACGATGCGGCCGGGATAAACCGTGTTGAGGTCGGCGAAGATGGTCTGCTTCATCAGGTCGGTGTGCAGCGCCGACACGCCGTTGATGCGGCGCGAGCCGACGAAGGCGAGGTGACCCATCCGCACGCGCTTCTGGTCGCCCTCCTCGATCAGCGACAGGCCGGCGAGTTGCGACCCGTTGCGCATCGCCTCCGGCACCTGCTTCAGGTGCTGGTGGTTGATGAGGAAGATGATCTGCATGTGGCGCGGCAGCAGGTCGTTCATGAGGGTGAGCGGCCACGCCTCCAGCGCCTCCGGCAGCAGCGTGTGGTTGGTGTAGTTCAGCGTCGACTGGGTGATCGCCCACGCCTTGGCCCAGGGCATCGCGTGCTCGTCGACGAGCAGGCGCATCAGCTCGGCCACCGCGATGGCGGGGTGCGTGTCGTTCATGTGGATGGCGGCGCAGTCCGGCAGGTTGTCGAGCGTGGGGTGCGTCGCGAGGTGGCGGCGCGTGAGGTCCTGCAGCGAGGCGGAGGTGAAGAAATACTCCTGCCGCAGGCGCAGCGCCTGGCCGGACTGCGTCTCGTCGGACGGGTACAGCACGCGGGAGATGCTCTCGGCGTAGGCGCGCGCCGCGAACGAGCCGATGTGGTCGCCGCGATTGAAGGCGGTGAGCTCGATCGGGTCGACGGCGCGGGCGGACCATAACCGCAGCGTGTTGGCGTGCTTGCCCTGCCAGCCGACGATGGGCGTGTCGTAGGCCACCGCCAGCACGGTCTCGCGCGGGTGCCAGATGTTCTTGACCGGCATGGCCTCGCTGTCGCCGCCGACCTGCTCGACGAAGCCGCCGAACTGGATGGGGTAGACCACCTCCGCCCGCTCGAACTCCCACGGGTTGCCGTGGGCGAGCCAGTCTTCCGGCGCCTCGTGCTGCCAGCCGTCCGAGATCATCTGGCGGAACAAGCCGTGCTCGTAGCGGATGCCGTAGCCGTAGGCCGGCAGGCCGACGCTCGCCATCGACTCCATGAAGCAGGCGGCGAGGCGGCCGAGGCCCCCATTGCCCAGCGCCGCGTCCGGCTCCTCCTGGCGGATGTCGGCGAGGTCGACGCCGAGCGAAGCCAAGGCCTCGCGCGCCGGCTCGGTCAGGCCGAGGTTGGTCAGGCCGTCCATCAGCAGGCGGCCGATGAGGAACTCGACGGACAGGTAGTACACCTGCTTGCCGTGACCCTGCTGCGTGCGGCGCGTGGCGTCCATCCAACGGTCGACGATGCGGTCGCGCACGGCCAGCGCCAGCGCTATGAACCAGTCCCTGGGCGCGGCGGTCCTCATGTCCTTGCCGACGGCGTAGACCAGCTTGTCGACGATCGCCTGGCGAAGGTCCTCACTTGTCGGCACGCTCGTCACCCTCGCGCTTTGCTGCTCCTGGATGTCGAATTCGGTGTTCAGCATGGAGTGATCCGTTCCTGTCGAGGGTCCGCCGCCATCGCCGCCGCCTCCCCCGCCGCGCTTGTATCAACTTTCGCGCCATCCGCACGTCGCGCCGCCCGCGACACGCCCCGTTCGATCGCCGCCGCGCCCGCAAAAACGGAGGAGTGGGCGGCGCCACAGCCACTTAGCCGATTGAAAAGGGTCGGCGGCTACGCCATGTTCGGCCGGGCGCCGGCGCGAGGACCGGGTCCGACGGAGGATGATGGGCTGATCGACATGATTTCGAGCGAGGCGGCCATGCAGCCGCCGCCGGCCGGCCAGCGAGCCATGGATGGGTCGCCCATCCCAGACGACGGCCTCGCGCACGTCGTGGACTCCCTCGTCCACGTCGTGATGGGGAGCCTCGACGACGCGAAGGCCGAGGACACGACCCTGATCGACCTGAACGGGAAGACATCCATCGCCGACGCAATGGTGGTCACGACCGGGCGATCGAGCGTCCACGTCAACGCCATCGCCGACCGCGTGCTGCGCGACATCAAGGCCGCCGGCCTCACGCTGCCGAAGGTCGAGGGCCTGGTGGGCGGCGACTGGGTGCTGATCGACGCGGGCGACATCATCGTCCACGTGTTCCGCCCGGAAGTGCGCCAGTTCTACAACCTCGAGAAGATGTGGGGAGCCGACCGGCCCAACGCGATCTGACCGGCCGTACCCCGCCGGGGCGACGCCATCGGTCTGACGCTCCTGGGGTCCGTCATGATCCGGGACACCGATGCTGCGGGTGAGCCTCGTTTG
Source organism: uncultured Beijerinckiaceae bacterium (assembly GCA_964235705.1). Taxonomy (GTDB): domain Bacteria; phylum Pseudomonadota; class Alphaproteobacteria; order Rhizobiales; family Beijerinckiaceae; genus RH-AL1. The sequence goes on along the minus strand of CAXSDP010000093.1, from coordinate 4,327 downwards.
CGTGGGGCGCACGAAGTCCGGCCCCGAACGCGACCTCGCCGCGCGCTACCTCGAGCGGGCCCGGGCGGCCGGGCGCGGCATCGGCCTGGCGGTCGCCGCGCGCGAGATCGACGAATCGCGGGCTCGCCGTGCCGCCGAGCGCCGCTCCGAGGAAGCCGTCGCCATCCGCGCCGCCATGGGGTCGGACGCCTCCCTCCTCGTCCTCGACGAGGCGGGCGACGCGATCGGCAGCGAGGCCTTCGCGGCGCTCCTCGACGGCGCGCGGACCGGCGGCACGGACGTCGCGTTGGTGATCGGCGGCCCGGATGGACTGGATCCCGCCCTGCGCGAGGCGGCGTCGCGGCGGATCGCCTTCGGCGCGATGACGTGGCCGCACCAACTCGTGCGCATCATGGCGAGCGAGCAGGTTTACCGGGCGATCACCATCCTCGCCGGCCACCCCTACCATCGGGCGTGACGTGGCTGCCGGGTACCCCGGCGACCCTCGCCGGAGCCGATCGTCCGCCGTTCTGCCCCGCCCGCCGTTGTTCGGACACGATCGCGTCGCTTGGCTTGGTCCTTATCTTCACGCGACATCCTTCCGGCGACAGACCCCCGTCCGCCGCGCGGGGATCGGAGGCGACGATGCCGGGACGCATGGGACGACGCCTCGGGGCGGCCGCGCTCGCCCTGCTGCCGTCGATCGCCGGGCCGGTTCGCGGCGAGGACGCGCGCCAGCCGGCCGACGCCTACCAGCTGCGCGGCGTGCCCGAGGCGGCCCCGGCCGATGCCCACCCTCCGGGCGCCCGCGCCCCGGACGCGTCCCTACCGGGCGCGGCGGGGCGGACGCCCCTATCCGACGGCGAGCGCGCCAAGCTGAAGGCCTCGCTCATCGACACCACGGCCAAGGTCGCCGCGATCGAGACGGCCATCGCCGTGGCCCAGGCGCGGCTCGACGCGCTGGCGGCGGACGAGGCGGCCAGGCAAGGGGCGCTGGACACTCGGCGGGCGGTCGTCGCCGAACTGCTGGCCGCCTTGCAGCGCATGGGCCGCAAGCCGCCGCCGGCCCTGCTCGTCGACCCCGGCGACGTGTTGAAGGCGGCGCGCGCCTCCATGCTGCTGAGCGCGGTGCTGCCGGGCATGCGCGCCGACGTCGAGCGACTGCTGGGGGACTTGGCGGCGTTGGCCCGCACCCGCCACGACCTCCTCGTCGCCAGGCGGGGCCTCGACGCCGACCTCGCCGCCGTCAACCGCGAGCGGGACCGGTTGACGACCCTCGTCGCCGTTCGCCAGGACGCCCTGGGCTCGACGCCGGCGGAGCGCGAGGCCGGGCGCGAGGAGGCCCGGCGGATCGCCGAGGGGGCCGGGTCGTTCAAGGACCTGCTGGGCGCGATGGAGCGCGACAGCGCCCCCGTCGCGAAGGGGGCGGAGGCCGCGCGCCGCGCCGACGCGTTGGCGGCCCTGGCACCCGACGGCGCCGCCGTGTCGAAGGGGACGCCGGACGGTGCCGCCGACCCGAAGCCGTTCAAGGATCCCGCCCGGCTCGCCCCCGCCGTCGCCTTCGCCGCGACCAGGGGGCTGCTGCCGCTCCCGGTGAGCGGCGCCCTGCTGCGCCGGTTCGGCGAGGATGACGGCCTGGGCGGCACGGAGAAGGGAGCGCTGTTCGCGACGGTGCCGAGCGCGGTCGTGGCGTCCCCGGCCGACGGCTGGGTCGCCTACGCCGGCCCCTACCGGAGCTACGGCCAGCTGGTGATCCTCAACGCGGGCGCCGGCTACTATATAGTCCTTGCCGGTATGGAGCGGATCAACGTAGATTTGGGCCAGTTCGTTCTGACCGGCGAACCGATCGCCGCCATGGGCGACGGGTCTCGGAAAACTGCCGTCGCGATCGCCCTTGGCGCCGCGCAACCCGTCCTGTACGTGGAATTCCGAAAAGACGGGGCGACGATCGATCCGGGCCCATGGTGGGCGAAGCCGGAGATTCAAAAGGTTCGCGGATGATGCGCAAAGTCTCGCTCGTGTTGCTTGGTGCCGCCCTGGGAGCCTCCTCCGTCACCCTGGGGACGCAGACCCACCTCCTCACCGGCGCCAAGGCGGCCGCCTCCGACACGTATCGCAGCCTCAACCTGTTCGGCGACGTGTTCGAGAAGATCCGCACCGACTACGTCGAGAAGCCGGACGACCAGAAGCTCGTCGAGTCGGCCATCAACGGCATGTTGACCTCGCTCGACCCGCACTCCTCCTACATGGACGCCAAGAGCTTCCGCGACATGCAGGTGCAGACGCGCGGCGAGTTCGGCGGCCTGGGCATCGAGGTCACGCAGGACGACGGCATCCTGAAGGTCGTCACGCCCATCGACGACACGCCGGCCTCCAAGGCGGGGATCCTGTCGGGCGACCTGATCAGCGCGATCGACGGCGAGCAGGTGTCGGGCATGACCCTCAACCAGGCGGTCGACAAGATGCGCGGCGCCGTCAACACGCCCGTGACCCTGAAGATCCTGCGCGGCGCCAAGAAGGATCCGATGGACGTCAAGCTGGTCCGCGCGGTGATCACCATCAAGTCGGTGCGCAACAAGGTCGAGGACGGCGACATCGGCTACATCCGCATCACGCAGTTCAACGAGCAAACCTATGACGGCGTGAAGGAGGCGATCGACAAGTTCCAGAAGGACATCCCGAACGACAAGTTCAAGGGCTACATCCTAGACCTGCGCAACAACCCCGGCGGGTTGCTCGACCAGTCGATCGCGGTGTCCAACGCCTTCATCGACAAGGGCGAGATCGTCTCGACGCGCGGCCGCAACGCCGACGAGACCCAGCGCTACAACGCCCGCCCCGGCGACATCTCGCACGGCAAGCCGTTGGTGGTGCTGATCAACGGCGGCTCGGCGTCGGCCTCCGAGATCGTCGCCGGCGCGCTGCAGGACCACAAGCGCGGCACGATCATGGGCACGCGCTCCTTCGGCAAGGGATCGGTGCAGACGATCATCCCGCTCGGCCAGAGCAACGGCGCGATCCGGCTGACCACGGCGCGCTACTACACGCCGTCCGGCCGCTCGATCCAGGCCAAGGGCATCGATCCCGACGTGACGATCGTCGAGGACACCCCCGCCGACCTCAAGGGCAAGGACGAAACCAAGGGCGAGGCCTCGCTGAAGGGTCACCTGCTCAACGGCTCGGAGGAGCACGGCTCGGGCGCCTACGTCTCGCCCGACCCGGCCAAGGACAACCAGCTCATCGCCGCCGAGGACCTGCTGCGCGGCATCAAGTACACGGCCAACGCGACGCCGACCAACCCGATGCCGGCCGCGCCGATGCCGGCGGCGCCGCTCGCCACCACGGTCCAGCCCGGTGCGCCGGCGCCGGCCGCCCCCACCACCGGCGGCACGCCGAGCGAGGCGCCCCCCGCCAAGCTGACGAAGTGATGGCTGGCAGGGGCCGAGGCATGCCGCGCCATCGATGACCGCGCGGGAGGGAGGTGCGTCCGGGGTGATCGCCGGACGCGGTCTTCGCGATCGATCGGGTGGCACGGTATAAGCACGGTCGAGGCCATGACGATTCGCCGTCGCGCCGCACGGAGACCGATCCGATGGACCTGAACGCGCCACTCGGCACGACGCCGACGCCCCGTCCCAGGTGGGGCGTCGGCTTGAGGCTCGGCGCCGGGCTCGGGGCGGCCGTGGTCGCGTCCGGCGGGATCGCCGCGTGGCTGTTCACCGCCAACCCGCGCGGCGGCGAGCCCTACGCCGTGGCGACCATCGCCAGGCCGCCGCCCGCCGAGCCGCCGCCGAAACCGATCGCGGCGGCCGCCCCCGACCCGATGCCGACCGGATCGGTCGCGCCTCGGCCGCCCGCGCGCCCGGTCGTCGCCGACCCCGGTACGGACGCGGCGACGATGGAGAACGGGGTGAAGGTTTTCCGTGGGGTGTTGTCAGGCGGGGGCTCGTCGGGCGGTCTGGCACCGCAGCGGGAGGCGACCAACGGCGGCCCGCTCGTCATCGACGTTTCCAAGGCCCTCGACGGCGCCAAGACGACCAACCCCTTCAAGACCGTGGACGGCGACCGCATGAGCGGTGGGCAATCGGCGGCCTCCGCCGGGGCGAAACCCCGCGTGGCGATCTTCGTCGGCGGCATGGGGCTGGGCACGGCCGCGACGCGCGAGGCCATCGACACGATGCCGGCCGCCGTGACCCTGGCCTTCGTCCCCACCGGGGACGGTTTCGCCAGCGGCGGCCTGGTCGCGGCGGTGGATGCCGCCCGGTCCAAGGGCCACGAGATCCTCCTGCAGCTGCCGATGGAGAGCGCGGCGGCGCCGGCGGATGGCCCACGCCCCCCCGGCGCGCGC